>PMYL01000053.1:79051-113878 GCA_003170825.1 Acidobacteriaceae bacterium
AAGGAATATGGCTGGCTTTGCCAAATTCTTGTGCAAGGTGAAGGCGCCTGCGGCTGGGCCTATCTTCACTTCCGCGGTTAACGGCACTTTCTTCAGCGAGCGCTTGAAAGCGGTATTACGCATCCGTGTAGTGAATACTAACTCGTCTGCAAAGGGAGGGCTCGCGATGGAAAATGTGCGGGTGTTTCCCTTGGCGTCAGTTTCCGGTGGGTCGNNGGCTTCTCGAAGTGAAAGGCCATCGTACCTTCCGCAACTTCTTCTCGACGCATCAGCGTGGACGATTGATCTGCCATCATGACCTCTTCGGTATTCTTGCTGACATTCCCCTGAGTTCGGGATGTACATCTGGCGGCCGGGGCAGCTTCCAATCGGTCAAACTGCAAAGGCCCGATCGGGATACCGTGTGCAGTCACTCCGTTAAGGGACGCGACCGCCAATGTAGAACCTATTCTATGCACGCCGCGCCCTCTGAGTTGGTCAAAAGCGCTCATCGAGCACCTGGGAGGCGCAATCCGGGGGGCCGGTCGAATCACTGACTACACTGAAGTTGGCCTGCGTTCCGCACCGAGCCCGCATTGACCCGCCCGGCGCGGCGGGTCAATTTCCGGATGGCCGACCATCCGTTCGGAACCGCATTGGGACATGCCTGAGAACCGTCTCACCTGTCAGTTGCGGGTTGAGGGCGCAGTTCGCGAGTGGGAAACGGATCTCATGGCCCTAAGCCGCCAGGCGTCTTCTGTCTTGAGGCACCGGGCAGTGCGAAGTTTCGTTCATTGCTTCCGGTTTGACGTATAATCCCGCCATGGTTGGTATGAACTCGCCTAATATACCGGAGCTTTGCCACCGGCAGGCGAGAAATTCAATGCTCAGGTCTATCCCATCATGAAGGGCTTAAAGAGATTCTGGCGGCACATCACCGATGGCATGGCGCTCAGCCAGCTATGGAACCAGTTCCACGCCGATGCCCGCTCCAGTTACCGGCTTTATTCGCAGGAAATTGATTCTCGCCGCATGCCCGGAACCGGAAGGGTCAGGCATGTTTTCAGGATGGCCAAACTGTTTATGTGGGCCATCATTGATAAACTCTCTCCTGCGCGTCGCGTCCTCCTGTTGATTGCACTGATCTTATTTTTCCCCAGCATGCATCTGACCGGCTTCTGGACCAGTGGCATCTTTTGGGGCTGCATATTGCTGTTTGTGCTGCTGGTGCTGGAAATCTCAGACCGCGTGGTCATGAAGCGTGACCTGCAGATCGCCAAGGAGATCCAGGCCTGGCTGTTACCGCCAGGCCCGCCGCAAGTGCCGGGCCTGGAGATCGCCTTTGCCACTCGTCCCGCCAATACAGTGGCTGGAGACTACTACGACGTTTTTCCTCGTCCAGCATCGCCTTCGCCCGGCGGCACGTACCTGATCGTCATCGCCGATGTGGCAGGCAAGAGCATGCCCGCGGCCATGTTGATGGCCACCTACCAGGCCAGCCTGAAGACCCTCGCAGGCTTCTCCAGTTCGTTAATCGATCTGGCCGGCCGCATGAACAACTACGCTTGCGGCAACAGCCAGAATGGACGCCGGTTCACCACCACATTCATCGCCGAATACAACCCTGCAACGCGCGGCCTGGTCTACGTCAACGCCGGGCACAACCCGCCCATATTGCTCCGCCAGACGGGAGCCATTGAGCGCTTGCCGGCGGGCGGTATCCCGCTAGGAATCCAGGAGAACGCCCCGTACGAATCGGGAACGGCCACGCTGCAAGGCGGCGATTGGCTCATCATCTTCACCGATGGAGTCACAGAGGCGGAAAATAGCCGATCCGAAGAGTACGGGGAAGTGCGTTTTATGATAATGCTGTACGCAAATCAGACCGAGATGCCGCCGGTACTGTTGAACACCATCCTGACGGATATCGAGAACTTTGTCGGCAACACGCCGCAACACGATGACATCACACTCATGCTGCTGAAGGTCAGCTAGGGAACCTCTGATTATGTTCGGCTACATTCCCTCGGGGGCTAAAGCCCGCATTGACGCCTCGGCGCGGCGGGTTGAGGATCAAGAGTGAGTCATTCCCCAAGAGGAGGTTTCTGTATGCCCCAGGAAGCGATCACGTCGAGCGACAGCCTGATTCCTCCCAAGCCGATTGCGGACGGCGCCCAGGACTTTTCAAAGCGGGTACGCGGGCTGCTGGACGGCCAGCCGAAGGACGATGCGACGGTGGCCCAGGCGCTGGAAGGAATGGACGACATCGTCGAGTTGATCGCCGCCGGGCTGTACAGTCTGGCCTCGATGCTGGTGGGCGAAGGCGAGGGCAGCGTGGGGCTGGTGGAGACTGCGATCGCGAAGGCGGAGGTTTCAGTCTGCCACGATCCGGTTGTGGCGCGGAAGAGCAGCCGGCGGGCGCTTTGCACGGCGGCTCTGGATATTTTGGAGCAGCGCAGTCCGGGGAGTCTGGCTGCGCCGGAGGGGCTGGAGCCGGCGGCGACGTGCATCGAGGACGACGATATGGATGCGGCCGGCGTATCGAGCGAAGAGCTGGAACGGATGATTGCCGGGCCGGACCGAGAGCGGGTGCGGACGTGGCTGGCGAGCCTGCCGGCTGCGATGCGGACCATCTTTATGCTGCGAGCGGTGGCGGGGTTCACGACGGCAGAGACGGTTGCGCTGCTGAAGGCGCACGGGGGCCCAAGGGCGGCCGGATGGAGCGGGGATGCGGTGCGGGAGTTCTTCCGCCGGGGGCTGTGTTCGCTGGCCTCGCAACTGCTGCAGGCGGCTAGCCGGTAGCTCCTAGCTTCTAGCCTCTAGCTTTATCCTCTCGCTGCGGATTGAGGGCTTCAGCCGCGCGGTGATTTCTGCTCTCGGGCCGAGCTGTGCGCGGGAGTTCAGCAGGCTGGGGCGGCGAGTCCGATACACTAGATTGAAGAGCCCTGCAGCCAGTTCTCCGCATCCATGAAGGGCGAAGGGCGAAGATTTTCGGGCTGTAACGCCTGGCCGTGAGTTGAAGAACCTTGATTTCGTCAAAACATTCAAGAAAGAGCACGATCCGTCCCTGCGCCTACGCAGGTCTTCTAGGCCTTGCGGTATTGGCTTCAGGCCTGTTGGCGGCGCAGACGCCGCAGGCTCCGAATCAGACGGCGCAGACGGCGTCGAGCTTTCATGGCAGCGTGACCGCAGGCGAGGCGTCGGCGCAGGCCATCGATCTTTCCCTGGATGAAGCCATCCAGCGGGGACTGAAGACAAACCTTGGAATCATCCTGAGCGGGACGCAGACGGCGGCGGCGCGGGGCGAGAGGCTGAGCCAACTGCAATCGCTGCTGCCCTCAGTGGATGCGAGCGGCAAGGAAACCGTGATGCAGGTTGACCTGCCGGCGGAAGGGTTGCGCATACCGGGGTTTCCCACGATGATCGGGCCGTTCGGCTTCACGGACGTGCGGGCGTCGCTGAGCTGGTCGCTGGTGGACGTGGCATCGCTGCGGAAAACCCTGGCGGCGCGGCACAACTTTGCAGCCGCCCAGTTGAGCGCCGAGGATGCGCGGGAGCTGGTGGTGTTGACAGTGGGCAATGCCTACCTGCTGGCGCTGGCCGATGAGACGCAGGTGAGCAGCGTAGAAGCGCAAGTGGCTACGGCCAAGATTTCACTGGACCAGGCGGTTGACAACCACCAGGCGGGGACGGCGCCGCTGCTGGATGAGCTGAGGGCGCGGGTGGATTCGCAATCGCTGGAGCAGCAATTGATTGTGGCCCGCAATGCGCTGGAGAAGGACAAGCTGGCGCTGGCGCGCACCATCGGATTGCCGCTGGCGCAGAGTTTCAACTTGAGCGATAAGGCGCCTTACGCGGCGTTCGACCAGTTGGACGTGGAGGCGACGATTCGCCAGGCCCACGCCAACCGCAAGGACCTGGCGGCGATGGTGGAGCAGACCAAGGCAGCCGAGGAGCAGCGCAAGGCGGCTACGGCCGACCGGCTGCCGACGCTGAAGTTCAACGGCGACTACGGCGATATCGGCACGACCCTGTCGCACTCGCATGGGACCGGGAACGCGACGGGCACGCTGAGCGCGCCGCTGTTCGCGGAGTTTGCGCTGCGCGGCGAGGCCGAGGTGGCCCAGGCGCAACTGGATACCGCACAAGCGCGGTTGAGCGACAAGAACGCGCAGGTGGACGCCGATGTGCGCGACGCGCTGCTGGATATAGCCTCGACGCAGAAGCAGGTTGAGGTAGCGCGCTCCAGCGTGGAACTGGCCAACGAGGCGCTCAGCGAGGCACAGCAGCGATATGCCAACGGCGTGAGCGACAATCTGGCCGTGAGCCAGGCGGAGCAATCCGTGGCGCAGGCCAACGATCAATACGTGACCAGCCTCTACCGGCACAACGTGGCCAAGCTCAGCCTGGCCCGTGCCCTGGGAGCGGGCGAGAACTACAAGAACTATCTGGGAGGAAAGTAAACGTGGCGGATCCAACACCAACACCAATCGAACTGGAACCGGATGAGGAGACAGAGATGGAGCAGCCGCGGTCCCGCCGCAGGTGGATTCTTGCGGCCGTGGTTGCGGTCATCGTGGTGGTTTCGATCGGAATCTGGTGGCACTCCACCTATAGCGAGAACACCGACGACGCGCAGGTCAACGGCCACCTGATCCAGGTGAGTTCGCGCATCAACGGCCAGGTTCTGAAGGTGGACGTGGAAGAGAACCAGGTGGTGAAGCAGGGCGACGCGATCGCCGAGCTGGACCCCAGGGACTACGAGGTCGCGGTCGAAAACGCCCAGGGCGCGCTGGCCAGCGCGCAGGCCAACGCAGCGGCGGCCAACGTGAATGTGCCCATCACCACGGTCAACACCGGCAGCAACCTGAGTTCGGCTGATGCGAATGTGACCGGCTCACAGGCCAGCGTGGGGCAGGCGGAGAAGCAGTTGGATGCCGCGCACGCCCGCGTGGCCCAGGCCCAGGCCAACTTCACCAAGGCACAGGCCGATCTTGAGCGCTATAAGCCGCTGGTCGAAAAGGACGTGATCAGCAAGCAGCAGTTTGACGCGGCCGTGGCCTCGGCGGATGCAACCAGGGCAGCCGTGGCCGACGCCCGCGCCAGCGAACAGGCTGCTGTCGACGGCGTGAAGGTTGCCCTGGAGCGCGAGGCTCAGGCCCAGGCTGGCTTAAAGTACGCCCAGACCGGCCCGCAGCAGGTGGCTGCGCAGAGCGCACGCGCCAAGCAGGCGCAGGCCCAGGTGGAGCAGGCACAGGCGCAACTGGACATGGCCAAGCTCAACCTGAGCTATACCAGGATCGTGGCTCCGGCGGCGGGGATTATCACCCGCAAGAGCGTGGAGATCGACCAGAACGTGGCCGCGGGGCAGAATCTGCTGACGCTGGTCTCTCTCGAAGACCTGTGGATCACTGCGAACTTCAAGGAGACGCAGTTGCAGCACATGGCGGCGGGGCAGGCGGTGGAGATCGCGGTGGACGCCACGGGAAAGACCTATCACGGCAAGGTGACGCAGATCGGCGGCGCGACCGGGTCGGTGCTGAGCCTGTTTCCGCCGGAGAACGCGACGGGGAATTACGTGAAGGTGGTGCAGCGGGTTCCGGTGCGGATCGATTTCAACGATCTGGCCGGCGAGGACCCGAGCCACCTGCTGCGGCCGGGGTTGTCGGTTGAGCCGAAGGTGAAGGTGAAGTGAGCGGCAGCTGCTAGCTCTCAGCTTCCAGCTTTTTAGCCGTTGGCTGGAGGCTGGGAGCTGCTGTTCAGCGTATAGACTGATTGCAGTCCCACGATGAAAGACGCCATCTACGTTTCGAAAGAGAACTACCTGAAGGCCATCCTGGAGGCTGAGGCCGAGGGGCGCGAGGTGATTCCGGCCCTGCTGGCCCATTGGCTTGAGGTTTCGGCGCCGGCGGTGACCATGGCGATGAAGCGGCTGAAGCGGGATGGTTTCGTTGTGGTGGACGCGGACGGGATTGTGCGGCTGACCGCGGCGGGACGCGAGACGGCCTACCGCACTGCGTTGCGCCACCACCTGATCGAGCGGATGCTGAGCGAGATCTTCGGGATGGAGTGGTACGAGATCCACGAGGAGGCCGAGCGGCTGGAGCATGCGGTTTCGCCGGCTTTCGAGGCCAAGCTCCGGGAGAAACTAGGCGAGGGCGGCGCCTGCCCTCACGGCAATGCGGTTCTGCCGGAGAGTCCCGCGGAGCGCAAACGGCGCGGCGAGGCGCCGCTCTCGGAGGCAGTCGCCGGCCGGAGCTACACCGTCTCCGGCCTCCAGGAGCGCGACCACAAGCTGCTGCTCTTTCTGCACCACAACGGAATTGGCCCCGGCCAGAGCCTGCGCATCGTGAGCCAGAACTATGACCAAACCGTTTCGATTGAGCTGCCTGCGGGCATTACGGTTCTGGGCCACCCGGCAGCCGAGGCGGTCTGGCTGCGTCCGGAAATCCCATCGTAATTAAATGTAAGAAAAATTGTTAACCATAATTAACTAGTTGTGGCATACTGGGGTTGAAGGAGCCTCCGGGCTTCTTCCCCAAGAAACATGTCCACAGAATTGCTATCGTCCATCGCTCTGCCAGAGCCCTCCTTGCCGGAGGTGCATGCGAGCGTGCGCATCTCCCGCTCGCCGATTTATTGGCGGCGGCTGCTGGGCTTTCTGGGGCCGGGCTTCCTGATTTCGGTGGGCTACATGGACCCCGGCAACTGGGCCACAGACATTGCCGGAGGGTCGCGGTTCGGGTATACGCTGCTGTTCGTCATCATGGCGTCGAACCTGATGGCCATTCTGCTGCAGAGCCTGAGCCTGAAGCTGGGCGTAGCCACGGAACGGGACCTGGCGCAGCTTTGCCACGAGGCCTATGGCCGCTGGGTGAGCTTTGCGCTGTGGGTGGGCGCGGAGATCGCGATCGCCGCCTGCGACCTGGCCGAAGTGATCGGCTCGGCCATCGCCCTGAACCTGCTCTTCCACATTCCGCTGTTTTACGGCGTGCTGATCACCGGGCTGGATGTTCTGCTGATCCTCGTGATCCAGCGCTGGGGTTTCCGCTACGTCGAGGCGCTGGTGATCACGCTGATCGTCACCATTATCGGGATGTTCGGCGTGCAGATGTTTCTGTCCAAGCCGGAGTACTGGCCGGTGTTCAAGAATCTTTTCATTCCCTCGCCCTCCATCGTCTCGAACCCCGACATGCTCTACATTGCGATTGGGATTCTGGGCGCGACGGTGATGCCGCACAACCTCTACCTGCACTCGTCGATCGTGCAGAGCCGGCGGTACAAGCGGACGCCGGAGGGCAAGCGCGAGGCCATCTTCATGGCCAACGTGGACTCCGCTCTGGCGCTCACGGTGGCGCTGTTTGTGAACGCGGCCATTCTCATCGTGGCGGCGGCGGTGTTCAACCGCAGCGGGCACTTTGAGGTTGCGGCTATTCAGGACGCCTACAAAATGCTCAGCCCGCTGTTGGGCGCGGCCGGGGCCAGCACGCTGTTTGCGATTGCGCTGCTGGCGAGCGGGCAGAACTCGTCGATCACCGGCACTCTGGCCGGGCAGGTGGTGATGGAGGGGTTCATCCACATCAGGCTGTCGCCGTGGCTGCGGCGGATGATCACGCGCTCGCTGGCCATCATTCCAACGATCATTGTGGTTGCGATTACCGGCGAGCAGGGAACAGAAAAGCTGCTGATCCTGAGCCAGGTGATTCTATCGCTGCAGTTGAGCTTTGCGGTGGTTCCGCTGGTGCTGTTTACCGGGAGCCGGAAAAAGATGGGCGAGTTTGTGAACGGGCGCTGGCTGCAGGGGCTGGCGTGGTTTACTGCGGCGCTGATTGCCGGACTCAATGCCTGGCTGCTGATCGAAACCGCAATGGGCCGCTGAACCAATTACTTGAAATTCAGGCAGGGAATACGTTGCGGCATCTGCTAGAGCGGAACCAGAGTAAACGTGTCCTTACAGAGAGTTTTCTGGGTGGCTCGCCGCGGCGAGCCACTTGGCGGGTTTGCTTTCGGGGTACATCTACTCTGGTTCCGCAGTAGTATGGATGCCATGCACGTTCTTTCAGCAGCCGAGATGCAGGCCTGCGACCGCGCGACGACGGAGCGGTTCGGGGTTCCGTCGCTTGATTTGATGCGGGCGGCGGCGGCGGCCGTGGCGGCATTTGCGCGGGAGCAGTTCCCGGGGGCGCGGCGGGTGACGGTGCTGTGCGGCCGGGGCAACAACGGCGGCGACGGGATGATGGCTGCACGGTTGCTGGCCGATGCGGGATTGGAGGTGACCACGCTGCTGCTGGGGTCGCCCGCGGGGCTCACGGGGGAAGCGGCCGAGGCGTGGCGCGAACTGGCCGGTCCGGCGCATGGGGCGATTCATGTGGTGGAGGCGGCGGAGGAGCTGGCGCGGCACAACGGGGCGCTCGCAGCCGATCTGATTGTGGACGCGGTGGTGGGCACGGGCTTCAATCCGCCGCTGAAAGGGCTGGCGCTGGCGGCGAGGGAGTGGGTGAAGCGCAGCCGGGCGCCGGTGCTGGCGGTGGATTTGCCCTCCGGTTGGCCGGCGAATGCGACTGGTGCCACGGTGGAGGGGCCGGTGTTCCCCGCCGATGCGGTCATCACCTTTACCGCGCCCAAGCCGGCGCACGTCTTTGGGCAATTGACGCGGCGGTGGGACCAGCCTGTGGTGGTGGCGCCGATCGGGTCGCCGGAGGGCGCGATCATTTCGGGGCTGGGATTGGATTGGGCGGGGTCGGCAGTGGAGCTTGTGCAGGCGCCGCGCGCGGCGGCGGCCAACAAGGGCGACTTTGGGCACGTGCTGGTGGTGGGCGGTACCTTTGGGACGGCTGGGGGCAAGGCGGGCGCGCCGGCCATGGCGGCTCTGGCTGCGTTGCGGGCTGGGGCCGGACTGGTAACGGCGGCGGTGCCGGCGCCGGCGTTGGCGCTGGTGGCCGCTATTGCGCCGGAGCTGATGACCTGGCCGCTGGCGGCGACTGCGGCGGGCCGCATCTCGGCCGAGAACCTCGCTCCGGAGCTGGTGGCGGCGCTTATGGCCGGGAAGACGGTGCTGGTTATCGGGCCGGGTTTGGGTCAGGAGCCGGAGACGGTGAAGTTCACCATGGGACTGATTGAGGCAACCAAGATTCCGGCGGTGATCGACGCGGATGCGCTGAATATTCTGGCCGCCGAGCCGGGGCTGCTGGCCAAGTTGGCTCACCGCAGTGAGCGCACACTGGTGCTGACGCCACACCCTGGAGAGATGGCGCGGCTGGCTGGGATTACGGTGGCCGAGGTGCAGGCCAAGCGGCTGGAAGTGGCGCGAGGGTTTGCCGAGCGGTTTGGCGTGACGGTGGTGCTGAAGGGCGCGCGGACGCTGATTGCGCATCCCGACGGGAAGGTGGCCGTGAATACGACCGGCAATCCGGGGATGGCGAAGGGAGGCAGCGGCGACTTTTTGACCGGGCTGGTGGCCGGGCTGCTGGCACAGTATCCCAAGGACGCAGCGCGGGCGGTGGCGGCGGCGGTAACTCTGCACGGACTGGCCGCGGATATGGCCGTTCGCTACCCAGAGGGTACCCAGGACGAGCACACATTGCTGGCCACGGACAGTCTTGCGCAGTTTTCCAGGGCTTTTCGCTTTCATTCCCGTGGGGAGAACGGGTATGTTTGGTTGCAGGGGGCATTGCATGCAGCGGCCCCTCATGAGGTTCCGGGATGAGCAACGCCGCACCTGTAGCCGAAGGCCGGATTCACGAGTTCACCACCATGAGCGGCGCGGACACCATTGAAGTGGGCCGCAAGCTGGCGCGACTGCTGAAGCCGCCGCAACTTTTGCTGCTGCGCGGCGACCTGGGCACCGGAAAAACCACGCTGGTGAAAGGGATTGCCGAGGCTCTGGACGCGGCTGAGGCGGACGAGGTGACCAGCCCTACCTTCACCCTGGTGCATGAGTACGACGGCGCGCTGGACGGCAAGCCTGTGAAGCTGTTTCACCTGGACGTGTATCGGCTGGAAGGCGAGCGGCAACTGGAGACGCTGGGACTGGACGAGCTGCTGACGCCGGACGCGCTGGTGCTGGTGGAGTGGGGCGAAAAGTTCAAGAGCATCCGCAAAAAGGCGACTGGGGAGATTGCGATCAGCTCGGCTGGTGGGGATGCGCGAAAGATTACCGTGACGTTGAAGGAGTAGCGGCGCAAGTTCGTGGAAGCAGCGGTTATTTTCCGAGCTTTGCGGCTGCACGCGCATTGCGCAGTTTGTCACGTCCCGTCAGACGATTTATGCACAGTTTGGTGCTGCCGAGCATCCGTCCAGTGATGCGGGCCCGTATTTACCGCTCTTGCCCTAAAATAAATGCCCAATTTTAAATATATGTTCAATTTTGCTCAGAGACGCGAAGTTGCCTTTTGACAATCCCGGCGTAAGTTACCTTTTCACAATTCCGGCGTTACGATGAGCAATTTTGTACAGACCCGGCAAACTTCCGTTGCTAAGTTGGCAGAGTCACGCTGTGTCGGCATTCCGTGCCGAGCCGGCGCATCGATGAGCTTTGGACATTTTGCCACCACAGTTGGACGAGAGGGATCAAATGCGCAAATACAGGTTTGGAATCACGTATTGGCTGGCGGCTCTGTTGGTCGTTTTTGTAACCGGATGCGGCCAGGAAACAGTAAACATCCCAGGCGTGGTGTCAGTAACCCCCGCTCAGGGCGCTACCGGTGTCCTCACCAACACAACCGTCACCGCGACATTCAACATGGCGATGAGCCCAGCCTCGATCACCTCCGCCGGAACCTTTACGGTGGCGGGGCCAGGCGGAGCCGTCACTGGAGCCGTGACGTACAGTGGTGTAACTGCGACGTTTACGCCGGCAGCCGCTCTGGCAACCAGCACCACCTACACGGCTAAGATCACCACTGCGGCCGCGACCCCCGGGGGCGCTGAGCTGGTTAGTGACTACGTGTGGACCTTTACCACGCTTGCCGCAACTCCCCGGGTGGTCCCATTCGTGTCGTCAGTGACCCCCGCTCCATTCGCTGATCCTGTTGCCTTAAACGTGACCATCAGCGCGACCTTCAGCCAGCCGATGAGCTGTGCGTCTCTCCAGACTGCCTTTACAGTCACAGCCCCGATGGGCGACGTTGCCGTGACTGGCGCAACGCCACCCGTCACGTGCGTTCTTAATGGATCTGGCAACACCGTTGCCACGTTTGGCGGCGCTCTCCCATCCTACGGCACCACCTACACGGCCACGATCAGCACCGGGGCTACGGACACTGCAGGCATTGCGATGGCCGGCGCCTACGTGTGGACATTTACCACGCTTACCCAGCCGCCTCCTCCAGCGCCGACGGTCACTTCGACCATCCCCGCAAATGCAGCCACGCTCGTGCCCATCAATCTGCAGATCATCAGCGCCGCGTTCAGTGAGCCGATGAACCCTAACACGATCGTCAGGGCAAACTTTACGCTGACATACCTGGTAGGGAGCGTCATCAATACCGTGACCGGTGGCACGGTTGCTTACGCAGCGGGTGGAGCGGGTGGAAATCTGGTGTTCGTGCTGCCGCCAGCGAGTACTCCTCTGCTGCCCAGCACCGCGTATACAGCCACCATCTCAAACGGAGTTACGGACGTGGCCGGCACTGCACTGAATGGTGGAGTGGTGCCGACTGTTTGTGCCACCAGCACCGGCGGCAACTGCGTCTGGACCTTCACGACCGGCACGGCTCCTCCCGTCAACACGCCGGAGCTGGTTTCGACGGTCCCCGCCAGCGGCGCCACAGGTGTGTGTCCGCTTCAGGCAGTCAGCGCAACCTTCAGCGAGGCGATGAATCCACTGACCCTCAGCACGTCCAGTACTTCCTCGACAACCTTCCTGCTTTATACGGGTACGGCAGCGAGCGGAACTCCGATAGCTGGAAAGTATTCTTACGATCAGGCCAACTTCATTGCCACTTTCACGCCCACGAACCCGCTCACTCTCGACACCAGCTATACCGCAACGGTGACCGATGGAGCAACGGACGTATTCGGCGATCCGCTGGGGACCACCGGCCCACCGAATCCCTGGACCTTCAAGACCGTCACGACCGACACGCCAAGTTGTCAGCAGCCAGTCACCCTTGGGCCAACCATAACGCCCTTTGGCGGTTTTAGCGGCACCGCAGGGATGACCAACACGGGACTCACCACGGTCATCCATGGAGATAGCGGGACCACGGCGACCGCCGCTACTTCATATACCGGATTCCACGATAACACCGTTTTACCGGTGGACTCATATGCTGGTAGCACACAGGGATGCACGTATACGGAAACGACAGCCAATGTAGGGCTGGTGACTGGAACGATCTACTCACCGATAGTTCCCAACGGTTCCTGCCCGGAAGGATCGGCAGCCGATATCGCCATCGCAGATGAAGCCTTGGCGGAAGCTACCACCGCTTACACCACTCTTACAGGCCTCCCCTCAAGCGGCGCTCTGGCTGGGCAGATAGGCCATACAACCATTTACCCCGGCGTCTGGACAACCTCAGGCCCAGTTCTCATAACGGCTGGGGATGTAACTCTCGATGCTAAGGGCGATCCCAATGCGCGCTTTGTCTTCCAGATCGGAACAATACTCACCGTAGGCTTGCCGGCAACACCTTGCAATGTCATCCTGAAAGGCGGCGCCAAGGCCAGCAACATCTTCTGGGTGGTGGAGGGGACCGGTGTATACCTCGAACCGTCGGGAGGCGGGACGTTCGAGGGAACCATCATCGCGACCAATTTCATCCACGTTTCAACTGCCGGATATGTCAATCCAGTGACAGTCAACGGCAGACTGATTAGTTTGAATGCGTCGACCACACTGGTGGACACTGTCATCAATGTGCCTACCCCGTAAAGTTCCGGCTGAGACCGCCCCCCAGGGCGGTCTCAGCCAGTTTCAGGCAATACAGTGTTTGGCGTGTTTAATTCGCGTCGAGTAAACCCGGCGCTGAGATTTTCGATGATCGCGACGAGCAGTTCGGGAGGCAACAATGAGATTGAGTGCAAGAATGATTGCCACAGCGGCATTCGCCATTTTTCTAATGCCCGCGTTCTTGCTTCGTGCGGACGAAGCGGCAAAGCCGTCAACCGGCGCCGGGAACGATAAAGCCGCGGATTCCAGCTCCAGCGCCGCGGCTGTCTCCGATCCGGCCGCTCCGCTGCCGGCGGCTCCAATGCCTGCGGCCTCGATGTCGGCAGCCACGCCGTATTCGAGAGGCGTGGAGAGTTATCCCAAGGCTGAACTGTTCCTGGGCTACTCCTATCTGCGCTCGGTGCCTGCGCCGCAGTGGGGAAACCGGCTGATGTGGATGAATGGCGGCAGCGCGTCCATCGCTTTCAACGTCAACCGCTATCTGGGGATCGTTGGCGACGTTGGCGCCTACACCAACTCAGAGGTCCGATTCCAGGGCGGATATGGCTCTACGGTCGACGTGAACAACCCAAACGTGGGTGCTATCAGCTATCTCTTCGGTCCGCGCCTGTCCTTCCGGCACGAAAGAATCACTCCCTTTCTCCAGGTTCTGTTTGGAGGCATACACGCCAATGAGGTGACACTCGCCGATTGTACATTCAGCTGCACGCTCCTTCCCGCTCAGAACACGTTTGCCTGGACCGGCGGCGGCGGCCTGGACGTCAAGGTCCACCGCCATTTCGCCATCCGCGTCATTCAGGCCGAATACCTGATGACCGGGTTCCAGGATTACACCACCGGAAAGACCACTGAGCAGGACAACGTGCGCCTATCTGCCGGACTTGTCTTCGGCTTTGGTGGAAATCCCGCTTCCACGCTGGTGACCCTGGCGTGCTCGGCCAGTCCGGCTACGATCTTCCCCGGCGACCCGGTTACGGTGACCGCGATGGCCGGCAACCTGGATCCCAAGCTGAATGTGGTTTATTTCTGGACGGGAGTGCCGGGCTTGAAGGGCAACGGAACGACAGCTTTGTTGGACACGGCAGCCACGGGAGCGCTGGCGCCGGGCGCCTATACGGTGAATTGTGGAGTGAAGGAAGGCAGACCCGGCAAGGAAGGCCTCCAGCCGTGGGAATCTGCCGCCGCAACGGCCAGCTTCACGGTGAAGGCCTTTGAGCCGCCGACGATCAACTGCTCGGCCAGCCCCAGCACTATCAACCCGGGTGAGACCAGCAACGTGACGGCCATGGGCATGAGCCCGCAGAACCGCCCGCTGACTTACAGCTACTCGACTGCGTCCGGGACCATCAGCGGAACCGGCGCCTCGGCGACATTCGATTCGACGGGCGCGCCGACCGGCGCCGTAGGCATCATCTGCAACGTGAGCGACGACAAGGGTCAGACGGCAACCGCGAACACCAGCGTGACCGTCGCGCCTCCTCCGCCTCCTCCGGCCCCCCCCGCGGAGCAAGTGCGGCTCGAGGCTCGCCTGGCGTTGCACAGTATATTTTTCCAGACCGATGAGCCCAGGATCGAGCATCCCAATGGCGGTCTGGTGGCTAGCCAGCAGGCAACCCTAACCACCCTGGCGACGGACTTCAAGAGCTACCTCACATTCAAACCGGATGCCCACCTGACCCTGACCGGACATGCGGATGTGCGCGCATCAGTCGAGTACAACCAGGCGCTTACCGAACGCCGTGTCGCTCGCGCAAAACAGTTCCTGGTTGAACAGGGTGTACCCGAAGCCAAGATTGAAACGCTCGGCCTTGGCAAGGAGCAAGAGCTCACCGCTGACCAGGTGGAAGAGGCGGTCAAACAGAATCCTGAGCTGAGTGACGCGGAGCGGGAGAAACTTCTCAAGGAGCTGCCCGTCATTGTCCTGGCTAAAAACCGCCGTGTAGACGTCACCCTGAGCACCGCGGGCCAGCCGGGCCAGGAATCGGTGCAACGGTACCCGTTCAACGCCGCCGATGCCCTGACTCTTCTCGACGAAAAGAGTCCGGCGCACCGCAAGAAGGCCGCGGCGCCGGTGAAGAAGTAGCCGCTTAAACCGCCGGAGCAAGCCAGCAGGCCTGCTCCGGCGGTAAAACTGATCGTCCGGCCCCCACAAAGTTGACGACGGGGGCCGGACAGCTACCAGGTTAAGGGAATTCTTGTGCAATCATTTGAGGTTGACCGGCGAGCCGGTCAACCTCTTTCGTTTGGACGTTTATCGCCTTGAGGGTGAACGCCAACTGGAGACGCTGGGACTGGACGAACTGCTGAAGCCAGACGTGCTGGTGCTGGTGGAGTGGGGTGAGAAGTTCAAGAGCATCCGCAAGAAGGCGACCGGAGAGATTCTTATTACTTCGACCGGCGGCGACACGCGGAAGATTACGGTGACGCTGAAGGAATAGGCGGGAGCAGAAAGTCCGCAGAGTGAATTCACTGGTTTAAGTACAGTCCTATGCTAGAATTTCTATCATCCGCAATAGCTGGCTTAATCCGGGGCATGAGATTTCGTTCTTTCGAGGGATCTGCATGAGTACGACGCGTTTCTTCCGCATTCATCGTTCAGGACTGTGTTCTGTCGCTCTTGGCATTTTTTCCGTGCTCTTGGCCGGGTGTGGCGGAGGGGGTGGAACTGCCCCGCCGCCGGCTGGGGACTTTTCGATTTCCGCTTCGCCGCCGAGCCTGACTTTGAACAGCGGCCAAAGCCAGACGGTTACAGTCAGCGTGGGGGAAGTCAACACCTTTACGTCGAGCGTTAGCATAGCAGTGAGCGGGCTGCCCACGGGAGTCACTGCCGTTCCGGCGACATTCAGCCTGACACCGGGAGGTCAGGAACAGATAACGCTGACTGCGGCGGCCTCGGTCGCGGCGGGCACGGCTACGGTCACATTTCAAGGCACATCCGGCAGTCTGAGCCATAGTTCGCAGGTTTCTCTGAGCGTCGTGGTTCTTCCGCCGAATTTTTCAATCTCCGCGACACCGTCAAGCCTAAGTGTCGATACGGGAGGCAGTCAGAATGTGACGGTCAGCGTGACAGGGTCCGGCGGCTTTGCGTCGAACGTGAGCATAGCCGTGAGCGGCTTGCCAGCGGGAGTAACCGCTTCTCCGGCTACATTCAGCCTGACGCCGGGAGGTCAACAGCAGGTGGCGTTGAGTGTCGCAGCGTCGGCCACGGCGGGCGCGGCTACCATTTCGTTTCAGGGTACCTCAGGTAGCCTGAGCCAAAGCGCGCAGGTGGCATTGAGCGTGGTTGCGGCGGTCACCGGAGCGCATCCACCCATACGCACGCAGTATCTGCGCACGAACTCGTTCTACGATCCGAATTCATTGCAGTATTCGCCGCCCCATTTCAGTGTGTACGATCCGGTGCATAAGCAGTTTTTCGTGAGCAATCCCTATATGAACGAGATCGATGTCTTCAGCGCGACGCAGGAGAACGAGATCGCGACGATTCCAGTTCCATTGGCATGGGGGATTGATGTTTCACCCTACAATGGGAGCCTTTATGCGGGCACGTTGATCGGGGATCTTTATCAAATTGACACGTCCACGCTCACCGTGACCACTCGGTACCCTGAGGCCTCGATAGGTCCGAGTGGCTTTGCCGCACTCACAGCGTTGGTTCTATCCGATGGGCGCCTGGCCTTGCAGGGAACGACGGAATTGGGGATTCTCGGAGTCGATGGCTTTGGCAATTCCGCAGTGTGGAACCCTGTCACCAATTCCCTGGATACCGGAACAAACGGCAGCGTTTGTAACGTCGGAAACGAGGGAACTATTGCGCTCAGTGGTGACAGGACGCGAATTCTGGTGACATGGGTGGACACAAGCGCCAGTGCCCCAATCTGTTCTTATGACCCCATTGCACAGGTTGCAACGTACGGGTCGTTGCCGACTCCGTCTGGCTCACCGGTAAGGGAAATCATTCCCACTCCAGATGGAACACGCTTTTTCCTGACAACAAATCTTCAAGGAGTTGCCGTCTTCGATGCCAGGACCGTGCAGATGCTCGGCCAGATTACGAACCCTAATTCAAACGGTCCTGGCAATGCGGGTTTTGAGATTCCAAATGCGGCCGGTAGTGGAGTCATTAGCCTTGATGGGAAGACGCTCTACCTGGCTAACCAAACTGGAACATTTGGAGCCGCAGGAGGGGCACTTGGCGCGTATGACACCACTACATATCAGCAGATAGGCTGGGTTCCAAGTTTTGCGGTGACCGATTCGCAAGATGTAATCCTCCCCGGCGCTATCGATGAGACAGGGCTGATTATGGGACCAATAGGGCACGGAGTCTCATTCAATGACGCTTCACAAATTCAGACAGGCGACCCGACATTGATTGCTCCCGGCTTAGGAAACAATACAACTGGGCCTTTAACCGGAGGAACTGAATTAACCGAATTCCTTTCCTTATTCTTTTATGATAATGTGTCGGATAATGCTACTTTAAGCCAAATCTACGTTGGGAATATCCCTGGATCTGACGCCTCCCTGGTTACGAACCCAGAGAATTACCCCGATGCGCACGTGACCACCCCGCCCAGCAGTCTGGCAGGCGCAGTGGATTTAGCTTTAGTCCTGAGCGATGGAGGAGTTGGCATTGCGCCGGAAGGCTTTAGCTATGGGCCAACGATCCTGGAGGTCATTCCCAACGGAGCTACGGCGGAAGGTGGGCAGACTGGCACGATCATCGGCTACGGTTTTGGGGATTCCACTTCGGAAGTTCAGGTGACCGTGAGCAGGCAATCCGCTCCAGTCACGGTGATCCACGACAGCCCTCCCATTGATCCCTATCCGTTCCTTACAAATTCGCTGCAATTCACAATTCCATCTGGAACAGCGGGCACGGCCGTCGACGTGACGGTGACCACACCTTCCGGTTCAGCTACTGCTTCAGGTGCATTTCACTATACTGCGGCAACACAGTTCTATCCGATCACTGCCAATTTGCAGGCTGGGATTTATGACGCGGGCAGAGACCTTTACTATTTTACGGATCAAAAGCAGATTCAGATTCTTTCGAAGAGCACAGGGAAATGGCTTTCGCCAATTACCCTCCCCGGAGCGGGTAGCAAGACTCAGTTGCTGGCAATTTCAGAGTCCCCCGACGGTACCAAGCTTGCCGTTTCCGACTACGGCGATCAGGCCATCTATGTACTCAATCCAGATAGTCCGGCGTCTGCGACGAGCTATCCGATGTCGCTAGACAGCGACGGGTTTTCAGCTAACCTGGCGCCAAGCGGGCTTGCCGTCACAAACGCCGGAATGGTTTACTTCTACACAGCCGATATCGGTGGAACTGGAGACCCCGCGCTACACAAGCTCGATACTTCGACCGGCTCGATCACTGACCTTTACTGTTTAATCTCTGGAGCTATAGTGTATCCGCAAAGCAGAAGTTCAAACGACAGCTACGTGCGCGCCATTCTGAGTCCAGATGGCAATCTAGTGTACATGGGCTATTTCATCATCGATACATCAAGCGATCAGATTATAGGCTCGGATTTAAGCCTTAACGGCGGCTTTCCGGACTTCGCAATTTCAGGTGACGGAGACACTTTGGATGCTGAAGGAGAATTTACCGATTCCTTGTTCAAAGCGGAAACAGAAACAGCCTATATCGATTGGGAGACATGGTTCCCAACTTCCGTGGGCGGGCAGAAGCTCAACCATGACGGCAGCATCCTGTTTCAGCCGCTTACTGATGGGATCGATATGATTGCTCGAAACACCGGTCGCCTGCTCTACCGTATCCAGATTCCAGTTACACCGGCCAATGTTTACGATCCGCTTTTGATGGCCGAAGGGCAAAATACTCTCGCCGTCATCACTGCAACCGGCGTCTCATTCGTGGATCTGAGCAGCCTTCCGATTGCCGCGCAGTATACCAATCCGTTTCCGGCTGCGACTCGCTCTATTGCGACGCGTTTGGCCGACAGGCAGACCATCTCGCCAGCTAGGAGCGATCCTTCGACTCGTTCTCTTTCTTCGAGCAAACGGCCTCGACTAAGGAGCAGACTTGAACAATCTAAGGTTTCTGCTAAAACCCCATGATGTTATAGCCGCAGTCCACGTAGAGGGTTTCGCCGGTGACGGCGCTGGCCAGGTCGGAGGCGAGGAAGAGGGCTGCGCCGCCGACTTCGAGCTGGTCAACGTTGCGGTGGAGCGGGGCGCGGTCGGCGTGGGACTTGAGCATGTCGCCGAGGGCTCCGACGCCGCGGGCGGCCAGGGTCTTGATGGGACCGGCGGAGATGGCGTTGACGCGAATATTTCTGGGGCCGAGGTTCCAGGCAAGATAGCGGACGGTGGCTTCAAGCGAGGCCTTGGCGACGCCCATGACATTGTAGTTGGGGACGACCTTCTCGGCGCCGAAGTAAGTGAGGGTGATGATGCTGCCGCTTTCGGTCATCAAGGGAGCGGCGGCGCGGCTGACGGCGATGAGGGAGTAGACGCTGACGTCGTGGGCGATGCGGAAGCCCTCGCGGGTGGTCGAGAGGAACTCGCCGCGGAGTTCTTCTACGGGCGCATAGGCGACGGCGTGGACAAGAATCTCGATCTTGCCGTATTTCTGCTTGAAGGCGGCAAAGAGGGTTTCGATCTCATGATCGTTTGACACGTCGCACTGGAAGCCGCTGGCGCCGGGCAACTCGGCGATAAGCTGCTCGGCATCGGGCTTCATGCGCTCATTTTGATAGCAGATGGCCAGGGTTGCGCCGGCCGCGTGCAGCTTTTGGGCGATGCCCCAGGCGATGGAACGCTTGTTGGCCAGCCCGAAGACCACGGCCGTCTTACCCGCCAGATTGATCATGCTTGCTTTCTTCCTCCAGGGTCCGCGGACAGGATTGCTCAGATTGCTCTGGGGGATGCCGGACCCGCCAATTCATAGAATATCAGCGAATATCAGCCGCCGAGGTCGACCAGCTCGACCTTGCCGACGGGGCGGCCTAAAAAGCGGGAGCCGAGGCGCTCGAATTTGTCGACGGAATCGGTGGCGAAGCAGCGGACCTGCGCGGCCGGCGAACGTTCCTCCGTTTCCCGCTGGCCGAAGAGGCGCAGGGCAGCCTCAGCGGCGGCTTCAGCGGAGTCGATGACCCGGATGCCGGCGGGGACAGCGCGGGCAATGATGCGTTCGAGGAGCGGGCGCAGGAGCGGGTAATGGGTGCAGCCGAGGACCAGCGTGTCAGGGTTGAGGCCCGCAGCGGCGGCTTCGGTGGTTAATTCTTCGAGATAGATACGGATGACCTCGGCGGTGACCGGATGGTCGGTCCAGCCTTCCTCGACCAGCGGGACCAGCAGCGGACAGGCTTTCTCAAGAGCGCGGAGCCCCTGGGCGCGGCAGGCGGCGGCGTAGGCGTGGCTCTGGACGGTGGCTTCGGTGGCGATGACCAGGACGTCGCCGGTGCGGGATGCGGCGCGGGCGGCAGTGGCGCCGGGGGCTATGACTCCCAAGACGGGGACGCCGAGGGCTGCTTCCTGAATGGCGTCGAGGGCCAGGGCGCTGGCGGTGTTGCAGGCAATGACGAGGAACTCGGCGCCCTGCTCGCGGACCAGGAATTGGGCGCTTTGGGCGGCGTAGCGGGCGATGGTGCGGCGGGACTTGGAGCCGTAGGGCAGGCGGGCCGTATCGCCGAGAAAGGCGAACCGGGCGTGCGGGAGCCGCTGGATGAGCACGCGGAGGACGGTGAGGCCGCCGAAGCCGGAATCGAAGACGCCGATGGTGGGAGTGGCGGCCTTGACGGTTGCTTCTGGGCTGGTCTTGGGGCTGGTCATGGGTGTGCTCCCTCGGAGGGCACAGCTTCAGCGGCGAGGTAGGTGCGGGTGAGGTCGGCGTGGCCGGCAAGGGTTGCGCGCTGCTGGCCGTCGACCAGGAAACGGACCTGAGTGACGCGGGGCAGGTTGGCGTGGAGGGTGGCGCAGATGGAGAGCACGGTGAGAGTCTCGGTTTCAAGGCCGGAAGGGTGGCTGGCGGCGAAGCTGGCGGTGAGGTTGACGACGGCTAGCTCGGGGCCGGACTGGCTGGAGTTGGTCTGGCCGGGTTTGGATTCGGTGGGCGTGCTGGAGCCTGTGTCCGGTCCCGTATCAGGACCCGTGAGAGGGGCCTGGGCCGGCAACAGGAAGACCTGGGTGACGGAGCCGGCGCCGCCGGGGACGGGGTGGGCGGCATCGGGAGTGGCGTAGAGGTCGAACAGCCTGCCCAGGATGGCGCGCGCGCGCGCGCCGGGGTCCCGGGGCAGAGGCAGGGATTGGATCTGGGCGCGCAGGGAGCTGTCGGCGTCGTTGGCCACGATGAGGGTAGCCTGTACGGCGGGCGCGACCTCGGGAGCCTGGGTGGGCGCGGAGTCTTCGCCGGCGACCAGCCGCTGGTGGGCGCGCTCCCGCAACTGCCACAGGACCACGCCCATGACCACAGAAGCCAGGAGCAGGACGATGAAGAGGATGGTCTGGTGGCGGGGAATCACGGGCGGGCGGCCTCCGTGCGCCATTCGAGAATCGCGGCGGCCAGCGCGGAGGCCACGCGGGCCTGGTAGCCGGGATCGTCCAGGCCGGCGGTCACAGCATGGCTGGAGTCGCGGTCTGGGGCAATCTCAATGGCTACGGCGGGGCAGGCCATGCTGTCAACCGCGGGCAGCGCGGCGCTGCCCAGGGTGACGTTGATGCCGGCGTGGAGGAGGGCCGAGTTGAGCACCCCGGCGAGAGCCAGGCTGCGCGTGACCCAAGCGGCCTGCGCGGTCTTCCAGGCGGCGAAGCGCGCGGGTTCGGCCGGGGCCAGCGAGGAGACAAAAAGATGAACGCCGGAGCCGCTCTCAGAGGCGTGGAGGCTAAGGCAGGCGGCCGCGTTGGAGTGGTTGGCGACTTCAGCCCGGCGGTTGAGGTTCACGGTGGCGTCGGATTCGCGGGTGGTGACGACCTGGATGCCGCGCGCGGCCAGCAGCGAACGCAGCCTGACGCCGAGGGCAAGAGTGAAGGTCTTTTCCGCCTGGCCGTTGCTCAGGCGCCCGCCGGGGTCGTCGCCGCCGTGGGCGGCATCAAGCACCACCAGAAATCGAGCTGGCGGGCCTGCGGGCGGGGCCTGGGCGGCAGCCATATGTGAGGCCGCCATCAAAGCCGCAAATGCCCAAATATATCGGAATTCTAGAGTGACCACTCCCTATGCTCCTGGATTGCGGCGTGCATCGCGTCTGGTGCAAGATCCAGTTCACTGGGCCACGCAACGGCGCCGTAATCAAGCGTGACCTGTGCAAACAGAGACGGGTCGGCAAGCGCGGCGAATACCCCGGCCTTCGGCGAATGTACCAAGCCCGACATATCTACCATCCCCGTAAGGCCGTCGGCAAATGCAACCCGCAGCCGGAACCCTGGAAGGGCTTCGACTTCGGTTACACGCCAAGGCGACCGGGGTACGACCTCCGCGGTTAAGTCAGCGGGAGAATTTTCACTGGCGTTTGATTCTGTACGCATAGTTCCCAATCCTTCCTGAGCTCATCGCGGTGTTGTTGTGCCCATTCCAGCACGAGCGCCATGGCGCGGCCAGGCAAATCTCCACGGATGACCTCGAATGTCTGAATGTCGATCAATGCTTCGAATTCAGCATACAGCGCATGAAAGTGAGGTGGAACATGGTCACCGAAGTACATCTGAATCAAGATTCCGTAAAACCTGCTGATCGTCGGCATTGGTCTCCTCGGTTTATCGCCCTATGAACCCGAATGAGTTTCTTCCGCTCCTGCGCTTAGTCCAGCGCATAGATGGCCAGGCCGCTGAGCAGCTTGGGGAAGAAGTCGGTGGACTTCTGCGGCATGACGTCGCCGGCAAAAGCCACTTCCCGCAACTGCTCCATGGAGACGGGGTTGGTGAGGAAGGCGACGTCGGCCTCGCCGCGCCTGCCCGCCGTGGCGGGGCGAACCAACTCCACCGCTTCGGCGGCGTCGCGGAGGTAGCGGATATTGGTCTGCTCGCGGACCTTTTCGGCGTCGAGGCCGAGGAGCCGGTGGAGCACGATGGAGTGCAATTGGCTGAGGTCAAGCTGGCGCTGGCGCTCGGGCAGGCCGGCCAGAACGGCGGCTACGGCTTCCGGTTTGGAGCGCAAGAGCAGAGCCCCGGCGCGGGTGACGGCGACAAAGGCTGTGCCTTGCTGTTTGCTCAGCGTCTCGATGTAATTGACGGCTTCAGCGGTAGGCAGCGGCTCGACGGTGAAGAACTCTTCGGCGGCGCGAGCAAAGTCGGCGGGGTCGAAGCTCGCGAGGCTGTGGACCACGCGATGGGTGGGTAGAATGACCAGGCCGTCGGAGTCCGTATTGACGAAGGTCATCATGACGACGGCTTCAGGGTAGGCCGGCTGCGGCAACTGGCTGGTGCTGGATTCAGCCTTGGCCGGTGCGGCGGGCGCGTGCTCCCTGGAGTAGTTCAGCGCGGTCTCGTAGCGGTGGTGGCCGTCGGCGATGATGAGCTTTTTGTCGTCCATGGCGGTGGTGAGCAGGCGGATGGCCGCGGAGTCGGCGATGCGCCACAGGCGGTGAAGCACGCCGTACTCGTCGGTAACCTCGGCTTCGGCGGGGCAGCTGCCGTCGTACAAAATCTTTTCCACGCTGCAGGCGGGGTCGGAGTAGAGCATAAAAATCTGGCCGAAATGGGCATGGGTGGCTTTGAGCAGGTTGAGGCGGTCGCTCTTGGGCCTGGAAAGGGTCTGCTCGTGGCGGAAGACGACCTGCTCGGCGTAGTCGTGGAGCTTGCCGAGGGCGATAAAGCCGCGGCGCTCCTTGACGATTTCGGTTCCGGGGACCTTGAAACTCTGGGAGTAGGCGAAGATGCAGGGGTCTTTTTCCTGAACCAGGACGCCCTGCTCGCGCCAGGCGTGGAAGTCGCGCGCCGCCCTGGTATAGACGCTTTCGCCGCGCTCAGTGTCAAACAGTTCAGGCAGGCCAAGGATGATGCGGACCAGGTTGAAGGGGCTGCGCTGGTAGTAGGCCTGCTGCATGGAGGGAGAGATTTTGTCGTAGGGCTGGGTAACCACGTCTTCCAGCCGGACGGTGGAGGGATTGTAGCGCCAGGCGCGAAATGGATAGATGCGGGCCATACGGAAGGCCTTGCTCCGGGTGGAACGGCGAAATTTGCGCACCGGAATCCCATCCTGCTCACTCCGGGACCGTTATGCGCTTTGTTCGATTGTATCCCAGCGGCCGCTGCGGCCTGGGCCTGCCGGCTCAAGGACCTGACCCGCGACGGCAACTGGCGTAAAGTGAAGGTGAAGTGAAGGCAATCCTGCACAGGAATTGCCTTCGCTCGCTGTTCCTGCTCGCACCGGTTCCTATGCGCCTTTGCAATCTTGCGGTTCTCGCAACTTTTTTTGCCGGAGCGGTGCTCACGCCGGCGGCGCAGCAGCCGCCGTCCCAGCCGGTCGCGACGCCGGCCCCGGTGAATGCGCCGCCTCTGACGGTGGACCGCGACCCGGCGCGCTCGCCGGATGCCGAGCCGCCCGCAGTCGTCTCGCCTGAGGCTATATACAAGCAGGGCGAGGGCTACGTTCTGCACGCCGACGTGGAAGAGGTGGTGCTGAACGCCACGGTGCTGGAGGGCAGCCGGCTGGTTCCAGACCTGAAGAAGGACAATTTAGAGGTCTTCGAGGACGGGGTCAAGCAGAGTCTCATCAGTTTTCAGCACACCGATCTTCCGGTCTCGATCGCGATGGTGGTGGACAACTCAGGGTCGATGTCGAGAAAGCGCCCGTCGGTGAACAAGAGCGCGATGGACCTGATCCAGGCCTCGAATCCGCAGGATGAGGCGTTTGTGGTGAACTTCTCCGACGAGGCCTTCATCGACCAGGATTTCACCTCGGACGTGAACAAGCTGCGCGCCGGGCTGGCGCACATCGAGTCCCGCGGCGGCACGGCGCTCTACGATGCCGTGGTGGCTTCGGCCGACAAGCTGGCGACCGACGCCAAGCGGCCCAAGCAGGTGCTGATCCTGATTACCGACGGCGAAGACAACTCCTCGACGCTGAATTTGGAGCAGACGATCCGGCGGGTCCAGCAGCTCTCCGGGCCGGTCATCTACACCATTGGATTGTTATTTGGCGGCGAGACGAGCCGCTCCGAAGCGCACAACGCACGGAAGGCGCTGGAGATGCTTTCGACCGAGACGGGCGGGATGGCGTTTTTTCCGAAGTCGATCGAACAGATTGACCAGATCGCCGCTGAGGTGGCGCGTGATATCCGGAACCAGTACACGCTGGGCTACCACTCGACCAAGCCGACCACGGAACCTGGGTTCCGGCGGGTGACGGTGACGGCCGAGGGCAAGGGGATGGGCAAGCTGACGGTGCGCACGCGTACCGGCTACTTTCCGGTGGCGCGGGTGGGCAAGCAGGCCGCCCCGCCGCGATAAGCTGGAATCAGGAGCTAGAGCCGAACCATGACGACTTCCCCATACAAATACTCGACCCTTGCCGTACATGCCGGGCAGTACCCGGACCCTCTTACGGGCGCGGTGAACGTGCCTGTTTACCTTTCATCGACGTTTGAATTGACCGGCATCGGCACCGACAAGGGTTGGGACTACTCGCGCGCGGGCAACCCGACGCGGGACCGTCTGGAAGAAGCGCTGGCGGCCCTAGAAGGCGGGCACAGCGGTCATGCCTTCACCAGCGGCATGGCGGCGATCTCGGCGCTGGTGGCGATGCTGCGGGCCGGCGACCACTTGATTTGCTCCAAAGATGTGTATGCCGGGACGGTGCGGCTCTTCGACCGGATCGTGGCGGGCTACGGCATCGAGATCGAGTATGTGGACACCAGCAACCTCAAGGCTGTGGAAGCGGCGATCCGGCCCGCGACTAAGCTGGTTCACGTCGAGACGCCCAGCAATCCGCTGATGGTTTTGACCGATATTGCCGCGGTGAGCGAGATTGCGCATAGAACCGGTGTGGAGGTCAGCGTGGACAATACCTTCCTGTCGCCGGTGTTGCAGAGTCCGCTGGCGCTGGGCGCGGATATCGTGATGCACTCGACGACCAAGTATCTGAACGGCCACTCGGATGGGCTGGGCGGGGCGCTGATCGGCTCCACGCCCGAGCACAAGGAGCGCTTTCTCCTCGTGCAGAAGGCTGCGGGCGGCGTGATGTCGCCCTTCGAGTGCTTTCTGGTGCTGCGGGGCATCAGGACGCTGCCCTTGCGCATCAAGCAGCACGAGGAAAATGGCCGCGCCGTGGCGGAGTATCTCTCCACGCATCCCAAGGTCAGCCGGCTGGCCTATCCGGGACTGAAGAGCCATCCGCAGTACGATCTGGCCGTGAAGCAACAAAAAGGATTTGGTTCGATGATGAGCTTCGAGGTGGAGTCGCGCGAGGCCGCCGGACGGTTCCTCGGGGCGATCAAGATATTCCTGAGCGCGGAGTCGCTGGGCGGGGTGGAGTCGCTGGCCTCGCACTCGGCCACGACCACCCACGGTTCGGTGAGCGAGGAGGTGCGCGCGTCCATGGGGATCACCCAGGGGCGGATACGGCTGTCGATCGGCATCGAGGACAAGGACGACCTGATCGCGGACCTGGAGCAGGCGCTCAAGGCGGTGTAAGAGGAGGCTCATGCCTGAATTGACGCTACTGCTGGGCATTGACACCTGCGGGCCGTCGGGGTCGGCGGCACTGGGGCGGCTGGACATATCAGTGCCTGGGGGGGTGGTTGAGATTCTTGGCCAGATCGAGTTGGCGGGGCGGAGCTATTCGGCCACGCTGGTGGCTGCCGTGGGAGAGCTGCTCAAGCGCGAAGGCGTCGAGCTGAGGGAACTGGGCGGCATGGTGGCCGTGAACGGGCCGGGCAGCTTTACCGGCGTGCGGGTGGGACTGAGCGCGGTGAAGGGACTGGCCGAGGGCACACGGATTCCGGTGGTTGCCGTTTCGCGGCTTGAGGTTCTGGCCTGGAAGGCCGGGGCGACGGCGGCGGCGCTGGATGCGCATCGCAGCGAGGTGTTTTTGCGGGTGGATGGGCCGGGACCTGGCACGGAGACCAGGGAACTGCTGGCCGGCGCCCATGAACTTGCGGACCTCTCGCCCCCGCCCGTGCGGATTGCCGTTTGCGACGATGCTGCCCAAATGCTGCTGGGGTCGGTGTGGCCGGCCGCCGAGCTGGTTCGAATTTTGGCGCCGGCAGCAGCGGATGCGTTGCAGCTTTGCGCGGGGCGGGTAGCTACGGGCGAGTTTGTGGACCTGGCGCTGCTGGATGGCCACTATCTGCGGCGGTCCGATGCGGAGATCTTCGGCGAGGCGGCCACGGCGGAGCCGCAAGGCGCATGACTGCGGGTCGTGGAGAAGCGCGGATACGGCGCATGACGCCGGCGGACATGGACCGGGCGATGGAAATTGCGCAGGATCTGAAAGATGCGCCTCACTGGCCATTGGCGGCCTACCTTGCCGCGCTGGAACCGCAGGGCGCTCCGCGGAGGATTGCGCTGGTGGCGGAGGACGTGAAGACCGGCATTGTGGTGGGGCTCGCGGTGGCCAGTTTGCTGCCGCCGCAGGGCGAACTGGAGACGATTGCGGTGGTCGCGGAGGGCCAGCGCCACGGTGTGGCCCGGAGGCTGTTCGCCGCGATGGCGGAGGAGCTGAGGGCGGCGCAGGTAACGGAGGTCATGCTGGAGGTGCGCGCCTCGAACCGGCCGGCGCTGGCCTTTTACCACGCTCAAGGATTTGTCGAGACCGGGCGTAGGCCGCGCTACTACGCTGATTCTCAAGAAGATGCGCTTTTGCTGGGATTGCGGCTCAAATGACTCAAGCAGGCGCGGCTGCCGGCACGAAGCGGACGGCCTGGCCGCGGGCCTGATCGATTTTCGTCCAGGAATCCACGGTTTCAAATGGCTTTCACTCACATTTGTGCTGTTTGCATCTTGCCGTTTGCGCGGCTGCGGCGGAATATGTAATTGTTCTTTAATAAGGGAGGTGCTTGATGGACGAAGTACAGGATCCCACGCTGAGCGAAGAAATAGATCGCCTGCATGCCGAACATCATCGCTACGCTCAGCGGCTGGAAGAATTGCTTCAAAAGCCTTATCTCTCCGCAGATGAACAGCTCGAGGAAGTGCGCCTGAAGAAGCTCAAGCTGCACGCCAAAGACCTGATCTTTGCCCTGGAACGCCGGTCGCCGGCGGTCGCTTAAGGCTTTACGGGAACGGGTTTTTGCAGGCAATTTGCGAAGCGATGGCCACGGGCGGCTTCAGCGCGGACAGTGTGCGGGCAATCTGCGCAGGCCATGGCAGGATGACCGTATAATCGTTGGGGACGATGGTTCGCGACGGTTACATCTACGGTTTGAGCCTGCTGGCGGTGGCGGCGGCGCTCAAGTGGGTTACGGGCAGTTGGGCGTGGGGCATTGCGCCGGTGCTGCTGGCGGTGTTTTTTCTTTGGTTTTTCCGCGACCCCCGGCGGACGGTTCCGGGCGGCGCGGGATTGATTGTTTCGCCGGGAGACGGGCTGGTGACCGAGACAGCCGCGATCGTCACTCCCGAGGGCCCAAGGCAGCGGATCAGCATCTTCCTCAGTGTCTTTGACGTACACGTGAACCGCTCGCCGATCGGCGGCGTGCTCACGGATGTGCGCTACCGGAAGGGCCAATATCTGAACGCGATGAACCCGGCCTCGGCGGACCGCAACGAGCAGAACATAGTGACCGTGCGCGGCGAGGGCTGCGATGAGGGGATCGAGGTCACCTTCAAGCAGATTGCAGGGCTGCTGGCGCGGCGCATCGTGTTCGACCCGCGCGAGGGCGACACGGTGGAGCGCGGGCAGCGCGTGGGCCTGATCAAATTCGGTTCCAGGGTGGATGTGCTGTTGCCGGCCGAAGCGGCTTTGCGGGTGAAGGTGGGCCAGCGGGTCAAGGGCGGATCGAGCGTGCTGGCGGCCATGACGAACGGAGCGGGACTGTGAACGGCCGCGATCCGGCGCTGGCCAAAGCCAAGGTAAAGGCCCGGCTGCGCCGCGGCATGTTCCTGCTGCCGTCGCTGTTTACCGTGGGCAACATCGCCGCGGGATACTTCTCGATCACCGAGACCATCAAGGCGATCAGCGGGACCGGCAGCGCGGAGACGCATCTGGACTGGGCGGCCATCGCCATCCTCTTCGCGATTCCGTTCGACGCGCTCGACGGACGCATCGCCCGCATGACCAACACCTGCAGCGACTTCGGCAAGGAGCTGGATTCGCTGGCCGACGCGATCACCTTCGGCGTGGCGCCCAGTCTGCTGGCGCTGATCTGGGGATTCCATTTCCTGCCCGAATCCATCAACCCGCAGTTGCACCAGCACCTGCAACAGGCGGGGGCGTTCATCTGTTTTCTGTTTCTCATCGGCGGGGTCTCCCGGCTGGCGCGCTTCAACATCTCGCACGATGCGCAGCCGCGCAACCCGGGGCGGCCGGGGCGCAAGTATTTTGTGGGCATGCCGATTCCGGCGGCGGCTGGCCTGGTGGCCGCCACGGTGCACTTCTTCTACGGCATCCCGGTGCAGGCGTGGTGGATCGCCATTCCGTGGCTGATCCTGGTGGGGCTGAGCGGGTTCCTGATGGTGAGCACCTGGCGGTTCTGGTCGGGCAAGGAGATCAACTTCTCCCGCCGTCATCCGTTCCAGATTCTGCTGCTGCTGTCGATTGCGCTGTATATCATCTTCCGCTATTCCCAGGTTGTGCTCTTCCTGTGGGCACTGACCTATATGTTTTCGGGCATCTGGGCGCGGGCGGCGTACTCGTGGTCGCGGCGGCGGCGCAGGCTGTTGGCCGGCGTTCCCGCTCCCGCCTCCGAAGCAGCCGCGACAGAACCCGATCCGATGAGACCCTTGTAGTTTTCCGAAGCGAAGAAGGACGCCTGTGTACAAGATCGCTATTGCCGGAGCCTCTACCCTGTTGGGCCGGGAGTTGAAGGAAGCCCTGTCGGAGTCGCCTCTCGCCGCGGCGAGCCCTGTGCTGCTGGACGAGGAAGAGGCGCAAGGCAAGTTGGACCAGGTGGGGGACGAGGCGACCTTCGCCCAGGCCATCGGCGCGGATGCTTTCGAGCGCGTGGACTTTACCTTTTTTGCCGGGACGGAGAACCTGACGCGCAAGCACTGGCGGGAGGCGCTGCGGGCCGGTTCCACGGTGCTGGACCTTTCCGGCGCGCTGGACCAGGAGACGGGCGTCGTGGTGCGCGCGCCTTGGCTGGATTTCAGGGGGCTGGGTTCGGAGGCGGTGACGCCTGATTTGTTTACGCCGGCGGTTTGTCCGGCGCACCCGGCGGCGCTGGCGCTGGCGCTGATTCTGGAGCGGCTGCAACAGGCCGCGCCGGTGCGGTTTGCCGCCGCGACGGTGCTGGAGCCGGCCAGCGAGTTTGGCCGCGCCGCGATGGACGAACTGCACCAGCAGACGGTGAGCCTGCTCAGTTTCCAGAACATGCCGCGCGCGATCTATGACGCGCAGGCGGCTTATAACCTGCTGAGCGGCCTGGGCGAGAGCGCGGCTGTCAACCTGAGCGCGGTTGAGGCGCGGATTCGGCGCCACTATGACGCGCTGAGCGCCGGGCGCTGGCCCGCGCTGGCGTTGCAGGTGATTCATGCGCCGGTGTTTCACGGCCACACGTTTTCGATTGCGGTGGAGTTGGAGCGGGCGGTGGAAATTTCCGCGCTGGAAGAGGCTCTGAGCGGCGAACACGTGGACCTGGTGCTGGAAGATACGGATTCGCCGTCGAACCTGGCGGTTATGGGGCAGAACGATGTGCTGGTGCGGCTGCGGCCGGAGCCGGCGGGCGCGCGGAATACGAATGAGAGTTCGCGGCTGTGGCTGTGGGCTGCGTCAGACAATCTGCGGCTGAACGCGCAGAATGCGGTGGCGTGTGCGCTGGACCTGAGGCGGCTGAGGCCGCAGGGGACGGTGCAATAAGACGCATTGTCGAAGGTAAGACGGAAGAGCCTACGTCTTACTTTTTTGAATATTACCTATATTTGACGGCGAATCTTACCGATGATAGAATGTAAGCCATGGAGCAAGTATTTACTACCGTGAGCAGCAAAGGCCAATTGGTGATTCCGGCAGCGATTCGTGAGGCGCTCGGAATCGAGGCGGGGACGCGCGTCGCGATTCGTCAAGAAGGGACACGGCTGATTCTAGAACCGGAGACTCTGGCGGCCAAGCTGCGCCTGATCAAAGAGATGCGAGGATGCACAGCGGGCCTTCCTTCGGGGACCGATATGCTGCTCGAGGACCGGCGACTCGAGCGTGCGCGGGAGTTGGCAGAAGAGGGTTGGTAAGACCATCAAATGACCGCTTATGTCCTGGACTCCTCGGCTCTGCTCCGATATATCGACAATGAAGCGGGCGCGGACCGCATAGAAGGGATACTCATCGATTCTGTCGCCGGGCAGGCCAAGGTGTGCATTTCAGCCGTGCAGTGGGGCGAGGTTGCCGGAAACCTGCGCAAGCGGCTCGGCGCATTGCAGGAAAGGCGCATCCTGAGCAGCTTTCTCCCGAGTGAGTCGGAAATTATTGCTGCCAGCGCAGAACGCGCGGTGCGCGCAGCAGAGATCAAAGTGGACAGAAAGATCGCCTACGCCGATGCGTTTGCGCTCGAACTGGCGATGGAATCCGCCGATCATGTTCTGGTGACTGCGGACTACGGCTTCAAAGCTGTGGACGATCTGGCGCGGATCGAATTTCTTCCCGCGAAATAAGCCCATCGCCCTTCGGGGAACATCTACCCCGATTCCGCTATAGCGTCCTGTACTGGACCGCGCCATCGCCGGTTCGTATCGCTTCAAGAGCGCCGTTGCGCGTCCTATTGCCAATTCCGGCAGACAAGACGCGATCGCCGAACCTTCCCCGGAGCTTGGTTAGAATCCGTTCTTTCCTCTTCGCGTTACCGCGGAACCTCCGAATGGCCTCTTGCGCCCGCCTGAGACAGGCATGGACACCTGGCCCAGCGGCGGCGGCGCCAGGGTTTCCTTTGCGTAGAGAATCGTGACTCCCGGGTTCCGCAGGCTTTCTCCGGCCAGGTACTCTCCAAAAGTCTCCGCATGGGCCTTCAGATACTTGCGCAGTTCCTCCCGTATGGTCCCGCCGGCTCCCGTCGATCCGTACCCATGGATCACCTCAATGCGTCCGCGGTACCCGCTCCTCACGCAGGCGTTGTAAAAGCGGACAAACTCCCTCATCGCTTCCTGAACAGTGAAGTTGTGAAGATCGATGGATCGGGATGGATTCATTTGGCAGTCCTGCGGCTCTTGATTGGCCGTCTGGTCAACGGCGGGGTTGCGGCTCGGCGTCCTCACCGCCCGCAGCAGCGCGCCCAAAGCTGCTCGATGTAGCTGTCGGTCATGCCGGCGATGTAGTCGGCGACGGTGCGGGCGAGGCCTTGCGAGGGAATTTGCGCCTGGTGGTCCTCGGGGAGCAGGCTGGGGTCGGCGATGAGGGCGGCAAATAAACCCTGGACGACTGTGGTGGCGTGGGCGTGCGCGTCCTCCATGCCGGGGGAGTAGTAGAGGTTGGCGTAGAGGAATTCCTTGGCGTCGGCGCGGGCGGCTTCGACTTGCGGGCTGAGGGCTGCCAGGCGGTGGGGCGCGTGGCGAACTTCGGCGAGTGTGGTGGCGCCGAGCGCGGCCACGCGGGCGCGGATTTCCTGCAACAGATCGGTGACGAGTGCGTTCAGGGCGCTCTTGATTGCCTCGTTGACGGTCAGCCTGGGCGCGGCGGCGGGATATTCGCTGAGCGCGGCGTCGTGGAAGCCGCGGAAGAGGGGCACGCCTTCGCGGACCTGCGCGAGGGTGAGGATCCCGGAGTCGAGGCCGTCGTCCAGATCGGCGGTCAGGTAGGCGATCTCGTCGGCCAGGTCGATCAGTTGGGCTTCGAGGGGCGGGAACTGATCGAGGAAGTATTCGGCCAGCTCGGGATGGGCGGACGCGGAGTAGTCGCGGGAGTGCTTGACGATGCCCTCGCGGACAGCCAGGGTGAGATTGAGGCCGCGAAAGGCGGCGTAGCGCTCCTCGAACCAGGTGACGATGCGCAGGGCGTGGAGGTTGTGGTCGAAGGCGAGGCCGAAGCCGCGCAGGCAGTGGTCGAGGGCTTGTTCGCCGGCGTGGCCAAAGGGAGGGTGGCCGATGTCGTGGACCAGCGCGAGGGCCTCGGCCAGCTGGGTGTTCAGGCCCAGGGCGGCGGCCAGGGTGCGCGCGATCTGGGTGACCTCTAGGGTGTGGGTGAGGCGGCTGCGAAAGTGGTCCGACGGGGAGTCCGCGGGCAGGCGGGCGAAGACCTGGGTCTTGCCGGCCAGGCGGCGAAAGGCGCGGGCGTGGAGAATGCGGGCGGCATCGCGGGCGAAGGGAGCGCGATAGGGATGAGGGGGCTCAAAGCGCGCGCGGCGGGTCAGTGGGCCGTCTGCGTCTCCGCGGACGGCAATCCCTGAAGGTAACGCGGCAGCGGGTTTCGATTCCAAGTCCATCATCGATGCGCAACTCAAGGGTTCACGTCTGGTTATACCGCAGCCGGGGACTGCGGCGCTCAATCACCCCAGCGACGAAGACCTGTCGCTGGGGGCCCCGATGCGCTGAGAGAAGGACTCGAAAGTGCTGTAAATCACCAAAGATGCAACCGGGGAGTGCTATAACATTCCCATACGGCGGGGGGATTGGACAACGCCAATCGCGCGGGAGTACCATCCAGCCGGAATTCTTGAGGGGCTGGCGGGGGACGAATCCGGCGCCAGGCCCCGGAGACATTTCACGTGTGGACCGGGAGGCAAGCATGAAAGCGATGAAAACGACTGCGTTGGCCCTGCTGGCGCTGGGAGTTGCGTTCACGTCGGGGTGCGGCGAGAGGCACTCGAAAAAAGAGATTTTCTACCTGATTTCGGCGGATTCGGCGTTGCCCTACTGGCAGACCGCCGCGGCCGGATTCAACAAGGCGGCGGCGCAATACAAGGTGACGGCCAGGGTGGTGGGGCCTGACGGCCACGATCCGCAGGCCGAGGCTGCCGAGTTGCAGAAAGCGATTGCGGCCAACCCGGCGGGCATTTTGATCTCAGTGGCCGACGTTTCCGTGCTGCAGCCGGAGATCAATGCGGCGGTCGACGCTGGGATTCCCGTGATTACCATGGACTCCGATGCGGCGGGCAGCCACCGGCTGTACTTCGTCGGGACCAATAACCTGGAGGCGGGACGGCTGGGCGGCCGGCGGGTGGTTGAAAAGCTGGGCGGCAAGGGGAACGTGGTGTTCTTCACGATTTCAGGCCAGCCGAACACGGAAGAGCGGCTGAAGGGCTTCAAGGATGTGTTTGCGAGCCGGCCGGAGATCAAGATTGTGGATGTGGTGGACATCAAGGGCGATGTGCGGACCGCGTTCGACAAGACCCAGGATTACCTGGCCCGGACGGGCGCGGAGAAGATCGACGCCTTTGTCTGCCTGGAGTCGGCGTCGGGCAAGGTGGTGGCCGATGCGATCAAGCGGACCGCCGGCGGCCGGGAGCTGGTGGCATTCGACGTGAATCAGGATACGCTGGACGGCATCAAGGCCGGGACTATCGACGCGACGATCGCGCAAAAGCCCTTCACGATGGGCTACATCGGGTTGAAGGGGCTGGACGAGGTGTACCACGCGCCGCCCAAGCAACTGAACAAGGACTACGCGACTGACTCCTTCTCGCCGTACCCGGTATTTGTGGATACCGGCACCTCGCTGGTGGACAAGAGCAACGTGGACCTGTACATTGCCGGGGCGGCAGAGGGAACGAAGTAGGACGGTTGCCGGCAGGCGCGTTGCATTACGGGCTCAAGGGAACGGCGGCTTTCACCCCACGGTCGAAGATCTGTCCGTGGGGCCCCCGGCTATCTTCTGAGGAAGAAAGCCGCTAGGCTCTGATTGCCGGTTCCGCGCGCTGCCGATTCCGGCATCCAATTACACCTAGATGTGAAGTTTCAGGAGGTTGTCC
>PMYL01000049.1:0-93552 GCA_003170825.1 Acidobacteriaceae bacterium
TGGGTGCTTTGACCGCTACAATTTCGACTACAGTCGTAATCCTTCACGGCATAATCCTGTAACGATTAGAAGTTCCTCCTCCGCGTCGGCGACTATCGCGTCCGCTTCCACAATCACGGTGACTCCATCCTCATGGCCTAACAGCTTCCGGTTTGCACGTGACTCAGAAGCGATCTGGAGACTGGTCGAGCAGCGTCCTCTGATAGTCCACAGTTTGTGGACCCTAGCCGACTTCCCGGGACAAATCCTGGCCTACAACTCTCCGAATGGTGGACGAGAAGGAGACCGAACGATTTCCGGACTTACAGTATTCCCTTCTAGCGACTTCAGATCATGTGAAGCACGCCACGCCAATTGCGAGTCGAATTCCGGTTTGCCTCAACGGGACCTTTAACACGTCGCTTTTGAAGGCCTTAGATACGCCTGTGATAAAAGTCATAGCTCGTGCTCTGCCCCTTCACTACCCTTCAATGCAGAAGGAAGAAGAGGACATGGGCACACAGACGGCAGAGGAAGTTTCTTTACACGGAGAGAAGAACACGCTGATCCGCCGGTCCAAGCCGGACCGCTCGCAGCGCATCCGGCATAGCGTGCAGTGGCTGTTTGTGGCTTTGAACGGCTGGCTGGGCGTGCAGTTCTTCCTCTGGGTCCGCTACTTCGAGCGAGGGGGAAAAAGCCTGTATGTGCCGCGTCCCGCCGGAGCCGAGGGATGGCTGCCCATCGCTGGCCTCATGAACTTCAAATACTTCCTGCTCACTGGGCGTGTGCCGTCTATCCACCCGGCGGCCATGTTTCTGTTTGTGGCCTTCGTGTTGATGAGCCTCATGCTGAAAAAGACATTCTGCGCCTGGCTGTGCCCGGTGGGAACACTCTCAGAGTACCTGTGGAAGCTGGGACGCAAAGTCTTCGGGCGCAATCTGCGCCTGCCCCGCTGGGCCGACCTTCCTCTGCGCGGGCTGAAATACTTGTTGTTCGGATTCTTCGTCTTCGTCATCGGCGCCATGTCAGTTGAGGCGTTACAGAGCTTTATGTCCGCGCCCTATGGCTTGGTCGCAGACGTGAAAATGCTGAATTTCTTCCGCGACATGGGCGATACAGCGATGATTGTCATTACTCTATTAGTTCTCAGCTCGATGCTGGTCCAGAACTTCTGGTGCCGATATCTCTGTCCTTACGGCGCGCTTATGGGGCTGGTCTCGCTGCTGAGTCCGGTCAAGATTCGACGTGATGTCGATGCCTGCATCGATTGCGCCAAGTGCGCTCGGGTCTGTCCGGCCGGCCTGCCGGTCGACCGCCTGGTGCAGGTCCGGTCGGCGGAGTGCAGCGCGTGCATGGTATGCGTGGCGGCCTGCCCCGCACAGAATGCCTTGCAATTCTCTCTGCCGCCGAGACGGGCCGCAGCGCCTGCGCAGCGGTGGTTCCATCGTGCTCTCGGACCGCTGGCTGTCACCGGCATTCTCGCGTACATCTTCTTCGGGTTGATACTCTTTGCCAGGGCCACGAACCACTGGCAGACGAACATCCCGCGCGCTGTCTACATGAACCTGGTGCCACATGCGAACGAAGTGACCCACCCTGGCATGTAAGAGCCTTGGTCCTGAGGAGTGCAGATTCGGTTTTCTCATACTTGCGAATGATCCAGCCGCGATCGTTACACGAGAACCCTTCCCATGCAGCACGGATCTATTCGCGTCTCGCGCGGAATTCTCGGCCAATGACCGCGATGGTTCTGCTGTTTAGCATCTCGACCGCCCGAGGGAAAACGATCTTCTCCTCTATCTGGATATGCTCCTGATAAAGATGTTTCAGTTTTTCTGTGCTGGATCGCAGTATCTGTTCGTCCTCCGGACTCAGCACGCCAGCCGCAATCCACGCCGAGTAGAGAGTATCCACCGTCGCATGCAGATCGTTGGCGTTGCGATGGTCGTTTTCGAGTCCGCCAATCTCCTCGAAGTTCCCGGCAGTGGATTCTGCGCGAAGCCTGGGAAACAGAGATTCTTCCTCGTCCGCGGTGTGACGCTGCCCGCCCACGCGAAAGTAGTGGAGCGCCGACTGCACGGCCTCCGCCTCCTCGTCCGTCAATGCTCTGTCGTTCGCACGCTCAGCCACCACCCATAGGATGTGGAGAAACCGCTCGATCCTGCGGTGGCAGTCTTTGAGCATGCCGATCGGATCGTCAAATCCGCTATCCGACTTCGCACCTATTTGTATCGCCATTCAGTGTTCTCCCTTGCATTTATTTGATCGCCAAAGGTAATGAAACCGCGAATCGGCGCGGTAACTCATACGGGAAAACCTGTCACGCTCCCTGAAGCACATGAAGGTTGGAAGCCCACTTCACGCTCGGAGGCAGCGGAACGTATCCTTTAGGATTGTAGGCGCAGCAAGGCTCTTCGCCGTTCGGATTGCCGGTCAGCGCGTAGGCCCGGGCGCGCGAGCCACCGCAGATTTCCTTGAATTCGCAAGCGCCACATTTTCCTTCCAGCTTTGATGTATCTCTCAGACTCCTGAAGAGAGCAGACTCGCGGTAGAGGCTGTTCAATCCCTGTTGGCGGATGTTGCCCGCCGACATCGGCAGAAATCCGCTCGGAAACACTTCTCCGGTGTGAGAGATGAAAACAAACCCCTTGCCGTCGTTCAGGCCGCGCGGCGCCCTACCAATCGCATCAGCGGCCTTGTCTTGGGTCACGCTTATCTCGGCGCCAGCCTTACGTTCGGCGACTCTCTGCTGCAATATCAAACGTCTGTAGTGCTGCGCCTCGGTCGTCTTAATATCGAAGTCCACAGTCTTTGAGAGGCTATAAATCTTCGCGAAGATTTGTTCGAACTCGTCGGCATTCAGCAGATCGTCAAGTTTTCCGCGCCCCATGGGAACCAGGAAGAAGACGCTCCAGAGCGTTATGTTCAGGCTCTCTATCAGGGCGGCTATGGTATCGATCTCAGCAATATTCCTGCGGCTGAATGTGGTGTTGATCTGGATCGGTAGGCCGATCTTGTTGGCCCAACGAATCGCGTTGAGCGTTTGTGCAAATGATCCTGTCATGCCGCGGAACGCATCGTGGGTTTCAGCTATCGCACCATCCATACTCACCGCGAGCCGGGCGAGGCCAGCCTCCTTGAGACGAATGACAATGTCCCTTATCAGCAATGGTGTAGCGCTTGGCGTCAGGGATACGCGAACTCCGGCAGAACGAGCATGGCCGATCAACTCAAACAAATCGGGCCGCTTGATCGGGTCGCCCCCTGTGAGCACGAAAACCGGGACTTGCAAAGCCGCAATCTGATCGATCAGGCGCTTGCCCTCATCTGTGCTGAGTTCCATTGGGTGGCGATCCGGCTGTGCGGAGGCGCGGCAATGCACACATGCCAGATCGCAGGCCTGCGTCACTTCCCAGATGGCGATGAATGGACGCTCGTTAAAGTCGATCGCATTGATTTGCGGGTTCATGGCCCTATCAGACGGTGGTACTGGTACTGCGCGCAGTGACCAAAGTCGCATCCTGCTAGAATTTCCGAGTGACCTCTCAACGCATCGATCTCGCCGCAGTCCTCGAAAAAACCGCATTGCTATCGAGTCTTTCTCAGCCTGAGCTACAAATGCTCGCAGCCCGCACGGTGCGCAAGTTGTTCAGCGCAGGCGAGTTGCTGTTTTCGGAAGGCGAGCCCTGCAATGGGCTGCACATCATTGCACAGGGCAAGGTGCGCATCTTCAAGACCTCGGTAAACGGGCGGGAACAGGTTCTGGCTGTCAACGTACCCGGCGAGTCGATAGCCGAGATACCCGTCTTTGACGGCGGTCCCTACCCTGCTTCCGCAGTAGCCATCGAAGATGTTGAGATTGCGTTCATTTCGCGAAGCGACTTTCAGGCATTCTGTCTGGAACATCCGGAGGTGGCGCTCAAGGTGCTCGTAGTGGTGGGCGCCAGGCTACGGCACCTGGTGGGCATCATCGAGGAGTTGTCGTTCACCACCATTCGCCAACGGCTGATTTCGACATTGCTCAAACTCGCTCAAAGCGAAGGCAGGAAGACCAAGCGTGGCATAGAATTTCAGCTCCCCGCGACGCACCAGGAACTGGCCAATCAGCTGGGCACTGTGCGCGAGTTGATCTCCCGGAACCTCATGCGGTTGCAGGCCGAAGGGCTGCTGGATGTGGACGCGCGACAGATTGTCGTGAAGGACGTAAAGGGTTTGAGTGGCCTTCTGGATGCGACACAATAGCCAGTTCGGACTCCGAGTGACATAAGTTACTGCGCGCCAGTTGACCATTCGCTACTATTGCAGGTGGAGAGTGCCCATGCCTACCTCAACACAGTCTGTTCGCGAGATCGTTGCCACGCAGCCATCCGCCGCCAAAGTATTTCAACGTTTCGACATCGACTTGTGCGCACAGGCGGAGAAGTCACTCGATGGTGCGTGCGCCGAACTGCAACTCTCGGTCGATCAGGTTCTCGAAAAGCTCGCCGATGCTGAGACTCAGGAACGTGGTGGTCCACCTGTAGATCCCGGAAGCCTACCCATCGGCAAGTTGATTCAACGTATTGTCCGTGTCCATCACCAGTATGTACGCCAGGAGCTTCCGAGGTTGGTCGAGATGGCCCAGAAGCTTGCAGCCAAGCGAAGCGATTGCGCCCCCGAACTGAAGAATGTCGAGGAGTTGCTCGAAGCACTTCATGCCGACATGTTCGCGCACATTCAGAAAGAAGAGCAGGTTCTGTTTCCATTCATCTCTCAGATGGATCAGAACTCGATCGTCGCCTATCCGCCTGCCCATGCATGCTTCCGCTCGGTTGCGCATCCTGTTTCAAAGATGATGCAGGAGCACGAATCCGCCAATCACGTTGTGGCTGAGCTCCGCCGCCTCACCTTCGGCTTTCAGCCGCCTGACTGGGCCTGCGCCACACACATTGCGCTTTTTTCCGGACTCAGTGAATTCGAGATTGACCTCAAGCAGCATGTTCATCTTGAAAACGATGTGCTCTTTCCACGCGCCATCGAACTGGAAGCCGAATTGAACAACCGGGAGTAGAAATGGCCACGGTTTCTCAAATCGAACCGACATTTCAGGTTGAAGTCGCAAACCTGACGGCCGGAATCGTTGTCCGCGAGCGCCACAAGAGTCTGATGCTTCGAGCATGGATTCTGAGCGGTCTGTTCTTCATGGCACTGCCCGGTACTCTGCTGGGCTTTTCAAACCTGATTGCGATCAGCACGCATCATGGGCTGGCTTTTCTTCCCCCTGCGTGGCTGGAAGGCCACGGCCATGCGCAAATGTTTGGCTGGATCGGCAGCTTCATTCTTGGCATTGGCTTCTATTCGCAACCTGCGCGTGAGCAGCCGGTGATCAGAATTCCAATGGTGTGCTTTGTCCTTTGGACTCTGGGCGTGGCGATGCGCTGGTTCGCGAATATATACGGTTGGCATTGGCGTATTTTGCTTCCGGTCTCGGCGGGATTTGAATTGATTGTGGTCCTCTTGTTTCTTGCAGCCGCTCCCCATCACAAACTTCCTGAGCCGATGGAAGGCAAGCATGCAAAAGCACCGATGGAACTTTGGATGGTCCCCGTGCTTCTGGGAACAGCAGGCCTTGCTGCCGCGGTCATCTTCAATTTCGTTGCGTGTTTGAACCTCGCAATCCACGGGATGCTGCTCTCTTTTCCGCACGCGCTCGATCAGAAATATCTCGTGTTATTGGGCTGGGGATTTCTTGTTCCAGTGGTGTGGGGTTTCTCTGCGCGCTGGCTGCCTTCGTTCCTCGCGATCGCAAAGCCCGACGCACAATTATTTCGATTGGCTCTGGTTTTGGACCTGATGGGAGTATTGTGCGGCGTTGCTGGATTGTCAAAACCAGGGACTATTCTACTCGCTTCGAGCGCCGTCGCCATCGGGCACGCGTTGCATCTCACACAACAGCCTCACGGGCCGGCAAAGGTCCAGGGGATTCACCCCAGCTTTCCGTCCTTCATTCGCATCGCATATGTGTGGTTGGTGATTGCCGGTTCGATGAGCATTTGGGCTGCCATTGCCGATCAGCATGGAGGTATCTGGGGTGCCTCTCGCCACGCTCTTACAGTTGGTTTCGCTGCCACAATGATCTTCTCAATTGGGCCGCGCATCCTTCCTCACTTTGGCGGCGTCCACAGCATCTTCAGCAAGCGCCTCATGTTTCTCAGTCTGCTGTTGCTACAGCTAGGCTGCACGTTGCGTGTCTCCTCCGAACCTTTGGCCTACGAAGGTCTGCTTCCTTTCGCATGGAAGATGCTGCCCGTCTCCGGAATGTTGGAGTTGAGCGGAGTACTTCTCTTCGCAGTCAACCTCTTGCTCACCTTCCTGCTGGGCCGCTCCGCGTTCGCGCACACCTATGCATGAAATGACTCTTGTCACTTGCGATCATCCCACTGATCGCCGGCAACAACCTCCTAGCTTTTCTGAAGAATGAGCCGAACTTGTCGTTACCTGTGACTAAAGTCCCTGCATTGCCTTCTCATCCCACCTATTATGGGAAGTCAGAAACGGAATCCACGGAAGTATTCCGGGGGATCTATGAGTGACCGGGCAGAAAAGATTGGAATCGTGGGCGCGGGCAGTGTGGGGGCAACAATTGCCTATGCCTGCATGGTGCGCGGAATAGGTAAGCACATCAGCCTCTTTGACAGAGTCAGGACTAAGGTAGAGGCCGAGGTGCTGGATCTGAACCATGGACTGATGTTCGTTCCCATGGCGAAGTTGGACGGCTCAGATGACATGAACGTGCTGGAGCATTCCGACGTGATCGTAGTAACCGCCGGCGCGAAGCAGAAACCCGGGCAGACGCGCGTCGATCTGGCGGAGACGAACACAGCAATCTGCCGCGAGCTGATTCCTGATCTGCTGCGCGTTGCGCCAGATGCAATACTGCTGATGGTGACCAATCCGGTGGACGTACTCACCTACGTGGCGCTGAAGCTGAGCGGGCTCGAAAGCCGCCGGGTGCTCGGCAGCGGGACGGTGCTGGATAGTTCCCGCTTCCGCTTTCTGATCGCGCAACGCTGCTCGGTGGCCGTACAGAACGTGCATGCCTACATTGCCGGCGAACATGGCGAAAGCGAGATTCCGCTCTGGTCCAGCGCCAGCATCGGCAGCGTGCCCGTGCAAGGCTGGCGCATGCCGGGCCGCCAGGCGATGAGCGTGCAGGAAGAGAAGGAGATATTCGAAAGCGTGCGCACCTCAGCCGAGAGGATCATCCAGGGCAAGGGCGTCACCAACTACGCTATAGGCTTGGCCGTTGCTGCGATTCTGGAAGCCATCTTGTGGAATGAGGGTCGCGTGCTGCCGGTCAGTTCCCTGCTGACGGACTATTGCGGCATTAGCGACGTCTGCCTCTCCATACCGTCCATTGTGGGCCGCAGAGGAGTGGAAGGATTGTTGCCAGTGCCGATGAATCTGGAGGAGGAGGCCGGTCTGCGCTCCAGCGCCGAGACCGTCCAACGGGTGGTGCGATCTCTGGGCTTCTAGCGCGATTCCATGATGGCTATAGCGATTCAGAGATTGCCATTCCGCAGGATTGCTTGAGAAAAAACGGAGGAATCTGCTATATCTGATCCCTGTTTTGGCGTCACAGTTGGCCTGGAAAGTCAGAAACTGCTCAATGAAAAAGGAGATCGAAATGCATCGACACGAAGATGAAAACAGCAGCTTAACCAGACTTCCCGAGTTGGCTCAACCTCTGCTTCAATTTGATCTTGCCGCAGAGATAGAGCACCTGCGGCGAGAAGATTCCTGGCAGCGAGGGACAGGGCGAAGCTCAAGAACACTTGTGAAGCAGCCGGATTTCCGCATCGTCCTGGTCGCCATGAAGGCGGCCACAGAGATGAAAGAGCACCGGGCAGATGGAAGGATCTCAATCCACACAATCGTTGGGCAGTTGCGGCTCAAGTTGCCGGACCGGATAATAGAGGTTCCTGCTGGCCACCTGTTAGCGCTCGATCGCGGCATTACGCACGACGTTGAGGCAGTGGAGGAGAGTGTTTTCCTTCTCACGATCTGCTGGCCCGAGGACGCCGCCTGATCTACTTCGAGCAACTGACAGAAGACAGGTGTAATACAGCCGCATGCGGACCGCTGATCTGTCGACCAACACCATGTGACGCTCTCAAGGGGTCGGTCGTGGTCGAACTCGCCCCGTTCAACCGCATTAGACGTTGTAGACGCACAAGAAGGAGAAGTTTATGGGCTATACATTTCTTGCCAACCTGCTGCAGGAATTCGCACTACCAGAAAACGGGGTCTTGAGCCGCGTTCTGCACAAGGACGACAAGGTGAACGTCACACTGTTTGGCTTTTCGTCAGGCCAGGAGCTCTCCGCACATTCAGCTCCGACGCCGGCCATTCTCTATTTTCTGGAGGGAGAAGCGGAGGTCCAATTGCGAGAGGACAAAGTCAACGCCCAACCCGGTTCATTTGTCTATATGCCGCCAATGTTGCTCCACGGATCTCCGCGAAGACTGCGCTTCGCATGCTGCTTGTTCAGATGAAGGATCAATCGAACTAACCATGAAGGGTGTTAGTCAGCGACCGATGGCGCTGAGCTCCAGATGGTCGGCCAGTCAGACATTGGAGGCATGCCCGTGGAAGTCTCTGTTGATGAAAAATCGCAACCTCGTTCTTTGACCGGCTCAGTTCAACAGATGCCCTGTTTGCATCAACTGGCACCGAACTTCCGGGTAGCCCGATTCCGCTGCCGAGTCCAGAATCGCCCGGAATTGCACCGCTTTTCAGCCAGAGGGGCAAACCATGTTTTGCGGAAACCGCCCAAGAGCAGTAAAATTAGGCCGACTTAGAGCCGAAACAGGAGATTCCAGGTAAGAACTCGATATCTGAAAATCCTGGCAGGAATTGAAGGAGACATATCATGGCCCACACGTCCGCCGATGCCGCGAGTCTCTCTCCGTGGTGGAGGCACTCCGTCATCCTCGTAATGATCGCCGGCTTCTCGGTTCTATCCCTTGTCACAGTCTTGACCTACACGAACGCTCCACCGATTCCCGAGCAGGCCGTGGATGCAACGGGCGCTGTGGTGTTCACCGGGGCCGACATCCTAATGGGCCAGGAGGTGTTCCTCAAGTACGGCCTTATGGAGCACGGGACCCTGTGGGGCCATGGGGCTTACTTAGGTCCTGATTACAGCGCGGAGTACCTGCACAGGCTCAGCGAGGTGACTCGGAACACGATTGCAACAGAAAAGTACGGCAAACTCTTTGCGCAGCTTTCTTTGGACCAGCAGAGCGTCGCATCCGCGCGGACGATCACTGAGCTCAAGGAAAACCGGTACGATCCGGCTTCGCGAACTCTCCGCCTTTCTTCCGGCGAGGTGGCAGCCTACCGCACAGAGCTTGGCGAATGGAGCGACTACTTCACCAGGAAGGACGCTGCTCCCGGGCTACCAGCCAACTATATTCACAACCCCGGGGAGCTAAAGGCTCTGACCACCTACTTCGCCTGGGCGGCCTGGGCAACAGCGGCGAATCGCCCTGGGAAGGATTACTCATACACCAACAACTGGCCCTACGAGCCCATGGCGGGAAACCTTCCTTCCACCGAGGCATATGTCTGGAGCGCCTTGAGTCTCATCACCCTCCTGTCAGGACTGGGTTTGATCCTCTTCGTCGTTGGCAAATTCGACTATCTGGGCTGGAAGAGCGAGGGCGCCGGCCCCCATTTTTTGCACTCTGCTCCCGCTGCTTTGAAGCTCACGCCCAGCCAGTGGGCCACAGGGTGGTTCTTCCTGGTCGTGGCCCTGCTCTTCCTGGCGCAATCGTTTCTTGGAGGCCTGATCGCTCACTATCGGGTGGAGACGGGAGCGTTTTACGGGGTCGACATCGCCCGTTGGCTGCCCTACACACTGGCGCGCACCTGGCACCTTCAACTCGCCATCTTCTGGATCGCCACGTCCTGGGTAGGCGGCGGTCTTTTCCTGGCTTCGTGGGTCGGCGGCGAAGAACCCAAACATCAGAAGATTGGCGTCTACGCGCTCCTCGGGGCGCTGGTGCTGGTCGTCGTCGGCAGCCTGGCAGGCGAAGCCCTCGGCATCAACGACAAGCTGGGGCATCTCTGGTTCTGGTTCGGCCACCAAGGTTCCGAGTACCTGGACCTCGGGCGCTTCTGGCAGATTCTGCTGGCAATTGGCCTTGTCTTCTGGCTGTTTCTGATGTTTCGGGCGCTCCGGCCCACCTTCAAAAACCCTGAAAAGCGCGAACTGTCCTCGCTCTTTATGTATACGGCCGTGGCCATCCCTGTCTTTTACCTGCCCGCCCTTTTCTATGGCCCACAAACCAACTTTGCCGTCATCGACAACTGGCGCTTCTGGATCATCCATCTTTGGGTGGAGGGATTCTTTGAACTCTTTGCGACGGTGCTGGTGGCCATCATGTTCCACCAGATGGGCGTGGTCAGCACCAGGGCCGCCACGCGCCTGATCTACCTGGATGCCATCCTGTATCTCAGTGGCGGGATCATCGGCACAGGCCACCATTGGTACTTCACAGGCCAGGGAACGCTCAACATGGGTCTGGCATCGTGCTTCTCCGCTCTGGAAGTTGTGCCTCTAACGCTTCTGACTCTGGACGCATGGGATTTCATCAAGCTGAGAAAGGCGAAGTGTTCCGAGTGCGGCGACGATTTTGCCTGGAACCAGAAGTGGTCCATCTATTTCCTCATGGCCGTGGGGGTTTGGAACTTCGTCGGCGCGGGGGTCTTCGGTTTCCTGATCAACCTGCCGATCGTCTCCTACTTCGAGGTGGGCACGTCGCTCACCGCCAATCACGCGCATGCCGCAATGTTCGGTGTCTTTGGGATGTTGGCCTTAGCCGTCATGGTCTTCTGCCTGAGGGCCATGCAATCCGACGCTACATGGAAGGAGACGGAGAAGTTCGTCCGGTTTGGCTTCTGGGGCGTCAATGTGGGCCTCGCGCTCATGATCATCCTGGATCTGTTCCCCGGAGGAGTAATTCAGCTCTGGGATTCGGTCGCCAACGGGTATTGGCACGCGCGCCGCCTGACATTTCTGATGGGCGGCATCTACCACAAGCTGGAATGGCTGCGCATGGTGGGGGATATGGTCTTCCTCTTCGCCGGCGCCCTGCCCATCACGCTCGGCGCGTTGCGCAGTATATGGAAAAGAGATCTCTCAGCCTGAACAAGGCATCTTGAGCAATGTCCTGCACAAGGACGAGTATGTGAATATCACAGCCTTTGGATTTGCGGCAGGGCAGGAATTGTCCGCGCAGCACTTTTTCACACCCCACTGTATGCAGATGAGTACGTACCCGGAGGAGAATACGCAATGATTAAGCTCAAGCGTGTTTACGAAATATCTACCAGCATAGATGGAGCCCGCTTTCTCGTTGAGCGCTTATGGCCGCGAGGGGTGAAGAAGTCTTCACTGGAAATCAAAAAATGGTTGAAAGATGCCGCTCCAAGCGCTACTCTTCGGAAATGGTTTCACCACGATCCGGCGCAGTGGAATGAGTTCCGCCGGCGTTACTTCATCGAGCTCAAAGAAAATCCAGATTCGTGGCATCCACTCTTGGACGCAGCACGTAACGGCACGGTGACTCTGATCTACAGTTCTCATGATTCTGAGCACAACAACGCTGTCGCGTTGAAGGAATTCCTGATCCAATGTCTCCATCCGGAAACCACTGGGTAATTCTACGGTTACTCGGGAATTGCCGGACCGACTCGTGCAAGTTGAAGTAAGCGCAACACGCTTCACAGTTTGCGGCATCTAGCCTTATTCCACAGCCACAGGTTACACCGGCATCATGCGAGGGCGATAACTCTTACTTGGTCGCCGGGGTCGATTCTCTGGCGCCTCGGAACGGCAGACGGATGCGCAGGACACGCTCGCGGCTGCGCTCCTCCGCGAGATTGCGAGAGTGCGCGCCCAGTAGGTCCTCGCTGGAAACCATTCCTACGATCCTTCGCTCTTCGTAGCTGTCCACTACTGGCATCCGCGTGCAGCCTGTCTCTGCCATGCGATAGACGGCGGTTCGCAGCGGCTCGTCCGCAACTGCCACCACGGGGCTGCCGCGCGCAACGTCGGACATCAGAGTCCGTTCGCCACTGTAAGCGGCCAGGTCCTTGCGCGTGATAACCCCGCTGAGGCGGCGGTCTGCGTCGATGACTGGATAGAGGTGCTGCCCGCGAGCGGGATGGCCATTCTTCAACAATCTCCGTGCCTCGTCGACAGAGCCGCTCGCCTCGAACGCGATCAGCCTGGTGCGCATCACCTCGCGGACGAACAGGGCTTCCAGCGGATCCACGCTGTACTCGCGGCTAAGATGAAACCCGCGGCGCGCCACTTTCTCCGTGAGAATAGAGCGCTTCAGCACCAGCACCGTAAAGGTGTGAGCAATGACGGCGGCAACGATCAGAGGCAGAATCATGTTGACGTCGTGTGTCAGTTCGATCGCGAATACGATTCCCGTGAGTGGCGAGCGCATGGTGCCGCCAAGAATCGCTCCCATGCTGACGAGTGGCCAGAACCCGGCGCCTGCCGCGGGAAGGAATGACGCTTCGAGGCCGCCCAACGCGCCGCCCATCATCAGCAGCGGCGCCAGAACGCCGCCCGATGTTCCCGACCCCAGCGATACCGCCCAGATGGTGGATTTCACCAGCAGGATGCCCAGCAGCAGGCCGAGGGCTCCATTGCCTTGAAGCAACGAGCCAATGGTGTCGTAACCGACGCCGAGGGCCTGCGGGAAAATCATGCCTCCCAACCCAATCGCCAAGCCTCCGATGGCCGGCCACCACATCCAGTGAATGGGCAGCTTGGCGAAGGCGTCCTCGGCCGCGTAGACTGCGCCGGTAAGCAACGCGGACAGCGCCCCGGCGAGAACGCCGCAGATAACGCAGCCCATGAGCCCTGCCGGGCCGATGAATACTGGGTGCGGCGGCGTGGGAAACAGCGGGCCGAGGCCGATAAGGTATCGCCGCGCGGCTCCCGCGGTAGCGCTGGCCAACGCCACCGGAATGAGGCTGCGCGGCTTCCATTCGAAGAGCAACAGCTCGACTGCAAGCAGAATCGCCGACAACGGCGCGGCGAATGTCGCGGACATGCCCGCCGCCGCCCCGGCCACGAGCAGGGTCTTCCGTTCAGCGCTGGTGAGATGAAAGAACTGCGCGATCATCGACCCGAATGCGCCGCCGGTCATGATGATGGGGCCTTCCGCGCCGAAGGGTCCGCCGGTTCCGATGGACAGCGCCGCCGACAAGGGCTTGAGAATGGCCAGCCGCGGCTGCACCTTGCTGCCGCCGATCAGGATGGATTCGAGGGCCTCCGGTATGCCGTGCCCGCGAATCCGTTCCGAGCCGTAGCGCGCCATGAGGCCGATGATCAAGCCGCCGGCGACAGGCACCAGCACAGCCCACCAGCCCATATGATTCCCTGCGGGCGAAACCAGTGCGCTGCCGAGACGCTGGTAGTAAAAGAGATTGGTGAAGAACCCGATCAGGCGTAACAGCGCCAGCGCCACGCACGCCCCAACCAACCCGATCACGATGGCCATCCCGGCGATGGGCAGCACGCGAATGGTGGTAGTGAAGTCCCCCAGCTTTTCAAGTTCGGGTGAGCGTTTCATGCGCCGCCCAGCACTTTGCTTAGCGCGTTCATCAATTCGGGGCCTCCGGCCCGCAGTTCGTCATGATGCGCAACCGACAATTTGTGCAGCATCGTTTCCCCCTTCTTCGTGAGCCGAACGTAGACCTCGCGGTGATCTTCTTCTGCTGATACTCGCTGCACCGCGCCGTGTTCGGCCAGCCGGTTCACCAGTTCCACGGCGCTGTGATGGCGGATCAGCATCCGCGCGGCAAGCTCACCAATAGTGGGCTTCACGCCCCTCGGCAGGCCTTTGATGGCCAGCAGGAGCTGGTGCTGCTGCGCCTTGATCCCGCTGGTGCGCGCCTGATCTTCACTGAACCGCAGGAACCGGCGAATCTGATAGCGGAATTCCGCCAGCGCTTGAAACTCACGGGATTTAAGCCGCGTCGTCCTTGCTGCCACAGACATATCGTAGCACGATATTCCTTCGAACATCAGTCGATGCCGCCGGCCCGGAATCGGGAACGGCTGCCGGCAGCGCGGTGAATCGGGCCGTACAATCAGTCGAGCGAAGGTGGTCGGGAGTGAACTTGCTCGGAAATGGGAAAAGTAATTGGAAATGTTGTATTAATCGAATAGTGTGCCGAACGAGAACCGTCAGTCTTTCCGGCTTGTCTTGGCGAAGACCTGCCGTGTGGCATTTCGGCGGCGCAGTGATCGTGCCACATTCCAGCCGTGCACGTACTGGAAAAGGAGTTCCCGATGACCGCTGAATTGATCCACCGTCTGCACTTTGCCTTTACCATCACATTCCACTATCTCTTTCCTCAACTCACCATGGGCCTGGCGCTTCTGATCGTGGTGCTCAAGTCCGTCGCTCTCAAAACCGGCAGCGAGCAGTGGGACCGCGCCGCTCGCTTCTGGGGGCGCATCTTCGCCATCAACTTCGTCTTTGGCGTCGTAACCGGCATCCCTATGGAGTTCGAGTTCGGCACCAACTGGGCGCGTTTCGCGCGGCTGTCCGGCGGTGTCATTGGCCAACCTCTGGCCATGGAAGGAGTTTTCAGCTTCTTTCTGGAGTCGGCCTTTCTGGGCCTATTTCTTTATGGCGAAAAGCGGATATCCAAACTCATGCATTGGTTTTCGGCAGTGATGGTCTTTGTGGGTTCATGGGTATCGGGGTTCTTCATCATCGTCACCGATGCCTGGATGCAGCATCCAGTGGCCTATGATCGCCTGCCCAATGGGCAATTCGAGGTGCTCAGCTTCTGGCAATTGCTCCTCAACCCCTGGGCATTGCTCCAATATGCACACAATATGACCGGCGCAGTCATCACCGGCTCATTCGTAATGGCCGCCGTAGGCGCATTTTATCTTCTGGAAGGGCGGCTGGACGAGTATGGCCGCGTTTTTCTCAAGGTTGGCGTCATCGCCGGATTGGTTGCCTCGATCCTCATCATCTTCCCCACCGGCGACCTGCACGGCAAGTATGTGGCCCGCAACCAGCCGGCTGCGATGGCCGGGATGGAAGGTCTTTTCAAGACCGAGAACGGCGCGGGAATGGTGCTCATCGGCCAGCCCAATGAGGACACCGGCCAGATCGACAACCCCATCGTCGTCAACGACGCACTGAGCTTCCTGATCTACGGCACCACCAAGGCCGAAGTCAAGGGCCTCGACCAGATTCCACACGACCAGTGGCCTACCGCCCTGCCGCTGCTCTTCTACGCCTACCACATCATGGCTGGCCTCGGAACCTGGTTTGCGCTGCTCATGATCGTCTCCGCGTTTCTGCTCTGGCGCGAGCGGCTTTACACAGCGCGGTGGGCTTTGTGGGCGCTGCTGCTCAGCTTCCCTCTGCCTTACATCGCCAACACCGCTGGATGGATGACCGCCGAGCTTGGCCGCCAGCCCTGGCTCATCTACGGACTGATGCGCACCAGCGAAGGCTACTCGAACACCGTCTCGGCCAGCAATGGTCTGTTTACTTTGCTCGGCTTCATGGGGCTGTATCTGCTGCTGGGCATCCTCTTTACCGTTCTGATTTATCGCGAAATCAGCAACGGGCCGGAGCCAAAGCTTCCTGCCGTTGAAGCGATTCAAGCAGATTGATCCGATCCGCATTGGGCTAAACAGAAGAATATCGGGAGTTTCATCATGATGGGTTTCATTTGGTTCTGGCTGGTTGCCGTAATGATTGTGGGCTATGTGGTGCTCGACGGCTTTGATTTGGGCGTGGGCGTGCTGCACCTGTTTCTGGTCCGCACCGAGGCCGAGCGCCGCGCCACACTCGCCAGCATCGGCCCCGTATGGGACGGCAACGAAGTCTGGCTGCTGGCTGGCGGCGGCACGCTCTACTTTGCCTTTCCACTGCTTTATGCCTCGGCCTTCAGCGGCTTTTATCTGCCCCTGATGATCGTACTCTGGCTGCTGATCCTGCGCGGCGTGAGCCTGGAGTTGCGCAATCACCTTGAAGTCGGCGTCTGGCGAGTGTTGCTCGATGGCCTCTTTGGTCTATCCAGCGCTCTACTCACAATATTCTTCGGCGCCGCCCTCGCCAACGTGCTGCGCGGCGTTCCGCTACAAGCTGATGGCTACTTTTTCCTACCCCTGTGGACCAATTGGCAACCCGGCCCGCATCCCGGCATTCTCGACTGGTACACAGTCATCGGCGGCCTGCTGGCGCTCGTTGCTCTCACACTTCACGGCGCTCTCTGGCTCACCATCAAAACCTCCGGCGAACTGGAAGACCGCGCCCGCCGCGTCGTCACTCCACTCTGGTTTGTGCTGGTCGCCCTCACAGCGGTCAGTCTCGCTGCCACCATCGCCGTGCGCCCGGCCAGCCTGAACAACTACTTCAATTACCCGGCAACCTTCATCGTTCCCATCGGCGTTGTCGCGTCGCTCGGCGGCATCTGGCTCTTCAATCGCAAGGTCCAGCCGGTCAAAGCGTTTTTGTCCTCGTGCCTCTATCTGTTCTTCATGCTGGCCGGCGCATGTTGGGGCCTTTATCCCACGCTGCTTCCCGCCACCACCGGCGCCGATCGCGACATTACCCTCAGCCGCGCCATCTCCGGTCCGCACACGCTCGCCGTCGGTTTGGTCTGGTGGGGCTTCGGCATGGTGCTGGCCATCGGTTACATTGTCTTCGTGTATTCCAAGTTTCGCGGCAAGGTGGATTTGCGCGCGGGCGGGCACTGAGCATTTTCAAGAACTCGCTTGTGGCCTACACTGCTATGTGGGATGCATTACAGCAACAACGAAGTCAAGGGTGGCGTTGTCCGCGAAAATCCGGTCAGACGAAGCCGAGCCCGCAGGCTGTGGCGGGTCCACCGTCAAGGGGCGAGAATGAAGTATGGCCGGTTTTTCGCCGCAACGCTTCGATACTGGGCCACTTTTCCCCATCTCTTCGTCAATCGTCGCTAGGTTACACCCGGTAGCCGTCGCTCCTCATTCCTCGATCTGGAAAAAAATGGTTTCCGTCGCCACCGTCCCGGTAGTGTTAACAGGCCCTAGTATTCATTGCGAGAAGAACGGCCCAATCACAGATCGTTTCATCGCCTATGACGCTGAAGAACCGGTGTTAAGATAGCCTCAACATCGTCCACCTGGTGCAAACCCAGAGGGTCGGCCCTCAGGTTACCTCGACCGTAAGCGGCTGATAAACAAGAGCCAATGGCGGTGACCAGGGCAATGTAGACGATTCTGTAACTGCGATTTCCTCACAAATCCACAACATTCAACAAGCGACTGGTCGTAAGCCGTTGATTTTACAAGGTATGCTAGGGGTAGGGACTCTGGTCCCGAACCAGCTTTTCCCGCTTGTTGAAAATTGTAGAAATCGCTTGAAAACAAGTGCTTTCGATTAAATACGTTGCGGCCATCTCATTGAAAGCTATTGTTCTGGAATGTTCTAGGGTGCTTTGGCCGCTACGATTTCGACTACTGTCGAATTCATCCTGGGGAATGACCGATGGCAATTCGACGAGACACAGAACAACATCAATCTTGCCGTCACAGAGGACGGCCAAAGCGATTGAGTGCTGCGACAATCAAGAATGCAATAAAGAACAACACCAAGGCAGGCCAGACCTGTGACCATCCTGTTTTGTCGTGCAATTTGAGGTAACGAAGGAGTGAACTCGCTGGACTGCTTGTATCGCAAATCTTAAAAGCCGGGAAGGTTGACAGGCTGTTGTCTTGCTCGTATAAAAAGAGTCCAGGGCACAAAGTGTCTACTGATCGTCATCAGTTCACTCCAGGCCTTTCTCCCCAGTCCCGCACCCATAAGGTTTCAGCCCTGACATTCCAAGGAGGTATTCGTTATGTCCTGCAAATCGATCAATATTCAGGCCGGCCAGTTTTCCCCCATGAACTGGTCGCAAACCCTCACAACTACACTTGGCAGCGTAAAAGTCACCTATACGCCTGGCGGCGCTAACCCCGGCATCTCCATCGTGATCGGCGCTGTCACGAGCTTCCTCTCGCAAAGCGCGAACGAATCCTTGCACTACATTCTGTGGGGCGTTGCGACCAATCCTCACTTGCTGCTGCTTTCGGACCAGACCTTAGGCGGCTCCTCCACGCTCACCGTCAGTCTGCAGGAGTTCACGGGCACGTCGATCGTCAGCCACCTGATCGGGACCGTCAATTCCGATCCTCAGCATCCTCTTCCCGGCATGCAGGTCAGCCAGGGCAGCGGCGATGCTGTCATGGTCTTCTTTGCGACCATATCGGGAGTTGGTCCGGTGGACATGATGCGCGGCGACAATGCGACAGTGTTGTGCTCGCTGGTTGGACCGGTCAATCTGAACGTTCAGCTTGTCGGCAACGCGGATACGACCAAGGTTTACATCCAGGACGGCGGTACTGTGCTCACATCCGCAGTGTTCCCCGTGGGCAGCGCAAAGATCACCGTTCCCGCGACGCAGCCACTGATGTTTCCCGATGTCGTCATGGGCGGCTGCCCGCAGGTGCCTCCGCAAGAAACGTTCACCATCAAGAACAACGGCACGGATTGCCTCATCATCAGTTCGGTCGGCAGCGTCGCTCCGTATACGTTCGTCGGCGCCAGCCCTGCGCTCCCTGCTACGCTGAGCCCGAATGCCACCTGCGTCGTCACGCTTGAATTTCAGCCGGGGTCCATCGGAACTTTTAACAACGTCGCTTTGCCGATCACCACCACGCCTCCCAATGGCGACAAGCAGATTACATGCTCCGGCAAAGCGCGGCAGGCCGTCACATCGATTCAGTTTTCTTCCAAGAACATCGTCTTTGCCACCACGCCGTTGGGCTCGTCCGCAAACGCCACACTCAAGATCACCAACAACGGTGAAACTCCGCTGAGCGTCTCATTTCCCGCATCGCTTCCCGGCAGCGCGTTTCAGTGGAACTCAGTCAACCAGACGCTGCAGTGCGGCGCGGCTCCCATCAGCGTGCCGATAGTCTTCACTCCAACCGTGGAAGGAAGCAATATGGCATCGATATCGGTGACCAGCGGTGCGTCCTCAAGCCCGGACACCGTCAACCTGAGCGGCGTCGGCTGCGTAGCGCGTGCGCAGATCAGCGTGCCAGCCACCTTCCCTGCTTTCGGTAACCTGGAGCAGGGTTACCGCCTGGTCCGTCTGATCCATGTCACCAACGGCGGCAACGGCACGCTCAACTTCACCGCCTCGCTTTCCGGACCCGATGCGGCGCTGTTCGAATTGCTCCCTGACCCCAGCAATCTCGGCCAGGGCATTCAGTCCGCGCCGTACTCCATTGCACCGACGACTGCCTGCGGAGGCGGCACAGGCACCGGCGATGGAATTGTTGCGGTCGGCTTCTTCGCCAACGCCACACCGCCGAAGAACGCTGCGGCTACGCTGACTATCGGCAATCACAACGCGACCAACACCACGCAGACGCAGTTCAACCTGCCGCTCAACGGGAGCATCATCGCGGCCGTCCCGGTGGATGCCGTGGCTGTGATCGACCGCTCCGGCAGTATGGGCGACGCGGTCCCCGGCGGAACCAAAGCTGAGGCAGCGCTCACAGCTTCGCGCCTGCTGCTGAGCCTGCTACCTTCTGATGAAGACCATCGCTTCGGCGCGGTTCGCTTCAACGAGCTGCCCGACGCCTTCCTTCCCATCGCGCCGCTCACTTCGGCTTCCCGCGCCGGTATGAATAACGCGCTGACGGCGGCGAACCTCGCCCCCGGCGGCTCTACGGCGATTGCCGGTGGAGCGCAGACGGGCATCGACCAGGTGCGAACGCCGCGTAACCCTGCGCCGGCGGTCACCCCACGCAAGGTAGTTGTCCTGTTGACCGACGGCATGGACAACACGGCGTGGAAGAATCCCGCGGACAATAAGTACTACACCGTCCTGGGCGGCCCATCGATGATTCCACCGTCGACGGTGGTGAACGCGAATGTGCTGCCTTTGCCAACCGACTGCAAGATCTACACTGTCGGCCTGGGAAAGGACGCGGACATCGACAAGGCTGCGCTCGACGCACTCGCCTCCGCCACGCATGCAACATTTCGTGCCGTCGATACGAGCGATCCGGACATCGTTTACCAGCTCATGAAGTACTACACCGAGATTTATCTCGACATCGTCGATATGGCTTCGCTGCTCGATCCAAAGTTCACCATCAATGCAGGTGACGAGATCGAGTTGCCATTCGACGTGCTGCGCGGCGATGTGAGCGGCATGGTTGTGATGTATGACATCGAAGGCATCCGCTTGCCGTTCTGGCTGCGCTCGCCGAAAGGAGAGATCGTCGACGTCAGTTCCATTCCACCGGGCTTCGCCGTGCGCTCCGGCTTCACCGAGAAGTCTCGCTACCTCGAATTCAAGATGCCGGTCGGCGAGCCCAAGCGTTACGCCGGCACCTGGACACTGATCGTGCAGCACAACAAGATGGCCTGCACTGGCAACCCGCTCGCCGGCAAAGGACACCAGCTCGGCTTCTTGCCCGAACGCTGCGCGCACGAATACACCAAGCCCATCTCCTTCGGCGTTGCGATCGGCGTCGGGTCGAACTTCCGCATGCAGCCCTACGTCACGCCGCAGAAGGTATACGTCGGCGACCCCATCTGGGTCGATGCTGCCGTGGCCGAAGCGGGGCTGCCGGTCACCGGATGCGCCGTCACCTGCACGGTCACCTCGCCTTCCGGCACCCAGTGGGACCTCACGCTCAAGGACGACGGTCAGCACAACGACGGTGGACAGAACGACGGCGAGTACGCCGAGACGTTCCGTTTTACCTCGCAGCCCGGAAGCTACAACTTCCTCTTCCGCGCTGTTGGTCACAGCCACGCCGGTGAGCCGGTCACGCGCGAGTCAACGCTGTCGAAGTACGTGTGGCCTATCGGCAAAACACCGGGCGAGCCGCAGACGCAGGACCCATGCTGCGACCGGCTGCTGGCGCTGGGTCGTGAGCAGTTGGCTATTCTGACCAAGCTGGCTGCAGAGCTGAAAGGGAAATGAGCTGAACCCGAACCACTTCGCCTCGATGGCGGGTGGCGCAGGTCTGACCAATAAAGTTTGGGTGGCCCTCGATAAGGTCGAAAGCTTTGTCAAGCGCAAAAATTCCGGGCGGTGCGTAAGCACCGCTCCTTTTGCCAGCTTGGTTGAGGACCAGAGCCTTACGAACATACGCTGCATCATCCTTCGGCGGGCATTTTGTGCGCCCCACCAACCATCGATTCGGCTATCAACAACCGGCCATGATGCTTCCATCCGGACTTCCAGCCAATTCCTGGATGCGAGCGCGCTCATTCAAAGTCACGACCTCGCCGCCGCCTGACCTCCGCAACTCGCCGATACGGCACAGTGCACGCCAGCACCACCAGCTACGCCTCCGTCGACGCCGGCAACCGCATCTCCCTCGACCGAAATCAACCATAACGCCACCCAATTCCAATAGGACGCCCGCAAGCGCCTCTTCAAGACCGCCTATTCCGACGGAACCTCGGTTCTCAACAGTCACGACGGCCCTGCCAATCTCTCCCAGGTCCCTCCTTCATTCGGTCCGGCTTTGTATTGGAGGTCGGCTCCCTGATGCAAACCCAGAGGGTCGGCCCTCAGATTCCCTCGACCGTAAGCTGCTGATAAACAAGAGACAAAGGCGGCCACCAGGGCAACGTAGATGATTCTGTAGATGCACGAACACCAAGAATCCACAAGATTCAACAAGTCGAGTTTTGTAAATTGATGATTTTACAAGGCTTGTAAGAGGTAGGGACCCTGGTCCCGAACCAGGAAACTGCCCTATCGCGTAATCGCCTTGCAGTTGTCGACTAGACCAAAAGCAGAATTTAGCAGGGCGACGGCAGGCGGAGAGGCACGCGAATTCTCTGCGGAACTTCTTGTAGAAACCGGACCTCCGCTCGTCAGGTCGGAGAAAAGGTCTCTTCTCGGGCGGGATTCCGATAGCAGGAGAAATTCTCTGGTGGAAGAAATTCTCGGAAAAGGCCCGAATTCCGGGGTCTTTCTCTGATGTAAGTTGAACAAAATAAACAACCTAGACTGCGTAGCGGAGCGAACAGAATTCGAACTTTCGATACCAAATTTCTCCGGTTCCGATTCGACTGAAATCGGAACTGCCAAAACTGCGATCAGAGAATTGGGCAGAAAATGGCGGGTAAAGCTCGGGCGGAGATAATTCTCCAGTTCCGGTTCGCGAGAAAATCTGTTATTTTGCGGGGAAAAGTACTGTCATTTCGGATCTTTCCGCTAATTTATTGATATACAAGGACTTACTGGCGGAGGGAGAGGGATTCGAACCCCCGGTACCCTTTCAGGCACAACGGTTTTCAAGACCGCCGGTATCAACCGCTCACCCATCCCTCCGCGGGGCGTGGGGCTGTCTTCGATTGTACGGCCAAAAGGACATTTTCAGGCGAGGTTTGCGGGGAGCGGCTACGGTGGCGCCGATCGGCAGGCAGGGAGGATCGCGTCAACCAGGGCAGCGGCATGTGTGGGGATGATCAGCCGGAAAATCGTTCGCCATTGAAATCACAGCGCATAAGGCGCGAAGGGTGTTACAACATTGTGCATGGCGAAGCGAACTAAATCCGGGACCGGGCCGCAGCCGGGACAGCCCATCAGCCTGCGCACGCTGGGTGAGTATCTGAACCTGTCCTCGGCCACCATCTCTCTGGTGCTGAACAACGCCCCCGGTGTGCGTTCGATTCCGCAGGAAACCCGGGACCGGGTGACAGAGGCGGCAGCCAAGTTCGACTACCGGCCCAGCTTCTATGCGCGGTCGCTTCGCAAACGGCAGACTTTCTCAGTGGGCGTGCTGGTGCCGGACCTGAACGACCACTATTCCACGCAGGTGCTGACCGGCGTGGAGGAGTACCTCATCGAAGAAGGCTACTTCTACCTGACCGCCAGCCATCGCCGCAAGCCCGACCTGATTGAGGAGTACCCTCGCCTGCTGATGGACCGTTCCGTGGAAGGGTTCATCCTGATCGACACGGTGCTGGAGCATAGCTTGAAGCTGCCGGTGGTGGCGGTGGCCGGACATCGCAAGATCGAGGGGGTGACCAACGTGGTGCTGGATCAACGGCGGGCGGCGGAGTTGGCGCTGCGCCACCTGGTCCAGTTGGGGCACCGCAAGATCGCCTTCATGCGCGGCGGCAGCCACAGCTCCGACGCCGATGAACGCTGGGAGTGCCAGATGACGGTGGCCAGGGATTTAAAACTGGAAGTTCCGCCCGAGTTGACCGTGCAAATCCAGTTACGGGACTCCACGCCGCAGTTGGGTTTCGGGCTGGTCAATGAGCTGGTCGACCGCGGCGCCGACTTCACTGCCGTTGTGTGCTACAACGATGAGTCCGCGTTCGGAGCGATCCGGGCTCTGGTGGATCATGGCCTGCGCGTGCCGGAAGACGTTTCCGTGGTGGGTTTTGACGATATTCAGGGCGCGGCGTACCACAACCCCAGCCTGACCACCATCCGCCAACCGTTGCGGCAGATGGGCGTGGTGGCTGCTCGCATCCTGCTGCAACGGATTCGCGGGCAGGCGACGTTTCCGGATGCGGTGCCGATCCTGCCGGAACTGGTGATTCGCGAGTCGACCTGCCCGCCCGGACCCAGGCGCGCCCGCGGGAAGCGGAACTGAATCGATCCGACACGCGGAGGCGAACTTCGAGCGGTTACCATGCTTTTGATATGCTGTGTTCTCGTGGTGTCGGGTGGTTTAGCACTCTAAAAGAGAAGAGACTGCTCTCCAAAGTTCCTCTGGGGCGTTTTGGCAAGGACGAAGAGGCGGCTCCGTTTGTGGCATTTCCGGCGTCTCTGGAGGCAAGCAGCATCACGGGACAAGTGACCGCTGCAGGTGGCGGGTTACTTCAATAGTTCCGGGACAGCGGAAAGGGACGGCAAGATGTCGGGTTGCTGGGCGATCGAGAACTATGCTTACCGTTCGTGTCCGCGGCCCGCGCGGGAATTCGACTTTGCGGTTTCACCGCACAACCACTCCGAGCACTCGGTTGAGAACCTGGCCTCTCTGAACGAGGTGGTGAAGCTCGGGTTCATGCGGCCCTTCCGGCACATCCTTCAGTCGGCATTCGGGCTGGCGAAGGTTGCCGGCCTGAATTATGCCGAGGTCTCCTACCGGCCTCCGCAGACGGCCGAGGACGTGTTTCTGGTGGAGTCCTCAAGCGTTGCGCCTTTAGGCTTCGATGGCGTCCATGTGGGGATTACCGACCATGACGAAATTGCCGGAAGTGTCGAGCTCCAGCGCGAGCGTCCCCAAGATGCGCACCGCAATCCTCTCGGCGAAGAGCTTTCGCTGCGCTTTCAGGACTATCTCTTCCACCTGGGAATCACGGGGTTGCCCGAGTCCGGCGTTCAAGAAACCCATGCCAGTCTTCAAGCGGCAGCCCGTGCGAACCGGCTGGACGATTTATTTGAAATCCTGCGCGCCAGCGGATGCCTGGTGGTGTTCAACCACCCACTGGTTCCCTGGGGCAAGGACCGGGACCGCAAGATTCCGGCCGAAGAGCTTCTGCGCCGGTACGGCTGGGCGATTCATGCCCTCGAATACAACGGAATGCGCAGCCGTGAGGAGAACGACCGCGTTCTCCAGTTGGCTCAGTCCGTTCACAAGCCGGTAGTCGGCGGCGGAGACAGCCATCTGCTGCTGGCCAGCTCGGTGCTCTCGGTTTCGCAGGCTGGCAGCTATGCGGATTTCGCGGCGGAAGTAAAAGAGGGCCGCGCCGTGCCCCTCATCACGCCGATGTACTTTGCACCCCTGGGCTGGAAGATCTTCCTGCGTGTGCTTTATTTCATGGCCCACTACCGGCAGATCGGCCATTTCCGGGGCCAGCCGGTGCGCGATTTGCTTGTGGCGAGAGCGGTGCTTCTGGATCCCATCGGATATGCTTCCCGCGGTTTCCTGGGTTTGACTTCGGCTCTCGGCCTGGTGCGCTGAACCTGAAGTATGGTGCGATAAGCCCGGGTGCTATACTGCTGAAACGACCACTATGGCCACCGTTAAGGAACAACTAAAGACGATCATTATTCGCAGCCTGCGAATCAGGGACTTGACCCCGAAAGAACTGCGCGACGATCAACCGCTCCTTGGCGGCGATCTGGAGATCGACTCCATCGATATTCTCCAGCTCATTCTTGAGATTGAGCGGCATTTCGGCATCAAGCTGGTGGACGGCGAATTCGACGAAAGCGCATGGAAGAGTATCGATCGTTTGGCCGCGACCGTCGAAGCGAAGATTGCGGCAAGGACTTAACATTTGTATTCCATGAGGATGTTTCCCCATGCCGACCTTCGATAGGAAGAAACCAGCACGGGTTCTGCTGGTGGAAGCCAATAATATGAATAAGTGGGTGGGGACGACCATGCCCTACGAGATGCATGTCCCCCCTTTGGGCCTCATGTATCTCGCGTCCTACGCGCGCACGGCGCTGCCGGGGATCGAGTTCCGCATTGTCGAGTCCTCCCTGTCTTGCCCGGACGATGAGCGATTCATCCGCATCCTGAACGAGTTTCAGCCGGATGTCGTGGGCGTCCGCTCCATCGCCTTCTTTCTGGAGGAACTTCAGCGGATCGCCGGTTTGGTGCGCGCCCACAGCGACGCTACCCTCATCGCGGGCGGCCCCATCGTCAAGGCGTACAAGCGCCGGCTCTTCGAGGAAGTGCCGGAGCTGGAGATCGCCGTGAAAGGGGAAGGCGAGCAGGTTTTCGTCAACCTCCTTTGCGGAGAACCGCTTGCTTCGATGGCCGGAGTCTTATACCGGACCGACGACGGGGTGGTGGAAAACGAAGACCAGCAGGAAGTGGCGAACATCGACAGCCTGCCCTTCCCCGCGTACGACTTGATCGACCTGAATGAGTACCAGCGTCAACTGAGTTACGCTTACAATCATCGCCGCCAGGGAGTGCTGCTCACCAGCCGCGGCTGCGTGTATCATTGCACCTATTGTTTCAGCCATTGGAAGCGCATCCGCTTGCGCAGCGCCGCCAACATCTTTGAGGAGATCACAGAGCTCCACGTCAGGCACGGGATCCAGGACTTTTATGTCGTCGACGATATCTTCAATGTCAACTTGAAGCGCTCGATGGACCTGTTCGGCATGATCGTGGCGGCGGGGCTCAAACTGCGGTTCTATTTCGTCAATGGCTTGCGCGCCGACATCACCAGCGAGGAGTTTGTGGATAGCGCGCTCAAAGCCGGCGCCGTGTGGTTTACCTACGCCGTCGAATCGGCCGCGGAAGAGATTCAGCGCCTGGTGCAAAAAAACCTCGACCTGGAAAAGGCCAGGCGCATCATCGCTTATACGCAGCGCCAGAACGTGGCCGTGAACATATCGACCATGTACGGCTTCCCCACGGAGACCCGCGAGATGGCGCAACGCACCCTCGACTTTCTGGGCGAACTGCCCAAGCCGTCGTTGTTGCCCTATCATTTTTGCTTGCGCTTCTTTCCCGGCTGCGATATCAACCAGCAGGCCATCGAGGCCGGTTGGGATCCGGAACGAATGGGGATGACCAGCCGGTTCTCCTACAACGATATGCCGATGGGCACTCCAACATTGTCGAAGCACGAGATGACCGACATTCAGCTTGAGTATCACCGCCGCTTTGGAATGAGCAATCCCGCGGCCGTCGACGGCGCGATTCGCACTCTCCGCTCCATCGGATACAGCGACACGGAGATCCTTCATATGTACTCGGTGTTGAAGAGGAAAGTAATTCACGATGTGCGTGAGTTATTGACGGCTGGTGGCGATTGACGCGCTGGTACCGGCACCGTTTTCACAACGTCCCTGCTCTCCAGATTGTGTTTTGGATCATGCCGCGGCTGCCGCGCTTTGTCCATCCCCCCATGGCGGCGGTAACGGCGCTGATTTTTTTCTTCCTGTTGAAGCGGGAGCGCAAGGCAGTGGCCGGCAATCTGCGCCGGGTCTCGGGCAGGCGCGGGTTGGCCTTGTATTGGAAGGTTTATTGCGTCTTCTATTCGTTCTGCGATTTGATGGTTTCCTATTGCTACGTCCCCCAGGCCAGCCATGCGCAACTGCTCTCCATGCTGGCAGACAAGGATCGTGGCGCCGCCACGATCGACCGATGCCTCGAAGCGGGCAAAGGGCTCATTGTGTGGACGGCACACCTGGGGAATCCTGAATTCGCCTCACGCCTGCTTGAAATGCACGGCCGGCCGGTCAATGTGGCGCGCGTGGTCGAGGACAAACCGGCGGAGAAATTGCTGCGGGACAGGATGGCCACCGAGCGGCTCAGAATCGTGGACCTCAGAAACGGCGCGCGGGCCACAATCGAACTCTTGCAGGCCTTGCGCCGGAATGAAATCGTGGCCATCCAGGGGGACCGCGTCTACAACCCTCGTCATGGCGCCGAGGTTCCGTTTTTTTCCAAACCGGCCGCCTTTCCGCTGGGTCCATTTCTGCTTTCGCAGGTCTCGGGCGCTCCGGTGCTGCCCGGTTTCGTGATTCGCCTGGGTTGGCTGCGCTATCGCGTTCTGATGGGCGACCCAATCCTGCCGGCTGCTTCCGGCGACGGGGATGCCGGCCAACGCGCCGGTTTGCGCCAGGCTGTCCGGTTCCTTGAAACAACGTTGCCGGTTCATTATGATCAGTGGGTGAATTTCTTCGACTTCTGGCAGGTAAATTCCAGTGACTGATATGCAGGAAACCATTGTCGTTACTGGAGCCGGCGTTATCAGCCCCTATGGCATCGGGCTGGCCGCCTTGCAGGCGGGCATGTTATCGGGCAAGTGTTGCCTGGCGCCCGCCGGGGATATGTATCCCGATTTTGAAGGAACCACGGCCCAGGTTTGCGGACTGCCGTTTCTGGCGGAAGGCGCCAGCTCCCGCTACTCTCGCACGGATCGCCTTGCGGCGGTGGCTGCTCAAGACGCGGTAGCGGACCTGGATCGCGAGAGCCTCGCCTTCCGGGAGAGCGGTGTCGTGATGGCCAGCACGGTCGCGGGCTTATCCGAGATCGATCCCGGAATTGTGCAGGATCCGATCGCCTGGTACCGGCACGGCGGTCTGGCGCGGGCCGCCTCCTACCCGGTATCGCACGTTGCCGCCACGGTCGGTGAGAGCTTGGGGATTCACGGACCGAACTGTGCCGTCTCCGTGGCTTGCGCTTCCGGGGCGATGGCGATTGCGCTTGCCGCCAACCTTCTGCTCGACGGAGCCGCGCCCATGATTCTGGCAGGAGGCAGCGACGCGCTGTGCCCGTTCACGTTGAGCGGGTTCAACTCCCTCCAGGCGTTGGATCCCGGCCCCTGCCGGCCCTTCGACCAGAATCGCAAGGGATTGAACCTGGGAGAAGGAGCCGCGGTTCTCGTGCTCGAAACGCTCGCCGGAGCTGCGGCGCGCCACGCCAATATTCTGGCCGTATTGCGTGGATGGGCCATGACCAATGACGCATCGCATCCCACTGCTCCGCACAAAGACGGAATCGGTTTGGCGGATTGCATGCGCCGCGCCATGGAAATGGCCGAGTGCGGCGCCGATGAGATCGGCTATGTGAATGCCCACGGCACAGGCACGCTCCTGAACGATAGTGCGGAAGCCAATGCCTATCAGTCCGCCTTTGCCGGACGCAGCCGTCCCGTTCCCGTATCCTCGACGAAGTCCTATTTTGGACACTGCCTGGGAGCAGCCGGCGCCCTGGAGGCAGCCATCACCATCACGGCCATTCGTTGCGGCGCGCTGTTCCCGACGCTGCGGCTGACGGACCCCATCGAGAGCGAAGGCATCGACTGGATCCGCGGAGAAGTCAGACACCAGCCGCTACCGCTGGCCATGTCGGTTTCAGCTGGCTTTGGCGGCAGCAACGCGGCACTCATCTTCGGGAGCGGCCGCCCATGACTGCGAATTTGCCGGCCATTACCGGAATCGGTTCCGTCACTCCCTATGGTCCCTTGGCCGGACTCATCCCCGCCTGTTCCTTGCAACCCAGCGCCATCACCGCATGGACAACCGCCGGGCTCCGGCGAGCGTTTCTCGTAGAGCCGTTTCGCCCCGCCAGCGTGGTGCCGGGCCTGAAGACCAGGCGCCTGGATCGTCTGTCGGCGTGGGCGCTGGTAGCTTCTTCGCTGGCCATTCAGGATGCCGGGATAGACCTCAGCAAGGTGGACCGGTCCAGGGTAGCCGTGGTCTTCGCCACCGGCTTCGGCTGTGTTGAACTCACGGAATCCTTCTACCAAAGCGCAGCCGTAAATGGTTGGTCCGGAACCGATCCCATCACCTTCCCTGAGACGCTCGCCAACGCTCCGGCCGCTCACGTGGCTTTGTTTCACGGCCTGCGCGGACCGAATATCATGGTCGACAGCAAGAGCTTTGCGGGCGAATGCGCGCTGATTCAAGCCGCATCCCTGATCCGCCACGGGCAGGCCGACCTGGCTATTGTCCTTGCGGGAGATACGCTCGCCCAGGCTGTTTATGGATGGTACGAGGCGGCAGATCTGCTGTCGCCTGCCTGCTATAACTCGGAACCCTTGACGGAAGCCGCCGGCTTTGTTCCCAGCGAAGGAGTAGCCGCGTTGGTGCTGGAGCCGGTTGGCAGCCGGGAGGGGCGCTCTTATGCCAGTCTTCGCTCGGGCCGCTGGGCGGCAGGCGGACAGCCTTTCAAGACCATCCGCCAGATGCTCGGCGGGTCCGTTCCAAATCTCACCATCAGTGCCGGAAATGGCGCGCCTTGCGCCACCAGCCCTTTAACCAGTCTGGCCCGCGAGATTGCCGGCCCCGATGCGCCCATCGTCCCGCCGCAGGCCGTTGCCGCGGGTTTGGCTGAAACTGGTGCTCTGCTCCACTTGATCCTGGCTTTGAGCAGCCGGCCACAGAGCGGTCAGGCTCTCCTTTTAGCAACATCGGGCAAAAGTGGCTTTGCCGCGATTCATCTGGAGCTGCCTTGAATTTGAATGTGCGAATTGCATCCGCGGCGTACGCCGTTCCACCCGACTCTGAGACCGTGGAAGCGATCCTGGAGCGGGAACGAACTCGCGTGGAGACAACGCTGGCTCCGCTGAGCCCGCTGGCGAGACGAAAAGCGGTGGAAGGCCTCGGACTGAGCCGCGTCCGTGTCTGCGGCGTCAAGCAACCTTATGATTTGGTGCTGGAAGCCGCTTCAACGGCAATTGCGGAAGCCGGAATCGCTGCGCGAGATATCGATCTCATCCTGGATTACAGCACCTTCCCCGGAGATAACTCGCAGTATCTTTCCTTCGCCCACAAACTCAGCGCTGAACTTGGGGCCGATAACTCGTTGAATCTGAGTTTCAAAGCCGGCGGCTGCGGAGCGCTGCACCTGGCCATCAAGACCGCTCTGGGCTGGATGAGCACAGATGACAACATTCAGACCGCGCTGCTGGTCACCGGCGATATGGCGCCCCTTGAGAACCGGTCCTTGCTCCCAATTACGGTACAGGGCGACGCCGCCAGTGCCGTCATCCTGCGCCGCCAAGGCACGGACGGCCCGCTGCTGCTCGGCGTGGAGGCGATGACCCTCGGCCATCTGTACAAAGCTATTGCCTTGACCCAGGCCGACGGCCGCATCCAGATTGAGGCCGATGCCGTGTGCATTGAACACAAAGTAATGCCGATCTACTATCTCAACCTCTTCCGTCTGGCAAACAAAGTCCTGGCGGCGTCTTCCCTGAGCTTGAGCGATGTAGATCATTTCATCTATTCCAACATCAGCTATCGGGACCGCGATGGTTTCCGCAGAATGGTTGGACTTCCCGAAGGCGGCCTGCCGCCGACCCCCATGGCGGAGTATGGACACACCTTTGCCAGCGATCTGATGATCAACTATGTTCACATGCGGCGCGATGGCCTGATTCGGCCTGGGCAATTGCTGCTGTTCGCATCCGCGGGTGTCGGATTCACATGGGGGGTGACGCTTGCCCGAAGCTGAAAGCGATCTGCTTCACGAATGGCTTAGGCGCACGGCAGCTCTTACGCCCGGCGCCCCGGCCATTGTTGAAGACGATCGGGTCACGTCCTTCCGGGAGTTATTCGAGCAGGCTGCGTCACTGGCATTGCGGTTCGTCGAACACGGCATCCAGAAGCAGGATCGCATCGCCTTGGTGCTGCCCAAGACCACCGATGCGATCGTTTCTATCTTTGCCTCTCTTCTTGCCGGAGCTATCTATGTCCCCATCCATCCCCAGTGGCCGAAGGAACGAATTGAAGCCGTTCTGGAGGACTGCGCGGCCCGGTTGGCGATCGAAGGCGACAGTTACCCGCCGCGAATCCGCGATTGCCGGACCGGTGCGTGCATCCCTTGGCAAGCACAGTCAACGGCTCCTGCAAGCCCAACGGATTTTGCAAGCGTTGTCTCGCTGTCCAAGGCCGATGCCCGCGACCCGGCCCTCATTTTGTTTACCTCCGGCTCAACGGGCCGGCCCAAGGGAGTCGTCCTTTCTCACCGTGCCGTAGGCGCTTTTGTAAGATGGACCGCGCGCGAGTTTCAGATCTCTTCCCATGACCGCATCGCGTGCCCGTCGCCGCTGGGCTTCGATCTTTCCACCTTCGATGTTTTCAATATGGCCTTATGCGGCGCAACCTGTGTTCTTGTTCCCGGTGACATCGTGTGGATGCCGCGCTTCCTGGTCCAGTTCCTGCGCCAGGCCCGCATCACCTGTTGGTATTCAGTGCCGTCGATCCTGGCCGGCATGTTCCAGGAGGGACGGTTCGCGGAGCATGAGTATCCCGACCTGCGCGTCATTCTCTTCGCCGGCGAGGTTTTTCCCGGCCCAGGCGTGGCACGTTTGCAGGCCGCGGTTCCACAGGCTGTTTGCGCCAACCTCTACGGCCCGACCGAGACCAATGTGGTCACGTGGTGTCGTGTGCCGTTCGATTTCGATGGATCACAGCCGCTCCCGATCGGCCATCCGTGCCCCTACGCCACAGTCACGGTGGACGCTGAGAGCGGCGAACTGCTCGCGGGCGGCGAGTCCCTGATGAATGGTTACTGGAACCGTCCCGAAGATACACAGCGCTCCTTCGTCCGGTTGAACGGCAAACAGTATTACCGCACCGGGGACCGCGTGTCGCTGGCGCCTGACAGCAGCTACTTATTCGTGGGAAGGCTCGACCGGCAGGTAAAGCGCCGCGGCTTCCGCATAGAACTGGGCGAAATTGAGGCTGCACTGGCTCGCCATGAAGATATACTGGAGGCGGCTGTGATTGCTGCCGAGGATGGGCGGAGAGGAACCATCATCGCTGCCTTTGTCCGGGTTCGCGCCGCAGGCGCCCTCACCTTGGTCGAAGCCAAGGCACACTGTGCGCGGACACTGCCGCCGTACATGGCGCCCGACCACATCCTGTTTGTGGATACTATTTCCAAGGGAAGCCGGGGCAAGATCGATTACCTGGCCCTGGGCAGAATTGCGGAAGGACTGAACCGTGGAAATCAAGACCGAAGTTAGGAATTATATCGCTGAGAACTTTCTGCCCAATGCGCCGGCGGCATCCATAGACGACGCCATGCCCCTCATCACCGGCGGTGTCATTGATTCGATCGGCATGATCACACTCGTGTCCTTTCTTGAAAGCCGCTTTGAAGTCGAGTTCATGCCCAGAGAAATCGATGTGCATTGCCTGGATACCGTGGAGCGGATCGAACAATTGATTGTCAAGAAACTGGCCGGCCGGGAACCAGGCGTGGCTGAGGGTAAAATACAATAAGTCCGGCGAGGCATCGCAGTGAGCGATCATGGGAAACTGCGCGGACTGGCAATGCTGCCGACCCTGCTTCTGGCAGCTTGCGGGCGAATGCACAAGGAACCGTTTGAGAAGGTTCCGCTCGCCCCCGGCCAGATGGTGCGGGTTCGCCTCTCGGAGCGCACCAACCTTGATGTAGAACGCATTCGTTTCTGGTCCAACGAGATGAATGAGCCCCGTTTCTTTCTGGCTTTGGCGCCCAGAACGCAGGCTTAGCCCTCCGAAGTGCTCATCCTGAATCACGGCTGGTCGGACCGGCCGGAGTATCTGTTGCGCTATCTCAAAGTGGATCGGGTCTACGACGAGATGCTGGGCCGGGGCGAGGTTCGTCCCGCGATCCTGATCCTGCCCGATGTGCGCTTCAGTAGATTTTACCGGGAACACTCGCACCGCTTTCCCTTCCCGAATTACCTGACCCTGGTGGCGGAGGAGGTGGCAGGAACGGTAGCGCGGCTCTACGCCATACCTCTGGAACGCCAACGTTGGGCGATCGGCGGCTTCTCCTTTGGCGGCTATCTTTCCCTGGATGTTGGAAGGCGCTATCCCGGCCGGTTCGCCAGCGTCAGCGTTGTGAGCGGATTCGCCGATGAAGAGTGGAGTTACTGGCCATCGCAAGAGCCGCCGCCCGGGCCGCTTGATTCCCAGGGCAGGGGCAAGCATACAATCGTGGCCCCTGGGCCCGTCCCCAGGCTCTTCCTCGCCTGTGGGCAGGCGGATCGCCTTTTTGCTACAATGCTCGATATGCGCCAAAAGCTAATGGAACTCGGTCTCCCCCACGCATGGTCGATTGGACCGGGCGGGCATACCTGGAAGTACTGGGCTTCCGTCCTCCCTGCGATGCTCGGGTTCCATCTTGCGCGTGAACAAAGTCAGGTTGAGGTCAAATGAGAGCATTGCTGGTTCAAAGCCCCGCAACATCCCCATGGGTTCCACGCAAGCAATGGGAGCCGCCAAGTGTCGCCATGGCCACGATTGCCGGCCAGATAGATAACCACGATGTCAGGGTGGTTGACGCTGTAGTTTGGCGCAAGCAGACTGTCCCGCGCCTCCTGAAGCTCTTGCGGGAGTTCAGGCCGGACGTCGTAGGCTTCACCTCGATGACTTTTCAATACGACACCACGGTCGGCCTGGCCTATTTGACCAAGCAGTTTGATAGCCGGATTCGCACCGTGCTCGGAGGCTATCATGCCACGTTGTTTTCTGAAAGCATCGCCGCCGGTCCCGATGCGGGCTGGTGGGACTGCCTGATGCGGGGAGAAGGAGACTTCGCGTTTGGAGAGCTGCTGGATAGCATCGAGGCCGGCGGGAAGGGGATGGAAAACATCCTCGGGCTTTCTTACAAAGAGGAAGGATGTTTCCGCCACAATGCGGCGCGCCCGCTCGAAGACCTGGCCAGAATCCGGATACCTGCCCGCGATAAGCGTCTTGTCAAGGGATTTCACATGTATTTCCGCCGCGCCGATGCTATCGAGACCTCGCGCGGCTGTCTGCATCTGTGCAGCTTCTGCAGCATTCACGAAATGTACGGCCGCTCCTTCCGCCTCTTTCCCCTGGACCGCGTCCTGGCCGACATCGAAGACGCTTACAGTCGCGGCGCGCGCCACATTTTCTGCACCGACGACAATATCACCCTGGATATGGATCGCTTCGAGAAGTTATGCGACGGAGTGATTCGCCTGAAGTTGAAGAACGCGATGTTCACCACCCAGGCGAGCCCGATCGGTTTCGCCCACCGGCCAGACCTTGCCAAGAAAATGGTCGAGGCGGGGTTCGTTTCCGTCTTCCTGGGCATCGAGAATGCCTCCACCAAGAACCTGCGGTCCATGAACAAGCCCAACACCCTGGATACGATTCAGCGCGGCGTGGACGCCCTCAAGAAGGAAAACATTATGGTTATCGCCGGCATTATCAATGGGCTTCCGGATGATGACCCGGAGAGCATTCGCGAAAACTACCAGTTCATCAAGAAGATGGGGGTTTCCAGTGTCATGGATCAGATCATGACGCCCTATCCCAAGACCCCCATGCGCATAGAGATGATAGAGGACAAGCGCGTCGCCAATCTCGCCGATTTTCGCTGGTACGACGGCTATTTCAGCAATGTGCGCACCCGGCATCTAGCCCCGGAGGAACTCAACTTTGTGCGTTGGAAGATACGTCGCGAAGTCATCGGCATGTGGCGCGCCACCAAGGCGGACTGGAAGTTTTTCAAGGGATATACCTGCTTTTGGGAGTTTGGCTTCCGCCATATCGTATGGCTCAATGAAAGGCTGCTCGAGTTTCTGTTTGGCGTCGAAGGCCGCTACAAGCTGCAGATGCGGCAGTACCTGCAACTGAACGATTTTGGAATCAAGATACCGGGCCGCCAACGGGTTGAGACGTACCATCCGGTATACGGCAGCAATGCGGACCCTTATCAGGACACCAGATGGAGCCTGCTAAGAAAGCGGCTGCCTTTCCCCTGGCGCAAACGCTTGACTGATGACTCTGGTGGAGTGTAGTATCTGCGCGCTTACGAAAGCAGACTGAGAAGCCAAAGCTAGAGGATTACACAATCTCTATGTAACCTGATTCGGCTTTGGCTCCTCTGGTCGTTTTTCTCAGCCAAATTGAATTTTCCTCAGCCATCTCAGTCGCGATGCAAGTGGCTGAGGCGTCTACTTCGTTCCTTACCGCCCTCCCGAAACTTCCACTTGCAGCTTCGTTCCCACTTCCTTCAGTGCCGCTTCCAGGTAATACTTGAATCCCCAAACGTTTGCAGATCCTAAGTAGGGTCTCACTGGAATCGATCCGATTTCGGTGTTGGTCTTGGGGTCGATGAAGTGTATGGAAAGAATCAGGTGATAGTGGTTATAGTCCATATGGATATCCGAGAACTTGATGTAGAGGTCGCACCCCGCGGCGTTCTCGTCTCCCTTGTTCTTGGCCGCGACGATGGTTCGGCCGGACAGGTATGTCGTTTGCAGATTGGATGCAAACCCGGCGTTCAAAAAAGCAATGATGTCTGTCCACTCGGTCTTGGTAGCGTAACCGTGCGCAGCCCATTCGTCGGGATCCAAATTGACCCATCCGACAAAGATGCGGTTCATGTTCTTCATGTCAACGGTTGATTCCTTCGTCAGGTAGCGCGGTACGCTGTGGCGCTCGCCTGCAGATGGAGTTGGAAACGCAATGCAGATCAACAGCAAAGCCGCGATGATTGCCAGTCGCTTCATGAAAAATCCCCCTTCCTTGTTTCTTGCTCAGAACTGCGAGCCGGAAAACCATTCTTAGCCCCGCAGCGAGAAATTATACAGGCTGTGAGCGTTGTTATGTCAAGGACGGAGTAAAAAGCAGGCGAGCGAGCGGACTGGAAGGCGTTGGCCAGGCGGGGAGACGGGGTGGAGCTGGCGGTTCGCGAAGTTCGCGGGTAGCTGCCAGGGGTTGGCAGGGCCGCCCGATCCTTGACAGCCCGCGCCGTCACGGTATTGGTTTATACTGTGTTCCATGGTCTTGCAGGATGCGACTCCCCAATCGTCTTCGCCATCGTGCATGTCCGTGTCAGGCTCAAATGCGTTCTTCCGGGCTAAGTCGCTGGCCTCGAGTTATGATCGCATTCCGGCATAAAGAGGCTCTGAACAGATGAACTGCGTCCTACATTTCGCCGATTTGTCCCTTCCTCCAATCGAGGAAGAGATTGCCCGGTGCAAGGCCGCGGAAAGATTACGGCTGATGCAGGTCGCGGGGCTCATCGAGAAACCTATCGAGCACTACCGCCGCCCTGTTGAGCGGCCCTTCACCGCCGAGGAACGCGACCGGGTGACCATTCTCTTCGGAGGCTTCACCTGGAAACACGAGCGCTTCATCGAAGCCATTCTTTCAGGCTCCGGCTATCGCTGCCAGAAGTTGCCGACCCCGGACGTGGCCGCCTTTACGATAGGAAAGGAATATGGCAACAACGGCCAGTGCAATCCCACTTACTTTACCATCGGCAACCTCATCAAGTTTTTGCAGTCGCTGGAAGATCAGGGTTTATCGCGCCGGGACATTGTTGACAGGTACATCTTCTTCACCGCGGGCTCCTGCGGGCCTTGCCGCTTCGGCATGTATGAGTCAGAGTATCGCCTGGCGCTGGACAATGCGGGCTTTGAAGACTTCCGGATCTTGCTTTATCAGGCTGACCAGGCAATCAGGACTGCTTCCGACAACCCCGGCCTGGAGTTTTCCTTGGATTTCAATCTGGGCGCGCTCAACATGCTGAACCTGGGAGATGTGATCAACGACATGGTGTACCGGATCCGTCCCTACGAAGTTACTCCGGGCACAACCGACCGGGCAATCGAAGAGGTCGTGGATCAACTGAGCGATTTTTTGAAGACCCGGAAGCGGTACGAAATCCTCAACCATACGCCCAGATGGATTTCAGAGCGCCTGACCCGTAACAGGAAGCTCAAAGACACCCTGAACACGCTGGGCAAGATTCTCAATCATCTCTACGGCGAGGACTTCGTAAGGAGTATGCACCTGGCGCGCAAGCGCCTGAGCGGGATAGAAGTGGACTTCACCCGCGTAAAGCCCCTGGTCAAGATTGTCGGCGAATTCTGGGCACAACTTACCGAAGGCGACGGTAACTTCAATATGTTTGCCTTTCTGGAACAGGAAGGCGCGCAGGCGCATGTAGAACCAATCAGCGGTTGGATCACCTATCTCCTGTATCAGGCCCGCGCCGGTTCGGAAGCAAAAAAAGGCATTGATGCTCCCTTTCCCGATGCCAGCAGGTGGGAATTGAAGAAGCAACTGGCCAACGAGTGGAAGTTTCGCAAGAAGTGGCTGCTGTTGCGGCTGAGCGAAGGCATCTGGAACCACCTGTATGCGCGCACCGCCCGCCATTTGGGCGGAATCACGCCCCATCTCGTTCCACAGAGCGAACTGGCCGGTGTGGCGCATCCCTTTTACCACTCACTGGCCCGCGGTGGCGAAGGACATCTCGAAGTAGCGAAAAACGTGTACTACACCACGCACGGCCTGTGTCACATGGTGTTGGCTATAAAGCCCTTTGGCTGCATGCCGTCTTCACAATCCGATGGCGTGCAGTCGGCGGTAGTGAACCGTTTCCAGGAAATGATTTTCCTGCCCATTGAGACTTCGGGCGAGGGAGAGATCAACGCGCACAGCCGCGTGCAGATGGCGCTGGGCGAGGCTAAAATCAAGGCCAAGGCGGAGTTCGAGCGGGCACTGGCTTCGACGGGCAAGAATCTCGATGAGATCAAGGCTTATACCGCCCGGCATCGGCAATTGCGGAACCCGTTTTATCCGGTTCCGCGCCGCCGGGGGATCGCGGGGGTCGCCGCCAACTTTGTGTTGCATGTGAGCAGCCTTATCGATGGCAAAGCACGCCTGGCCACGCTGCCGGACGAGATATAAGAAGGAGACTTTCTGGATACGACCGCACAACGCGCGCGCCTGACCGATGGCCAGTCAAAACTGCCAGCCGAGGAGCAGCGGACCGAAGCCGGCATCCGCTTTAGCGTGGGACTGGACGTGGGGTCTACCACAGTGAAGGCGCTGGTCATCGAAGCAGGGAGCGGGCGCATTCTCTGGCGCGACTACCAGCGGCATGAGACGCGTCAGGCGGAGAAACTCCTTGAATTCCTTCATCGCATGGAAGCCGAATCGGGCGTTGCTCCCGGCAACTGCCGCATCTTCATCACCGGCTCCGGCGGCAATGCGCTCGGCAGTTTCATCGGCGCGAAGTTCGTGCAGGAGGTGAACGCTGTCGCACTCGCCGTGGAGAAGCTTCATCCCGAAGTGAACTCGGTGATCGAGTTAGGCGGTCAGGACGCCAAAGTCATCATCTTCAAAGAGGATGGCGACAGCGGCCGCAGGAAGAAGATCCCTTCGATGAACGACAAGTGCGCGGGCGGCACCGGCGCGGTCATCGACAAGATCAACGCCAAGCTGAAGATTCCGTCCGACGAGCTGTGCAATCAGGCCTACAAGGGGATCAGGGTGCATCCTGTCGCGGGCAAGTGCGGCGTCTTCGCCGAGACCGACATCAACGGCCTGCAGAAGCAGGGCATCCCGGTCGACGAACTGATGGCCTCGCTCTTCGACGCCATTGTTCTGCAGAACCTTACCGTTCTCACGCGCGGTCACACGCTGCGGCCCCACGTACTGCTGCTGGGCGGGCCGAACGCTTTTATTCGCGGCATGCGCGAGGCATGGCAGCACCACATCCCACTCCTGTGGAAAGAGCGGGGGATCGAACTGGACCCCGATCAGGCTCCCGAGGAGATGATCAAGACCCCGGAGAATGCCCTGTATTTTGCGGCCATTGGCGCGGTGGAATTTGGCAAGGGCGAGAACGCGGAGATTGGGCAGTACCTGGGGACAGAGCGCCTTGAGTACTATGTTCTTGAGGGGCGGCGCCTGCAAAAAGCCTCTTCAGCCAGCCGCGGGTTGAGTGTTTCAAAGCAGGAGTTACAAGACTTCAAAGCTAAGTACTCGCGGCCGGAGTTTGTTCCGGCGTCCTTCCATCCCGGTGAGCGAGTTCAGGCTTTCATCGGCCTCGACGGCGGTTCCACTTCCACCAAGGCCGTACTCTTGTCGGAGCACGGCGACGTTCTCTCAAAAGCCTATCAACTCTCGAACGGCAATCCTATACAGGACACAATTGAAATTTTCGGCAATCTGCGCGGGCAGGTGGAAGCCCAAGGCGCGGCGCTGACAGTTCTCGGCGTGGGAACAACGGGCTACGCCAAGGACGTCCTGCAACGGGTATTGCAAGCCGATGTGGCTTTGGTCGAAACCGTCGCGCACACTGAGTCGGCTATTCGTTTCTTCGCAGATCCGCAAGTGATCGTCGACGTTGGCGGGCAGGATATCAAGCTCATCATCCTCAGCAATGGCCGCGTCAAAGACTTCAAGCTCAACACGCAGTGCTCGGCGGGCAACGGATATTTTCTGCAATCCACGGCCGAAGGATTCGGCATCCCGGTCGAGGACTACGCCGCCGTTGCCTTCAACGCCGACGCCATGCCTGTCTTCGGCTACGGATGCGCGGTGTTTCTGCAGACTGACATCGTCAACTTCCAGCGCCAGGGCTGGCGGGCTGAGGAAATCCTGGCCGGCCTGGCGACGGTGCTGCCCAGGAATGTCTTTCTGCATGTCGCCAAGGTGCCAAGCCTCGCCGCCCTGGGTACGCGGTTTATTCTGCAGGGCGGCACGCAGAATAATCTCGCGGCCGTGAAGGCGGAGGTGGACTTTCTGCGTTCGAGCTTCCGCTCTGTGGGGAAAGAGCCGGAGATTGTTGTCCATCCCCACTGCGGCGAATCGGGAGCGATCGGCGCTGCCATCGAAGCCATTCGGTTGTGGCGCAAAGGCCACTCAACCACCTTCATCGGCATGGAAGCCGTCCGCAACATCAGCTACCGTACTACGCACAACGAAGAGACGCGCTGCCACTTTTGCAAGAATGCCTGCCAGCGGACTTTCCTCGATGTCCAGATCGGACTGGCGAATGACTATGTGCCGCCGTCTTTCCGCACCAACGTAGCGCTCGAACCGGGTGAGCAGCGCATCATCGTGGCTAACTGCGAGAAGGGCGCGGTGGAGGACGTTTCCGCCGTGCGCGGTATTCAAGCCAACCTTGACGCCACCAAGGCCGCCAACCCAAACCTGGTGGAGATGGCGGCACGCGAAGTGTGGCGCTCACGCCGGCCAGAGAGCGTCGCCGATCCAATTCCCGCCCGTGCCTGGACGGCCGCCGGCCGCAGCCGTATTTCGCTTATGCAAAAGCGCGCGCAGTTGCGCATCGGCATTCCTCGCGTCCTGAACATGTATGCCTACGCGCCGCTGTTCAGTTCCTATCTGGAAAGCCTGGGCGTGCCGGCGGAGAACATTGTCTATTCGGATTTCACCACCGGGGAGCTGTACCGCGCAGGATCGAGCCGTGGCGCGATCGATCCATGTTATCCCTCAAAGATCGCCATCGCGCACGTCCACAACCTTCTCTTCAAACAGCACCTGCGCAAGCCGCTGCACGCGATTTTCTTTCCCATGTTCGACGTGCTGCTCTCGCCGCTGGTGAACGTCAGGGCGAACAACGCCTGTCCGACGGCCTCTATCACCCCGGAGACCGTGGAAGCAGCTTATACAAAAGAAACGGACCTCTTTGCCGAACGCGGCATCCAATACGTGCATCCGCTGGTCAACCTCTCGGAGCGAAAGCTCTTTGCGCGCCAGATGTTCCAGGCGTGGGCGCCCATCCTTGGCCTCACCGAGGAAGAGAACCAACGCGCCATCGAGACCGGCTACCGGGAGTTGGGGAAGTTTGAATCCGGCATTCGCCGCCGTGCCCGCGAAGTCCTCGATCAACTCGAATCGCAGCATAAGTTAGGCATCGTCATGCTGGGACGGCCCTACCACCACGATCCCGGCATCAACCACGAAATCATGGAGCAGTTCCAAAAGCTGGGCTACTCAATCTTCTCGCAGAGTACCTTGCCGCTGGACGAAGATCTGCTTGAGCGGCTGTTCGGCGAGGAAGTTCGCGCGGGTGTGATCAGCCACCCGCTCGATATCTCCGATGTATGGAAAACCGCCTTCTCCGCCAGTTCCAACCATAAACTCTGGGCCGCCAAGTTCACGGCACGGCATCCCAGCCTGGTGGCGCTGGAGATTTCCAGCTTCAAGTGTGGCCACGACGCGCCCATCTACAGTGTCATCGAGCAGATCGTCGAGAGCTCGGGCACGCCTTATTTCTCCTTCAAGGACCTGGACGAGAACCGGCCTGCCAATTCCATCAAACTTCGCGTTGAAACCATCGATTACTTCCTGAAGCGTTACCGGGAGGATCTGCTGCGCCGAAAGGAAAAAGAAGCTGAAATCGAACTGGAACTGGCGGAGTTTGAGCGCGGGCTGCGAGAGGAGGCTGCTGAGCCCGTCTAGCTCTCGCGTTCCGCACGGAGGAACCGCGCGGCCCGATCGCGTGCGGCCATGGCGCCGCAAAGGCTCATATTCAGCCTTGTCCGCAGCTCGTCAAAGACGCTTCTGGTGGCAGCGGAAACTGGGAATTGTCCATCGTATCCAAGCAGCAGCGCTGCACAGGTTTGTGCCACCGAACCGGCGGCGCGAACCGACGCAATGGTACTCAGATCGTAGAAAAGGGACGATACGAAAGCAGTCGCCGCTCCTTGACGGCCGCTCTTCTCCAACTCCAAAGCATCCAGTGTCAACGAGCGCGCCGCAAGCAGCCGGCACAGGGCGTCTGCCATAGGGAAAGTCGCGCCTTGACGGGCATCGCAAAAGAGCCGCGCCCCGCGCGCATCCGTTTGCCGCCGAAGCTGGAGCAAGGTCCAATGCCATAGCCTCATTCCTGCAGTCAGGCCGCGAATACCAGAGTATGGCAGGCTATGGGCAAGCTGATTCATCTCTTCAGTCCACGCTTGAAACTCCTTGAGAAACTCGCCGTCGATCATGGCCGCGGAGACCAGACGGCGCTGAAGCGCTTCAGGCCCCAGGTAGAGCGCCTCGATCTGCGCGTCCACCAGCTTGTCATGCACGCTGCCTGAACCGCCGTCCATCGGCCCACAGCCCCCAAGCGCCGCCGCGCGCTGGAGCATAACCGTAGCGCTGCTCGTGCTGAAAAGCTTCGCCGCCGGGCATAGCACGGCAGCTTCCCTCGTAACTTCGCCCGGTGGATTTGCCCACTTGTCGAGTTCGTCGGAAAGGCGCGCCGCGGAAAAGCCCAAAGACGCCGCTGCCTCGCCTGTGGCCCATAGGTCCACCATCCGCTCCCAAAACTCCGGTTCGCCGGTTGTCTGGCAGGATGGATTGACCAGGGGTTCCACGGTGGAGAGTAACTTGGAGGCCGTCATGAGGCTCAAAACGACGCGAGTCCTGCGAAATGCGGGCTCCAGCAGCCGGCGATGGTCAAAGTCAGGAACCACGACACCATCGACCATCGCGTAACCGCCAACGATGCGGGAGGCAGGCACCCTCAATCCAAAGACTGGGTTGGTTGTCGACGCTAACTGATGTCCCAGCTTACGCACTCGCGAACCCCGGTCGAACTCGCCCGCATCCCCCGGTTCGAGAATCACCAGGCAACTGCCCCGTGCGCGATCGCCGCATCCTTGCACGGCCGCCACGACAAAATCCGCGAAGTCCATGTGGCTGATGAAGCGCCCGCGCTTGTGAATCTCCAACACAGGGTCGCTTCCCGCGACCCAGCCGGCAACATGAAACCTGCCGCTGAGAAACATCGCGTCTGTGCCTGCTCCGGGGATCGGCTCTGTCAGGCACAGGGCGGCGTGGCGTCGATCGGCATTGCCCAGGTACCGATCGCGCTGCTGCTTTGTGCCAAAATCGCGGATGGGCATTTGAGCCAGGCTTCCAGAGAGGCTCAACGTCGCGGCTCCGCCATCCACCCAGGCTAGCTCCCATGCTGCTAGGGCTAGAGGCATGGCGATGCCCTGGCTCGCGGACGAAAGAATGGAAGTCAGGCCATTCGCATCCAGGGATGCGAGGATGCATGCCTTCTCCGAAGTCCATTCACAACTGGACCGCGCGCCCGCGACCAACTGCGGAGCAATGACCTCGCGCGCCACATGCCGCGCCGAATGGATGACCGCAAGCAGATCGGGGTGATCCGCGACCCGCCACATGGCCCAATGGACTTCGTCCCACCAAGATGCGGCCATCGCCTGCCTTATTGCGAGTCCTTTGGAAGAGTGCACTCCGCAAGGTAAGCCCGCGGGTCCATCAACTGCTGAGCGCGAGCGAGGATTCTTGCCATGTGGCCGATGTGGCGCAGATCGACATTGCGCAACCACTGCCACCACTTCTTTCGGCCGCCGGCATTGAGCACGGTGCGCCGCCAGGTCTCGCAGTAGAGTTCAAAAAAACGTTCTACCGGCAGGCGAGGCTTCCAGAGCAGGTGATGCAGATCGTACTGGTTCCAGTCCAGCACTTCGAGTTGCGCCTTGCTCTGCTCGAAGTAGCGGGTGCCCGGCAGCGGCGTGAGGATGGTAAAGCCAGACCGGTAGAGTTTGTGAGTTTCAATAAACTCCCATAACTCGGCAAAGTCTTCCTCTGAGAAATCCGGATCCACAATGAAGTTTCCGGTTACGCCAAAACCGCACTCCCGCGCTACCCGGATGGCATCCAGAGTCTTCGATACGTCCGTGCCCTTGTGCAGAGAGTCGAGTCCTTTTCGCGTCGGCGATTCAAAGCCGAAGAAGATGTCGAAGTTCCGCGCCAGCGGCCGCCACAGACGCAGCAGGTCGGCGCTCTCGCTGACCAGGTCCACGCGCGACTGCACCAGCATCCAGTTCTTGCGTTCGCCCGATGCGAGCAATTCACGGCACAGTTCCTCGCTGCGCGCAGGATTGCTCCAGAACAAATCGTCAATGACGAAGACATTCTTGCCGGTCTGCTCAAAATCCGCACGGACGTTCCGTGCGGCATGGTAGCGGCAGGATCCCTTATAAAACTGCCAGACCGAGCAAAACTTGCAGTGGTGCCGGCATCCGCGTGTTGTCTCCAGCGTCCAGACCGGCATGTAATTCAGACAGACGTAGTTCTTGCGGTACGCCTCCACCGCGGCACGATCCGGGCAGAGAGCGTGGTCCAGGTCCAGCCACTCCCGCGCCTTGCCGGTAGCGGCAAACCGCCCGTCGCCCGTGGGCAAAAGTAGAGATGGCACGTCCTCAACCGGGCGGCGCTGTGCCAGCGCGTCGCACAGGGCGGGCATTGTGCCCTCGCCCTCGCCGGTGCAAATCGCATCGATCCCACGGCTCTGCTCGAACGCTTTTGGGTAAGAAGCCGCGGCATGTCCCCCTACGGCGACGAAGATTGCAGGATCCATCCGCTTGATCTCGCCGGCAAGTTGCAGCGTCGCGGCCGCGTCCAGGATGTGAACGCATGAAATGCCCACCATCTCCGGCTGGAAAGACTTGATCAGGCGCGCCATGGTCCTGCGCTCGAAGGACATATCTACGATGCGGACCTGATGCCCGCTTGCGCCGAGCGCCGCCGAGATGTATTCAAGCCCCAGAGGCTCAGTCCGGAAGAATGGGGCGAGACCGAAGTGAGCTGCAGAGGAGCGCGGTTTGACGAGCAGAACTCTCAAATCGGAATCACCCCCTATGTTTTTGAAGAATCCGATTCAATTCTAGGTTGTGCTCGGACTCCTCGTAAAGCCCTTTCGCAAGAAAAGATCTCTACTCCATGCGGGAGTAGCCGGGGTCTGGTTTCTCGCGTCACAGTATTCCGGTGCTAGAATGTCGCTACGGTACTTGTGGGGCTTTTTGCCGGCTTGAAATGATCGATATGATGAGATCTGCGATCTTCTGTTTGTTGTTTCTTGCGACCAACGCCGCATTGGCCCTGCTGTTTCCCTTTACCCTCTCCCGGTTCCTTCTCACGGGCTTCATTTTCACCGCCGGCGTGGCGGTCACGCTCTACCTGCTGCTTCATCCGCGCAACCAATGGCTGGTCGCCAACCGCTCGCGGGTGGAGAACGCGGATTGCGTGGCCTTGACCTTCGACGACGGTCCCAGTCCCGTAGACACGCCCAGGTTGCTTGACCTGCTCCGGGAGAAGAATGTGAAGGCGACGTTTTTTGTGGTTGGAAAGCGTGCGGATCAGTATCCGGAGATCGTGCGTCGCGCCTGGGACGAAGGGCACCTGATAGCAAACCACACCTGGTCGCACCAACATTTGTTTTGTTTTCTCACGCCCAGGCGCCTGCGGGCCGAGATCGAGCTTGGCACGGAGAGTATTCGCCGCATTTGCGGTTTCCGGCCGCGCTGTTTCCGCTCACCGGTTGGCCTGCGCCATCCCCTCCTGAGGCTCTATCTCAAGCAGGCGGGTCTCGAGTATATCTCCTGGAGCATTCGCACGTTTGATACGTTGATCGAAAACTCCAGCATTCTTTCCCGCCGTATCTTGAAAAGAGTGACCGGCGGAGACATCATCCTGCTGCATGATCGTTTGCCCGCGGGCGCGGATGTCATGCTTGAGGCCTTGCCTGGAATCATTGATGAACTGAGGGAACGCGGATTAAAATTCGTTCTTGCCGGTTCCCGTGAGGATGCCGGCTGCGCTACACTCGAATCCAGGCCATGCGAACCTGCGCACTCATTCCGGCGTTCAACGAAGCTCCCTATATCGCCAAGGTGATTGCGGGGTCGAGACCGTATGTTGAAAAGGTCGTCGTGATCGACGATGGCTCCGCCGACGGGACGGCGGAGGTTGCACGGGCCGCTGGAGCGATTTGTCTGGCATCGCAAACCAATTGCGGCAAAGGCTCGGCTCTGCGCATCGGCCTTGCTTTCGCGCGCGCCGAAAACTTCACTCACGCGATTACTCTGGATGGCGACGGTCAGCATCTGCCGGAAGATATTCCTGTCATGCTTCGCGTTGCCGAAGAGACGGGAGCGGACCTTGTTATCGGAGCGCGCTCCTTCGACCGCGCCCGCATGCCTCGCGCGCGCTATTACTCCAACACTGTGGGCAGCCGTTTGACCTCGGCCATCGTCGGCCGCGAAATCAAGGACAGCCAGTGCGGATTCCGGTTATTCCGGCTGGACAAACTTTGCGCAATCGAGCTGCGCAGCCTGCGCTACGAATTCGAAATGGAAGTCCTCATCAAGATGGCACGGTCCGGCTGCACCATCGCTCACGCTCCCATCCGCATGGTCTACGACAATGGCCAGGCGCGCTCCAAGATGAAACCCGTGCGAGACACGGTGCGTATCTGCCTGTGGTCGCTGGCATTTCGCTTCATGGGAGCGTGACATGACCCTGCGCTTCAAGCCCTGTTGTCTCGTTGTGTTCTTGATTTTCCCAGGAGTGCTGGCTGCCCAAACCGACGATCTGTTGACGCGTATTTGGACAGGCGTTCAGCAAGCCCAGAAGAAATTCACGACAGGCTGCGGGACCGTCACCGAGACACGCACCTCTCGCCTGATGGTGAAGCCCATGGTGCTCCACGGCAGGTTTTGCGCCGAGGGCAACGCTCGATTCATGATCGAGTACTTTGCGCCCAACGCGCTGCGCATTCGCTTCAGCGAGAACTATCTCAATGTTACAATTGGCGACAATACGGATGTTATGGAGGTAGGTGGCAACGTTCGCCACGCCCAGTCCTTCTTCAGCCGGGAAAATTCCATCGATAACCTGAAGAAGGATTTTACCATCTCCGTGCGGGAGGAGAGCCGGGATTATGAAATGAGGCTCGTTCCCCGGACGGACGCTTTTCGCCGCAGGTTGAACTATATGGTGGTGAAGCTGAGCAAACGGGATTTTCTGCCCCAGTCGCTGGAGGTGGACGGCAAGAGCGGCGTAAACAGCGTGTTCGCCATCGATGTTACATCGGTGAACGCGAAGATACCCGCAGAAACCTTCGAGGTAATCAAACCAAGGTGATCGAGCGAAGCGAAATCGAGACGATGATTCCTCATCGCCCTCCGTTCCTGTGGATCGACCGGGTCGAAGAGCTGGAGCCGGGGTGTCGCTGTGTTGCCGTGAAGTTCGTCGACCCGGAAGACCCGATCTTTGCCGGACATTTCCCCGCCAAGCCCATTCTGCCCGGCGTTCTTATCATTGAAGCCGTGGCGCAGACGGCCGGAGTGATGCTGGGGTCGTCCGCTCCGCAAGGAGCTGCGGGGGTTGCCCTGCTTGCGGCCGTAAACCGCTTCAAGTTTTTCAAGCCTGTGACTCCCGGACAGCAACTGCGCATTGAAACCACGAAGCTGACTGGCGCCGGGCAGATGGCCTACATCAGCGGGACGGTGTTTGTGGACGGGGAAATCGTAGCCAGCGGTGAATTATCGGTGGTGTCAGCTTAAGGAAAGGGTCCAGGTGGCGCTAAAATCCAAGACTCGCGCGCGGCAGTTTATTGCCGCCTTGCTGACCGAGCGGCTTGACCCAGGCCGGGCTGCCGCCGCCGTGTTTTTAGGGATATTCGTTGGCATTGTTCCCATCTACGGGTTTCAGACCCTGGCGGCAGTGGGTCTTGCGTTGCTCTTCAGGCTGAACAAGCCGCTGACCCTGGCCAGTACGTTCATCAACAATCCGCTGTTTCTGCCCCTGATTGTCGTGTCCTCCGTGGAACTCGGCAGCTTTCTCCGCAGCGGCTCATTTCAGCCCTGGAATCTTGCCGCATTGACCCGAGCGCATATGAAAGAGGAATTTTTGTCCTTTGTGGTGGGTAGCCTTGTGCTCGGCGTACTGGTAGGCGGCGTTGGCGCGGCTATTACCGCATTGATCGTTCATCTGAGGGCGCCTCGCAATCCTGGACTGCGGGAGCGCATTCGCTTCGTGAATCGGACCTTTGCCCAAAGTGCGCGGTTCGACCGTGGGTTCGTCCGGTGGAAGCTGAGGCTGGATCGAATATTCGGCTTGCTTGCCGCCGAAGACCTGGGATCGGGGACGGTCGTGGATCTCGGCTGCGGCTACGGCATGGCTCTCTGTTTTGCGGCTTTCGGTGACAGCAGCCGGCATCTCTCCGGTTGCGACTTGAATACGCATCGGATCGCAGTCGCTCGCCGGGCTCTCAGCACCCTGAACGCAGACGTGAGCGTTGGGGACGTGCGCCATTTCGAACTTCCGCCGGCGGGTTTGATTCTTATTCTGGATGTCTTGCAGTATCTCTCCGCGGAGGAGCAACTGGCCTTGTTGCAACGATGCTGTTCGGCGCTCGCGCCCCAGGGAAGACTGATCTTCCGCGTCCATGATTGCGAGCGCGGTTTGTGGTCCGCAATCACCATGGCTTTCGACCGCTTGTTGTTCTCCTGCGAGCGTGCGGGCACACGGCCCTTGATGCTCTCTGCCGAGCAGTATAGAAATGTCCTGGAGGGCGCGGGCATGCAGGTTGAATCGCGCCGCTTCAGAAACCGCCTGCCTCTGGCACATATTCTGTTCATTGCGAAAAGACCCTTGGCGGAGATCGCGTCATGATGGTCCGCTTCATGCGCCTGGTGGGCCGCCTGGTGATTGGTCATCCGGGGATGGTGACCGGCCTTGCACTGGTTCTGACGTTGTTTCTCTATGCCAACATTCACAACCTGCGCACCGGCACCGACCTGACAGACCTGTTTGGCAGTAGCGATCCGCAATGGCAGGCCGCGAGTCAGATCGGCAAAGAGCTGGGCTATGGCAATCAACTCTTCGTGCTGGTCGAGGCCCCGGAGGGCGGAGCGGACACAACCGGCGAGATGGAGGAGATGGCCGACCGTCTCACCGCCGAGATGCAAGCCAGCGGGTTGTTCAAGCAGGCGCGCTGCGGCTTGAAGGACGAAGAACTGCTCAACATCGTGCGGTTCTTTACCTGGAACTTTCCGTCATTCGCCCTGCCCGATCAAACCGAAGAGTTCAAACGGCGGCTGGACCCCAAACAGATTCATCAAAACATTCGCCGCTCCGCCACCGAACTGATTACGCCATTCTCCACTCTGGGAGCCGGCTACTTTGTTGCGGATCCACTTGGCCTCATGGGAGTGGCGGCGCAGAACAGCCAGGGATTCTCGCAGTTCGCCAGTTTCGACCTGGCATGGGGAAGCGGGAACCGATTCTTCAGCAAGGACCACAAGGCGCTGCTGATCATTGCCGAGCCTCGCCAGTCGGCCGTGGACTTCAAATTCGCCGGGCAAACAGTGCAATGGACGCGCGAGCACATCCAGTCGATTGCCGCGGAGCCCGCCTTCCGCGATTCCGGCGTGCGGGCCATTCAGGCCGGCGCTTACGTTTACGCGGAACAGGACCACAAGTTCATTGAAAAAAATATTCGCCTGGTTTCCCTGGTCTCGATCATCGGCAATCTGGTGTTGTGCCTGCTGGTCTATCCCCGCATTCCGATGCTGCTCCTGTCGCTGCTGCCCACCAGCCTGGGCATTCTATGGACCACGGGCGTTGCGAGTTTCTATCCGGGGGAAGTCAACCTTATCAGCCTGTCCTTCATTGCCATCCTGGCGGGACTGGGAGACGACCAGGTCGTGCATTTCTTCAACCGCGCGCCGCAGGAATGGGCAAAGGGCGGGACACTGAACGCCGCCGTGCTTCGCACCTATGAAACCACCGGGGTTAGCATTGTCCTCTGCATTGTGACGGCAGCAACGGCCACCGCGGCATTGGCCACCTCCGGATTCAAGGCGCTGGCGGAGTTCGGGTTCATCCTCACGGTCGGAATGTTCATGATGATGTTCCACACCCTGCTGACCGTTCCCGCCCTGATGCAGCTATGGTGGAGGTTTTCCAGGCCGCGCGCGCCGGAGACCATCACTTTCCGGCTCCTTCCCTTGTTGGCGCGAAAATCCGTCGACTTTGTGGGCCGCCACGCGCGCCTCGCCGTCGCCTTTTCGTTGGGTGTTTTCCTGCTGTCATTGTCGATGCTGCCGCAAATCAAACTTGGCGGCAGCTTCGCGATCGCCGGCGGCGCCGACAACCCGGCCGGTGATGCGCAGAATCGCCTTTCCGCCAGATTTGGCATTGGGGGCAGCCCGAATGTGCTGTTAATCGCGGGTGGCCAGCAGGATGTCCTGCGCAGGGCTGAAGAGCTGACGGCCGGTCTGGAAGCGTATCGGCAGCGCGGCGTCCTCAAATCCATCTTCTCCCCCACAAACCTGCTTCCCTCTGCCGACACGCAGAGGCAACGGGCCGCCTCGCTGGCAAATATCGATCTGGCTGCGTCCGCCCGCGCTTTGGAGGATGCGCTTCGCGAAAACGGCTTTCAGACAGAGCCGCACAAGCCCTTTATCGAGCGGCTGCGAAAGCTGGGCCAGGATGCGCAACCTGTCACCCTGGAAACGGCCGCCGAATTCCTGCCGTCAGGGCTGCTCGACGACAGCATTCGCAAGACCGGGAACGGTCACTACGTCGCGGCGATCGCCTATTATGCCACCAATCCCAGTGATACCCAGGCTATTCCCGACGCCGTGCTGGACTCGTGGCGGAATCAATTTGGCCCGTTCGTGGATTTCTCCTTCGAGAAGATCAACCGCGACATGCAGAGCCGGGTACTTCACGATAGCCGCAGGGCATTGGTTTGGACGGCGGCTGCCATCGTCCTGATCGTCTATCTCAGTTTCCGGAACCTCCGGGTGTCGCTGGTCGTATTGATGCCGATCGTATTCGCCATCATCGTAACTTTCGGGCTGTTGCGCCTGGCAGGACACCACTTCAGCTTCATGTCCATTACCGCGATTCCACTCATTATCGGCATTGGAATCGATAACAGCATTCATTTGGTCCGCCGCTACCTGGAGGACGATCGCAACAGCATTCTCGCCATCGCAAAGGCTTCAGGCGCGGCGCTGATTCAGTCCAATCTGACGACGATCGTCGGCTTTGGCGCGCTCATGGCCTCAAGTTTCGCGCCCCTCGCCGAGATGGGACTCGTGACTTCCCTGGGAGTCGCCCTGGCTCTGGCCGGAGGCCTCTGGATCGTTCCCGCCGTCATTTTTTTGGGCGAAGGAAAAAGAGACCGGAGAGCCACGGCCCAATAAGCCTTCTGCCGGGGCCGCACCGCGGCGGAAGGGGCAGGTTTGGAGCAGGCTGTACGAGCATCCTGCCAACCGCTCGCTCATCAGCCTCGCCATTTCGTGTAAAAGCATGATTCATAAGAAGTTAATACCTTCGCCGCCACCCCAGCAGTGTGAACAGGCCCTTTATTCACTTCCACTTGAGCCTCCTTCGCTCGGATTCACGAGATTTTCATCAGATTCATGCCTTGGCCAGCGAGGCCGCTATCGGCGACGACCGCCAATGCCGAAGACGCCCACCCCCCAAAAATCGGCTATTTCTTCCGATTCCCGCGAAAAGCCGCATCATGGACCAAAGTGGTAGGCCCCTGGGGGACATTCATGTATACTTTTCTTTGCCAAAACCCTATAATCAGGACCTCCGATGAAAGCGCCCACCAGCGATACCGCCATTGACACCGTCTCCTCTCTGTGCCCCGAGTGCGGCAAGCCGGCCCTTTCAGAAATCATCGATCGAGACGGCAAGGTCTATCAGCGGTCCCAGTGTCCCTGCCATGAATCCACCGAATCCCTGATCTTCTCCGACTCGGCTTTGTACAGGAAACTGGATGAATGGAACAAGCTGATCTTTCCGGATGCCCAGCAGCCGGCAGTATTGCCTGCCCAGGCGTGTTGCGACACTGGCAGCAACAACGAGCCAAGCCTGGCTGTCATCGACATCACGAATCGCTGCAATTTCAAGTGTCCCGTGTGTTTTGCCGAGGCCACCGGCGCGGGGAACCACTATTTCCTCGATACGGAACTGGTTACCAGGATGCTCCAGTCGCTCCTGGACCGGCCAGTGCCGTGCCGGAGCATCCAGTTCTCCGGCGGAGAGCCCACCCTGCACCCGGAGTTTCCGAAGATCCTTCGGATCGCCCGCGATCTTGGGTTCACGCATATCCAGGTGGCCACCAACGGAAGCAAGTTCGTCGACCCCGACTACGCAAAACTCTGCGAGGATTCGGGCCTGCACACGCTTTACCTGCAGTTCGATGGCATGAGCGACGATGTTTACCTCAAAATGCGCGGCCAGCGGTTATTGGATAAGAAGATTGCGGCCGTCAAGAACGTAGAAAAGACGAACATGCGGCTGGTCCTGGTGCCGACCATCATGAGCGGCGTCAACGTCGACCAACTGGGGCCCATCTTCCGGTTCGCTCTCGAGCACAGCAAGTTCGTCACCGGCATCAGCATACAGCCGGCAGCGCACGTGGGCAGAATCGAAGTCGCAAATGGAGTCGCCGAGCCCTTTAACCTGGCCGCCATGGCCCGCGAGTTTGGTGAACAGACTGGACTGACCCGCTTCCCCGACGACTGGTTCCCCCTGAGTTCGCTATCCCTGCTCTGCCGTGCCATCGACCGCGCCCGCCAGGAAACATCGCATCCCCCCGCCAGCGATGCCCACTGTTCCGTCGGCACCTTCTTCTACGTTGACGACGACAACAAGCCCTTCTGCCTGAGCAGTTTCTTCGATCTCGGCCGCTTTCTCCGCGGCGCGGCTGAGCTAACCCCATACGCCGAACAGGGCTTCATCGAGCGGAAGATTTCCAGGATTCGCCAATTCGGGCAGTTCTCGCAATGTCTTGATATGCGAAAGGCTCCCCCCGGACTCACGTTCCAGCGCCTGTTGCGCGGCCTGGATGCCTGGGAGGACAAGAACGAGGGAAGGTCCGAGGGCTGGACTCACCGGGGCTTTAATGGCATCTTCGTCGCGGGAATGCACTTCATGGACGCTCACAGTTATAATCTGCGCCGCCTGAGCCGTTGTATCATCCAGTATGTCGCTACCGATGGACAACTGATTCCTTTCTGCAGTTACAACGCCGGCGCCAGGCTCCGCGAAGCCGAGGAATTGATTCGAATCGAAAACAAAGCGCCGGCATAACCGTCAAGCCGGTTGTCCGGCGGGTGCAGGTGAACCTTCAATATAAGTCAACTCGCTTTGCCCGATTCAAGGGCTATCGGACTCAAACTATGGTGAAATCGTCGTTTGTCGCGGCAACGCAGTCCTTTCTTTGCTCGGAAGGCTTGAGGCGGGTTGCCGCTTTTCTGCTGTTTCCCGGTTTCATGCTCTTGCCGGCAAGGGCGCAAGTCGGTCTGCCCAGGGCTGCCGTTTCGATTCCTACAGACCGGAACCTCGCGGAAAGCCTGGAGGCGGCCAGGCAGTGCCAATCTCCAGGCAAGTTGATCGTGCTACCGCCGGTGCATTTTCAACTCGCCGGTGACGAAAGCTCCGGCGGCCTGTTCGAACAGCAGGCGCAAGCTGTCTTGAGCCTGCCCCAGGAATCCGAGGTCTGGCTGCATATAGTCGTGGGAGCCGGATCTCTTACTGGCAAGGAAACCGAGAAGCAGCTTACCGGCCGGGTTGAGGCGTTCCTGAAGCCGGCGCCACTCTCGGCCTCCGCTGTGCGCGGAGTTATCGTGGAAGTCAGTGAGCCGCTGACGGCTCACGATCTATTCGAGACCAATTTATTCGAGTTTGGGCTGTTGCGCCTCGCGGTGACCGCTAAGTCCAGCAACGCCGCCCTGCGGCTCGCGTATGTTTTTGGCCCTGGATTTATCGGCCAGCATGGCGATATAGTGAAGCGGCTTGCCACATATTCCGATCTGTTGGGCACGACCTACTCTCAAGGCTGGCGCGCGGATGCCGCGTGGATTGCCGAACAGGCGCTGAATAAACCCCTTGTCCTCAAGCTGGACTCAGAAACCTCAGCGGCAGCGGCTCCGTATCTTGCGGCGGCGCTCGCGGCCTCCGGCGCTTCCGTCGAAATCCTCTGGTCGGAACCCCCGGATGCCAAGGCAGCCGGCCAGGTGTGCGCGGTGAACGGCTTTTTGACGCATTCCATTACCGCCAACATGCTTCGGCTGGACCCCGCGGCCCTGCCGTTCACTCTCGCGGTGGATGGCGTGGGAAGCAGTGAGTCCCAGTGGTTTGGCAGCGGGCAGTCGCCGGACCTTGTGATTGTGGCGCATGTGAAGGGGAGCCCAGGCCAGCCGAAGACGGTCAGGCTCCAAGGCGCTGCCGCAACGCAATTCGAGGCACAATGGTACGACCCGGAGACCGGCGTCCGGCTTCCGGCAGGCGAACCGGCCAAGACTGAAAAGGGATTGGCGCAAACATGCGCCTGCGCCAGCGAGTATGCCCTGATTTCCATCCATAAACTCAACGGAGCCGATACCACGAGTTATAGCACGGTGGAAGTGAAAAGCGGAGTGAATCTCACTGTCGACGAGATCATTGCCCGCTGGCAACAGTACCGCGAAGCGCAGAATCGGAAACTGGAAAACTATCAGTCCTCCAGTTTCATGAATCTGCACTTTGAGGGCACCTCCATGGCTTCCGAGTTCGACATCTCCATGCAGCTCAAGCAGTTTTATGACCGCGCCGGACCGATGGAATTCGCCCAGACGCAGTTTTACGTCAACGGCGTGAAGTTCAACAGCAAAAACGAGTTTCCGCTGCCGCAACTCGAGCCGGAAAAGGTTCTCACGCAACCTCTCGAGTTGAAGCTCAACGAGCGTTACGAATACAAGCTCCTGGGGACGGAACAAGTCGACGGAGTCCAGTGCTATGTGGTTGGAGTTGAGCCTAAAGTACACGACGAGACTCTTTATAGCGGGAAAATCTGGATCGACGGCGCGACTTTCCGCGAGGTGAAGCAGTCCCTCAGCCAACGCGGCCTCAAGAGCAACATCGTGGTCAATGTCGAGACCCAGAATTTCGAGTTGGTTTCCGACGGCAAGGGAAATCAGTTCAACCTGCTGCGCTCGATCTCCGCTCAGCAGACGCTGAACGCCGCTGGACGCGATTTTGCGCTTCAACGAACCGTTCAGTATTCCGAGTACGTCATCAACGCGCCGCAATTCAGCGATGCCCTTGCGGCCGAGCATAACTCTCAAAACCCGATGTACCGCGATACCGACAACGGATTGCGGGAACTGAGAAAGCATGGCAGCGAGCGCGTCTTGGCGGAAAACAGCCAGAAGCGCATCAAGGCCGCCGTGATTGGGGCGATGTACCAAGGCACATTCAACTTTCCCATTCCGATCGCGGGCATCAGCATCGCCGACTTCGATTACCGGCACACGGGCGCGCAGCTTTCGACGTTCTTTGCCGGACCCATCCTGGCGACCGACCTCTCAAAGCAGTACAGATCCAAGTACCGTCTGGCAGCGGATTTGGCGCTCTCCGCGCTTCCCGGCGAGAGCCGCATCTACTGTTTCGCGATACCGTCAACAGACTGCATCAACAAGACCCAAAACACGGAAGAAACGGATCAGGAGCTATGGACCTGGCAGCAGGCTGCTGGAGTGCGAGCCTCCTGGCAGGCCACCACGCATCTCAGCCTGACAGCTTCAGGGTATTTGGTATATGACATCTTTCGCAGAACCAGCGCTACCTCCAACAAATACGTGCTGCCGCGCAACGGCGTAGCTCTGCTTCCAGGCGTTGAGGTGAAGTTCAACGACAAGGGCTATCTGTTCAGCGCCGGGGGGACCAGGGGCGAACGCATCGCCTGGAAACAGTACGGATATACTCCGCCGTCCCAGCCGCTGGAAAGCGCCTACACCCTCTACCACGCCGACTTGAACAAGGATTACTACTTCAGGAAATTCACCAAGGGAGGGTTTGATCTCGGCTACTATGGCGGAGACCAGTTGGATCGCTTCTCCCGTTACTCTCCCTCCTTCTTTTCCGAGCCGCGCCTGCACGGCATCCCCGGCGGCACGGACACTTTTGACGCCATCGCCACGGCAAACGGACATTTTGGCTTCAACATGATGGACGTCATCAAGTTCGAGGGGATGTACAGTTATGCGCGCGCGCGCAACCTGTCCGAGTCCAGCCAATTCCGCAAGTTTGACGGTGTGGAGACGAACTTCAATGTTGCCGGTCCCATGGGCACCTTGATACAAGGCACGGTGTCCTATGCGCTGGACGGCAACATAGCAAGATACAACTCGCGCTGGGGATTTCTCGTCATGATCTTCAAGCCGTTGCACTGATCGAGCTTATGACTGAAATGAAGACCGCATTGGTGACGGGCGCCTCGGGGATACTGGGTGCTGCCATTGCACTGGCGCTGGGGCGCGCGGGATTCCGCGTCGCCGCGCACTATCATGGCCACAAAGAGTCCGCCGAGAAGGTAGTGGAGAGCGTGATCGCCGCTGGCGGAGAGGCGCTGGCCGTGGAAGCCGATCTATCCCGGCGTGAGAGCGTGGCGCCGATGTTCGATCGCATCAAGCAACAGTTCGGCTCGGTCGACTGCCTGGTGAACAACGCGGGAATCAACCGCGATGTTCTGTTGGCCTTCATGTCTGAGGAGCAGTGGGACGAAGTGATCGACACCAATCTCCGCGGCACGTATTTGTGTTCGCGGTTGGCCTTGCTGGGGATGATGCGCCGCCAAAGCGGAACCATCTGCAATATCGTGTCGCCCAGTGGAGTCCGCGGTCAGGCCGGCCAGTGCAACTACGCAGCCTCCAAGGGAGGCATGATCGCGTTTACCAAGTCGCTCTCCCGCGAAGTGGGGCGATTCGGTATCCGAGTGAATGCCGTCTGCCCGGGCGTGATCCCAAGTCCCATGTCCGCCAAGTACATCGAGAAAGAGGAGAAGCGACTGCTCTCCGAAATCCCCTTGGGGCGTTTTGGCAAGCCCGAAGAGGTCGCTTCGCTGGTGGCGTTTCTGGCGTCTCCCAAGGCAAGCTACATCACCGGACAAGTGATCGCGGTAGATGGCGGGTTGCAATAAGCCCTGCCAACCTATAGAAGCGACCTGGTTGGGCGCGTAATCATCGTACAACTATAGGAAAACCAAAATCTCATTTCAGAGGCAGGTCAAGGCAATGGGAGCCCTGCGGAGCATTGGAGCCGCGGTAGGCTGCTGTGTGTGGGTGCATCGCGGCTCAACGCAGCGCGAAGGGGACCAGGAGCGGGCATTGTTCGATGCGGCGCTGCCGCGGGAAGCGGAACTGATAACCAGGTGAGAATTTGACCACCAGGGGAGCCTCAAGCTGCTCCCCTGATGTTGGTGGGAAGGCGAAATGTGTTACTTCTTGCCTTCGAGTTCATCGGCCAGGGCGCCGGCGCCGTAGAGCTTGCGCAGGCCTTCGATCATGCCGGCCGAGTGCACCGCAACCGCGCGGTTCTTGGTGCCGTCATAGACAAAATCGCCGGCCATCGACTCGATGTTGCCGTCGAAGATGAGTCCGACGAGTTCGCCGTCGCGGTTGACGACCGGCGAGCCGGAGTTGCCGCCGATGATGTCGCCGGTTGCGACGAAGTCAAGGGGCGTGGAGAGGTCGAGTTTATCGCGGCCGGCCGCTTCCTTGGGCGTCAGGTCGAAGGGCGGCTTGTTGCTGAAGCTGGCCGCGCGGTCATAGAGCCCGTAGAAAGTGGTGAAAGGCGGGGCAATGGTGCCGTTGTAGGGATAGCCATCCACCGTGCCGTAACTCATGCGCAGGGTGAAGGTGGCGTCGGGATAGGCGTCCTTTCCATAGACCAGGAAGCGCGCCTTGCCGAGCTTTTCGCCGGCCGGAGTCAGCACGCTGGAGATAGTGTCGCGCATGCGGCGGGTGGTCTCGCGGACGATCGGGTCCACGCGCCGCGCGGCCACGATCATGGGATCGGTGGAAGCCGCCACGGCTGCCTCGCCGCCATCGAGCAGCGACTTGCGAACGGCCGGGTCGGCCAGCTTGGTCCCGTCCACCAGCGCATTCACGGTCGCGTCCACGTCGCCGCCCTGCAGGATGGCCTGCACATAGGCGTCGTCTTTGCCCAGCTTTTCTTGGCCCAGCTTGAGCGCGGCGGCCATGTACAGCTTTTCCGTTGCGGGAAAGACCGGAGCCGGCGACAGCATCCGGTACTTGAGCGATTCCAGGCCGGCTTCGTGGAACTGCGGCAGCCGCTCGCCATCGGGCTTCTTAATCTCCGCCACGTACTGCACGATCTGCAGGGCCAGGGTGAAAAGCTGGCTGTCGGTGCGGCGGAAGAGCTGGCCCTTAATCTCCGGCTTTACCTTCTCTTCAGCGCGGGCTATGGTGTCCCAGGCGTCGCCATAATCCTTTTGCCACTCAGGATTGGCGACCACTTTCCGGCGGAAGTCAGCCTCCTCGGCCTCCTTCTTGGCCAGGATGGCCGGGTCGGCCAGCGCCTCGGCGCGGCCAATGTAGACCTTGAGGCTGTTTTGCAGACCAAAGATCATGCTGCCCACCAGCCGCGCCTGCTCCGGTCCTTGCGCGGCAAAGGCCTGGGCCGTGGCGATGCGGCGCTGCAGGTACTCCGTTACGGCCGGCCCGATCAGGTCGCGCTGCACCAGCAACTGCGCAACCGTGTCGTCGCGCTCGGTGGAGCCGGGATGGCCGGAGATGAAGATGAGCTCACCCGGCGCGGCGCCCCTGGCACTCCACTTGAGGAAGTTATCGGTATGCAGCGGCTTGCCGTTCTCGTAGACGCGGAACAGAGCCATGTCCAGGTCGTAGCGCGGATAAGTGAAGTTATCCGGGTCGCCGCCGTAGAAGGCCGCCTGCTGCTCGGGCGCGAAGACCAGGCGCACGTCGGTGTAAGCCTTGTACTGGTAGAGCCAGTACTCGCCGCCCTGGTAGAACGAGACCACGTCGGAGCGCAGGCCGGTCTTCTCCTTGTTCTCTTTTTCGATGGCCGCGCGCTCGGCATCGCGAGCCTTCAGCGCCTTGGCCTGATCGGCTTGCCCCAAGGCCGCGCCCTGCACCCGCGCGGTCACGTCCTGCATGGCGACCAGCACGTTGACTTCCAGGTCGGGAGACTTCATCTCCTGTTCAGGGGTGGCGGCATAAAAGCCGTTGAGGAGATAGTCGTGATCGGCTGAGGAGTTCTTTTGCAACTGGCCGCGCGCCACGTGATGATTGGTCAGCAGCAGGCCGTTGGGGCTGACGAACGAGCCCGAGCCACCGTCGTTAAGGCGGACGCTGGAAAGCCGCAGATGGTCGAGCCAGGCCTGCGTGGGTGTAAAGCCATATTTGGCCTTGAGCAGTTTCAATGGCGGGTTGTCAAAGGTCCACATGCCTTCTTCGGCGTGAATCACAGGCGCCGCGGCCAGCAGAAGCGCGGCCGGGAGCAGAAAAGCGGAGCGAAGGGTGCGATCGAACATGGGATTCCTCATTGGGTGACGGTATAGCTGAGTGCGCTTGAAGTGCTCGCGGCATAGGTGCTCGACCCGCCGTAGGTCGCCGTCAGCGAATATGTTCCGGCTGTCGGAAACGAAGTGGTAAGCGTGGCGGTCCCAGAGCTCAAGGCTCCGGTCCCGAGCGAGGTTGTTCCCTGGTAGAAGGTCACTGTGCCGGTGGCGGAAGAGGACACGACCGTGGCCGTCAAGGTAATGGTGCTGCTTGTGGTGGGCGCGGCAGGGGATGCCGTGAGCGTAGTGGTGGTGGCCGTAAGGGTGGCGACAGTGATCGAGACCGCGCTCGAAGTGCTCGTGGCATAGGTGCTGTCTCCGCTGTAGGCCGCAGTGATCGAGTACGTTCCGGTGGTGCTGAACGAGGTCGACAGGGTCGCCGTTCCCGAAGTCAGCGTTCCGGTTCCGAGCGAGGTTGTGCCGCTATAAAACGTGACAGTTCCCGTGCCCGCGGGGGGGGAAACTGTAGCCGTCAGAGTGACGCTCGCGCCCACCGCCGGCGTGGTCGTGGATGCCGTGAGCGTGGTGGTGGAAGCGGTCGTGCCGGTAGACCCCGGCGCCTGCCAGAAGTCGCCGCAACCAGCCAGGAGCGGCGCCACTGCAAGCGTCAGCAGCATAAGAGCCATTCCGGTGCAATCGGGTTTGTTATTCATCGAGTCTCCTCTTTGTTGTGTCAAAAATATGGATGAGAGAAAGTATTGCCAGGAGCGGCGCCCAATGGATTGACGCCAACCGCGCCAGCTCCGCTCAAGCTACAGTTTCGGCATCACCAGCACTTCCACGCCGCTGGCCGCGTCTTTCTGGCGGAACAACTGCTCGGTGGCTTTCTGAAAATCCTCCGGTTTGGCATTGGGAATGTCGGTGAAGGTCTGCGGGTTGCGGTCGGTCAGCGGGAACCAGGAGCTTTGCACCTGGACCATAATGCGGTGGCCGCGGCGGAAGGTGTGGAAGAGATCGGGCATCGTGAAGTCGATCTCGGTCTCCTTGCCCGGCGTCAGCGGCTCGGGCTTCTCCCAACTGCTACGGAACTTGGCGCGGAAGGGTTCGCCGCGCAGCAGTTGCTGGTAGCCGCCCATGTGCAGCGGCGGCGCGTCCAGGATGCGCTTGTTGCCGTGCGAGGCGTCTTCCGGGTCGGGGTAGTCCTCCGGATAGACGTCGATCAGCTTCACATCGAAGTCGGAGTCCGTGCCGGAACTGGCGACTTTCAGTTTGGGCGAGATGGGGCCGGCGATGGTCACGTCCTCTTCCAGCGCCTCGGTCTGGTAGACCAGCACGTCGGGCCGGTAACTGGCGAAGCGCTGGTCGTCCACCATGTAGCGCTGGGGCACGGTGTCGGTGGTGTAGCCCACAAAGGGCACGGGATGGGCCGGGTCGCTGACGTACTCGTCGACCCCGTCTGGGCCCTTGGTTTCAGCAGGCGGCTCGAAGCTGAGCTTGCCGCCGGCGTGGAAGTAGAGGGTTTTGGCCGTGGCGGCCTTGGGCGGCCAGGCGTCAAAACTCCGCCAAACGTTGGTTCCGGTCTCAAAGACCACTGCCTTGGGCTGCGCCGCGCCCTTGCCCTTGAGGTAATGCTCGAAGAAAGGGAATTGGATGTTGGCGCGGAAGGTTTCGCCGGTCTTGGCGTTGAACTGCACATCGCCCAGATGGTTGCCGTCGCCGCGCGCCCAGCCGCCGTGGACCCAGGGGCCTTCGACCAGCGTGGTGGGTGTCTCGGGGTTGAATTTGTTGATGGCGTAGAAGGTGCGGTAGGGTCCGCTGAGGTCTTCGGCGTCATACCAGCCGCCCACCACCAGCACGGCGCAGTGCACGTTCTTCATGTGGCGCGACAGGTCGCGCTCCTGCCAGTAGGCGTCATAGGTCGAGTGCTTGGCCTGGTCGTTGAAGAGCCAGTTGGAGCCTTTCAGGTAGAGCTTGTCGAGGTTGGCGATATTGCCGGCCTGGAGATAGAACTTGTAGCTGTCCGGGGTGCCGAAGTCGAAGCCGACGGTAGGCTTGGGGGACTCCGGGTTCCGGTTGGGCTTGAAGAAGGCATAGAAGCCGAAGTTGGCCGAGAGCATGAAGGCGCCGCCATGGTAGGAGTCGTCGCCCAGGAAGAGGTCGGTCATGGGCGCCTGGGGGCTGGCGGCAACAAGGGCCGGATGCGAATCGATGATCGAGGCCGAGGTATAGAACCCTGGGTAGGAGATGCCCCAGATGCCCACCTTGCCGTTGTTGTTGGCGACGTGCTTGAGCAGAAACTCGATGGTGTCGGAGGTGTCGGAGGCGTCGTCCACGTCCTGGGGGGACTTTTTCTCGTCGATGTGGGGGCGCATCTCGGCAAAATCGCCTTCGCTCATCCAGCGCCCGCGCACGTCCTGGTAGACGAAGATGTAGCCGCCCTTCTCGAACTCCTCCGAGGGGCCAAGGCGCTTCGGGTACTGGTCCTCGCCGTAGGGGCCGACGCTGTACGGGGTGCGGTCCATCAGGAACGGGTAAGGGCCGCCGGCGGCGTCCTTGGGCACATAGACCGCGGTGAACAGCCGTTTGCCGTCGCGCATGGGGATGCGGAACTCGTACTTTGTGTAGTGAGCGCGGACGAAGTCCTCTTTGGGGGCCTCGGGCGCGGGCTGCTGGGCGCGGACCACGGTGAACGCAAGGGCGAGAACGGCCAGAATGGCGAAGAGGAGGCGGCGCGGTTTGGGCATCGGGTACAAAAATCTCCTGAGCAACAAGAGTACTCCAGAGAGGGGTCCGGTTGGCAGGGTTCAGCGGCCGGAGATGAGTCCTCAGTCTCAAACGGGAGGCAGTTCTGCCCCATTCTTCCACAGTTTTGCATCCCAATCTTTATGATTTTCTTATACGCGGAGGGTCTGGCCGCGTTAACCTATAGCCACAAGTCCACAATCAGCCGCCGGCGTACCTAACGCTGGGGCTGTACCTTTTTCCGCCAAAAGGAGATACATGTCTACTGACTACCGCAATTTTCTTGCCCTCTCGTATGAGGAGCTGGAAGAGCTCAACCTGCAAGCCAAGGCTGATCGCGCCAACCGCGTTGCGGCCGGCGAGATTCGCGAAAAGCGGTTGAAGTACCTGACCGACGAGAAGCGGATCAAGGCCGTGACCGTGCTGTTCTCTGACCTCGAAGGCCGCCTGCACCTGCTCGACTACGACAAGAAGTTTCTGTTAGGCTCTTACGAAAACCTCACCTTCGATGGCTCGTCAATTCGCGGCTTTACGGCGCAGAAGGAGAGCGATCTGCGCCTGGGCATTGACTGGGCCTCCTTTTACTGGGTTCCCGCCGACGTTTTCGGCACCGGCAAGGTACTGGTCTTCGGCAACGTCATTGACAAGGACGGGACCGCCTACTCGGGCGATCTGCGCGGGGTGCTCAAGGGCTACGCCGACAAGCTGCACAAGGAGCACGGCTACACGCTGAACGCCGCCACCGAGATCGAGGGCTTTCTCTTTGCGGGTAAGGACGCCGAGCAGCGCTACCACGAGACCGGCAAGTTCGAGTTCATCTCCTCCGGCGGGTACTATCACTCGCTGCCGCTGGATCCGCTGCGGCAGTTCATTGACACCTCGGCTGAGGTGCAGCGGGCCATGGGCTTCCAGAACGAGAAGGACCACCCCGAAGTCGCGCCCAGCCAGTATGAGATCAACTACGGTTACTCCGAGGCGGTTGGCGCGGCAGACCAGATTCAGCTCTACAAGCTGCTCACCCGCCAGATTGCCAGCAACATGGGCTACACGGCCTGCTACCTGCCCAAGCCCATCGTGGGCGTCAACGGCAGCGGCATGCATACCAACGTTTCGGTCGCGAAGGGCAAGACCAACCTCTTCTGGGACGAAAAGGGCGAAGAGCAGCTCTCCACCTTTGGCTGGAACTTCCTTGATCGCATCCTGACCCATGCGTTGGACCTTTGCCTGGTTTTCAACTCGAGCGTGAACGCCTATCGCCGGCTTGACCCGCACTTCGAGGCACCCAACCAGATCCGGGCCTCGGCCGTCGATCGCGGCGCCATGGTCCGGGTGCCCATTGGCAATCACCGCTCCATGCGCACCGAAGTCAGGGCCGTGGCGCCGGACGCCAACCCGTACCTGTCGCTCTACGGCATCTTCAAGACCGGTATCGACGGTGATATCTCCAAGGCGGAGAATCTCCGCGCCGGCGGGCGCTATCTGCCGGACAACATTCAGAAGGCGATCGACGACTTCCAGTCGTCGGCCTGGATCGCCAAGATTCTGGGCTCCGACGTGCAGGGCCGCTATGCCGAGTTGAAGCAGGCCGCGGCCAACCGCAGCCCGCGCGAGCTGGGAACCATTGTCAAGGGCTCCGAGGTACAGTTCCACCACGCGGTCTATAACCAGTCGCTCTGGAATCTGTTCTAGAGCGAAAACTTTGGGACTCCAGTTTCGAGGCAAAATACAAAACAAGGGCGGCGTGGCCAGAGATGGCGCGCCGCTTTTGTATCATTGAGCGACGGGAACACAATGCCACTGAAGCCCATCAAGACTGAGGCCGACCACGAGGCCGCTCTGTGCGAAATTGTAACTAACTCAACTGCGCCTCAATCTTCACCACCGAAGCGGGCGGGAAGGTGAAGCTGAGCGAACTGGAGTGCAGGCCGACCTCGGCGGCGCGGGTCTTCACCTGGTCCGGTTGGTCGAGGGTGTTGTGGGCATGGATGTCGCTCCCGGTCACGACCCAGGCTTTGGCGCTGGCCGCTTTTGCGCCGCGCAGGACGATTTCGGCCTCGCGCGGCTGGCTTACGTCGGGGTTGACCGCGGTGAGGATCAGCGTCTTGCCCTTGAGCGAGGCCGATCCCTTCAGTCCCCAGAAGCTGGCCGGCTTGCCGTCGCGGTCGTAGCGGACCTCGGGGGCTGAGAATTCGGCGCGCACGGCTGTTCCGCCCTGGTGCGCGGCGTACATCTCGAACACGTTGAAGACCGGCGTGGTGGCGAACTTGTCGCCATGGGTAAGGAAGAGCGAGTTGAGGCAGTTGACCAGTTGGGCGCAGGCGGCCATGCCCACCTTGTCGGCGTTCCGGTTGAAGATATCCAGCGTGAGGCCGGTCATGACGGCGTCGCGGACGGTGATCATCTGGCCGAGCAATTGTTCCGGCGCATTTTCGGTGCCGGGGTGGTACCAGGGGCCGTACTCGTCTACGACCAGCTTTACCTTGTGGCCCAGGTCGAACTCGCCAAGCGCGGTCCAGTGATCGAGGATGATGCCCTCGATGTGGTCTGACTCCCTGCACAGCTCGTACCAGTCTTGGGACGAGAATTTGAGAGCGTCGCCCTTGCCGGCGTCCCAGTCCTGGGTCTTGCCGCGGGAGAGATTCCACGCATAGTGATGGACACTCAGTCCCCAGACGCCGTGCATGTCGTGGCTGGGCTGGCCGTGACAGAGTTTATTGAAGAAGCCGCGGGTCCAGGCCTGCTCGCCGCTGTTGGGGCCGGAGGCCACAAAGCGCAGATTCACGCCATAGCTGGGAACCCAGGTGGTGTAACGCTTGAACTCGATGGCGTAGTCCTCGGGATCGAAGTTGCCGCCGCAGCCCCAGCTCTCGTTGCCCACGCCCCAGTAGCGCACGTTATACGGGTCCGGAGAGCCGTCAGCCTCGCGCGTCTCGGCCAGCGTGGTTGTGCCGCGCGGCGAGTTGCAGTACTCGACCCAGTGGTCGAAGTCGAGCGGCGTCAGGCTGCGCACATTGGCGGCGATGTAAGGCTCGGCGCCGCAGAGCTTGCAGAAGCGCACGAAGTCATCGGTGCCGAACTCGTTCGATTCGTAGACCTGCGGGAGATTCTGTTTCCTCTGTGCCTCGGTGAAGTTATCGGTCCAGAAGTTGGTGCGGCGCGGCCGTTTGGAGCGCGGGCCGATGCCGTCACGCCAGTCGTAGCTGTCGGCAAAGCAGCCGCCCGGCCAGCGCACCACCGGGGCCTTGATGGCGCGCATCTTGTCAATGAGCGCCGAGCGCAAGCCTTGTTGGTTGGGGATCTTCGAGTTTTCGCCAACATAGATGCCGTCGTAGATCACCGAGCCCAGGTGCTCGGTAAAGTGCCCGTAGATTTCGGGAGCGATGGTGGCGATGGGTTCGTCCACCAGGATTTCAATGTGGCTGTCCGCCTGCTGGGCCAGCGCTGCTCTCCGGCCAAAGACCATGGCTGCCGCCGTGGATGCCGCAGCCGCTTTCAAAAAATCTCGCCGTTCCATACATTCGCTCCTTGGTGATGGATGAATCTTTGTCGTATCCGAAATATGTATTCGAGCCGGCCGGTTGATTGGTCTCAACCAGCCTTCCGCGCCTGCGCGGCAATCTTTCTCAGCTCCGGCAAAACCCGCCCCAGCGTCAACGGCTCCGCGTTGCGCGACCCTAAAGCAAAGTACACATCGCGATAATGCCGGTACAACTGTTCGTAAACCGCGGCGGACTTGGGGTCGGGCTCGACCGTGCGTAGCGGCAGGCATACGGCGGCCTGCGCTTCTTCAATGGTCTTGTAGGCTCCGGCCGCCAGCAGTGCGAAGATCCCGGAGCCGAGGCTGGTGGGAATGCCCGCGGACACCAGCACCGGCTTGTTGAGTACGTTGGCGTAAATCTGGTTGAGCACTTCACTTTTCTGCGGAATGCCGCCGGCGTTGATGACGCGGTCCACGCGGACGCCGTATTCGGCCATGCGTTCCAGGATGATGCGGGTGTGGAAGGCTGTGCCCTCGATGGCCGCGAACAGCTCATCTTGCGCGGTATGCACCAGGTTCCATCCCAACGTGACGCCGCCCAGCTCGGGATTCACCAGGACTGTGCGGTCGCCGTTGTCCCAGCTCAAACGCAGCAGGCCGGTCTGCCCGGCCTTGTAAGCCTCCAAACCCTCTGACAGCGCGGCAACGGTGGTCTGGGCGCGTCGTGCAATGGCTTCAAAGATGTCTCCGGTGGCCGAGAGCCCGGCCTCGATGCCGGTATACGCGGGATGCACGCTGCCGGGCACTACGCCGCAGACGCCGGGAACCAGTTGCGCCTCGCGGGCCATGGCGATGATGCAGGTTGAAGTGCCCACCACGTTCACCACGTCGCCTTCGCGGATGTTGGAGCCGATTGCATCCCAGTGCGCGTCGAATGCCCCCACGGGGATGGGGATTCCGGCGCTGAGGCCGAGTTTTTCAGCCCACTCCCCCGAGAGCCGGCCGGCAAGGTAATTGCTGGTCTGGTATTCGCCGCCCAGCTTGGCGCGCACACCGGCGAAGAGCGGGTCGACGGCCACCAGAAACTCCTCCGGCGGCAGCCCGCCCCACTTCGGGTTCCACATCCACTTGTGGCCCATGGCGCAGACGCTGCGCTTGAGATCGCCGACGGTCTTGATGCCGCTCAGCGTAGCCGCCACCATGTCGCAATGTTCGAGGGCGGTCACAAAGCGGGAACGTTTCTCAGGGTTGTGGCGCAGCCAGTGCAGCAGCTTGGCGAATCCCCACTCGTGGGAGTAGACGCCGCCGCACCAATCGATAGCTTCCAGGCCCGTTTCATGCGCTTTGGCGGTGATCTCTTCGGCCTCGGCGTGGGCGCGATGATCGCACCACAGGTAATACTCGTCCAGCGGTTCGAGGCCCTCGCCCACGGAAATCACGCTGGAGCCGGTGGTGTCGAGTGCGATGGCCGCGACGCCGCCGCCATCGACGCCAGTGCTCCAGAGCGCGTCGCGGGTGGCGGCGGCCAGGGCCGTCATCTGGTCCGCGTGGGACTGGGTGGCAAAATTCGGGTCCTCGCGGCGGCGGTGAAGCGGGTAAGAGGCCGACGCGGTTCCGATCGGTCCCTTCTGGCTGTCGACAAGAGTGACGCGAACGCTGAGTGTGCCGAAGTCAACCCCGGCAACGATGGTCATGGAAGGAATACCCCTAAGTAAACGCTTTCCAACACGCAGACCAGCGTACACCATTCCTCTACTTCTTTGCCCCCGGCAGCACGGCTTTGAGCCTGTCCATCAGGCTTGGCCTGGCTGCCGGGGTGGCCGCGGAAGGTTTGGCCGGGACTGGAGGCGGGGCCGCCGGCATGGGTGCAGATTGCGCAGCCGATGGCGCGCCCTGCGGCTTGGCTTCTCCCGTCGCGGCTTTGGATACCGCTGCGGCCGGCGCCGGACCATCCACCACCCTGGCAGTGGAGAGATTTGGCGGCGGCGCGCCGTCGTTCCCGTTTTTCACCAGGATGGAGATTCGCCGATTCGAGGGGTCGAACGGATTGTTTTTTACGCGCAGAAGCTGATCGGCGTAGCCGCGCACCTGCGTCACCTGGTCAGATCGCACGCCGTCCTGCTGCAGCAGCCGCCGCGCGGAGTTGGCGCGGTCCGCCGAGAGCTCCCAGTTGCTGTAGTTGGCGTCGGTCGAATATTGCGTGGCGTCGGTGTGGCCCTCGATCAGCAAGGCATTGGGCAGGGTCTTCAGCTCTCCAGCCAGCAGCGCCACCAACTCCTGCCCGCTCTCGCTCAGCCGCGCGCTGCCGCTTTGATAAAAGGTTCCATTCTTGTCTTCCAACAGCTCGATGCGCAACCCCTCGGCCGTGATGGTTATCTCAATCTGCTTGGAGAGCTTTTCCAGCTCTTTCTTTGCCTTGATTTCCTCTTCGAGCTTTTCTTTCAGCTTCTGCATATTGTCGTTGACTTTGGTGGTCACGGCCACGCCGTTGCCGGCCATGGTGGTGCCGAGCAGGTTGGCGGTTCCCTTGGGGTCGTTGAAGTAGCCGGCCACGGCCTTCTTGACCGCGTCGCTGGTGTTCATCAGCCACAGCACGATGAACAGCGCCATCATGGCGGTCACAAAGTCGGCATACGCCACCTTCCACGCTCCGCCGTGGTGGCCGCCGTGGCCGCTTTTCTTCTTGATGACGATGATCGGTTGAGTCTTTGCCGCCATGGCCGCATTCTCCTAGGCCGCCACAGCCGGCGCTGCCGTCGCTGCCGTCGCGGCTACTCCTCTGTTCTTGCAGTACTTCTCCATCTGGTCGAAGGTGGGCCGCACATGCGCGGGAATCGCCCGTCGCGCCATTTCGATGGCAATGATCGGCGCCGACCCTTTGAGGAACGAAAGCAGCAGCACGCGCAGCACGTGCAGATAACTGTTGTGCTCGTCGGCGCTCTTGGCCATGTTCGAGCTCAACGGGCCGGCCACGCCGTAGCACAGCAGGACGCCCAGGAAGGTGCCCACCAGCGCCGCCGCCACCTTGCGGCCAATCTCCTCCGGCGGGCCTCCCAGCGCGCCCATGGTGATCACCACGCCCAGCACCGCGGCCACAATGCCCAGCCCCGGCAGCGCGTCCGCCACCGTCGATAGCGCGCTCACCGGCTGCGTTGCTTCGTGGTGGCTTACCTCCATGTCCAACTCCATCATCTGGTCCATGTCGAACGGCTCCACGCCTCCGGTGATGGCCATGCGCAGCGTGTCGCACACAAAATCGCGCGCGTGATGGTCGTTGAGGAAATCCGGATAGTCCTTGAAGATGGAGCTCTTGTCCGGCTGCTCCACGTCCATCTCCACGCTCAGCAGACCCTCTTTGCGCACCTTGTTCAGAAACTGGTACATCATCCTGAGCGTGTTCAGGTAGCGCTGCTTGCCGAATTTCGACCCGCCGATGACCTCCTTGAGCCCTCTGACAATCTCCTTGAGAATGTGCGCCGGATTAGCCGTCAGCAGTGTGCCCGTGGCCGCGCCGGCAATGATCAGCAGTTCGGCCGGCTGGAGGAGCACTTCGATATGGCCCTTCTCCATCAGGAAGCCGCCGATCACCGATACAAAGACCAAGAGAATGCCTATGATGGCAAACATGATTGCCCCCCCGGCGCGGACGTTATCTGGTTTCCGCCCTCATGGATGCTCGATACCATGGCTTCCTGCGCCCGTTCAAGAAGTTGCGCCAACGATTCGGCCGGGTCCGCCTGCGCCGCGCCGATGCTCACGGTGAGCGATACCCGGTCGCCCCACCAGCGGAAGTCCGCCGTTCTGGCCAGGCCGGCCAGCGCCTGCGCATGCGCGGCCAGCATCTCCGGTGTGCGCTCATGCGATACCACCAGAAACTCATCTTCGCCCCAGCGTCCCAGTTCCTCGCCCGGCCGCAGTCCATTGGCCAGCGCATGCTCGACCTTTTCCAGCATTGCCTCGCAGGCCCTTGCTCCGTGGGTCTTGCGCAGTTCGTGCGCCTGGTCGACGGTAACCCATAACACGCCAAACGGCAGATGCCCGCGTGCGATGTCCTCAAACTCCGCTTGCAACCGGTCCTCCAGATATGCCTGGCTCACCTGCACGCCAACCCCTTCGCCGCACTCCCCGTGAGGCAGCGCGTCCAGGCTCTCCGCGGGATGAAACACAGCCGCCGCGCCGATGCGCCCGCCCAGCCCATCGCGAAGCACTAGAACTCGCGCCATCGCCGCCACGTCATGGCCCAGCCGATGGTGCACGTGAACCAGCGACCCGCGGCCCGGCTGCGCCTCCGCGCCTGTCTGACTCGACCACTGCCGCGCGCCGCCCACGATGAGCGTCTCCAGCGTCTCGCTGACTGGCCGCCCCAACAGTTCCGCACCCGCGTGCCCGGTGATAGCCCCAGCAGCCCGGTTCCAGAACACCACTCGGCCCTCCAGGCCGGCCAATGCAATTCCCTCAGGGAGACTGTCCAGCGCGGCCGCCAGCAATTCCGTCAGATCGGTCATCCAAACCTCTTCATCTCCTACATCGGCACAGGGCAGACCAACATCATCGCCTTCCTGTGCCGAGAGAAGATTGGAATTTGCTCATGGAAACAAGGGTCGGCGATGGGCAATGGACGTATCGATTACCCCAACGAACACTCTGTGCCTGACCGGCGCCCGTTTGCGAGATGCCGTCGGCGAACAGCGCCACCGGCAACTGGTCCGGCTTCAGTTGCGCTCATTGAGCAGCTTCAGGGCGTCCCGGCTACCGGCAATGTCCAGTCAGCGGTAGAGCACATGGTTGCCGGAGAGAAAGCTGCGCACCTTTGCCACAGCGGTTCACGGGTGCTGCACTTCCACACGCGAATTTTCGTGACCCCACGGGTCAATAAGCTGTATTCTCATTCGTAGGAAAGTTACCGGAGTGTAGTGCCTTTCTACTACGCGCCGGTGACGAAAGGAACCCGGGCCAAGTCGCAGTGTCGCAAATGCGGACAATTCCAAGATTTTGCGTCGTTGTGCCGATAGTGCCGCAAGGGGCAGAAAAAGATGCCTAAGCTTAAGCCGCCGTTTCCGGTTTTGCCGGAGAGGAAGATTGAGCCGGCAGCAAATTGTTTCGTCAGGGCACGAGGCAGATGAGGCGCACACCATGAACAAGATCATTCTGGCCGATTCGCAGGCAATTTTTCGGGCAGGCACCGCCAAGGTGCTGGCTATGGACGAAGATTTGCGCATCATTGCTCAATGCACGGATTTGGATCGCATGCACCATGCCGTGACGACGTTTCCCGGGTCCATCGTCATATTTGCCACTTCGTTGCGGCCGGATCTGACCCGGTTACGGCTTCTACTGGAGACCGCGGGCAGCCGGGGTATCGTGATTGCAGAGAACAACGAGTCTGCGAATACTTTCCTGCTACAGGGCTTTCGAGGCGTGGTCTTTCGCAGCGTCACCGGGCCCGCCCTGGTGGAGTGCGTGCGCCACGTCGCCGCCGGCGATACGTGGTTGCCCCCTCAGCTCATGCAGACCGAATTGCCGGAGGACGATATGGTGGGAACGCGGGTCCGTGACCGGCTTACCCCCAAGGAGATGCGCATTGTGGCCCTCATCGTCCAGGGCTGCAAGAACCGCGAGATCGCCGTCCGTCTCAAGACCACCGAACAGGTGATCAAGAACTATCTTCGGTCGATCTACGACAAGACCGGGGTTAGCGACCGTTTGGAACTGGCGCTGTTCACCATCCACCACCGGGTGCTGGCGCAGGCCGCTGCTGAAGTAGGCAGCAGGCTCGAAGTCGAGGAACTGGCCGCGCCGACGGCCGTGGCGTAAAGCATTGAGGGGTTACAACTTCTCGGCCACGCTCTTGGCCTGGGTGAACAGGGTTAGATAATCCGGGCCGCCGGCCTTCGAGTCAGTGCCGCTCATATTGAAGCCGCCGAACGGGTGCGCTCCCACCATCGCTCCGGTGCACTTGCGATTGAAGTAGAGGTTGCCCACGTGATACTCGCGCCTTGCGTGGTTAAGCCGTTCACGATCAGAGGTATAGAGCGCTCCGGTGAGGCCGTATTCGGTGTTGTTGGCTACGGCCAGGCCTTCCTCAAAGTTTTCCACTTTGATGAGCGCCAGGACGGGGCCGAAGATCTCTTCCTGGGCGAGCAGGGCGATGGGGGCAATGCCGGCAAAGACCGTGGGTTCGAGGAAATAGCCGCCTTCGGGGGTATCAAAAGCGTGGCCGCCGGCGATCAGGCGGCCCTCCTTTTTGCCTGTCTCGATATAGGACAACATCGACTTTAGGGCATTTTGATTTACTACGGGGCCCATGTTGTGGTTGGCGGCGGGATCGCCCACGGTGAGCTGCGCCACGCGCTCGCGGAGGCGCTCGGTAAATACCTCATAAATCGGGGCTTCGACGATGGCGCGGGAACAGGCGGAACACTTTTGTCCGCTGAATCCGAAGGCGGAGGCGACTACGCCCTCGACAGCCGCGTCAAGATCGGCGTCGGCGCAGACGAGGATGGAGTCTTTTCCGCCCATTTCGAGGATGGTGCGCTTGATCCAGATCTGGCCGGGGCGGGCCTTGGCGGCGCGCTCGTGAATCTCAAGGCCCACGGCTTTGGAGCCGGTGAAGGCGATGAAGCGGGTTTTTGGGTGCTCGACAATGGCGTTGCCGAACGCCGAGCCGGAGCCGGGGCAGAAGTTGACGACGCCGCCTGGAAGCCCAGCTTCCTCAAGGACTTCAACGAATTTGGCGGCGATGGTGGGGGCGTCGCTGGAGGGCTTTAGAACGACGGTGTTGCCGGTGACGATAGAGGCCGCGGTCATGCCGACCATGATGGCGAAGGGAAAGTTCCAGGGGGAAATGACCGCGCCTACGCCGAGAGGGATGTAGAGGAGTTCGTTGCGCTCGCCGGGGTACTGGATGGGCGTTTGAGCGGCGGCGAGGCGGAGGGCATCGCGCGAGTAAAATTCAAGAAAATCAATGGTTTCGCCCACGTCGGCGTCGGCCTCGGCCCAGTTCTTGCCTACTTCATAGGTGAGCCAGGCGCAAAACTCGAACTTGCGTTGCCTGATGATTTCGGCTGCGTTGAGGAGGAGGGAAACTCTTGTTTCTACAGAGATTCTGGACCAGAACTCGAAGGCGTGGAGGGCTGCCTGCACGGCCTCTTGGGCGTGTTCGGCGCCGGCTTTCTGGTGGACTCCGACGACCTGGGCGGGGCGGGCGGGGTTGAGGGAGCGGATTTTGCCCTCGGTTTTGAGGCGGCGGCCGCCGATGATGAGATCGTACTCGCGGCCTAGCTGGCTGGCTACCAAGTCCAATGCGGCCTGCATCTTGCGGGCGTTTTCCGGGGCCTTGAAGTCGATGAACGGCTCATTCACAAAGCCGCGCTGGGGCGAGCGCGGCTGAATTTGAGTGGTAAGGGAAGCGGTGGTCATAACGGATTTAGTGTAGATCAAGCAGGGAACAGGGGTCAGGGCTCAGTGATCAGTGGTCAGCCACCCCAGCGACGAAGACCTGTCGCCGGGGACCCCGGCAGGGATCAGGTGGAAGTTGAAAAGTCGGCCTGCAAGGCTACAAATTTGTTGACCTGCAAGGCCCCAAACAGCAGGTTTGAATAGCAATATGCGAAAAAGTCGTGTTCCAGATGGACAGAAAAACGTGAAAGTCAGCGTGGAACCCTCCGTAAAAACGTAAAACTCTTCAAAATTGGTCGTTTTTGGCCCCATTTTGGCCCTTTTTGCGCACATTTTGCGGCCCAATCTGTACATATTTCGTGTTCACATTGCCGTTCTTTGGCTGGCTTCTGTCTTTGCCGCGGCGACGCTGGGGCCGAAGGTCAGGGAACAGGGAACAGAAAGACGGCGGGTCGGCGGGGCGGTCGTTTCCTAGGTCTCAAACGCGAGACCCTGAATCTTCCAGGGTTTTGGTCCTCAACCTCTCTGGCTGAATCAGCGGTGCTCACGCACCGCCGGGGTTACGCGTGCCTTGACAAAGCCTTCGTCCTTATCGAGGGGCACTCAGCATTTACGCCTTGTGGTGCATGTAGATTCAAGCTTTTCCATACAGCGAAGGTCCGTGCGTTCGCAGGTCTCAGGCTCGAGACCTGTGCAGCCGGCTGTTGTGCTGGTCCCTGAGTGGATGTTGCGCCGGCGCTGGTAAACTTGGAGCACATGATCCTCCCGTTTGTCCGCGAGGTTTTTGCGGAGCTGGAGCACTCTTCGGGGTTTGAGCGCGTACGAAGGCATCTGAGCCTGGGTGCGGGGCGGAGACGTGTCTCCGGGCTGACCCAGACGGCGCGCTCCGTCTACATCCCACTCTTCGCGCGGGCGGCCAGGCAGCCGGTGATTGTGGTGGTGGCCGACAACAAGGCTGCCGAGGCGCTGGAGCCGATGCTGCGCGCCGGGTGCGAGCTGACCGGCGCTGTGGACCCTGCGCAAGTGGTGCGGCTGCCGGCCCACGATGTGCTTCCTTTCGAAAATCTATCTCCTCATCCGGATGTGCAGGAGCAGCGGGCGACGGCGTTGTGGAAGCTGGCTACCGGAGCGGTCGAGATTCTGATTGCGCCGGTGGAGTCGGCGGCGCTGAAGCTCTTCGACCGCGACTATTACGCCGGCCTCGCGGTGACGCTCAAGCGCGGCGAAGAGGTGGACGTCGAGGTGCTGACCGGGCACCTGGCCGGTGTGGGCTATATGCAGATGGACCTGGTGGAGATGCCGGGGCAGTTCACGCGGCGGGGCGGGATTCTGGACGTATATTCGCCGGAGGCCGACCGGCCGGTGAGGATCGAATTTTTCGGTGACGAGATTGAGACGATTCGCAAATTTGATCCGGAGACGCAGCGGTCGCAGAGTGGGTTGGACGAAGCGCAGTTGCTGCCGCTGACCGAGACGCCGGTGACCGAGCGGCTGCTGGCTGCGGTGCATGGGCGGCTGAGCCGGCAACGGGTGGAGTTGGAAGGCGCGGGCGAAGACCCACACGAAAATCAGGAGATGGCTGCCGAGCTGGCGGCCGCCGGCGGAGTAAGCGTTTTTCCGGGGTGGGAGTTTTTCTCCGCGGTGGCCGGGGCGGATAAGTCGCTGCTGACTCTGCTGCCTAAGTGCGCGCTCTTTGTCGAAGAGCCGGCGATGGTGCGCAACCAGATTGATCGCTGGTGGAACAAGGTCGAACAGCGGCATGAGCGGTCGGCGATGGGTTCGCTGATAAGGCCCGAGGACATCTATCTGCGGCCTGAGGTGTTGCAGGCGGCGCTTGACGGGCACATGGGGCTCGACCTCGATCAGTTGGGCGTGGTGGACGTGCTGGACGAGGACACGACGCTGGGCGAGATCGAGCTGAACACGCGGCCGACGCTCAGGTTTCATGGGTCGATTCCGGCGCTGACCGAGCAGTTGCGCAACCTGATGGCGGCGGAGACGCGGATTGTGCTGGCCGCGGCGCACCAGGGCGACGTGGAGCGGCTGGCCACGGTGCTGCGCGAGTACCAGATTCCTTATAGACTGGGCAGCCGCAATCCGCATCCCGGCGAAACGATGCTGGACGAGGGCAGTTACCTGGCCGGCGACCTGCGCGTGCCGGCGATTGTCAGAACGCCGGTTGCGGCGGGCGTGAGCTTTCTGGACTCGAATCTGATTCTCTTCGGGGCCAATGACCTTTCAGACGACGCGGATGTGGCGGCGCGACCTGAGCCGAAGCGGTCGAAGACGGCTGCGTTTGTTTCGGACTTCCGCGATTTGGGCGTAGGCGATTACGTGGTTCACGTAGAGCACGGGATTGCGCAGTACCAGGGGCTGAAGGAGATTGTGCAGGACGGGCTCTCGGTCGAGTTCATGATCCTGGAGTTTGCCGAGCAGACTAAGTTATATGTTCCGCTGACCCGGCTGGATCTGATTCAGAAGTACCGCTCGACGGACGCGGGACCGGCGCCGGTACTGAACAGGCTGGGCTCGCAGCAGTGGACCAAGACTAAGGCGCGTGTGCGCAAGGCCATGCAGGACATGGCCGGGGAATTACTGAAGTTATATGCCGAGCGGACCACCGCGCAGGGAACGGCCTTCTCGAAGGACAACGAGTTTCAGCGGGAGTTTGAGGACTCATTCGACTACAGCGAGACCGACGACCAGATTTCGGCGATCCGGGCGATCAAGTACGACATGGAATCGACCACGCCGATGGACCGGCTGCTGTGCGGCGACGTGGGCTATGGAAAAACTGAGGTCGCGATGCGGGCGGCGTTCAAGGCCGTGCAGGACGGCAAGCAGGTGGCGGTGCTGACGCCGACGACGATTCTGAGCTTTCAGCATTTTGAGACGTTCAAGCAGAGGTTTGCACAGTTCCCCATCAATATTGAGATGATCTCGCGGTTCCGCACGGCGAAGGAACAAAAGATAATTGTGGAACGTGTGGAGACGGGCCGGGTGGACATCCTGATCGGCACGCACAGGCTGCTCTCGAAGGACATCAAGTTTCAGGACCTGGGCCTGCTGGTGGTGGATGAGGAGCAGCGCTTTGGCGTGCGCCACAAGGAGCGGCTGAAGCAGATGCGCAAGGAGATCGACGTGCTGGCCATGAGCGCCACGCCGATTCCGCGCACGCTGCACATGTCGCTGGTGGGGCTGCGCGACATGAGCGTGATCGAAACGCCGCCCAAGGACCGCATGGCGATTCAGACGGTGGTTGCGAAGTTCGACGAGAAGATTGTGCGCTCGGCGGTCGAGGTAGAGCTGGAGCGCGGCGGGCAGGTGTATTTTGTGCACAACCGCGTGGAGTCGATCTATGAAATCGCCGCGAGGATTCAGGAGCTTGTGCCCGCGGCGCGCGTTGCGGTGGGCCACGGGCAGATGAGCGAGACGGAGCTGGAGAGGGTGATGCTGGCCTTCATGCGGCACGAATACGACGTGCTGGTGGCGACGACGATCATCGAGAATGGGTTGGACATTCCGCTGGCGAATACGATCCTGATCAACCGAGCGGACCGGCATGGGCTGAGCGAGTTATACCAGTTACGCGGACGCGTGGGGCGGTCGAATCGCAGAGCCTATGCGTACCTGCTGATTCCGCCGGAGAACGAGTTGACGGAGATTGCGCGCAGAAGGCTTGCGGCATTGAAGGAGTTCAGCGACCTGGGCGCGGGGTTCAAGATTGCGGCGCTGGACCTGGAGCTGCGCGGCGCGGGCAACATGCTGGGCGGCGAGCAGAGCGGGCACATCGAGGCGGTTGGATTTGAGTTATACACATCAATGCTGGAGGCCGCGGTGAAGGAGATGAAGGGCGAGAGCAGCGAGGAGCGGCCTGCGACGCAGCTCAACCTGGGCATCGCGCTGCGCATCGACGAGAGTTATGTGCCGGAAGAGAATCAGCGGCTGCGGCTCTACAAGAAGATCGCCGGGGCTACGAGCGAAGCGGCGGTGGCCGAGGTGCGCGCGGAGATGGAAGACCGCTATGGCGCGCCGCCGGACGCGACGGTGTACCTGCTGGAGGCGGCGATGGTGCGCCTCGAGTGCGAGCGGATGGGCATTGCGCAGGTGGATCGCAAGCGAGCGGAACTGCATATTCGCTTTATGGAAAATGCGGCCATCGATCCCCAGACCCTGATGCGGCTGGTGGCGCGCAATGCCAAACGCGGCGCGCAGTTCACGCCGCAGGGGCTGTTGAAGTATCCTTTGACTGCCACGCGGTCGGACGAAGTTCTGCTTGAAGTGCATGAAGTGCTTGCCAGCCTTGCGCCGGCGCCGGTGATCGCATAGAAAGCCAGTCTCGATGAAGAAAGGAAATATGAAGAAGTTCATTGTGCTGTTTGCGATTGGAGTTTTTATGTCTTCTGCGGTGACTGCACATGCTGCGAAAGAGACCTGGAAGCAGAAGTTTGAGAGGGTCTCGGATGAGTACTTCGACCAGGTGTACTTTCACTATGCCCCGACGCAGGGGACGCAGGTGGGGTATCACCAGTATGACGCGCAGTTGGAGGATGAGTCGCGGAAGAACATCGATGCGGAGATTGCCGCGCTCAAGAGCTTTGAAAAGCGCATCGAGGTGATTCATCCCGATGCTGCCGCGGCCGATTTTGTACCGCGGAGCGACCGCGAGATCGTGCTGTCGAACATTCGCTCGCAACTGCTGACGCTGGAAACGATCCGGCCGTGGGAGAAGAATGCGGATAACTATTCGAGTACCTGTGCGAACGGTGTGTTTGTGCTGATGGAGCGCAAGTTTGCTTCGCCGGATGAGCGGCTGCGTTCGCTGATCGCGCGTGAGAAGCAGATGCCGGCAGTGTTAGCCGAGGCGCGCGTGAACCTCAAGAATCCGCCGCGCGTGTACACCGAGATCGCCATCGAGCAGTTGCCGGGGATTGTGAGCTTTTTTGAGCACGATGTTCCGCTGGCCTTTGCCGACGCCAAAGACGCGGCTCTGAAGACCGAGTTTGCGCAGACGAACGCGGCTGTCATTGCGGCGCTTAACAGTTATCTGGGCTGGCTGAAGACGGACCTATTACCGCAGTCCAATGGAGACTTTCGCATCGGAGCGGAGGCCTTCGCGAAGAAGCTCCAGTATGACGAGATGGTGGATTTGCCGCTGGATAAGCTGCTGGAGATTGGCTGGGCCGATTTGCGCAAGAACCAGGCGCACTTCAACGAGGTTGCGAAGGAGCTGGAGCCGACGAAGGACGCGCGTGCGGTGCTTGAGGAGCTGGGAGAGAATCATCCCGCGCCGGATCATTTGCTGGACGCCTTTCGCGCGACGTTCGACGGGCTGGTGAGCTTCATCCGCGCGCATCATATTGTGACCATTCCGTCGGATGTGCGGCCCATCGTGGAAGAGACGCCGCCGTTCATGCGCGCCACGACCTTTGCCAGCATGGATACGCCGGGGCCATTCGAGGCGCACGCCACTGAAGCTTATTTCAATGTGACGCTGCCCGACCCTAAGATGAAGCCCGACGAAGTCGAGGGCTATATGCATTCATTTAACGTGGGCACGGTGATTTCGACGGCGGTGCACGAGGCTTATCCGGGGCACTACATTCAATTTCTGTGGCTGCCGCATGCGCCGAGCAAAGTGCGCAAGCTGCTGGGAGCAAACACAGACGTGGAAGGGTGGGCGCACTACTGCGAGCAGATGATGCTGGACGAAGGATACGGCCAGCCCGGCGCAGGAGCGAAGGACGAGCGCGAGTCCAAATTTCTTCGACTTGGCCAACTGCAGGATGCGCTGCTGCGCAACGCACGCTTCATAGTAGGCATCCAAATGCACACCGGAAAGATGAGCTTCGACGAGGCTGTCGCGTTCTTTCAGAAGGAGGGCTACCAGTCGAAGGAGACGGCGATGGTGGAGACCAAACGCGGCACCGGCGACCCGACGTATCTGTACTACACGCTGGGCAAGCTGGAAATCATGAAACTGCGCGAAGACATGATGAAGAAACAGGGCACGGCGTTTTCGCTGGAGGAGTTTCACAATAACTTCCTGCGCCAGGGCTTTCCGCCTATCAAGATTGTGCGAAAGGCGCTGCTGGGAGACGATTCGCCGGCTCTCTAGGGCATGGGAGTGTGATTGGTCTCCCACCTTAGCAGTCCGCCGCGGCGGACTGCGGTGACACGCGGCGAGGGTGGGGCGCCCATCTTGGAGTCTTATTGAGATGAGGAAGACGGAATGAGCAAACGGGTACGGAAGGCAGTGTTCCCCGCAGGCGGGTTAGGGACCCGGTTTTTGCCGGCCACCAAGGTGATTCCCAAGGAGATGCTGGCGCTGGTGGACAAGCCCATCATCCAGTACGGCGTGGAAGAGGCGGTCGCGTCGGGGATCGAGCACATTATCATCATCACCGGGCGCGGCAAGGGCGCGATGGAAGACCACTTCAACCATAGCTTCGAGTTGGACGCGACGCTGGAACGGCGGGGCAAGCAAGAGTTACTGGCGGTGTCGCGCGGAGTGTCTTCGCTGGCGCGGATCAGCTATGTTCGGCAGAAGGAGCCGCTGGGGCTGGGCCACGCCGTGCTGTGCGCCAAGGAACTGGTGGGCGACGAACCGTTTGCCGTCCTGCTGCCGGACGATGTGATTGACGCCGAGGTGCCTTGCCTGAAGCAGATGATGGATGTGTTCGGCGAGAAGGGCGGTTCGGTGCTGGCGACGCAAACCGTCGAGGGGCCGGGAATCAGCGCCTATGGCGTGCTGGCCGGCGAGCAGGACCCCGATAACTGGCGGATATACAACTGCACCGGCATGGTGGAGAAGCCGAAGTTCGAGGATGCGCCCTCGAAGCAGGCCATCATCGGGCGCTATGTGCTGACGCCGAGGGTGTTCGAACTGCTGGAGCAGACGACTCCCGGCGCGGGCGGCGAGATACAACTCACCGACGGCATCAAGGCGCTGCTGAAGGAGGAGAAGGTTTTCGGTTATACCTTTGAGGGCAAGCGGTTCGATGCCGGCGATAAGTTCGGTATGTTGCAGGCGACGGTGGAGTTTGCGCTCAAGCGGGCCGACCTGGGGCCGAAGTTCCGCGAGTATTTGAAGGGGCTGGCGCTGTAGGGCGGTTCACGCCTTCCATTTGATGTTGCAACCGATGGAGGGGCGCTGATCCCGGGGGACCGGCTTGCCTGCGAGGACCTGATCGATGGCGGCGCGCAGGTCCTGGCCGGTGACGGGGATGCCGTTGCCGGGGCGGCTGGAATCGAACTGCCCGCGATAGACGAGGCGGAGATCGCCGTCGAAGAGAAAGAAATCCGGAGTGCAGGCGGCCTTGTAGGCGTGAGCCACGGCCTGGGTTTCGTCATATAGATAAGAGAAGACAAAGCCGTAAGTCTCAGCCTGCTGCTTGAGTCCGGCGGGGCTGTCGGCTGGATGGGTGACGGCATCGTTGCTGCTGATGGCGACGATGCCGACGGGCTGGGAGGCGTAATCCTTGCCAAGCGCGGCCAGGCCTTCATTGGTGTGCTTGACGTAGGGGCAGTGGGCGCAGATGAACAGGACCAGCAGCGCCTTCTGGCCGCGGAAATCGTCGCGGTGGACGGTCTTGCCGGTGACAACATCGGTCAGAGCAAAGTCAGGGGCCGTGGCGCCCAGTTCCAGCATGGTGGATTCGGTAAGTGCCATTGCAAATCTCCTTTAAAACTCAGTAAGTTTGTCCGATGTTAGAAAAGTCCGGTCTGTCGTCCCGGCATGGCGAGGCCGAAGTGCTCATAGGCCAGGCGCGTGGCTACGCGGCCGCGGGGCGTTCGGTCGAGGAATCCGATCTGGATGAGGAACGGCTCGTAGACTTCTTCGAGGGCGTCTTGCTCCTCGGCCAGGGTAGCGGCCAGCGTGCCCAGCCCTACTGGTCCGCCGTCGTACTTCTGGATAATGGCGAGCAGGAGGCGGCGGTCGATTTCGTCGAAGCCGTGGGCGTCCACTTCGAGCATGGTGAGGGCGGCATTGGCGGTGGGGCGGTCGATGGTGCCCGAGCCACGGACCTGGGCGTAGTCGCGGACGCGGCGGAGCAGGCGGTTGGCGATGCGCGGGGTGCCGCGGGAGCGGAGGGCGATCTCGGCGGCGCCGTCCTGGTCGATGGGAATCTGCATCACCTCGGCGGAGCGGGAGACGATGAAGCGCAGCTCCTCTTCCGTATAGAACTCGAGGCGCAGCAGAATGCCGAAGCGCGAGCGGAGCGGTGAACTCAGCAGGCCGGGCCTGGTGGTGGCGCCGATGAAGGTGAAGGGGCGGATCTCCATGACGTGGGTGCGGGCGGCGGGGCCCTGGCCGATGATGATGTCGAGTTTGTAATCCTCGAGGGCGGTGTAGAGTTTTTCTTCGAGGACCGGCTGCATGCGGTGAATTTCGTCGAGAAAGAGCACCTGGCGCTCGCGCAGGTTGGTGAGGATGGCGGTCAGGTCGCCCTGGATCTGGAGGGCGGGGCCGGAGGTTTGCTGGAAGCCGACATCCAACTCATTGGCGATGATGGTGGCCAGGGTGGTTTTGCCCAGGCCGGGAGGGCCGAAGAGGAGGACGTGATCGAGGGCCTCGCCGCGGGATTTGGCGGCTTCGAGGGCGATGGCGAGCTGTTCTTTGGCTTTCGACTGGCCGATGAACTCGCGCAGCCAGCGGGGGCGCAGTTTCAGTTCAAAGCCCTGCTCCTCGTCGGCGCGCGCGGCGCTGACGAGACGTTCGGGGGTATTGTCGCGGGCGATGGCCATGCTGAGGAGAGTTTAACGGCTGTTGGCCGGCAGGGGCAACGTGTGGCTGCCTGGAGTCCGGTGTTCCGTCCAAGGCGTGATCGACCCCCGTGCCGGTCCGGCCGAGACGGATTTCGGATTGACACGCGAGCCGCCCGGCGATATGCTCATTTAGCATATCTTTCAACCAAACTGCGTAAGAATTGCTGGAGCGATGGGTCATGGATCGGCTTGAGCGAGTTGGCTGAAAGCGCGAGGAGACCAACGATGTTCGATCGTTTTCGCCTGGGCACACTGTTGTTCATCTGCCTTGTCGTGCCGTTTATCGGTTGCGGCAGCTCTACCGAGGCAGATTCGATTCTGGTTTCGCCTGCGACCGTGAGCTTTGGGGGGGTAGGCCTCACTGCGCAGCTTACGGCCACGGCGACCATCGGCCATGGAAATCATCCCTCGACCACCCAGGATGTGACAAACCTGGTGACCTGGACCACCGGCTCCGCGAACGTGGCAACAGTCAGTGCTTCCGGGCTCGTCACCTCGACTGGCCCAGGCAGCATACAGGTCACGGCCAGCATGAATGGGTTCACCGGACTTATTTCCTCCAACTCTACCGTCACGGTGACTGTAAGCGGAGGCGGAGGCGGAGGCACAAACACGGATGTGACTTCGCTTACCATCATTCCCGGCGCTCAATCGGTGGCGTCGCCGAATGACACCAGCCAATTCATCGCGATTGGAACGACTGCATCGGGAACTACGAAAAACCTGACCAGCCAAGTCGCCTGGAGTTCAAGCAGCATCCAGATTGCCACGGTTTGTACCGCCGGTTCTCCCGCTCCCTGCACTGCATCTACTGACGGGCTTGCCACGGCTATGGGTCAGGGCAATACGACGATTACTGCCCTCTACACGAATGTCGCCGACCAAACCGTGGTGACGGGCACGGCGACCTTCACGGTTGTCGGCGGAGTATCGGAGCAAATCACCGCGCTTTCCATCATTCCGGGCTCGCTTGCGCTGTCAGCAACGGGTCAACCCGGCCAGTTTATTGCGCTGGGCACTTCTGGAAGCACTGGTCTTAAGGAGAATGTGACAAACTCGCAGCAGCTTGCGTGGAGTTCCAGCATTCCATCGTATGCCACGATCGCGACTTATCCTGCTGCTAATGCCGGCCAAGCCGCGGGGGTGAGTCCGGGCACAACCAACATCACGGCCCAATGGACGAACCCCGCCAGCGGCAGCAATCCCAGCAACGTGGTGACAGCTACAGCGTCCGTCTCGGTGACAACTACAGCCGCGGCGGAGCCTCTGCTGTCGATCACCGTTTTGCCGGCCTCGCTTACAACCGATAATTTGGAGGGTAACGGGCAGTTTCTCGCGTACGGAACCTTCTCGACCGCTCCAACCGTGATGGACATCACTAACGGGGTCAATCACAATGGTTTCACTAGCCCAGTCACTTGGATCTCCGCCGCCCCCGATATCTTCCCGGTCAACTCCTATGGGGCTCCGGGAGCCACCGCCGGACTTGTTACCGCCGAGGGCTCCGGAAATGCTGTCATCTATGTTACAGCGCCGAACCCGGACGGCACTCTCGTTTACAGCCCAGCCGTGACGTTCAATTGCCCCTACGTACCACCCACCTACTCCGGCACCCCCCCCGTTATGACCAACGTCGGTACGTGTAATGAGTACACGATAGCGCCAGGACTACTGGTGACGCTGACCGTCTATAACGCGGGCTTGAACACCACCAACTGGCTGGTCACCGCTCCTTCCGCCACGAATACGCCGGATGTCATCCATTGCGGACCCGGTTCGGCCTCTGGCGGCTCCGTATGCATGGCGACCTACCCCGTAGGCACCACCGTGACCTTGACCGCAACCCAAAACTCAGCGGATCCAGGGCCACAAGGGACATTCGGCGGATGGTCCTGGAACTGCGAAAATACGGCGCCCGTCACTGCAGCCGGACCAAATTCCTGCACGGTTTATCTTGGAGCGATCGACCCCATCACCACTATTCCTTCCTCCAACGTATCCGTTGGCGCCGTCTTCAACTGATCTCCCAACCATGAGCACGAAAGCCGCTCTTCGGGGCGGCTTTCTTGCGTTTGCAGGCAAAAGTTCAGGATTGCCGAGGAGTTTCACCCGCCGCTTGCAGACCCGCAGAGAGGTGGAGGCAGAGTGCGGCAAGTGCGGGGACGGGCGTTTAGACTGGAAACTGTTCATAGAGCATGATGACCCACCGGTTCGGAATCCTTCGCCGCTTCCACTTCAATCTGCCGCAGCGCATTGCGGCGGGGCTGCTGGCGATTTTTCTCATCCAGGGGCTGTGGCTCACCGGCCACCAGACGCTTACCGATCGCGATTACCAATATGCGCGGTGCGGGCGCGAGACGTGGGAGCGGCCATCGCCGCTGGCCGGCTACTTTACCACCTGCGGCAATATTCACGACGGGATTCTGGCCTACCGGCTGGCGGGGCTGCCGTTGACGCTGAACCTGATGGCGGAGCGGGGGCTGGACCTGTTCCGCAAGCCCGAGGACCGGGTGGTGCAGGCCGGGGTCCCCACGGACAGGTCTTCGTCCGTGGGGTGGGAGGCCGGGGTCCCCACGGACAGGTCGTCGTCCGTGGGGTGGGAAGCCGGGGGTGAGCTGAGCAGTTGGGAGCTGCGCCACCAGCTTACGCACATTCTGCTGCTGCTGCGGCTGCCATTCCTGCTGGCCGGGTGCCTGCTGGGCGCGGGCCTGTGGTGGGTGACGCGGCGGCTTTACGGCAATCTGGGCGGTTATACGGCGCTGGCGCTCTATTGCTTTTCTCCCGCGGTGCTGCGGGCCTGCGTGGCGCCCAATGCGGAGGTGCTGGCGGCGCTGGGGGTGTATGGCGGCGTGTACACCTGCATTGGCGTGGCCCATGCCATGCAGGGGCCCAGGCGCAAATGGCGGCCGCGGATCGTGCTGCTGACGGCGGCCTTTGGGCTGGCGGCGGCCTCGCACATTGCCGCGCTGCCGGTGGTGACGCTGCTGGGGCTGGCGGCGATGCTGTGGGTGGCCGAGGGACGCCGAGCCCAAGTGCTGCCGGTGGTGTTGGTGGCCGTGGCCGGGGCGCTGGTGCTGGTATTTGCCTGCTACGGGTTTTCGCCGGATGCTTTCAGTTATGTTTTCCGCTCGGCGGCGGGGTTTCTGTGGGTTTCCATGGACCCGGCGAGACGGTTCTTTTCCGCGCTGCCGAACGCCGGGATCACGGTGGCAACGGCTGGGGCCCTGGTGCTTTATCTGGGGATCGGGAAGTCGCGGTACTTTGGCAACACGGCGCCGTTGGTGTGCGCGCTGGTTTTGATGGTTCTCGTCATGACGGGAGTTCTGGGGAGCCCCTGGCTGTGGGCGCTGCCGTTTCTGCTGACGTTTGTGGGCGGGGTATTCGCCGACGCCTACGAAGGGGCGCGGGGACGGCTCGTGCTGGGCGCCGCCGGAGCCATTGTGCTGCTACAGGCGGTCTTCTGCGTGCTGAGTCTGCCGGGGTTGCTGTAGAGGCCGGAAATCCGGGTTGAGGCTGAGGCTTTTCTGGCCTGTAGCGGAGGAAAAAGGGGGCAAAAGGAGGGCCGGCAACGGCGTCAAATTTAAGGCCAAAACCGGGTGCGCGGCCTGAGCTTTCGGGGGCTTCTGAGCAGGTGTCCTAAAGAAGCTATAAAATCAAGCAATATAAGGACTTATTTGTCGGCGATGCCCTTGCTGAAACCGCCTTTGCACGCGTAAAATAGAAGCACAGCCCGCGGACCCCGGCCCCGCTTTCACCGGATCCTTTCTGCCGCCTTCCGGCGGGCCTGAAAAACCCTATGGCAGACGATCAAAATCCCCAACTCCCTCTCGAAGGTGGAACACCGCCCAACAGCGGCACGAACCTTATTCCTATCAACATTGAAGAGGAGATGCGCCGCTCCTATCTCGACTACTCGATGTCGGTGATCATCGGGCGCGCGTTGCCGGATGCCCGCGACGGGTTGAAGCCCGTGCACCGGCGCGTGCTCTACACGCTGAGCGAGATGGGCCTGGAGCACAACAAGAAATACGCCAAGTGCGCCAAGGTGGTGGGCCAGGCGATGGGTGTGTACCATCCTCACGGCGACTCGGCCATCTACGACACACTGGTGCGCATGGCGCAGCCGTTTACGTTGCGCTATACGCTGGTGGACGGGCAGGGGAACTTCGGATCTGTGGACGGCGATCCGCCGGCGGCGATGCGTTACACCGAGTGCCGCTTGATGCGGATTGCCGGCGAGATGCTGGCCGACATCGAGATGGAGACGGTGGACTTCGTGCCGAACTACGACGAATCCACCTTCGAGCCGACGGTGCTGCCGACGCGCATTCCCAACCTGATTGTGAACGGATCGAGCGGCATCGCGGTGGGCATGGCGACCAACATTCCGCCGCACAACCTGACCGAGGTGGTGAACGCGGCTATTGAGCTGGTCAAGAATCCGAACGCAGGGCTGGCCGAGGTGCTGAAGCACGTGCAGGGGCCGGACTTCCCGACCGGCGGGTTCCTGTACGGCAAGAGCGGCATTCCGCAGGCGTACAAGACGGGACGCGGGCGGTTCATGATGCGGGCCAGGGTGGCCACGGAGAACCTGACCAAGGAAAAGCAGGCGATCATCGTCACCGAGATTCCGTACCAGGTGAACAAGTCGAAGCTGATCGAGCGGATTGCCGAACTGGTGAACGACAAGATTGTGGACGACATCAGCGACGTGCGCGACGAGAGCGACCGCGACGGAATGCGGATTGTGATCGAGCTGAAGCGCGGCGCGCAGCCTGAGATTGTGCTGAACCAGCTCTACAAGCACACCCAGATGCAAGAGAGCTTCTCGATGATTTTCCTGGCCGTGCTGAACGGGCAGCCGCGGGAGCTGGGACTCGATCAGGCGATTCGGTGCTTCATCGATCACCGCATCGACGTGGTGCAGCGGCGGACGGTCTTCCTGCTGCGCAAGGCGCGCGAGCGCGAGCACATTCTGGAAGGCTACAAGATCGCGCTCGACAACCTGGATACGGTGATCCGCATTATTCGCGCTTCGGGTTCGAGGGTGGAGGCTCGCGAGAATCTGTATGCGTGGGGCAAGGGCACGGAGATCGTTGTCACGCTGGACCGGGAGCGGCTGACGCACGAGGAACGCGGGCTGACGCTGCGCCAGATCGATGCGATTCTCGAGTTGCAGCTCTACCGGTTGACCCAGCTCTCCATCGACGAACTGCTGAACGAGTTGAAGCAGGTTCGCGAGAGGATCGCCGAATTAGAGTCGATTCTGGCCAGCGAGAAGAAGCTGCGCGCGGTGATCGTGAAGGAGTTGGAAGAGGTTCGCGACAAATATGGCGATGCGCGCCGCACGCAGATTGTGGACGAGAGCGCCGAGTTGCAGCTTGAGGATCTGATCGCCGACGAGCAGGTGGCAGTGACGGTGAGCCACCAGGGCTACCTGAAGCGGACGCCGATCTCGATCTATCGCCAGCAGCGGCGCGGCGGCACGGGGCGCACGGGCATGAAGACGCGCGAGGAGGATTTCGTTGCGCAATTGATCGTGAACTCGACGCACGCATTTCTGTTGTGCTTTACCAACACCGGGCGGGTGTACTGGCTGAAGGTGTATGAGATTCCCGACGTGAGCGCGGCGGGCAAGGGCAAGTCGATGCAGAGTCTGCTCGATTTGCAGCAGGGCGAAAACGTTCGCGCCATTCTGCCCGTGCGCGACCTTGAGGAAGAGGGCAAGTTCATCTTCTTTACCACGCAGAAGGGCACGGTGAAGAAGACGCCGCTCAAGGACTTCAGTAACGTGATGTCCCGCGGCATCATCGCCATCGGCATCGATGAGGGCGATGAGCTGGTCAAGGCGCGCATCACCGACGGAAGCCAGATTGTTTTTCTGGCCACGCATCTGGGGCAGGCCATCCGCTTCGACGAGAACGATGTGCGCTCCATGGGCCGCCCCGCCTACGGCGTGCGCGGCATCGACCTGGCCAAGAACGATTATGTAGTCGGCGTTGCGATTACGCCCAAGGAGCATGAGCCGGGCGAGTACCGCATTCTTGCGGTCACTGAAAACGGTTTTGGCAAGCGCACCGACGTGGAGCAGTACCGGTTGCAGACACGTGGCGGCAAGGGTGTGAAGAACATGAACGTGACTCCGCGCATCGGCCGCGTGAACACGATTCAACTGGTGGACGACACGTCGGAGCTGATGGTCATCAGCCAGTTCGGCAAGATCATCCGCATCGACACCAAAACCATTCGCGCCGCCGGCCGCGCCACCCAGGGCGTCCGCCTCTTGAACCTGGAGCCGGAAGACAAGGTGGCCGCCGCCGTCATCATTCCGCCGGAAGAGCTCAACGGCAACCACGACGAGCCAACGCTGTTGCAGTAGGATTGCGCGTCCAGCGGTACGCCCAGGTCGCAAATGCGAAACCTGGGCGCCCTGCCATGAAGAGACTCACAGCTTCTTCAGCTTTGCCTCCAGATCCGGGATGTAACTGACCTGCGCGTCGGGCTCGAGTTGGCGGGCGGAGGCGATGGCGGCTTGCCAGGCTGTGCGGGCTTCGTCTTTTTTGCCGAGGGCGGCGGCGATGTCGCCCAGCGCAGTCTGGCTGACGATCTCCTCGGGGTCGATGGCTACGGCTTCAAGGGCAAGAGGCAGGGCCTCGGCAGGCTTGCCAGTGGCCAGCAGTTTGTATGCATGCTGGGCACGGCTGAGGGCGGCGGCCTGGTTAACTTGAAAAGTGCCGCGATAGACCAGCACGCCGTAGTCGATCATCTCGTCTGGCTTGAGCGATTGGAAGACGGTGTAGGGATTCATGCGGGCGCTGGGCCACTCGCAGCCGCTCAGGTCGCCGGCGCTGATGAGCACAGTCCCGTGGATCTCAGGCGGAACGATGTCTGACCCGCCGAGCCAGAAGGTATCAGGAGTGGGCATGGCCTGGCAGCGGATCCCGTAGACTGCCGGGTCCACCTCTGGCCGCGCGAAGTAAGCGAACCAGCACTCCTCGCCGGGGTGACGGTCCTGCCACTCCTTGACTTGAATGAGCTGCTGCGCCCAATCCACGTTGGCGTCGCTGAGCAGGTTGTGGACGTTCTTCGGTCCGCCCCAGGCTTCGTTAGCGTAGGCGATGTAATTGGGAAAGACGGTGAGCGCGGAGACGATGTGGGCGAGGACCAGAGCTGCCCCAACCCATGCCCAGCGCCTGCTGTATGCGGCCAGGGCAACCACGCCACCGCCGGCCAGAATGGCCGCAAGTATATAGATCGGCAGGATGTGGCGGGCGCCGATGTTCATTCCCGCCAGGATGGCGACAGCCAGGTAAACAGCCGAGGGCAGCAGGATGAAGGCCAACTCGCGGCCCTTGCTTAGGCGACCGGTGAGGATGGCGAAGGCAGCCAGCGCAACCAGAGCCAGCATGCCGAGGGTGGTTTTGATGAGGATGACGGCGGGGAAGTACCACCATTGCCCGTGGGCGTAGACCTTGCCGAAGATGAAGGTGGGATAGAACTCGGCCATGCGTTTTACATCGACGAGTCCCACCAGGTAGGACTCGGGCAGCAGATGCAGGCGGGCAATGGCGAGAACGGCCGTGGAGTTGAAATGACTGAGCGGCGCAGCATAGTCCGCCAGGGAGGTGCTCAGCGCCAAACCGGCTGGCCGCGCGGCGTAGCGAAAGCCATAGAAGCTCCACAGCACGAGGACACCTACGACGACGATGGCCGCAAAAGCGCGTCCGAGACGTAGCGCAAGCCGTCCGCGGCTGCCTTTGGGCGCGGTCAGAATCTCCCAGCCGATGAGCAGCAGCAGCATGGGCGCCAGCAGAATCCCGGAATGCTTGGTGGCCAGCAGGAGACCGGCAGCGATGCCAGTAATGAGCAAGCGGATGAGGGAGGGTTGCTTCACGTATCGATAGAAGGCATATACGCCGGCCAGAAAGAAGAGCGTGACGCCGATGTCGGTGGTGACCAGTGCCGAGTGGGCCAGGATGTTGGGATCGAAGACGGCCAGCACCAGAGCGATGAGCGCGGCGGGCGTGCCAAACCACTCGCGTGCGGCAATGAAGACCAGGAGCGAGAGCGCCAAAGCCAGCAGCCCGGCGGTGAGCCTCATGCGAAAGACGAGCCGTTGGCTTGCACCATCGTTGCGGGCCAAAAAATCGCGGCCGTCAATGTAGGCTTCGGTCTTGAAATCGCGGTTCTGCAGCGGCGGGGTCCACAGGTTCCGGCCGAGCAGGGGCAGCGCGGCCAGCAGCTTGACCAGCGGCGGGTGCTCGGGATTAAGGCCGTAGTCGCCGGTGTGAACCATCATGTAGCCGGCGAAGATGTGATCGTCTTCGTCGAAGGTGAGCGACTCTCGATGGACGACGAGAGCTATCTGCGTTGCCTGCACGGCCAGCAGAGCGATGACTGCGAGCCAGACCCATCTTCTTGGAACCCTCACGGCGGTTGGTGACTCCTTGATTTTGTGTACGCCAACCATTGTAGATGGTTACGCATGTGAGGGACATCGGGCGCTGAGTGGCCGGCTTCCAGACCGCCAATTATCAGACAAAGGCGCACCTTCGCGGGTACTCGGAATGGGGGCCGGATGGGCTTACACTGAAGTTGCTCTGGATTCTCCGCACACTCCTCATGTTGCGGACTATGTTTATTGTTCTTGTGCTGGCTGCGCTTTCTGTGACTTCAGCCAACGGTTCGCCGGTTCCCCCGGCGAAGACCCACAAGAGCGCCCCGGCCGCGGCGATCTCCCACAAGAAGACGCAACACAAGGCAGCCCATGCGATTGGGCGGGCGACTGGACACCTGGCACGGGCAGCTGGGCGCGAGATTGGCCACGCAGCCTTGCGCAAAGAGCGGGCGAGCGGGAAAACGCGCACGAAGCTGCCTGAGCAGCGGTCCCGGTCTCGTCAAACCAGAAAAGCAAATCAGGCCAGAGAGGCAAAGAATCCGTCGAGAATCGCTGAGCATTCCACCAGAAAGACAGAAACTGCGTCCAGAACGGCTGAACTTCCCGCCAGTGAGGCAGAGATTGCCAAAGCCGAGGCAGAGGTTCCCGTGAGCGAGACTGAGGTTCCGGCCATCGAGGCAGAGATTGCCCCCAGCGAGGCAGAGATTTCTTTCATGGAGACAAAGGCGCCTGGCCGGCAGGCGGTGAGTAAGCCCGTTTCGCTGCACGGGAGGCGGGCGGTGGTGCCGCCGCCGTTGGTTGGGTCGCATGAGTCGCTGGCGCGGCAAAACGAGAAGTCGGAGGCCGACAACCTGGAGCGGATCGAAGATGAAGACGATCTGGCGGATCGCATTGCCCGAAAGCTGCTGGTGCCGGTGCCGGCCTCCGCGGCGCTGACCGTGAATGGAAACCTGCCCGAAAACCACCGCTACTGCCGGCCGTGGACGGCAAGCTTTCTCACCGACCTGACACGCGCCCATGCGGCCCAGTTTCACCGGCCGCTGGAGGTCAGCTCGGCGGTGCGAACCGTGGACTACCAGAAGCGGCTGATGGGAATCAACGGGAATGCGGCGGCGGCGGAGGGCGACATCGTGAGCCCGCATGTGACGGGGGCGACCATCGACATTGCCAAGCAGGGGCTGAGCCGGCAGGAGGTGGGCTGGATGCGGAGCCGGCTGCTGGCGCTGGAACAGGCCGGGAAGATCGACGTGGAGGAGGAGTTCCAGCAGTCCTGCTTCCACATTACCGTCTACAAAAGCTACGTGCCGCCCGTGCCGGCGCACAGGACCGGGCCGCAAAAGACCGGACAAGGCAGGGCCGGACAGCGCAAGCGAGCACAACCCAGGACGGAGCCGCAAACGCCCGATACGCTTGCCGAGATTGCTTCGCGGGGGCGGTAGAGGCTGGGCTTCCGCCGGCTCCCGGCGCGTAAATGGAAATTGATTGGGTCTTTTGCGCCATATCAGGGTACAATCGCGGGCAAAGCCGAAAGAGGCTTAGCGAAAGGCGGAATCATGAGCGATCTGGAAGTTCAATCTGTGGCCGGGTCACCCCCCGGGGGCTCCGGTCTCAGCCAATGGCAGCGCGTTGCGAACATATTCTCCGCGCCGTCGAAGACCTTTGAAGACATCAAGCGCGGCAACAGGAGCTGGTGGCTGCCGTTGATCATTATTGCAGTGGTCGGCTACATCCTGTTTGCGGCCGTCGCACTCAAAATTGGCGTACAGCAGGTGGTGGACAACCAGATTCGGCTCGATCCGAAAGCCGAAGAGCGGATGGCGCAGGCGTCGCCGGCACAGCGCGAGATGTCGGCCAAGATATCCCTGCAAGATATCCCTGTACGTCACCGAGGGAGTATTCATTGCCAATCCGGCTTTTGTGTTGGGGGGCGTTGCCCTTTTGTCGCTCGGTCTATGGGGCACAATTAACTTCGTCTTTGGCGGAAAGGCCACCTACGGCAGCATCTTTGCCGTATGGATGTTTGCGAGTCTGCCGTCCATCATCAAGACCTTATTGGGGACAGTCGTGATCTTCGCGGGGACCGCGCCGGAGTCGTTCAACATCAAGAACTTCGCGCCCACGAACCTGGGGGCTTTTTTGAATCCGGTGGAGACCAACAAGGTGCTCTACTCGTTGGCGAGTTCATTGGACGTGGTGACCATCTGGACGCTCGTGCTGCTGGGGATTGGAACCGCGATTGTGGCGCGGGTCAAGCGCAGCTCCGGATACATCGCGGTCTTCGGATGGTGGGCGATTTTTGTGCTGATCGGCGTCTGCTGGGCGGCGATCACCGGCTGATGCCGCGGTCGGTTCTGAAATGCAAACAGCGCGGACCCCAATGGGATTCGCGCTGTTTATTTTAAGCGGATCTGCGGGCGCTATTCCGTCCAGCGCCGCAGGATGAGGGTGGCGTTGATGCCGCCGAAGCCGAAGGAGTTGGAGAGGGCTATGTCGAAGCTGTGGGCGATGGCCTTGTTGGGCACGTAGTCCAGGCGGCACTCGGGGTCGACGTTGTCGAGATTGATGGTGGGCGGAAGCTGCTGGTTGATCAGCGCCAGCACGGAGATGCCGGCCTCGAGTCCGCCCGCGCCGCCCAGCAGGTGGCCGGTCATGGACTTGGTGCCGCTGACTTTGAGCTTGTGGCTGAGGGCGTGCTCGCCAAAGACCACTTCGATAGCCCGCGACTCGTTGCCGTCGCCGGCGGGGGTCGCGGTGGCGTGGGCGTTCACATAGCCCACCTCTTCCGGGGCGATGCCGGCGTCTTTGAGGGCGGCCCTCATGCTGCGCTGAGCGCCCTGGCCCTCGGGGGCGATGCCTGTCATGTGATGGGCGTCGGCGCTCATGCCATAGCCGATCACCTCGGCCAGAATCTTTGCGCCGCGAGCTTTGGCGAACTCCAGTTCTTCTAAAACGAGGATGCCGGAGCCCTCGCCGATCACAAAGCCGTCGCGGTCCTTGTCAAAGGGGCGGCTGGCGCGGGTGGGCTCGGCGTTGCGGGTAGAGAGCGCGCGCATGGCCGCAAAACCGCCCACCGACAGCGGTGTGACGGAGGCCTCCGCGCCGCCGGCGATCATCACATCCGCGTCGCCGTGCAGGATCATCCGCACCGAGTCGCCGATGGCGTTGGCAGAGGTGGCGCAGGCCGTGGAGGTGGCCGAGATGGGGCCTTTGGCTCCGTAGCGGATGCTGATCTGGCCGGCCGCCATATTGACGATGACCGCGGGAATGAAGAAGGGCGAGATCTTGCGCGGGCCGCCCTGGAGCAGGTTGGAGTGCTCGCGCTCGATGATCTCAAAGCCGCCGATGCCGGAGCCGATGAAGACGCCCACCCGGTCG
>PMYL01000049.1:93566-140284 GCA_003170825.1 Acidobacteriaceae bacterium
AGCGGGTCAAAGTTCTTGACCTCGGCGGCGAAGGTGACCGGGAAGCCGGTGGTATCGAAGCCCTGAATGGGCCCCATGCCACTGGCGCCGGCCAGGAGTTGCCGCCATACTTCGGGAGCGGTGTTGCCCACACCGCACACCAGCCCCAGGCCGGTGATAACGACTCTGCGGCTCAAAGGCTACTTGCCGCCTTTCGCGTTCTTCTCAATGTAGTCGATCGCGTCCTTGACGGTCTTGATCTTCTCGGCGTCTTCGTCGGGAATCTCCAGGTCGAAGGCCTCCTCAAACTGCATCACCAGTTCGACCACGTCCAGCGAATCGGCGCCCAGATCCTCCTGGAAGCTGGCGCCGGGGGTCACTTCGGCTTCGTCCACCTGCAACTGCTCGACGATGATCTGCTTAACCTTCTCTTCAACGGCCATGCGTGCTTCTCCTCGTGTTTTTTCGGAACTTGGGAATCTCTCCGGGGCTGCCCTATTCAGGTTCCGCTTGCCTACAATACCGGCTCGTGGCAGGGGAACACAACCATCGCGCCGAAAAAAATGCGCATGGCCCCGAAACTCCAAGTCTACCGGGCGGGTGGGGGTGTGTAAAGGCCGCAACAGGAGTCAGGGATCAGGGAACAGAAATACGGAGTATTCGCGCTGAAAATGCACAGGCGGAAGGCGTATATTAGGCGAAGAGGGCTTTTGCAATGGGAATCTCTGCCGTCGTCTTCGCGCTTGTTGCCGTTGCCGTATTTTTCTTTGGGCTTTGGGTGGGATTCCGCCAAGGCCGCGCAGGCGCTCAGAGCCAGCTCGATAGTGAAGAGAAAAAGTATGCACAATTGAAGGCCGGCCTCGACGCGGCATTCAAGGGAGCCGCCGCCGATGCTCTTCGCGCCAACACGGAGTCATTCCTGGCGCTTGCGAAGCAGCAACTTGGAGGACAAACGCGCGAGGCAGAGCTGACATTGGAAGCCAAGGAACTGGCGATCAAGAATCTGGTGGACCCTCTTGGAGCCGCGCTCAAGGCGCTCGATGAGCAGGCCCGCGCCATGGAGACGCAGCGCTCGGGTGCCTACTCTAAGGTGGAAACCCTCGTCGAGAACATGCAGAACTCGATTCCCGCGTCGCTCAACGCGCTGAAAAACGAGACGGCGCAGTTAATCACGGCCTTGCGTGCTCCCAAGACGCGCGGCAACTGGGGCGAGTTGCAACTGAAGCGCTGTGTGGAGTACGCCGGAATGGTGCAGTACTGCTCTTTTTCCGAGCAGGTTACAGCGCGTGACGAAGATGACAAGATGCTGCGCCCGGACATGACCATCCAACTTCCGAATGGCCGCGAAATCGTGGTCGATGCCAAGACTCCCCTGGATGCCTTTCTCGATGCCAGCGGCGCCCCGGACGCAGCCACACAAACGCTTCGCTTTGCCGCTCATGCGCAGCGCGTAAAGGCGCATCTGAAAGATCTGTCGAGCAAAGCCTACTGGAAGCAATTCGAGAAGGCTCCCGATTTCGTCGTTTGTTTCCTGCCCAGTGAAGCATTATTCAGCGCGGCGCTCGAAGCCGACCCGTCTCTCATCGAATTCAGCGCGCAGAACCATGTGGTGATGGCCACGCCGACAACATTGATTGCCCTGTTGCGCGCAGTCGAGTTTGGATGGCAGCAATCGGAGATCACTAAGAACGCGAAAGCTATTCACGAGATGGGCCGGAAGATTTACGAAAAGCTGGTGGTCGCGCAGGTGCACGTTACGAGGCTCGGGAATGCAATCGGCAACAGCGTCGATTACTACAACAAGTTTCTCGGTACTATCGAGGGCAAGGGCGGGGTGTTCTCGTACGGGCGGCAGCTAGGCGAACTGGCTCACTCCGATGGGGAGTTGGCGGAGATCGCGAAGCTGCAACCCGAGGTGAGAGAGATGGAGTCGCAGGAGTGGTCGCAGCCGTTGTTGGCCATTGCTGCCAGCGATTCGGAGTCCAATGCGTCGGAGGGTTAGCCTAATTCCCCAAACGCCTCCCTCATCCGCTTCCACGTCGTTTCCAGCTCTTCGGGCAGGATACGGGTTTCGGCGACGGTGGTCATGAAGTTGGTGTCGCCGGCCCAGCGGGGCATGGCGTGGAGGTGGAGGTGGCCGGCGACACCGGCTCCGGCGGCCTGGCCGAGGTTCACTCCAAAGTTGAAGCCGTGCGGGCGGTAGAGCCGTTCGAGCGCCTGCTCGATGCGCTGGGCCATATCGATGAGTTCATGGGCGGCATCGGCGGGCAGGGCGGCGAGGCGGTCGAGGTGGGCGTAGGGCATCACCATCACGTGGCCGGAGGTGTAAGGGAAGGCGTTGAGGCAGATAAAGCAGTGCTTTCCTCGCAAAACGAGGCCGCCGGCGGCTTCGGCCTGGTCTGGACTCATGCCGTTGGCGATGGCGAAGTCGATGGAGGCGATCAGGTTGCAGAAGACGCAGCCCAGGTCGCCGGGCCACGCGGCGAGGCTGGCCGGAACGCCGGAGCGCGCAGCGCCTTCCGTCGCGGTGATATAGGCATAGCGCCAGGGGGTCCAGAGATGGTCCATGCAGGTTGCGCCGTACAAACAGTATAGAGGCCGCGGGCGCTCCGTTCCGGCGCTGGTGGCCAAGCTGTTGGATTGACGCGGGAAAGCAGAGGTTGCTACACTCGTGAACGTAGCTTACTGCGCGGATTCCAGCAGTGAGTTGCGGCCGCCCTCCAGCAAGCCGTTGCCTGCCGGGTGTTTCCCAAGGAGACCAGTCGCTTACCATTCCAGCGCAACCGGCTGGGAAGGCTGTCCCTCGTGAAGACGCTACGACATGTCACAAGACTCGCGGCAGGGATACGGTCAGAAGGCCTCTCCGCCGGCGGCAATCGCTGCGCGGGAGCCACCCCCAGCGGCAGGCATTATCCGCCGCGGGAGCAAGCAATTCCGGAGCTGCAGCGATGGCAAACGTCCTCAATCCCGAACCCGAGAGCATAACCCTGAACACCGAATTGGAAACCCCCACCCTAGAGCCTGCGACGGAGCTTGAGCAGCCGTCGTCCGAATCCACGTCCAACACAGAGACCGCCGAAGTTGACGAATTTACCGCGCTGGACGCCGATGCCCCAACCGAGCCTGTAGCCGAGGCCGCGCCTCAAGTGGAAGCCGCCCAAGTGGAAGTCACAGCCGTGGCCGCGCCCGCTGTGGAAGTTGCAACAGAAGTTCCGGCGCAACGCGAGTCTGTAGCCGAGGCCGAACCCGTGATTGAAGCCGAGGCGGTTGTCAAAGCGGCTCCGCGAGCCAGAGCCAAAGCCAAAGCTCCGCGTGCCAAAGCCGAAGTGGCTCCTCCAGCCAAAGCAACTCCCGTGGCCGAAGCGGCTCCCGTTGCCGAAGCAACTCCCGTGGTCGAAGCGGCTCCGCAAGCCGAAGCCGGGCAGACAGAGGCAGCGCCTCAACCGGAAGGGTCCGTTGCACCTGCGGAAGGGTCCGTTGCAGCCGAACCGGTTGCCGCGGCGCCGTCGCCTGCGAAGGCCGCCGGGCACGCAGAGCATGGCCTTGAGTCCATGGACGACTTTTCCGCCGCTTTGGCGGCGTTTGAACGGGAGCAGGCCGCCGAGGCTGCCGCCGTTGAAGCCTTCGGCGACAAGGTGGTCTCCGGCACGGTGATCAAGCAGACGGACAAGCATCTGGTGGTGGATGTGGGCCTGAAGTCCGAGGGGCTGGTGCCGCTGGAGCAGGTCCTGGACCACACCGGAGCGGTGAAGTTCCAGCCGGGCGACGTGATCGACGTCGTGATCGAGCGCGAGGAGCCGGAAGGCGGCTACCTGGTGAACTACGAGCGGGCCCAGCGGCTGCGCGTGTGGGACGCGATCGAGAAGGCCGCCGCCGACAAGACGCCGGTGACGGGCACGGTGGTGAGCCGCGTAAAGGGCGGATTGACCGTGGACATCGGCCTCAAGGCGTTTTTGCCCGGCTCGCAGCTTGAGATTCGGCCCGTCCGCAATCTGGACGGCTATCTCGGACAGCAGATTGAAGTCCGGGTGATCAAGCTGAACAAGAAGCGCGGCAACGTGGTGGTGAGCCGCAAGGAGATCCTCGAAGAGGCGCAGAACGCCAAGCGGTCGACCACGCTGGAGCAGTTGGGTGAGGGCGCCGTGCTGACCGGCACGGTGAAGAACCTGACCGACTACGGCGCGTTCGTTGACCTGGGCGGGATCGACGGCTTGCTGCACATTACCGACATGAGCTGGGGCCGGCTGACGCATCCGCGCGACCTGGTGAACGTAGGCGATGAGATCCAGGTGAAGGTGCTCAAGTTCGACAAGGACAAGCAGCGGGTTTCGCTGGGCTTCAAGCAGTTGACGCCCGACCCGTGGCTGGACGCAACGGAGCGCTACCCGGTGGGCGCGCGCGTGCATGGCCGCGTTCTTTCGGTCACCGACTACGGCGCGTTTGTTGAGCTGGAACAGGGCATCGAGGGGCTGGTTCACCTGTCGGAGATGACCTGGTCCAAGCGGCTGAAGCATCCGTCGAAGCTGGTCAAGCCGGCCGACGAGGTCGATACGGTGGTGCTGAGCGTGAATCCGGCCGACCGCCGCATCTCGCTGGGCATGAAGCAGTTGCTCGACAACCCGTGGGAGAACCTGACCGAGCGGTATCCGGCCGGGACGATCGTCGAGGGGCGGGTGCGCAACCTGACCGACTTTGGCGCCTTCATCGAAATCGAAGACGGCATCGACGGGCTGGTTCACGTCTCGAACCTGAGCTGGACCAAGCGCGTCAAGCATCCCTCTGAAGTGGTGAAGAAGGGCGAGAAGGTGAAGGCTGTCGTTTTGGGCGTCGAGCCGCAGAACCGCCGGCTGAGCCTGGGCATCAAGCAGTTGCAGCCCGACGTGTGGGAGAGCTTCTTTGCCGCGCATCGCGTGGGCGACCTGGTCCACGGCAAGGTGCTGCGGACGGCGCAGTTCGGCGCTTTTGTCGAGATCGCGGAGGGCGTGGAGGGTCTTTGCCACATCTCCGAGGCCGGTGACGAGGGCGGCGGACCGTCGAAGCTGGAAATGGGCCTGGAGCACGAGTTCAAGATCATCAAGATCAACGTGGAAGAGAAGAAGGTGGGCTTGAGCCTGCGCGCAGTGGGCCACGAGGCCAGCCGCGCCCAGGTGGAGAGCTACAAGAAGGAGACCCACAAGCAGCCTGTCTCCAGCTCGACCACTACCCTTGGAGACCTCATCAACCTGCGCAAGAGCGAGAAGAGCGAAAAGAGCGAGCAGTAACGCGCTTCTGCTCAAGCAAGACGCACAACGGCCGCCCTTCGGGGTGGCCGTTCTACGTCATACCGCCTCCCAATACAATCCAATTCTTATGCCTTCGGAGGGAGCCGGGGGCTTCAGCCCCCGGAATACAGCGGCTCAATCACGGGCCTTTAGGCCCGGGCCTTATTCCGCGCCGGGTGCGGGTGCCCCAGCTCCCGTCCGCCGCGGCGGAGGACCTCGGAAACCACAACATTCACCTCCGCTCCTTGCGAAAAATAACCTTCCGCCGGCGCACTATTGGAACAGAGAGGACGAGCGGAGAAACTACTCCCTTCCGCCAACCCGATTTCCCCAAGCCCGAGAGCCATCCCGCGAAAAGAAAGAGACTGTTTTTGGCTGTGAAACTGTGAAATCGCACCTAACCCATTCAGAATCAAAGAGCTTTTCGTCCAACCGCACAGAAATATATAAATTGTGATTCCGTGAAACTGTGGGCTTTACTCGACCGTTGCCTCAGGGGGAATCGCCATCGGCCGCAAAGGGCAGGTTTTAGACTGGAATCATGCCGGGATTTCACGTGGAACATTTCGGTTGCAGGGCTGCTCGCGCGGATGGCGAGGCGGTGAGCGGCCGACTGCGTGCCGCGGGGCTGGGCGAGCGGAATGAGGCGACGGCCGATGTGGTGGTGGTGAACACATGCAGCGTGACGGCGGAGGCCGATCGGGCGGCGCGGGCCTTCATCCGCCGGGCGCACCGGCTGAATCCTGAGGCGCGGATCGTGGTGACCGGCTGCTATGCGCAACGCGCGCCCGAGGAACTGGCCGGGATGGCCGGCGTGGCTGCCGTGGTGGGCAACAGCCACAAGGCTCTGGCGCCGGAGATTGTTTTGGGCCTGGTTCGGGATGGAACTCTGGATCGGGCTGGCGTCGGTCCTGTTGCAGCGGCTGAGTTGGTGAGTGTGCAGTCGCTTCTGGCTGGTTCGGCGCGAAATTCGGCGCCGATTTGGGTGGATGACCGCTTTGCTCACTCGTTTCTTGAGGAGGCGCAGGTTGTGCCGGGAACACAGACGCGGCCAAACCTGAAGATTCAGGAGGGGTGCGGGAACCGATGCAGCTTTTGCGTCATTCCTCAAACACGAGGCTCGTCCAGAAGTCTGCCCGCTGCGACCGTTCTCAGGCAGGTGGAGGGGTTTGTGGCGGCTGGGGGCAACGAGCTGGTGCTTTCGGGGATCAACCTGGGGCGGTGGGGACGGGATTTGGCCGGTTCTGTCGATGCGGGCGAAGGAAGTCCGATGCGGCGGTTGCTGGCGGGGCTGACGTTGGCGGGACTTGTCCGGCGGATTCTGGAGCGGACCGGGCTGCCGCGGCTGCGGCTCAGCTCGATTGAGCCGATGGATTGGGATGCAGAGCTGATCGGGCTGATGGCGGAGTTTGGAAGCCCGCAGGCGGGCGGGGCGACGCTGGCGCGTCATGCGCATTTGCCGTTGCAATCCGGCTCGGATGCCGTGCTGCGTCGGATGCACCGGCGCTACCGGCCCTGGCACTACGCGGAAAAGGTCGAAGCGCTGGTGCGGGCGGCTGGGCCGGAGCTGACGCTGGGCGCGGACGTGATGGCGGGCTTTCCCGGTGAGACCGATGCCGAGTTCGAGGAGACGCTGGAGCTGGTGCGCGCGCTGCCGTTCGGCTATCTGCACCTGTTTCCGTTTTCGCCGCGGCCGGGGACGCGGGGATGGACGCTGTATGCCGAGGCGCCAGTTCCGGCCGCGGTGGTGGAGGAACGGATGGCCGTTCTTCGCACATTGGCTGCCGAAAAGAGTAAAACGCACCGGAGGTGCTTTGTGGGCCGGGAGCTGGAGGCTATTACGCTGCACACGCCGGCGGCTGAAGCTGCAGCGGGACGAACGCTGGCGCTGACGGAGAATTTTCTGCCCGTGGAGCTTGCGGGCCAACTATCCGCCAACCGGCTGGTTCGGGTGCGAGTGGGCGGGTTGAACGCGGAGGGGACGCTGGAAGCGGCGTGCTCGAATCCGGCATAAACGCTACGTTCAGCGGAGCCGGGCCAATGCTATACTCAGTTTGCGTTCGTGTCCCCGCGGCGATTTCGGGTTGTCCCCGGAGGCGGGCATCGGCGACTTTTGGAGGAGCACCATCGCACTCGACAAACGTTCAGCAAAGTCCTTTATCCGCATCAACGATAGAATTCGCGCGCGGGAAATCCGCGTGATCGACGAAAACGGCGAACAGATGGGCATTCTTCCGCCCTTTGAGGCGCTGAAGATTGCCCGAGAGCGCGGGCTGGACCTGGTGGAGGTTTCTCCCAGCGCGGTTCCCCCGGTCTGCCGCATCCAGGACTACGGGCGCTTCCTTTACGAGAAGGACAAGAGCGAACGGGCCGCCAAGAAGAAGCAGAAGGTGATCGTGGTCAAGGAGTGCAAGTTCTCAGTGACCGTGGACGAGCACGATTACCAGACCAAGAAGAACCAGGCGGTGCGTTTTCTTGTGGACGGCGACAAGGTGAAGGCCAGCCTGCGCTTCCGGGGCCGGCAGATGGCCCACCGCGAGCTGGGCTACGCCATCATCAACCGGCTCATCCAGGACATTGGCGAGGCCGGCATCGTGGAGTTCATGCCGCGCATGGAAGGGACGATTCTGCACGCGATTCTGGCGCCGGCCAAGAAGCAGGAAGCTCCCAGGCCCAAGCCTGCCGCGGCTCCGCAGCCGCAGGCTGCCGCTGCACAACCGCCGGCGCCGCAGGCGCAGTAAGGCGCAACCGCCTCAACGACGACTACATGTCGCCGAGGGGTCCGGTTTGCGGTATACTGATTGAAGCCTCAAGAGGGCAGGGGAGTCCCTGACTCACGGGTGATGCGGCAGAGTGACAAACTCTGCCGGACAAAAGAGAACAACGAGAAGACAATGCCCAAGTTGAAGACCCATACGGGCGCGAAGAAGCGCTTCAGCAAGACTGGAACCGGCAAGATCAAGCGGGGCCAGACGAAGACGCGGCACATCCTTACTTCGAAATCGCCGAAGGTGAAGCGCAAGCTGGGCCGGACCCTGCTGGTTTCCGATGGCGACTACAAGAAGGTCGCGCGCATGATTCCTTACGCCTGATCGCTGCGCTGATTCCAAAAGGCGGAATCAGCGCTTCAGGGCCGCAGCGCTGGCCCCCGGCAGGCCGGACGGTTTTTGGAGTCCGGAGCCAGTCGAGAGATCGAGGCTTGCAATCGCGAGTGAAGAGGTTTACCGCCCAGCCCCTGACGGGTTCGGGCCTCCTGCCTCCAGCCGCATAACCGAACGCAAAATGGAGAACACCCTATGCCCCGCGTAAAACGCAGCACCAAGCGGAGTGACCGCCGGAAGAAGATTCTTGACCGGGCAAGCGGTTATTTCCTGACGAAATCGAAGCTCTACCAGGCAGCGCAGGAAGCTGTAGAGCGCGGCCTGAAGTTTGCCTACACCGGCCGCAAGCAGAAGAAGCGCCAGTTCCGCTCGCTGTGGATCGTGCGCATCTCGGCCGCGGCCAAGCTGAACCACTTCAGCTACTCGCAGTTCATCAATGGGCTGAAGAAGGCCGGCGTTGAGCTGGACCGCAAGATTCTGGCCGACATCGCCGTCCATGACGCGGCGGGCTTCACCAAACTGGTGGAGCAGGCCAAAACGGCGCTGGTGTCGGAGAAGATGATCAAGAAGCTGAGCGAATAGCAATTGAATGGATCGAACGGCCCGGAATCCTGTTGATTTCGGGCCGTTTTGCGTTGTTCAGATTCCAAATGCGCTTTCGAGAGCCCTCCACAAATCATTCAGTTCTGAATTTTCCTGACGATCCGTAATCGTTACGCGATGGGCAGGTGGTTTATCCTGCTGTTTACGCATGATGAACGAAGAAATACCCAATCTGACGGCATTTGATGAGGCTGCGCTGGATAAGGCGTTCGGCGTGGTGGAACAACAGGCGCGCGAGGCTGCTGCTGCGCTCAGCGGCGGGGAGGCTGTGGAGGCCTTTCGGCTGCAGTGGCTGGGGCGCAAGCAAGGGCGGCTGACGGAGATTTCCGCGCGCTGGTTGAAGGTTGCTCCTCCAGAGGCCAAGAAGGCGCTGGGTCAGAAGTTCAACGCGCTCAAAGCGGTCGTGGAGGGCCTGCTGGACGAGGCGGCCGGAGCGGGGCCGAATGACGCAGCTCTCGCCGCCGAGGCCATCGATATTACGCTGCCGGGGACGCGGCGGCTGACCGGCGCGGAGCATCCGATTACGCGGACGCTGAACGAGATTACCAGCGTCTTTGCCGCGCTGGGCTACTCGGTTGGCGTGGGGCCCGAGGTCGAAACCGACTACTACAACTTCGAGTGCATGAACTTTCCGCCAGACCATCCGGCACGGGATACGCAAGACACGCTGGTGGTGGCCAATCAGGACCGTCGCCCGCAGCGCGATAGGCTGCTGCTGCGTACGCACACTTCGCCGGTGCAGATGCGGACCATGGAGACGCAGCCGCCGCCGGTGCGCATCGTGATTCCGGGCAAGGTACACCGCAATGACGCGGCCGACGCCACGCACTCGCCGATCTTTCACCAGGTCGAGGGTCTCTGCGTGGACACGAACATCACCTTCAGCGACCTGAAGGGCACGCTGGACCACGCCATGAAGGCGTTGTTCGGCTCGGCGGTGAAGACGCGCTTTTACCCTTCGTTCTTTCCCTTCACCGAGCCGAGCGCGGACGTGCAGATTAGCTGCATCTTCTGCGGGGGCAAGGGCTGCGGCAAGTGCAAGCAGTCTGGGTGGATCGAGCTGCTGGGCTGCGGGATGGTGGACCCGGCGGTCTTTGCCTTCGCGGCGGAAAAGCAGCCCGCTTACGATCCGAAAAAGATTTCCGGATTCGCGTTTGGCATGGGCGTGGAGCGGATCGCGATGATGAAGTACGGGATCAGCGAGATTGGGTCGTTTTATGCGGGGGATATGCGGTTCTTAGGTCAATTCGCCTGATGGGGAGTTAGCGCGCTTACTCGCGGCAAGGAATTCTAATGAAGATATTGACGAAATGGCTTCGCGCTTACCTCCCGGGATTGACTGTTGACGACGCGCGCCTCGCCGAAGACCTGACCCTGCGCGGGATTGCCGTTGAAGGCGTTTCCGATCTCGGCAACGGGAACGGATCGCTCTACGAGATGGACATCACCACCAACCGCGTGGATGCGATGAATCACTACGGCGTGGCGCGCGAGGCTGCGGCCATCTATGGGCTGGCGTTGGCAGATCTCGATTTCGCTCTGCCCGAGGCGCGGCAGGCCGCCAAGGCCTTTCCGGTGCGGATCGAGGCCGAAGACGCCTGCGGCCGCTTCACGGCACGCGTGTTGCGCGGCATCACCATTGGCCAGTCGGACGACTGGTTTGCGGGCGCGGAGGTGGCCACGTACTTTGGGTTGCTGGAGCAGAAGCGGATTTCGAACGCCGTGGATGCGACCAACTTTGCCTGGCTGGCGATGGGACAGCCCACGCACGTCTTCGACCTGGACAAGATCGAGGGCGGCATCGTGGTGCGGCGCGCGCGCAAGGGCGAGCGGCTGAAGACGCTGGACGGCGTGGAGCGCACGCTCGATGCGGAGGACCTGATTGTGGCCGACCATGCGAAGCCGCTGGGGCTGGCCGGGGTGATGGGCGGCTGGGACACGATGATTACGCCGGCGACGACCAACGTGCTGGTGGAGGCGGCGTGGTTCGATCCGATGGCGGTGCGGCGGACGGCGCGGCGGCACGGGCTGCACACCGACGCCAGCCATCGCTTCGAGCGCGGGGCGGACTTCCATGCCGCGCCGGTGGCTTCGGCTTTGGTGAGCCGGATTCTGCTGGCCAACGGCGGGTGGATTGAGGGCGAACTGATGGATGTGCGCGTTGCGGCTGTCGAGGCGCGCACCGCCAACCGCAAGCCCATTGCGCTGGCTCTTGGCGAGGTGCGGCGCATTCTGGGCAAGACCGCGGATGAGGAAGGCATTACCGCGGCGACTGTCGAGGGAGTGCTTGGGGCGCTGGGGTGCGGGTTGGCAGCGAGCAAGTCGGCGAGTCAGGATGAGGCGGAGTGGCTAGTGACGCTGCCCAGTTGGCGGCTGGATTTGGAGCGCGAGATCGATCTGATTGAAGAGGTCGCGCGGGTCTACGGGTACAACCGCTTTGCCAATACGCTGCCGGCGTTTGGCGAAGGGGTGCGGGCGCTGCCCTGGGCGGAGAAAGAATCCGAAGTGCGGCGCACACTATTGGCGGCCGGGTTTCATGAGGCGATTGCGAGCACTTTCTGTTCGGCGGCGGAGGCGGCGCTGACGGCGCCGCAACCGGGGCTCATGGTCCCGCTGGGCAATCCGCTGAGCGAGGAGGCGGGAGTGCTGCGGCCGTCGCTGGTGCCGGGCATGCTGGGGATGATTGCCGGCAACCTGAACCGCGATGTGAGCGACGTGCGACTTTTTGAGATGGGAACCGTCTTCAGCGGCACGACGGACAAGGTGGAGGAACGGCCGGCAGTGGCGTTTGGCGCGGTGGGCAGTTTGCCGGAGCAGGGGGCGTTGCACGCCGCGCGGAACCTTGAGTTTCATGATTTAAAGGGAGCGGTGGAGCAGGTGCTGGCGCGGTTCCAGGCGCGTGCCGTTTACTTCGACCGCTTTCCGGCGGAGGCCGGGCTTACGCCGAAGTGGTTGCATCCCTATCGCGCCGCGCGGGTTGCGGTGGAGGGCGCGACGGTGGGGTGGTTCGGCCAACTGCATCCGCGCGAGGCCGCGGCGCGCAAGCTCGCCGCGGCGAGCAAGCTGAAGGAGCCGGTGCTGGTGGGCGAGCTGTATCTTGACCGGCTGTACAAGCTGCCGTTGCGCAGGCCGATTGCGCGAGATATTTCACGCTTCCAGCCGGTGCGGCGCGATTTCTCTTTGGTTCTGGACGAGAGCATTGGTTGGGAGAAGATCGACCAGGCGCTGGCCGGCTTGCAGATTCCCGAGCTGGTGGAGTGGCGGGTGCGCGAGGTGTTTCGTGATGCGCGGCTGGGCGCGGGCGAGTACTCGCTCCTGATGGGCGCAACCTTCCAGGCGGCGGACCGCACGCTGCGCGAGGAAGAGCTCAAGAGCTACCAGGAGCGGGTGGTGGAAGCTGTTGGCAAGGCAGGCGCGCGGCTGCGGACTTAGGAAATGCAACAGGCTCGATAGGCGCTATACTTGCACCGATACGGAGCATTTGAGCGGAGGTGTATTCAATGTCGGAGTTTTCATGGGATTCCAAGGCGGTGGACGAGCGGGAACGGCAGCACCCTGACGAAACGGAAACGAAGCAGCCTGATGAGCCGGCTGCGGCGCCGGAGACGCTGGCCTTGAGCGCGAACGATTTTTCTGCGCTGGAAGAGCGGATTCTGCGCGCGGTGAACATGGTGAAGCGGGAGCGGCTGGCGCGGACGGCGGTCGAGGAGCGCGCGGCGAAGGCCGAGGCGCAACTGAAGGAGCAGGCGCCGCTTGCGGAGCAACTTCAGAATGAAGTGAGCGCGCTGCGCGCCGAGCGCGACCAGGTGCGGCAGCGCGTGGAGCGGCTATTGGCGCAACTGGATGCGCTGGAGCTGTAAGGGAAGGCTTGGGAGGTAAGGCATGGCTGAGGAACCCGCCGCGGCGGGCGGCAATGCAACCGGTTACGTGACCGTTGAGATCTACGACCAGACCTATCATCTTTCCGGCCAGGACACGGATCACATTCGGGAACTGGCCGCGCGGGTGGATGCAAAGATGCGCGCCGTGGCCGCGCAGGGCCGCACCGCGGACTCGCTGCGCGTGGCCGTGCTGGCCGCGCTCAATCTTGCAGACGAGCTGTCCCAGGCCGGGGGCGCCGATGCGCAACTGGGTCATGCGCGCGCCGTCAGCCTGCGCGGGCTGCTGGACGAAGTGCTTGAGGAAGAGCGGAAGACCGGGTCGTAGGCAGATGTTCCCCGTTTTGGGCGGGCGGTTCCCAAAATCGGCGGGGTGGGAATGTAGCACATCGCGCCTACCTCGCACAAGACTTGTAATTCCTCGCGCGGCCCCATACCATCCGCAATAGAAACCGGCCTGCAAAGCAGGTGGGTAGTCAACGCTGGTTGAACCAACATTCGTGAACAGGGGCTCAACTCGACAATCGGTTCTGTGTGCCGTGTCCGCCAGTCCGGAATGCCTAATGAACCGCGGAGAGCTCCACCTTCCTAGGAAGGGTTCACCAGCGCATAACCCACGGCCCAGTGGGCCGGATTCTACCTTCCTCCGAAATCCCGGCGGCTACGACTGAAGTCGAAATGCCGTATGCTGGCTCTGGTGTATCCAGTTCTCTTCCACATCGGTTCGATTCTCATCCCGGCCTATGGTGCGCTGGCGGCGCTGGGCGTGTTGGCGGCGCTGTTTCTTGCCGCACGGACGGCGCGGATTGCGGGCGTGAATGCCGGGCAGGTGTGGAATCTCTGCGTTGTGGCATTGTTTGCGGCCCTTCTCGGTCAGCGGCTGCTGCTGGTGCTGGCCAACTGGAGCGAGCTGCGCCATCATCCCTCGTGGATGCTGGGGCTGGCCATGATTCATCATCCGCTGCTGGCGGCGGCGGGAGCGCTGGCGGGCGTGGGATCCGCGGTGGTGTATGCGCGCTGGCGGCGGCTGCCGCTGGGTACGACGGCCGATGCGCTGGCCGCGCCGCTGGCCTTGGGTCTGGCCTTCGAGCAACTGGGCGCATTGCTTGCCGGGTCGGGTTACGGGACTGAGGCCGGTGTCCGCTGGGCCGTGACCTACACCAATCCGCTGGCCGCGCGCTGGAGCGGGACGCCGCTGGGCATTCCGCTGCATCCGGTGCAGGCGTACGCGGCGTTGGTTTTCCTGACCCTCTCGTTTTTTTTGCTGGTCTGGTTGCCTGCGAGGCGGCAACAAGGCGATGTGGCCGGGCTGGGTCTGCTGGGGACCGGCGTAACTGTTTACATCACCGAGTTGTGGCGCGATCCGGAGGGCCGCGGCGCGGTGCTGGGTGGAGCGCTGGATGGGCCACAGGTGGCGGCGATTGTGCTGGTGCTCGCCGGCGCTCTGGTGCTGCTTGAGCGCAAAGTCACGCGTACGAACAACGAGGGCGAAGATGGTTGAGGCCGGGAAGGTGGATGAACGGCGCACGATCGATGTGCCCGCGGAGGCAGCCGGGCAGCGGCTTGATACGTTTCTTGCCCAGTTCCTGACGGCGCAAGGCGAGGGCGTTAGCCGATCGCGTGTGCAACTGCTCATGGAGCAGGGTGATGTGCTGGTCAACGGCGAGCGCGAGAAAGCCTCCCTGAAGTTGCGCGGCGGTGAGCGGATCGCTGTGACCGGCGAACCGCATCCCGCGCCGCTGAAGGCTACGCCGGAAGACATTCCGCTGGACGTGGTGTTCGAGGACGCCGATCTCGCGGTGGTGAACAAGCCGGCCGGCATGATGGTTCACGCCGGGTCAGGGCAGAATGAAGATGCGCGCAGCCGGGGCACGCTCGTGAACGCTCTGCTCTACCGGTTCAAGGCGCTTTCTTCCACCGGAGGCGATTTGCGCCCCGGCATCGTTCACCGGTTGGACAAGGACACCAGCGGCCTGATCGTGGTGGCCAAGAACGACCGTACCCACGCGGCGCTGGGAGAGATGTTTGCTAGCCGCCAAATCAAGAAAACTTATATTGCTTTAGTCCAGGGGGCTGTGGAGCGGCAAAAGGGGACCATCAACGCGGGCGTGGGCCGCGATCCGGTGCGGCGGACACGCATGACCGCGCAGCCACAGGAAAACGCGCGCACTGCCGTCTCTCATTACGAGGTGGTCCGGCGGCTCAGCAATCGCTTTGGCAAGTTCACGCTGGTTCGGGTGCGCATCGAGACCGGCCGGACGCATCAGATCAGAGTCCACATGGCGTCGATCGGGCACCCGGTGGTGGGGGACACGCTCTACGGGGGCGCGGGACAACTTATGGACCAGGTGGCCGCGCAGGCCGCGCAGTCCAAGGCCGCCCGAAGGAATGCGGAGCCGGAAAGGCTGAGGCTGGGACGGAACTTTCTTCACGCGGCGAAGCTCGAGTTCGCGCACCCTGCGACGGGAAAGTTGTTGCAGTTGGAGGCGCCGCTGCCGCAGGAGTTGGAGCAGTTCCTGGGCCGGTTGGAGAGTGAGGAAACGGCCGCCGGTAACGACTGACGGGCTTGAACGGATTCGGACGGATGCGATTGGACGGGCACGGTTGATAAAATGAGGAAGCCATGACCAAACAGCTTTTCGGCCTCGTGCTTGCGGCGGCGCTTCCAGCGGCCGTACTGGCAGCGCAGCAGCCGGCAACCCCGCCGGCAGCCCCGTCCACACAAACTCCTGCGGCCCAGCAGCCGGCGGCGCAGCCCGCCGATCAGCAGGCGGACACGAACGCACCCACAATCCGGCTAGGCGTGAATGAGGTCAACCTCATCTTTACCGTCACGGACAAGCATGGGCACTACATTCCCAACCTGCGGCAGAGCGACTTTGCCCTGTCCGACGATGGGCGTGAGCCGGCCAAGGTGACCTCCTTCCGCCAGCAGATCAACCTGCCTTTGCGCGTGGGCATTGTGATCGACGCCAGCACCTCGATTCGCACCCGCTTTCAATTCGAGCAACAATCGGCGACTGAGTTCCTTATCCAGATACTCAAGGCCAAGAGCGACCGCGCTTTCGTGATGGGGTTCGACGTAACGCCAACGGTGACCCAGGACTGGACCAACAACATCGACGCTCTGGAGACGGGCGTGAACCGGCTGCGGCCCGGCGGCGGCACCGCGATGTTCGACGCCGTCTACACCGCCTGCCGCGACAAGCTGCTGGACGTTTCGCGTGGCCAGGAGCCCACTCGCAAGGCCATGGTGTTGCTCTCCGACGGCGACGACAACCAGAGCCGGGTCCACCAGGACGAGGTCATCAAGGAGTGCGAGCGGGCGGAGACCATCATCTACGCCATCAGCACCAACTGGACGCCCAGCCGCGGCCCGGGCGATAAGGTGCTGACTCAGATGGCCGAGTCCACCGGAGGCCGGGTCTTTTTCCCGCCCTCGGTGGAAGAGATATCGAACAGCTTCCACGACATCGAAGAAGAGTTGCGCAGCCAGTACGCATTGACTTATACGCCAGCGAACTTCAAGTCCGACGGCGCCTTCCGTTCGATCTATCTCTTTTGCAATGACCGGAGCTACCAGGCGCGGGCTCGCAAGGGGTACTTCGCGCCACGGCAGTAATTTGGGAACGCTCGGGGACAATTCTCAGTTTGTCGAGGACTGCCTCTGTTTTGAAGGGGCGCGGCTGAATTCGCGCCCTTTCAAGACCACGGGGTTATCCGCCGCATCATTGGCTACGGCTTACCGCGGAAGCGGATATTTCCATTGCTCCTGAGCCTTTCTGCTGTTCTCTCCATGCGGGCGAACTGAGCGTTCCGTTTCAGGACAGTTCCGCGGCCATCTGTCCGGATTTGGCTCACCGCCAGATTCTTCCCCTTTCTATCTCGCCCATTTCTCCCATCACGCGATGAAATAGGGAGAAGGTTATTCCGAGAGATCTCCAATTGGGTTGGCGCGCGGCCTGCTGGGTTTCGAGTCTGCCCGCCGGACAGAGAAAGATGGGGAAATCGGAATCGACGAAGCCGCGGAAAGGCTGTGCGGACTGGGGGATATGCGGTGATCCGGCAGGCGATATCGTGCGACATCTGCGCAACGGAGAAGAAGCAGACGAACCACTGGTTTGTGGCCTATGACCAGGGAGGGGAGCTGCGGGTGAGCGGGTGGAACTCGCGCAACCGGGCGCGCCCAGGGTCGAAGCATTTGTGCGGGCAAACCTGCCTGCACAAGCTGGTGGACGACTTCATGGCCAGGGCCTTGACGGCGCGTGTGCCGCAGGCCGCGGACGATGGCGACGCGGAGGCGCGTGCCATGGCCACCGATACCAGCCTGACTTCGAGTGCGGCTCATCTCGAGGTCGAGTCTTCCGCGCGGCTGCTGACACCGCCAGTGCCGATCAATCCCCAACGTCCCCCTTTCAGGGCACCAGCGGAACTGGTTGCGATGCCGGGAAGGCTTCAAGCCGAGGAGCCCGTGCCGCCGATCGACGAGCCGCCGCGCTATGCGTCGCGCAACTGGCGCGCCGAAGCCTGGAACCGGGAGCGGGAACGCGAACTGCGCACGGTCGAGCGACGGTCGAATATTGTTGGCCTCCGCCGCTCCGGTTCCTGACCTAGGATCGCAGAGTGCGAGACTGCCGCGTCTTATCCATTTGCCGAAGGGCCTTCAAGAAGTGCCAACAGCCCGGCCTCGTCGATGACAGAAACCTTCAGTTGATGTGCTTTGTCGAGCTTGGAACCTGCTTCTTCTCCGGCGACCACGTAGCTGGTTTTGCGGCTTACCGAGCCTGCGGTCTTGCCGCCGGCGGCCTCGATCTTCGCCTTGGCCTCTTCGCGGGTGAGCGTGGGCAGCATGCCTGTGAGCACAAAGGTCAGTCCAGCCAACTGCGCCGAGCGCTGCTTCTTCTCAGCCGTCATGTTCACCCCGGCGTCCGCAAGGCGTTTCACCAGATCACGGTTCTCTTTATCAGCGAAGAACTCCAGAATCGCCTGGGAGATGCGCGGGCCGACCTCTTCCACGCGCTCCAGTTCCGGCGCGGATGCGGCGGCCAGCGCTTCGATGGAGCCGAACTCCTGCGCCAGCAACTCCGCGGTCCGCTCGCCGACAAAGCGGATGCCCAGGCCCATCAGCACGCGGGCCAGGCCGGCTTTTTTGGAGCGATTGATTTCCTCTATGAGTGAGCGAGCGGATTTTTCCGCAAAGCGTTCAAGGCCGGTCAACTGCTCCTCAGTGAGTTTGTAGAGATCGGCCACGCTATGCACCAGGCCGTTATCGAGTAACTGCTGGACGACCGCCTCGCCCAGCCCCTCGATGTTCATGACCCCGCGGCGGCCAAAGTGAAGCAGGCTTTCGCGCAGCTTGGCCGGGCAGTCCGCATTGACGCAGCGGTAGTCCACCTCGCCTTCGACGCGGACGACGGCGCTCTTGCACTCAGGGCACTCGGTGGGAAACTGAAACGGCTTCGTTCCCCTGGGATGCTCGCTGTCCGCGATCACTTCCACAACTTTAGGGATTACGTCGCCGCCGCGCTCGACGCGCACCCAATCGCCAAGGAGGAGGCCCAGGCGCTCGATGAAGTCGGCGTTGTGGAGCGTGGCGCGGCTGACCGTGGTGCCGCCGATGAAGACCGGCGTCAGTTCGGCCACGGGAGTCAGCTTGCCGGTGCGGCCCACCTGCACGGTGATGGCGTTGACTTGAGTGATGCCCGACTTGGCCGTGAACTTGTAGGCGATGGCCCAGCGTGGGGCGCGGCCGGTGTAGCCGAGGCGTTGTTGCGTGGCGTGGGAGTCGACCTTGAAAACCACGCCGTCGATCTCGTAGCCGAGGGTGGCGCGTTCGGCCTCAGTGTGGTTGGTAAAGTTCATCATCTGCTCGACTGATCCGGCCAGCTTGCGAAGGGGATTGACGCGGAACCCTAGGGAGTCGAGGGCATCGAGAGTTGCTCGTTGGCCTTGCTGCCAGAATTCGCCTTTGACGAGTAGAAAGTAAGCGTAGAAGTCCAGACGGCGATTGGCGACGATCTTCGGTTCGAGGGTTCGCAGGGTTCCTGCGGCGGCGTTGCGGGGATTCACGGCGGCGGGAAGGCCCTGCTGTTCGCGCTCTTCGTTCAGGCGCAGGAAGGCCGCTTCGGGCATGACTGCTTCACCGCGCACCTCAAAGGCCTGCGGCAGGCTGGCCTTCTTGAGTTGGTCCGTCGAGATGATGAGCGGGACGCTGCGGATGGTGCGGATGTTTGAGGTGACGTCCTCGCCGGTCTGGCCGTCGCCGCGAGTGATCGCGGTCGTCAGCCTCGAACCGCCGCCGGCTGTAGGCTCGTAACGCAGCGCCACGCTCAGGCCATCCATCTTGAACTCGGCCACATACTCGACCGGCAAAAGCCCGGCCAGCTCGCGGACGCGGCGGTCCCAGTCGGCCAGCTCTTCGACCGAATAGGCATTGTCCAGGCTGAGCATGGGCCGCGAGTGGCGCACCTTCTTGAAGCCCTCGGCGGGCTTGCCGCCCACGCGCTGGGTGGGCGAGTCGGGCGTGAGCAACTCGGGGTGCGCGGCCTCGATGCGCTTCAGCTCGTCCATCAGCGCGTCATACTCGGCATCGTCGATCTCCGGCGCGTCGAGAACGTAGTAGAGGTGCTCGTGGCGCCGCAACTCGGAGCGCAGTTCGTCGGCACGGATTTCCTCGGGGCGCTGGGCCGGAGATGAGTCTGGGTTGGTGAGCTCGCCCATGGGGTGAATTATAGGAGGCCGGAGAGCAGGATAGTATGGTTGGCAGACCGCTATGGAACCCATCACCCACTTTTTGACCGGAGCCTGCATCGGCCGGGCGGGGTTGAACCGCAAGACGGCCTACGCCACGCTGGCCGCGGTGCTGGCTGCCGAGGCTGCCGATCTGGACGTGCTGTGGGGGCTGCGCGGGCCGGTCGAGGAACTGAAGCACCACCGCGGCATTACTCATACGTTCATCGCTGCGCCGGTGGTGGCCGGGGTGGTGATGGGGGTGGTGTGGCTGCTGGATCGCTGGGTGCAGGCGCGGAGACGGCGCAAACTGGCGGCGGCGCCGTCTCGGCCGGCGGACCCAGGCGCGCCTGGTCCAAGACTGCCACAGCCGGTGCATTGGGGCTGGCTTTACGGGACGGCGCTGATTGTCGCGCTCAGCCACCTGCTGCTGGACTGGACGAACAACTACGGTCTGCGGCCCTTTTATCCCTTCAATCCGCGCTGGTATGCGGGCAGTTTTGTGTTTATCGCCGAGCCGGTGCTGTGGGCGCTGCTGGGGTCGGCGCTGGTGATTCCGGCGCTGCTGGGGCTGGCGGACGCGGAGATCGGCGCGCGGCGGGTAGCCTTTCGCGGGCGCGGCTGGGCGATCTTCGCGCTGACGGGGATGGTCTTGTTGTGGGGCTGGCGCTGGGCGGAGCACGCGCAGGCACAGGCGCTGGTGGAAAACACACAGATCGCCACGGCTCCGGTGAAGCGGATGGCCCTGGAACCTTACCCGGTGAATCTGTTCCGCTGGCACGCGATCCTGGAGACCGCGGAATATTATCAGACCGCTGAGATCGACACCCGGAGCGGGGTGATCACGAGCGATCCACAGACGGACGTGATCTTCAAGCCGTCCGCGACCGCAGCCACCGAGGCTGCCAAGCGCACGCTGCTGGGGCAGGTGTATCTGGACTGGGGTACGTGGGCCGTGGTGCGCGATGTGGGCCCCGAGCCGATTCCTGGCCCGGTGGCAGGGATGGCGCCGCCGCAACTGCCGCCTAATCGCCAGTGGACGACGGTGGAGTTTACGGATCTGCGGTTTGACTATTCGTATCTGGGCACGGGGAGGGCTACCGGCCGATCGCCGCTCAGCGGCTGGGTGTATATCGTGGACGGGCGCGACGATGCGGGCGAGGCGATGAATGGGCGGGAGCAGCGGTAGGCTGTTTTGCTCCGTTTGGAAATAATTGTTCGCGCGGTGAATCGATTCAGGTTGACCCAGCGGCGCGCGGACCCGCAGAATGAGAGAAGCGCCGATCCGCCGCCTGGAGTGTTTTTCCCCTGAGGCGACGACGGAATCCTGAAATCTGAGGTGTTCATGCCCGCTTATCTGCTTTTGCTTGTTGCTGTGTTGAGCCGAGTGCTGCCCCATGCGGGGTGGCTGAACTTTACCGCGGTGGGCGGCGCCCTGCTCTACTTTGGCGCGCGGCGCCCATGGCGGGAGATGCTGGCTCCGCTGGCCGTGCTGATAGCCACGGACTACTACCTGACCGTCTATGCCTACCACTACAGCTTTCGCTGGCAGGGCTATGCGACGACTTGGGCGTGGTACCTGATGGCGATGGCGCTGGGGCAGATTTTGCTGCGGAGCCGGACCACTTTTGTGCGTGTGGCCGCGGGAGCGCTGCTGGGGCCGACCTCGTTTTTCGTGGTCTCGAACTACGCGACTTGGGTGAGCGGCTTCGCGTATCCGTATCCGCGCACGCTGGGCGGACTGGGCGCTTGCTATGTGGCTGCGCTGCCCTTTTATCGCAACGATCTGCTCTCGACCGCAATCGTTGCCGGAGTGGCGTTTGGGGTTCCGGTGCTGGTGCGGCGGCGGAATGCGGCGCCGGCGCAGGCAGCGCTGGCCGGGAAGTAGCTTTTGTGGCTTCATACGCTTGTATAAGTGCGGCAAATTAGCTCCGCTTCGCGGGGTTAGCGAGTTAGCGGGATCCGTGGGGATACCAACGGTTTGGGCAGCTCTGACGGCGCTCTAGCCTTCGAGCAGCTTGCCGGCGCGCTTTTTCTTTATCCACCACCAGGCAAAGCCAACCATCGCCAGGGCGCCTACGACGGCCAGCAGGGCGAGTCTGTGGTGCGCCACCACATCCACCGCTCCCGGCCCCAGTTTCAGCACCAGCATGGAGAGCACCAGCCAGCGGACCAGGCGGCCACAAAAGACGGCCAGCATGAAGGGGGCGGCCTGCATCTCGAAGACGCCGGCGGCAAAGGCGCAGGCCTTCCACGGCGTGGGCGGGGGCAGCATAGAAGGAATCATCATAGCCAGGAATTCCTGGTTCTCGAAGCGGGTGCGCATCCGCTCATAGCGCGCGCGGTTGACCCGCTTGAGCAGGAAGAGTTCGCCGCCGACGCGGCCGAGCCCGTAGGGAAGCAGACCGCCGATTGCGGATCCGGCGGCTGCCAGCAGGCAATAGAGCCAGAAGTGGCTCTTGTCGTTCCAGATGTAGACGGCCAGAATCGCGTCCGTGGGGACGGGAATGGAGGAGGAGTCCAGCAGCGCGACCGCGCCCACGCCCCAAAAGCCCAGCTTGGCCAGGGCCAGCAGCAGGACGAACTTCCATTTGGCCATGATTCGAGCGAGAAACGACATCAAACGGGTCCCTTTCCGGCTGGTAATCCGTCTTAGTTATCAGGAACCATTGTACGGGCCGGGCATTGCGCACGGACATCGGTGGAATGAGAGAATAGATAGAAAGGACTCGAAACGGAGCCGGTGGGCGTGTGTGCGCTCAGGGAGGCTCCCGCGGACCGAATGCCCTCCAGCGAAGCGCCAATCAATGTGAACGAGCCCGACGGGCCAGACGAGACGAGCCTGGAGACCGGCGGCCCCAGCCTAAGCAGTCCGGTTGCGGGTGAGGAGTTGCGCGAGCCGGAGCCCGCCTCTCCGGTCGTCCTGCATTCGCGCTGGGTGGATTACGATACCCACGAGCTGCTGGAGATGATCGGCGAGCTCGAAGATGAGCGGCGCTGGGCGCGGCTGCGCGAGGGGGTCTGGATCGCCATCCTCTTCCATCTGGCGGTGCTCTCCGCGGTTACGTGGATTCCGAAATATATTTTCAAGGTGCCGCAGGTGGTCGATTCGACCAACGCGATGAAGCAGCACAAGGATTTTACTTATCTGGATACGCCGTGGCAGTTGCCGCCCAAGGTGTCCATCAAGCCTGTTCCTGAAAAGCCGGCGGTCATCGACAAGAAGACGCTGGAGGCGCTGAACCGGGCCACGCCGCCTGTGCCGGCACCCGCGCCGCAGCCCGCGCCGCCGGCCCCTGTTCAGCCCCCGCAGCCCATCCCACCCAACCAACAGCCGCAGCTTGAGGCGCCGCGCCCGGCGGCGGTGCCGGCCCGGCCGAACTTTGCCATGGGCTCGCAAAACCCGGCCGACCAGCTGCGCGATGCCATGAAGGGCGCGTCGCGCAACCCCGGCTCGGGTGATTTTGGCAATCTGCCTTCGGGTGGACTGGCTCGTCATCCTGGGGCCGGCTCGGGCGGCCTCGATGTTTTGTCGGACACGCAGGGAGTCGATTTTCGCGCTTGGCTGCAGCGCTGGCATTGGGAGACGGAGCACACCTGGGACCCGTTGATTCCGGACGAGGTGAACCCGCCGATTCTGAAGACGGGCATGGTGGCGATTCGCTTCAAGGTCTTGCCCAACGGGCGGCTGATGGATCACAGCGTGACGCTGGAAGGGAGTTCCGGCGATACGGCTCTGGATCGGGCGGCCTGGGGCTCTCTTATCGGCTCGAACTACCCGCCCCTGCCCAGAGATTTTCACGGGCCGTATTTGGAATTGCGGGCCTTCTTCCTTTACAACATGGAGCCGCAGCGATAGGTTCGCGCGTCAGCGAGCCGGCAGGGCGGAGAATCAGGCCGTTTCAAATCTCATCTTGCGGAAAAGCGAGTTCGACGCTACGTCCGGCGTCGCTTCCGGGTCCCTCTGGACAGTACACCGATCGCGACTGCGTACTCGCTGAGAGGCGAAATGCATTTCGCGTAAACTGTATCCATGGCTTCTGTCGCCACCGCTGACAACCAACCGGAAAAGAACTGGCGGACGGCTCTGCGGTCGCGCTGGACTACAAATCTTCACGAGCGCGAGGAGCAGATATTTCTTCTTCTCGCGCTGCTGATCGGAGCACTCACCGGACTTGCCGTGGTCGCGTTCATCGTGCTCACGGAGCGGCTGGGAATGCGCCTTTATCCGGTGGGCAGCGCCGCGTGGAGGCGCGTGCTCGTACCCGTGGCAGGATCGCTGGCCATGGGCTTCCTGCTCTTTCGCTATTTTCCATACGCTCGTGGCAGCGGCGTGCCCCAAACCAAGGCCGCGCTCTTCGCAAGGGATGGGTTCATCTCCCTGCGCACTGTCTTGGGCAAGTTTTTCTGCACGGCTACAACCCTGGCCAGCGGAATTCCGCTGGGCCGCGAGGGGCCGTCCGTTCAGGTGGGCGCGGGAATAGCCTCTGTCCTCGGCCGCTGGCTTGGGTTGCGTCCGGAAAAAGTAAAAGCCTTGATTCCCGTGGGAGCCGCCGCCGCCATTGCCGCGGCCTTCAATACCCCCATGGCGGCGGTGCTGTTTGCTCTCGAAGAGGTGATGGGCGATATGAACGCGCCGATTCTGGGCTCTGTGGTGCTTGCCTCCGCCACCTCCTGGGCGGTATTGCGTCTGATGCTGGGCAATAACCCGCTCTTTCAAGTGCCGCAGTATGAATTGGTTCACCCGCTGGAATTCGGGATCTACGCCTTGCTGGGCATTGCCGGCGGATTCTTGTCTGTAGCCTTCACCAAGCTCTTGCTGGGGATGCGCAAGTTCTTTCTGCATTTGCCCAGGAGCACGCGCTGGTGGCATCCCGTAGTGGGCGGCGTGACGGTTGGCCTGATGGGCTGGTCCGTGCCTCAGGTGCTGGGCGTGGGCTACACCTACGTCGGCAGCGCTTTGAACGGATCGATGGCGCTCAAGTTGATGTTGCTCCTCGTGGTGCTCAAGCTCTTTGGCGTCACGGTCAGCTATGCCTCAGGCAACGCTGGCGGAATCTTCGGCCCCAGTCTATTTCTCGGCGCAATGCTGGGAGGCGCCGTCGGCACCGTGGCCCATCACCTGTTGCCGGGATACACCGCAACCCCTGGGGCTTACGCACTGGTCGGCATGGGAGCGGTGTTCGCGGGCATCGTGCGCGTTCCCATGACATCAGTGTTGATGATCTTTGAAATGACGCGGGATTACGCCGTCATTGTGCCCTTGATGATCGCCAACCTGACCAGCCTGTTCATCTCCTCCCGATTCCAGAAGCAGCCAATCTACGAGGCATTGGCTTATCAGGATGGCATTCATCTGCCTAGCCCCGGCACGCGTCACCAAACCAGCCAGCGCACGGTGGCTCAGGTCATGCGGAGCGCTCCGGAAGTTCTCTCCGCGCAGATGCTCGTCAAGGATGCGGTTGCACAAACTCGCTCCGGTCAACTGCGCATCTGGCCCGTGACGGACAGGCAGTACTTTCTGGGTATGTTGACCATGGAGACGCTGGAGTGCGCCTTTGTCGATGGCAGAAAAGAACATCCGCTGACTGACTTTGTGGAAACACTCCATGTTCCGCATGTCCACATGGATCATGCCCTGCATCTCGCGCTCGAACGCATGAGCGCATACCATCTCGATGTCTTGCCCGTAGTCCACCGGGCGGATATTCACAAGCTGGAAGGCATCGTGACGCTCAGGGATGTGCTGGATGCCTACGGCGTCAATAACATGGACTCGGCGCAGTTGTGAGGCTATGGAACTCAGAGCACCGAAATGGAGTGCGGCTTTCGGTTTCGCTGGTGGCTTGATTCCCCTTGCGCCGCCATTTCCAATCGCGGCTGCAGCGCGATAGAATTTACTTGAAACCATGCGTAGACGCATTGCCATTCCGGCAAAAGGAACGCCCAGGCTCAGGCGATTCCGCCGCGGACGGCCCGACCGTGGACGGCGTCTTTCCCGCTGAGTAATCTATTCCCATTGATTTTTTGATTTCACAGGTCTCCCGCCGCGGCGGGCGAAACCTGGGGTACCCGCGCTTGCAAGAGCTGGCGCGGTGGGGCTCCCAATTGGATGCTCGACTTCCATCCGCCTGTGCGCGGATAGAAAGGCTTTCCCAAGATGAACAGCTTCGACAGCAAGTCTACGCTCACCTCCGGCAACCGAACTTATACGTTTTTCCGTCTGCCGGCGCTTACGGCGCGCGGCTTCAACCTGAGCCGCCTGCCCTTCAGCCTGAAGATTCTGCTTGAAAACCTGCTGCGCCGCGAGGATGGCGTGAATGTGACGGCCGCCGACATAGAGTTTCTGGCCAACTGGGACGCGAAAGCCGAGCCCAGCCGGGAGATCGCCTACATGCCGGCGCGGGTGCTGATGCAGGACTTTACCGGTGTGCCCGCGGTCGTCGATCTGGGCGCGATGCGCGACGCCATCAAGACGCTCGGCGGTGACCCGGAGCGGGTGAATCCGCTGGTGCCGGCCGAACTGGTCATAGACCATTCCGTCCAGGTGGACGAGTTTGGCACCGCCGGGGCTTTCGACGCCAACACGCTGCTCGAATTTCAGCGCAACCGGGAGCGGTACGCGTTCTTGAAGTGGGGCCAGACGGCGTTTCGGAATTTCAGCGCCGTTCCGCCGGGGATGGGGATCTGCCACCAGGTGAATCTGGAATATCTGGCCCGCGTGGTGTTTACCACGGAGATTGACGGCGAGAAGCGCGGGGTCCCCAACGACAGGTCTTCGTCGTTGGGGTGCTTAGCGTATCCCGACACGCTGGTGGGTACCGACTCGCACACCACCATGATTAACGGGCTGGGCGTGCTGGGCTGGGGCGTGGGCGGCATTGAGGCCGAGGCGGCTATGCTGGGGCAGGCAGTCTCCATGCTGGTGCCGCAGGTGGTGGGCTACAAGCTGACCGGCAAGCTGAGGGAGGGCGCGACGGCAACGGACCTCGTGCTCACCGTGACCCAGGCGCTGCGAAAGCTGGGCGTGGTGGGCAAGTTTGTGGAGTTCTACGGGCCCGGCATTGCCGCCCTGCCGCTGGCCGACCGGGCGACGATCAGCAATATGGCTCCCGAGTACGGGGCCACATGCGGCATCTTCCCGGTGGACGCGGAGACGCTGCGCTACCTGCGGTTGACTGGGCGCAGCGAGGAGCAGATTGCGCTGGTGGAGGCCTACTACAAGGAGCAGGGGCTCTTCCACACCGCCGGCTCGCCGGAGGCCGACTACACGCAGACGCTGGAGCTGGACCTGGGCGCCGTGGAACCCAGCGTGGCCGGACCGAAGCGTCCCCAGGACCGTGTGCTGCTGAAGGATGCGGCGGCCAGCTTTGCGCAACAACTGCCTGGTCTGCTTGCGCCGACGGCCAAGCCGCTTGGAACGCGCACCGCGGCTGCGTGGCAGCGCGGAGCAGTGACGGACACAGGCGTTGCGGAGGGGCTTCCAGCCCGCTTGACCACCCCTGCGCCTAATACCGTAAAGGGCCGTTTCGGCGTTGATCCGGACAAATATCTCGATCACGGCTCGGTGGTGATTGCGGCCATTACCAGTTGCACCAACACCTCGAACCCCTCGGTGATGATGGCAGCGGGGATTCTGGCTAAAAAGGCCGTCGAGAAGGGGCTGACCGTGCCGCCGTGGGTGAAGACCTCGCTGGCGCCGGGCTCACGGGTGGTCACCGACTACTACCGGAAGTCCGGCCTGTTGCCTTATCTTGAAAAGCTGCGCTTCAACGTCGTGGGCTACGGCTGCACCACCTGCATCGGTAACTCCGGGCCGCTGCCCGCCGACGTTTCAAAGAGCATCGACGAGCACGGGCTGGTTGCGGTCAGCGTGCTGAGCGGCAACCGCAACTTTGAGGGGCGCGTGAATGTGGATGTGCGGGCCAATTACCTGATGAGCCCGCCGCTGGTGGTTGCCTACGCTTTGGCAGGCAGCATCGGGCACAACTTCGAGACGGATTCACTGGGAGCGGACGAGGCCGGCGCACCGGTGTTTCTCAAGGACATCTGGCCCACTCAAGCTGAGGTGGCCGAGGCCATTGAAAAGGGATTGTCCAGCGAGAGCTTCCGCCGGGAGTACGCGACGGTGAGCCTGGGCGACGCCAACTGGCAGGGGCTGAAGTTTCCCACCGGCGATGTTTACCAGTGGGAGCCGGACTCGACCTATATCCGCAAAGCGCCGTACTTCGACGGCATCACCAAGACTCCCGCGCCGGTCACGGACATTCTGGGCGCGCGGGTGCTGGCCGTGCTGGGCGACTCGGTGACTACCGACCACATTTCGCCTGCGGGGTCAATCAAGGCCAACGGCCCGGCGGGCAATTACCTGGCCGCTCATGGCGTGAGGCTGGCGGACTTCAACAGCTACGGCTCGCGACGCGGCAATCATGAAGTCATGGTTCGCGGCGCCTTTGCCAATGTGCGGCTGCGCAACAAACTCGCGCCGGGGACCGAGGGGGGCGTGACGCGACTGCTGCCCGAGGGCGAGCCGCTGTCGATCTTCGACGCCAGCGTCAAGTATGCCGAGCGCGGCGTGCCGCTGGTGATTCTCGCCGGCAAAGAGTACGGCTCCGGCTCCTCGCGCGACTGGGCAGCCAAGGGGCCGAAGCTGCTGGGGGTGCGCGCGGTGATTGCCGAAAGCTTCGAGCGTATTCACCGGTCGAATCTGGTGGGGATGGGGATTTTGCCCCTTCAGTTCGAAGCTGGCCAGAACGTCGAATCGCTCGGCCTGACCGGCGAGGAGGTCTACGACTTCGCCGGGCTCTCCGAGCTTCTGGCGAACCGGTTTGCTTCGGGCAAGACGCTCGAAGTGAAGGCCACGGCCGCCGATGGGGCTATTCGGGAGTTCACCGCCAAGGTCCGCATCGACACGCCGCGGGAGATCGAGTACTTCGAGCACGGCGGCATCTTGCAGTATGTCCTGCGTCAGTTGGCGGCGAAGTAATTCCAATCGAATCTTTTTCCAGGTAGAAATGGAGATTTCCGGTCTATGCTCGTCAAGTGCAGAGCGAGTTTACAGCGCTCGCGGTAAGTAGGCTCACAAGCCGGAAGAGTCAGGATCGGATTGGCCGGCGGCAGAGATCCGCTCCTGGCGTTCACGGAAAAGAACGCCATTCAGCTCCGCGCCCAGCAGTGCGCTGAAGGACGTGATGTAGAGCCAGACCAGGGTGGCGATGCCGGCGCCGAAGGAACCGTAGAACATCGAATAGTTGGCAATACGCGTGACATAGAAGCCGAAGGCCAGCGTAGCCAGGAACCAGCCGAGCGCCGATGCGATTGCGCCGGGAACCACCCTGGCCCAATGTTCCTTCTGCTTGGTGCCGAAGTGGTAAAGTGCGCTGAGGACCGTGATGCTGGTGACCAGGGCCAGCGCCCAACGCGCCATCCGCCAGAAGACGAGCACGATGTAGCGCAACTCGTGGACGGCGTTGTCGATCATCCACGCCTCGATCTGGCGGCCAAAGACGACCACCAGGGTGGCCAGCGCCAGCGGAACCAACGCGATGAATATCAGAAGCAGAGCCCGGGCCCGGCGCTCCCAAAAGCCCCATTCGTCGCGGGGCAACCGGTAGGCGCGGCGAAAACCTTCCAACAGCGACAGCATCACGCCGAGAGCGGCAAAGGCGCTGAGGCCGGTGCCGGACAAGACCAATTGCACGGAGAGAATGCGGCGGGTATGAAGCGAATACTGGAGCAGGTCCATCGAATCGGCGGGCAGAATCTGCTCGAAGGAGGCGCGCACCTCGCCCACCAGCGTGGGCCCTTGCGGCACCTGTGCCAGCAGCGTGGTGAGGACGACCAGAGCGGGGAACAGCATGAGCATGCCGGAGTAGGCGGCGGCCTTGGCGGTGTTGAGCACATCGTGCTCAAGAGCCAGCCAGAGGGTCTTCCGGAAGTGGCGAATCAACGGGGCCATGCTCCTTACAGCAAGAGTAGAGCATCGAGCCGGCTGCTGCGAAGAGGCCGGGCCGGCAACGCATAAAATCCGGGTTGGCGGGGATTACCGATCAGTAAACTTTGGCTGCGCATGCGGCTTCAAAATGCGGCTGGTGGGGCAGGTAGTTACGGTGAGCGTGGAGACGGTGCGGCTGGTGAGGGAACTAGTACCTAGACCGTGTGATTGTGTAATCTCTGGAATGTAGCGCCGGTCTCCAGACCGGCTGTTGCGCGGGCGTCCACGCCCGCATTTGTTCTGGAATAATTACCAAATCACACAATCTCAGCCCTAGCTGGGTTATCGATAGATCAGGCTTAGAGGACCTGAATTTGAGCGCGGCTTTGCCGCATGGTTTTTTCAAGAACAAATGGATGGATTGATGCCGGGGTGAACCCCCGAGCTGCCAGCCGCGGCCTTTCAAAACCGCCCGATCCGCATTTTCTTGACCTGCCCTGAGATTCGTTCACGTTGCCTGCCTCCGCCTCCGAACAGGTACACTGTTTGCTGACAGGAGGCCCGGCCATGCAGACGCGGATACAGGGCACGACGATGCCGGCGCAACTGGGGCAAGGGGCTTTTGTGGTTGGGCACACGAGGAATAACGCATGAACGAGTCTTCAGGAAACCCGCGCAGTCTTCGCAGCAACATTGTCTTCGCGTTCACCCTTGCGCTGGCTTGCGCCCTGGCGTGGATGGTGCGCGACGTGCTGATGTTGCTGTATGTCAGCGCGCTGTTTGCCGTGGTGCTGACGCCCGTGGTGCGGTCTACCTCCGGCCTTAGGATTGGGCGCTGGCAACCATTCAAGGGTTCAGCCATTCTTTTCCTGCTGCTGGCGGTGGCCGCCGCGCTTACCGCCTTCGGCTTCCTCGCTCTGCCGCCGGTGATCCGGGACTTGCAGGAGTTCGGCAGGGAGATGCCAACGCGCTTGCCCGACCTTTTGGAGAAATTCAAGAAGATTCCCTTCGCCGACCAGTTGAATACCGCCGAGATCAGTTCGCGGGTTCAGGATTTCGCCAGCCAGGCGGCGACTTATCTCCTGCTCTCTATCCGGGATTGGGCAGGCAACTTATTCGATATTGTCATGGGCCTTATCCTAACTGTTTATTTCATTCTGGAAGGCGACCAAGCTTACCGCTGGTTCCTTTCCTTTTTCCCGCCTGAAAGCCGCGACCGGCTCGACAAGAGCCTGCGGCGGGCGGAGATCCGCATGGGCAAATGGCTGCTTGGCCAAGGCAGCCTTATGCTCATCCTTGGAGTTGCCAGCACGGCCGTCTATCTCTCCCTGCACGTTCGCTATGCTTATGCGCTGGGCTTTCTGACCGGCTTGCTCAACATCATTCCCGTGCTGGGCGCGGCTATCTGCATCGCGCTCGCGTTGCTGGTGGCAGCGATCGACTCCTGGGGCCGAGTGCTGGGCATTGCCGTCTTTTACCTGGTCTATCTGCAAGTTGAAAACTCATACCTGACTCCGCGGATTATGAAGAGCAGCGTAAACCTTCCCGGCCTGGCTATTCTGGTGGCCCTGCTGCTGGGGTTCGCGCTGGAAGGCGTTCCCGGAGCCTTGGTCTCGGTGCCCACCGCGGTATTGGTTGCCGTGCTGCTGGACGAGTATCTCGTTCATAAGGATGGGGCGTGACCTTTTAGTGCCTGTCGGCCTCGATCTTCTGCGCCGCAGCCTGATCCTGCTCATAGCCGGTGCGCGCAAATCCGTTGGTCAGGGGCACGGCCACCGCAGGCTTCCGGTCCCCGGCCATTTTCTTCTGCAACTCCGGGCTGGAGGGCATATTGCCCAGCGGACGCACGTCCACCGACCCCTGTCCAGACTCGCCAGGTTTATGCGGGTACATGCTCCGCCTCCAGAATCTCCGCCACTCCCCCGGGAATCTCGCTCAACCCTTCCAGAACGCAATCACCAGCCCCCCGGCCACAATCAACGCGCCCCCCGCGTAGATCGGCGGCGTAGGCGACTGGCCGAACCGCACCCTGGCCAGCAATTGCGCCATCAGGAAAAACAGCACCACATACACCCCCAGCAGCTTGCCGAAGTCCAACCGCGGCGCGTTCACCACCGATCCGTAGGCCGCCAGCACAGCCGCGCCCGCCACAAACGCCGGCACCCGCCCCAATCCCGAGGAACGGTAAAAGCTGACCTGAAAAAACGAGTCCCCGTAGGCCTCAAGGAATGCGGCCAGCGTAAGAACGCCAAACGCGCCCAGCGGGTTCGCGACCAGCCGGTCAAGAATATTCATGAATAATACCTCCAGAGGAACGGGTGGAAAGCCAAAAACATTCACAGGTCTGCTTGTTCACGCCGACCCAACATAAAAGCCCCGTGCCCCATCCTTTCGCCTTCTTTCTGGCGAAAGGGTGGGAAAACATAAATCTCATCCAGCCATAGGGGAAGATCGCGGGGAATCGTAACCGCAACAGTCCCACCATGCGCAACTTCACCTGCATCCGGGCCTGCGTAGCCTATCGTAACAACCAGATGCTTTAGAATTCATAAAGGCGTTGCAGCCGGTTGCCTTCAGTCACAAACCACAAGCATCGCGGACCCCCAGGCGAACTCGGGTCCGGAGGGCGGCCTTCCATCCATCGGGCCATGCGGATTGGCCCTGTGACACTCGAAAAGGAAAGACCATGAAATACGCCGGATTGCTGGTCATGCCAGCCGGATTCTTTCTCACCGTCGCCGCGCTCGTGCTCTTCCCCGACCCAGCGCCTCGGGCAGCCTTCGTCCTCTGCGGACTGGCCGTCGAGGCCCTCGGGCTAGCCGTCGCGGTGCGCGGCCACATGGAAGCGCGCGGAGAAAGCCGCCCATGACTCCCATCGCGCCCTCATCCATCGCTCCCGTCATGACCGACGCCACATTCGCGCTCTGTCTCGTTCTGCTGCTCCTCGCCCCGCTGGCCATAGCCGGCGTCGCCCTCATCAACACCGGCCTCGGCCGCTCCCGCTCCGCCGCCCAGTCCCTGCTCGGAAACCTCGCCATCGTCGCCGTCACCGCTATCGTCTTCGCCCTCGTCGGCGCAACTCTGGCCGGCGCAGCCCTCACCGGGAATCCGCTCGGCACACTCGGCAGCGCGGGCCACACGTTTCATTTAGCCGGCAAGCCCTGGAACTGGCTCGGCGCCGGTCCGCTTCTGCTCAGAGGCCTCGGCAGCGCCCCGCTTCAGTCCCAGCTCGCGCTGCTCTTTGAATTCCTGGCCGTAGCCCTGGCCGCCCTGATTCCCTGGGGCTCGGGAGCGGATCGCTGGCGCCTCTCCGCCGGCTGTGCAGCCTCAGCCGTTCTCGCCGCAACCGTCTTTCCTCTCCTCGCGCACTGGGTCTGGGCCGGCGGATGGTTGTCGCAACTCGGCGTCAACTTCTCCCTCGGCCAAGGCTTTCTCGACCCCGGCGGCGCAGCCACCGTGCATGTCCTCGGCGGCCTCAGCGCCCTCGCCGTCGTCTGGATCGCCGGCTCCCGCAAGGGCAAATTCCCCAAGGAAGGTCTCTCCACCGCACTGCCCGGCCACAACGCCGTCTACGCGCTCTTCGGCTGCCTGCTGGCCCTGGTCGGCTGGCTCGCCTTTAACGTCGCCGGCGCAATCCTCTGGCTCCGTGCGCCCCTCGCCGCTCTGCCCGTCACCGCCCTCAACACCCTGCTCTCCGCCTCCGGCGCTCTCGCCGCCACCTTCGCCGTAACCCGCATCCGCTTCGGCAAACCCGACGCCAGCCTCTGCGCCAACGGCTGGCTCGCCGGCCTCGTCGCCTCCAGCGCCGCCGCGGGCATCGTCTCGCCCATTCAGGCGCTCTTCATCGGCCTCATCGCCGGCATCGCCACTCCGCTCCTGGTCGAACTCCTCGAACTCGCCGTCTCCATCGACGACCCCTCCGGCGCCATCTCCATCCACGCCGTCGCTGGCCTCTGGGGCCTTCTGGCCGTCGGCATCTTCGCCTCCCAGCCCGGCCAACTCATCGCCCAACTGGTCGGCATCGCCGCTCTTCTCGGCGTCATTCTGCCTCTGGTCTACCTGCTCTTCTGGCTCCTCAACCGCGCAGTCCCCTTCCGCGTGGACCCCGACGGCGAGCGCATCGGCATGGACCTCCACGAACTAGGCGGCGGCGCTTATCCCGAATTCGTCATTCACCGCGACGATTCCTACCGATAGCGCGCCAGCAGCAGCATCAGTCCATACAGCGCCACCGGAACCAGCGCCAGTCCCGCGTAGAGCAGCATCTTCCGCACGCCCGGCAAACGCAGCCCGCCCAAAACCGGCCGCCGTGCTCCCTCCTCCACGCCCACCAGCTCCTGGTGCTCCAGCTCCCACGCCATCTCGTTGGCCGTCGCGTAGCGGTGCCGCGGGTCCCGCTCCAGCGCCCGGTTCAGTATCTCCTGCAACTCCGCCGTTATCTCCGGCCTCTGCTTCCGCGCCGGCTTGGGGTCGTGCAGCACCCGCTCGTTCATCACCGCCAGAGGATTCGGTCCGCTGAAAGGAACCTCGCCGGTCAGCATCTCGTACAGCATCACGCCCAGCGAGTAGATGTCGCTCCGCTGGTCTCCGCGCTGTCCCTTCACCTGCTCCGGCGAAATATAATCTGGCGTCCCCAGCGCGGGCGACATATTCACGTGCGTCAGCCGCCGCGCATCTTCCTTCATCGCAATCCCGAAGTCGATCAGCTTGATCCGGTCCTCGTCATCGACCATGATGTTCTCCGGCTTCAGGTCGCGGTGCACCACGCCGTGCTTGTGCATGGCATCCAGCGCGTCGCAGATCTGCAGCGCAAAATGCTCCGCCCGCTCGATCGGCAACTTCCGCTCCTGATTCAGAATCGACCGCAGCAGCCGCCCATCCACCCACTCGATCACCATGTAAACCCGGCTGCGGTCTTCTCCGTCGTACGTCTTCACCACGCCGGGGTGGTCCAGCTCCTGCCCAATCTCCTGCTCCCTCTTGAATCGTTCCAACAGAATCGGGTCCGCCTCCATCTCTTCATGCGGAACCTTGATCGCCACCTGCCTGCCATCGCGCAGATCGGTCGCCTTGTAGAGCGTGGACATGCCGCTGCGCGCAACCATCGCATCCAGGCGGTAGTGGTCCAGCGTATCTCCGGCTTCCAGTGTGGTCATCAGTGCGTACAGCATAACAATCCAATCCTTTCGCGCAAACTCATCCTTTCACGCAATTCGTAAGAAATCTCTCAGGAATATCGAAAGGAAGAGCAAAATCGGTTGCCGATGCAGCCACCAATCCTGCACAATGAAGGCCCCCGGCGCAACAGATTCCTCCGCTTGCCGGGAATTTTGTGTTTGGATTCCTATATGCTCCGTTTTTTGAGGTTCCTGGCGGTCTGCCTCTCCATCGCCTGGATCATCGCGTCCGGCACGGCACACGCCTTTGCGGCCAAGGCCCCACCCTCCCGTCCGGAGCCGCCGCAGGAAACCGGCTTTTTGAATCGCAGGATCGAGCTGCACGGCGTCCCCTACCGCTTCCAGGTCTACCTGCCCCAGGAATGGCGCCGCGACGACCGCAAAAAATGGCCCATCATCCTGTTTCTGCACGGCCGCGGCGAGCGCGGCTCTGAAGGCATGTGGCAGACCCAGATCGGCCTTCCCCAGGCGGTCCGCGATCACCCCGAACGCTGGCCCTTTGTCATCGTCATGCCCCAGTGCCCGCTGCCCAATTACTGGACCGATCCCGACATGCTCGCCATGGCCATGGCCGCTCTCGACCAGGAGTCGGCTGAGTTCCGCGGCGACCCCGAGCGCACCTATCTCACTGGCATCTCCCTCGGCGGATACGGCGCCTGGGAACTGGCCCGCCTTCACCCCCAGCGCTGGGCGGCGGTGGCCATTGCCGCCAGCGGCGTCTTCTGGAGCTATGCCCCGGAGCGCTGGCAAGAGCTCTCAACCCTGCCCGCCGAGTACGCCCACGCTCTGGGCCGCACCCCGCTCTGGCTCTTTCATGGAACCGACGACCCCGTGGTCCCGCAGCGCGAGAGTGAACTCATGTTTGAGGCCTTCAAGGTTGCAGGCGGCCACGTTCGCCTGTGGCTCTACCAGGGCCTCAAGCACGACTGCTGGACCCGCGCCTACGGTGAGCCGGAGCTGCCCCGCTGGCTCCTCATGCACCACGCGGCCGCGCCGGGAACGACGGTCCCGGAACCGCCTGCCCTCTCCGAGCGCCTCGTCATTCCGCTCCACCCGCCCGCCATCAAGCTGGCCCCGGCGCTGCTCGACAGCCTGGCCGGGGAGTACCGCGACCGGAACGGTCACCCCGAGGTCACGGTCTTTCGCCAGGGCGACCAGCTCTACGTGAAAAACCGCGTGGGCGAGATCAACGAGCTGGCCGCGGAGTCGCCATCCACGTTCTTTTATCCCAACGGCTCCAGCATTCCCCGCCTGATCTTCGAGCACGATCTCCAGGGCCGCGTCACCGCCCTCGTACTCCGCGACGACCGCCATGAGGAACGCTGGGAGAAACGTTCCCCAGCTCCCACCCGCTAGCCGGCTTGGCTCTTCCCTGATCTCTGATCCCTGTTTCGTTGGAACACCGCGCACCGCGTTTGCGTAGTAATCTCAGTACGGTCTCTTGAAGGAGGCAGCATGTTTTGCAGCGGATGTGGTCAAGCTTTAGCGTCAGGGCAGCCATTCTGCCCCCAGTGCGGCCGTCCGGCCGCCGCAGTGGTTCCCCCAATACCCGGCCTCCAGTTCCAGGTCGAATCCTACGCCGGCAAGGTAAAAGCGCTCAGCATCGTTTGGTTCATCTATGCGGCCTTCTCCCTGTTGACGGGAATCGCCGCGCTCACCTTTGCCCAGGCCTTCTTTGCCAACCACTTTGGCGCCTGGGGACATGGGCCCTGGTCGAACGGTCCCGGCCCCGAGTGGCTCGGACCCGCGCTCCTGCATTTTGTCTGGGTGGTCCTCATGGTGCGCACAGGCCTGGCTCTGGTGGCCGCATGGGGCCTGCTTGAGCGCACGCAGTGGGGCCGCATCGTGGCCATCGTAGCCGCCTTCCTCAGCCTCTTGAAGTTCCCCTTCGGAACCGCCCTCGGCATCTGGACCCTCGTCGTCCTCCTCGGTTACCGCAACACCACGCTCTACGAGCAGCTCTGAGGAGTCTCTCAACGATCTGGCGTTTTGAAAGGGTGCGGCTATACTCGCCGCGGCGAGCGGAAAAACTTATTGCTTTGAAAGGGCGCGGCTGGTAGGTCAGGGCTATACTCGCCGCGGCGAGCGGAGAAACTCGACCCGGAGGGAGAAGGGATCCTTTCGGAGGGAGGCGGGGGTTTCAACCCCCGCATAAAGCCAACAGGATCAACGCGGGTTTCAACCCCGGCACAAATCCACCCCGCTTTGAAGGATCGTCGACGCGGCGGGCAGGCCAGGTTTCACTGGCGAGCGGAAAAACGCCGGTTCTGTATCAGGGCACGACCGGGGTACCCCCTGGGTCGCGTGCCGCAAAGGTCGCAAAATCAACGCGGGCTGGTAGGGATGGGTTTCAACCCATCCATTGATCCCCGGAGGGACGCTTTCCGCCAATTTCACCCCAAATCCCGAGTCTTTCCGCAGCCTCTTGAACCCCGGCAGAATCCGCGTTCAGGCCCTCACCACCAGCCGAACGCCTCCGATATGCCGACTTGCAGGGATTGATTATCCAGGATTAAGTTGCAGGAGATGCGTAGCTGTTCGGACGCTCACTAACTGTACGCTCCGGTTGCTTGCCGCGGAGTAAGAGCTAAACGCTAATTATTGGGCCATGGGGGTCTGTACCGTAGCTAATCCACTCTGATCGAATGTAGACCCCAGCCTTGTACGCTTCAAGCGTGATTTCACTTTCGGAGATAGCGAGGCATTGTCTTATCTCGATTTTGGGTGCGTTTTCGCTCGATTGGTCGTTATAGTTCGATTCGAAAAGCGCATAGATTTTCTCGATTAACAAATCGAAATCGGATTCGGTTTTCCCTTTTTGAAAAACGATAGTAATACTAATTGTATATGGCTCACCTTTGGCACATTCCTTTTTCTCCTGACCTTCGTCAAAAATGAAAAGAATCGCCAACATATCATGATTGTAGTTCTGCACAAGTTTCCAGAACGCTTCCCGCACTGTCTTGAATCGACGATCAAACTCGGATGGCAACGCGGCCCTTCGGTATCTAGCCGATAGCCAATCGACAAGTTCTCCCAGATATTCCGCATCGAGAAAGAGCGGGCTTGAGAAGTTTCGGTCCCATATGCTGGCCTTCAAAATAGAGGCTTTACTGGGAGCGTCCATTTTGATGGGTCTGCTCGTATTTCCGGATCGAATATGTGCTTCAAGACAAAGGGTTCTCGGGTTTTTTGTATGCGTCATCCTAGGATCAAGTTTTTCTATGAGTTCAATCGGGATTACCTCGATGAATGGCTCGGTTTGAGCTGAAGCGTAAATGTCGCAATCGTGGCTTACCACGATAACGAGTGTCTCTTGTCTTGACTTCTCTAATTTAGGTAATGGCGTCGAGGGAAGAAGAGCAGAGGCAATTTCGATAATGTCGCCCTGTTTCAGCCGGACCTGTCCCCGCAATTCCTCCCTCGGACTCTTAGTCGTCTTGCTCATCCAGTAGTGGTACCCCCATTTCCCGGAGTGCTGGTAGACTTCTTCGGTGTGAGGCCAGCATCTGATCCATCATTTTACGCTGATTCCGCCCTTTGATGAGCAGTTGGGAGACTTCCTCCGCCCAAACTCGTGCTGACGCCCCAGAGCGCAGTGATTCAACAAGAGTGAGGCCATCTATATTCCGCCGTCTGTTGAGCATTAGAGCTTGTGATCCGGCGTATGGGGCAAGAACATTAGCGGCTGCAGTGAGATCTTCAAGCCTCTCGCGATTGAGGTCTGACACCGGCCCCCTTGACAACCATTTATAAACGGCTTGACGCGAAACTCCGAGCACGAACGCCAAATCGGAGATAGAAACAGCCAGAACTTTTTGAATAAATCGAATACGTGACGGGAAAGTGGCCTCGGCAACTTCGTCTGCCGTGAGGACAATCTCGTAGTACGGGATCTGACTTAGGCGCTGTGATGTACGAGCAAAATCCAGCCCTGAAGCTACGCCCGTCGGAGCGGAGAGGGCGAGAAGTAGCAATGCCGTTGCCAAGTTTGCGGCGGAGAAGCAGCTTCCTGTCGAGGCCATGCGGATTTGGGATGGAACTTGCGCCGTCTGCGCAAAGAACCCAAATCGATCAAAGTCAGGCCCAAAATACGTTGGGGCTATAGTTTGATGAGGAGAGCTTTCGGCCCGCGATACATACTGCAACTGGCCGGTCAATGAAACCGGATACGCACCAGATCGAGTAAAGGTTGGATCGAGAACCAAAGCTGAACATTGTTCCATGGGATCCTCTATTTCCAGTCCGAGAGCGCAAAATCTGTGACGACTGTGTGAAACGCTTGATCAACACTCTTGTGGAGACCCTCAAGCGTGCTTCTGACCTTCGAAAGGTCCATTTCGGAGCGGATCTGTTGTGACGAATCCGTGTCAATCGTCGCGTGAGGGCCTACGTGGCTAGCGAAACGGGGATTGATAGAAATGGGGAACGAAACCAAGTCTGGGGGAAATGCAATCTGGCCTTCCCTGACCAGGACTCTGGATACGGTCGAAGTGTCGCCGTTCCGGAACATTGTCTCCGAAAAGGCGTGTTGCAGTGAGCCTTCCGGCGGCTCTTGAGACAGACCGAGGACCTGTGGGATCAAATAGTCCTGAATCCTGGCCCCTTCACGCGGCAAGACTGCATCGAAATAGCGAAGGCCAATCCGCTCGGACAAATCCGGCTTCACCACCTCGTTGATATGGCCCAATTGTTTCAGAAACAGATCTAGAAACCAGCGGAAGTCCTCGTAATCCGTCACGTGAAAGGTGAGACCATTCTGTTCGAGTACAAAGGTCTGGCTGCTGTCCCTGTTTGAGAACACGTACCCAAGCGTGCGCTCGACAGGAATGGGTGAGGCTGCTGGTTCCGCGTTGGCTGGCGGCAATACGGAAAGCCCCAACTGAAAGTTGAACCGTTGAGAGAACGCAGGAAAGCCGTTTCTGCGAAAATGCTCTTGAATCTCTGAGACGTATGTCTGCAAGCTGAGAATTGGGCTAAAGCGAACCTGCACAATCACATAAACGACTGGCGCGTTCTTCCACTTTCCCATTTTGGGATATCCTCCATTGTTTAGACGTTCCCAGTTTACACTTTGGTTGACAAATTGGATGTATTTTGACCGATATTGTTTTTTTCTTTCCTGGGGCGTCCCAAAAATATCCCCAAATGGGCTCATCGCGCCAGAAACCTCCCTTGCCGCACAAAATGGGTCTAGAATTCGGACTCCCCTCGGCCTCGGGCCTCACATGCTATTGTCGTCGAGGAGTTCCGAGGGTGGTCGGCCCATAAACGAAGCGAGGATAGGCTCCGCGGGCTCTGTCGGTGCTAGGTACGCTGCGAGGCATCAGCAACTTAGCCTATTGGATCAGTATCGCCAAACGCCCTTGCATCCACCGATCCGATGACCCTCCAAATCGGCAATTATGTACATGAATTATGTACAAATTCGCCGCCAAACGGGCGCAAAAAACGGCCATTTTTGACCTTTTTTGCGTTCTTTCGCTCTTGTTTGCGGACTTCCAGGCGTCCTTTTTCATTGTTCTGCGCACCCGCAAGGCGTCATTTTCTCGAATTGGCATGGAATCGGGCTGTTTGCCGTCCTGCACGTCAACAAATATGTACGCCTGCAGGTCGCCTTTTCAACTTCCACCTGTTCTCTAATCACTAATCACTAATCACTATCCACTGCGGGGCGCAAGCCCCGCTGCTATCCTTGTTGCAATGCCATCTTCCGCGACGACAATCCGGCCCCGGACACTCAATCGCCCGCAATCCGCGCCCTCCGCGCTGGCCACCTGGCTGCTCTTCGCGGCCATCTTCATCGCCGTGCAGTTTGCCTCGCTCTTCACGCCCCCGCTCATGGACGACGTCGATGCCTCTCACGCCCAGGCCGCCCAGCACATGGCCGAGACCGGCAACCTGATCACCTCATACATCAACGGCATCCGCTACATCGAGAAGCCCCCCGTGCCCTACTGGCTGGTCGCCGGGACCTACAAGATCTTCGGCGAGAACGTCTTTGCCACCCACCTGCCCAACACCCTGGCCATGCTCGGCCTCACCTGGCTGGCGTGGCTATGGGGCCGCCGCGCCTGGGGGCCACGCGCCGGGCTCTATGCCGGCCTCGGCGTGCTCACCTCCATCGGACCGTTCCTCTTCACCCGTTTCATCATTCCCGAGGCGGAACTCGCCTTCTTTCTGCTGGTTGCCCTCTACTGCCTCATCACCGGCCTGGAGTCCGGCCGCCCTGACACAAGTACCCGCTTTTACTGGATGTGGGCCTGCATCGCCCTGGCTCTGCTCACCAAGGGCCTCATCGCCCCCGTCTTCTTTTTGGGAGCCACCATTCCCTACCTGCTCCTTACCGGCCAATGGCGCCGCTGGCGCGCCTTGAAGCCCGTCTCCGGCCTGCTGCTCTTTCTCTTGATCGCCGCCCCCTGGCACATCCTCGTCGGCCTCGCCAATCCCGACCAGGGACACGCGGTGGGCAACCACCCCACCATCGGCAACGTCCACGGCTTCTGGTACTTCTACTTCATCAACGAGCACGTCTTCCGCTTCCTCAACCTGCGCTACCCCCACGACTACAACAAGCTGCCTTTTGCCTGGTACTGGCTTGCGCAGTTGGTCTGGCTCTTCCCCTGGAGCCTGTTTCTGCCCGCCCTGCTGGCCGTCGCATGGAAGACCCGCCGCCGCTGGCTCCAGCACCTGCGGCCCGACGCCGGCCACACGGTGGACTTCTACCTGGACCACGCCGCCCATGAAGATTTCGCCGGCTACGTCCTCCGGCTCAAGTTCCGCGTGCGCTCCACCTGGCTGCTCAGCCTGTTCGCGGCCTTCACTCTGCTGTTCTTCTCCATCTCCACCAACCTGGAGTACTACACCTTTCCGGCCTGGCCGCCGCTGCTGATCCTTATCGCCGGCGTGGTCGCGGGCATTGAAGAAAAACGCGGGCTGGACGGAACTCCGGATGGCGACCCCGGCAGTCCCAGGCCGCTGCTCTCCACCGCCTGGCTCACCGGCGCCCAGGCGGTCTTTGCCGTGGCCGGCGCTCTGGCCGCGGCCACCCTGTGTTGGGGCCTATGGGAGTCGCGCAACCTGCCCTATGTGGCCGACGTCGGCACCCTGCTGGCGCACCGTAACGTGGCCGGCTACACCATGGCCATGTCCCACTTCTTCGATCTGACCGGCCCGTCGTTTGCCGCGCTCCGGCTGCCTGCCGCTCTGGCCGCCGTCACCCTGCTGGTGGGGCCTGCCGTGGGCTGGCTATTGCGCCTGAAGGGGAAGCATCTGGCCGCCACCGTCAGCGTAGCCCTCACCCTGGCGGTGTTTCTGGTGGCCGCGCACATCGCCTTCGCCCGCTTCGATCCCATGCTCGGCTCCAAACAATTCGCCGACACCATCATCCAAAAAGGCTCGTCCGCCGACTCCTTCATCATCTTCGGAGAGCATTCCGAGGCCTCCTCGGTCGTCTTTTATACCCACGGCTTCTTCCGCGGCAAACCGGCCCTGATGGTCCTCCCCCGCTGCGGTCAGCATGGCGAGGGTACGCCGCTGCTGTGGGGCTCCTGCTACCCCGACGCGCCCAATATCTTCCTCAGCGAAGACCAGCTCTCCAAAGTCTGGGGCACGGGCGAGCGCAAGTGGCTCTTCGCCCAGGACCTCAACCAGACCAAAGCTGAGAGTCTCCTCGCCGGCCGCCTATACCCCGTCCAATCCATCGCCGATAAGGCCCTATGGACCGACAGACCGCTGAGATAGGCATAGATTTGCGGGCGCTGGAATAAACTACTCCGCCGCCTGCATCTTCCCCCCCGGCAGCAGTTCATACACCCGCCCCCGCCACAGAATCCGGTTTCCCATGTAGCTCGCCGCCCAGAACCCGAACCCCATCAGGTCCCGCACCGGATAAAGCGCCAGCAGTCCAAACCAGCTCCTGTCGCGCACCACCAGCCCGCCCACCACAATCGCCAGCGCCAGCCGCGTAGCCACGCTCCAGCCCAGCAGCCCCAGCCCCCACCACGGGTGCCCCAGCAAAACCGCAGCTCCCCACGCCAGCAGCCCAAACGGCAGGCCAAAGGTGAGCGCCGTGCCAAAGTGCCCCTTGGGCCGCGAAAATCGCGTCGATTTCATCCAACGCACCTGGTGCTTCATCGACGGCCAGAAGCTCGAGTTGATCACCATGTGATCGATCGCGTGGTGGCTCAGCACCACCGTCTGCCCCAGCTTGTAAGTCTCGTTGCCCAGCACAAAGTCGTCGGCGCAGTAGTCCGCCGTCACCTTCAAGCCGCCCATCCGCCGGATCACATCTCGTCTAAAGGCCATCGTCGGCCCCAGCACGAACTGCATCCCCTCCATCGCCCGCGCCGCCAGCACACCGGCAGTCATCTCCACACTCATCCCCACGGCCTCAAGCCGCGCCCACAGCCCGCCCTCCGCCGCCACGCCGCGATACGGGCAGCACATCGCGCCCAACCGTCGGTCGGCAAACGGCAGCGCCACGGCCCGCAGATAATCGTGCGTCACTCGCACATCGCTGTCGCTGATGACCAGAATCTCGTGCGCGGCCTCGGCTTCCATCCGTTCCATCGAGGCCACTTTTGCGTTGATATAGTCCGGCTGCCCGCCCGTCGAGAGGAATTTCGCCGGAATCTTCGGGTACCGCGCCGCAACCCGCCGCGCCGTCTCCAACCCGGCGTCCTCGGCCGAGCGCGCGCAAAACAGAATCTCGTACTCCGGATAATCCTGTTCGAAGAATGTCTTGAGGTGCGCCTCAAGCCCCGGCTCGGCTCCATGCACCGGCTTCAAAAGACTCAAGGGTGGCGTAAACCCCGGCCGCGCCCGTAGCTGCGCCAGCGCCCGCCGCCGCTCGCGCAGGTAACCCGGCACCGCCGTCAGCACAATGCAGGCAAACACCGTAGAGGTCGCCAGCCCGAAGACGCCCAATCCAAGAAGAACGTACGACATACAGGTTCCAGCATACCCGGCTCAGGGCGAGTCCGGCGTTGAAGATTCCCCGTACTCAAATAGAGAGCCGCCAACCGGGAAGGCTGGCGCGAGACTACGGCTTGCGCGGCGCTGCCGGCCTGGGCGCCACCGCCGGTCTGCGCAACGGCACAATCGCCCCGGCGGAGCCGGCCGCATTCTGCTGGAAGCGCGCCAGCATCTCCGTCCGCACATACTCCACAAAGCTCTGCATCTGCCGGTTCATCTCCTCCATCCGCTCCCGCATCTGCAGAATGATGGCGATCCCGGCGATGTTCACCCCCAGGTCCCGCGCCAGGTTCAGGATGAACTCCAGCCGCTCCAGGTCCTCGTCGGTATAGAGGCGCGTATTGCCCTCGGTGCGCGATGGCTTCAGCAGGCCCTCGCGCTCATACAGGCGCAGCGTCTGCGGATGAATCTCGTACATCTCGGCCACCGCCGAGATCATGTACGCGCCTTTCGATTTGCGTTTTGCCGCCATCGCTCGTTTCCCGAAACCAGCTTACCGTAATCGTTCCGCCAGATAGGTACTCATCTCGGCACCCTGTTCACTGTCCACTGTTCACTTTCACAGCTTGTCAAACAGCGCCACCCGCGGGTCCTGGTTGTTCAGCCTGGCCAGCTCGCGCATGATCTCCTTGCTGCGCTCGTCCTGCAAGCTCGGCACCACCACCTCCACGGTCACAATCTGGTCGCCGCGCTGCTCCGGCCGCTGCGCATTCTCCACGCCCCGCTCCCGCAGCCGCAGCTTCTGCCCGCTCTGCGTCCCCGGAGGAATCTTCAACTGCGCCCGCCCGTCGATCGTCGGCACGTCTACTTTGGCCCCCAGCGAGGCCTCGGCCACGGTCACCGGAACGGTCAACTGAATATCGTCGCCCACCCGCGTAAACACCGGGTGCGTCCCGGTGCGCACAATCACGAACAGGTCCCCCGCCGCGCCTCCGTTCAGCCCCGCATTGCCCTTGCCCTGCAGCCGGATGCGCTGCCCGTCGCGCGTCCCCGGCTTCATCCGGAACTCCACCGTCTCCGTCCGGCTCACCACCCCTTCGCCGTGGCAGGTCCCGCAGTCGTTTGAAATGCGCCCCGTCCCGTTGCACTGTGGGCAGGGAATATTGAACTTCATCCGCCCGCCCATCTGCGTCACCTGCCCCGTCCCGTTGCACTCCGGGCACTGCGCCGGCCCGCCGGTGTGCGCCTGCCCGTGGCATGTCGGGCACGTCTCCTGGCGATTCACCTGGATGCGCGCCTGCCCGCCGTGAATCCCCGTCCAAAAGTCCACCGTCGCCTGGTACTCCAGATCCGTCCCCGGCTGCGGCCCCCGCGGCCGCTGCGGATGCTGCGCCCCCGCAAAGATGCCTGAAAAAATGTCCTTGAAGCTGCCCCACGACTGTGAGCCGGCGCCCGCCGGCTGTCCTGGCTGATGCCCCGGTCCGCCCTGAAACCCCGAGAAATCGAACCCGTCAAAATCCACCCCAGGCCGCCCGCCCGCGCCCGCTTGCCGCGCATACGCCTCCGCCGTCGCCGGGTCGATCTGGTCCGAGTAGAACCCCACCTGGTCGTACACCTTCCGCTTCTTCTCGTCGCTCAGAACGTCGTTGGCCTCGGAGATCTCTTTGAACTTCTCCTCAGCCCGCTTGTCCCCCGGATTCACGTCCGGATGATACCGCCGCGCAGCCTTCCGGAACGCCTTGCGAATCTCCTCCGCCGTCGCCGTCCTCTTCACGCCAAGCGTGCCGTAATAGTCCTTGTTCTGGGTCGTGGGCATGTGTGTTTGAACTCGTTTCCTCGTTACGCGCTGATTGCTGCCTTCAACTCAAATGTAGAACCTTAAACCGCCGGTCTTATCTTCCCTTGCAATTCACGTGTTCATCGGCTGGTTTCCATTGTAGAGACTCCGAATGTTGGCGGCCGTCTCAGGCAATAGCCCGCGATTCCGAATTCTCGTGGCTGTGATTCACCGGCCGCGGGCGAATCTCCTCGCGGGTCGCGGACTGCGCGGCGTCGGCCTCCGACTCCAGATCGAAATCCATCTGCAAACGCATCCAGAACTCCGGCGTCATGTTGAAGTATCGCGCCAGCCGAAGCGCCGTGTCCGCGGTAATCCCGCGCCGCTCACGGACTATCTCGGAAATCCGCGTCACCGGCACACGCAACTCCATCGCGAGCGCATTCGATGAAAGTCCCAGCGGCTTCATGAACTCCTCGCGCAGCATTTCGCCGGGATGCAGCGCAGGCATCCGCGCACCCTCTTCCAGTTCCGCGCCCTCAAGCGCCGGCTCAGTGGTAGTCAACAATTTCGACCTCGTAGGCATCGCCATCCCTCCATGCAAAGCAAATCCGGTATTGGCCGTTGATTCTCAGGCTCCACTCGCCCTTCCGGTCACCTTTCATCCTCTCCAACCGATTTCCCGGCGGCGCATAAAGTTCCTCGACCGTGGAAACGCTGTGAATCTGCCGCAACTTGCGCAATGCCACCCGCTCAAACGCCGAATACCGCCGGCTGTGGCGATGGTGGAACACCTGCTCCGTATCTTCATCGGCAAACGAGCGAATCATGCTTAACGCTTATCGTAACACGAAAAGCGAAATACATGCAATCCTGTGCTATCCTGCCGCCATGCGAAAAACGACCTTCGTGAGACCGCTCTCGTGCTGCATCCACCTCTTCTGTCTCGTCGCGTTCGGCATGATTTGCCTGTCGGCCTTCGCTCAAGATTCAACATCAGCAGCAGCCCCCGCCAAAGAAGCTCCCGCCGCCATTCTGCCCAGCGACCCAAAGGAATTGATGCTGCTGGCCGCCAAAACCAATGGCTTGACCGGCCCCGATGTGCAGCCCTGGCACTTGAAAGTAAGCTTCACGTTGCTCGATGAACAGGGCAACGTCAAGGATCAGGGAACGTATGAGGAGTTCCGGGCGAGTGAACACAAGTACAAAATCGCGTATACGAGCGCAGGTTTCTCTCAGACCGACTACGGCACGGAAAAGGGCATTCTTCGCTCCGGGGCGCGCGAGCCTGCGCCCGGACCACTGTCACAATTGCGGAATGAATTCACCGATCCCCTAGATGTGGAGCGTCAAGAGGTTGTTC
>PMYL01000002.1 GCA_003170825.1 Acidobacteriaceae bacterium
GAGACCTACAAGTCGAGCAGGTACGAAAGTAGGCTTTAGTGATCCGGTGGTTCTGTATGGAAGGGCCATCGCTCAACGGATAAAAGGTACGCCGGGGATAACAGGCTGATCAATGCCAAGAGTTCATATCGACGCATTGGTTTGGCACCTCGATGTCGGCTCATCGCATCCTGGAGCTGTAGAAGGTTCCAAGGGTTAGGCTGTTCGCCTATTAAAGCGGTACGTGAGCTGGGTTCAGAACGTCGCGAGACAGTTCGGTCCCTATCTGCTGTGGGCGTAGGAGATTTGCGGGGGGCTGTCCTTAGTACGAGAGGACCGGGATGGACGAACCTCTTGTGTTCCAGTTGTCCTGCCAAGGGCACGGCTGGGTAGCGAAGTTCGGTTGTGATAACCGCTGAATGCATATAAGCGGGAAGCACGCCCCAAGATGAGATCTCCCTGAAGGGCCCAGAAAGACCATCTGGTTGATAGGCTGGGTGTGAAAGCGCAGCAATGCGTGAAGCTTACCAGTACTAATCGCCCGTTCGGCTTGTCCATAGAATTAACTCCGCGCAGCAATCGCGGATGCTCTTCTAACAAGCCTTGTAATACCAATCAATTTCGTTGAAAATCTTGTATCAGCAAGTTTTGGCGCCAGATTGCAGCCGCGTTCCTACGGGCCTCCGGGAGAAACCATCCGGAACAAAGTAGACGCCGCGGCAGGCTGCGGGCAACCACCCGCCAAGCGCCTTCAAGTTTGCCGGTGACCATACTGCGAGGGATCACCCGTTCCCATCCCGAACACGGAAGTTAAGCCTCGCTGGGCCGATGGTACTGCACGGGTGACTGTGTGGGAGATTAGGTGATCGCCGGCAATAAAATCTAACAAAAAGGCCATGCCCTGACGGCATGGCTTTTTTGCGTTTGGCGCGACGTTCTTTCTACCGCTTTCCCGGCCCGGCGGCGCGCACCGCTTCCGGCGCGTCGAACTGCTGGAAGTTAGCCTCGAAGCGGGCGGCCAGATCCGCCGCCTGGCGATCATATGCGTCCTTGTCGGCCCATGCGTTGCGCGGATTGAGGACCTCCGGCGGCACATCCGGGCAGGTGACCGGAATGTGGAGGCCGAAGGCGGGTTCTTTGACAAATTCGACGCCTTCCAGGTGTCCATTTAGCGCCGCGCTGACCAGCGCCCTGGAGACCCTGATGCTCATGCGCTTGCCGACGCCGAATTTGCCGCCGGACCAGCCGGTATTGACCAGCCAGCAGGCGGCCTGGTGCTGCTTGAGGCGCTTGCCCAGCATCTCCGCATAAACCAGCGGCGCCAGCGGCAAAAATGGCGCGCCGAAGGCGGCGGAAAACTCCGGCACCGGATCCGACCCCATGCCGGCCTCGGTTCCGGCCAGCTTGGCCGTGTAGCCCGACAAAAAGTGGTACATGGCCTGGTCGGGCGTGAGCCGGGCGATGGGCGGCAGCACGCCGAATGCATCGGCGGCCAGAAACATCACGTTGCTGGGATGCCCGCCGATCCCTGGGACCACGGCATTCTCAATGTAGCCGACCGGATAGGCCACGCGGGTGTTCTCAGTGAGCTGGATGTTGGTGTAATCGGGCTCGCGGGTGGCCGGGTCCAACACCACGTTTTCCAGCACCGAGCCGAAGCGGATGGCCCGGAAGATCTGCGGCTCCTTTTCTTCGCTCAGGTCCGCGCACTTGGCGTAGCAGCCGCCCTCGAAGTTGAAGATGCCGGTTGCGCTCCAGCCGTGCTCGTCGTCGCCGATCAGGCGGCGGGCGGGGTCGGCGGAAAGCGTGGTTTTGCCGGTCCCTGAGAGGCCGAAAAACAGAGCAGTGACGCCGTCCGCGCCGACATTTGCCGAGCAGTGCATGGGCAGCACGTCGCGCTGCGGCACCAGGAAGTTCATCACCCCGAAGATCGACTTCTTCATCTCTCCGGCATACTTTGTGCCGCCGATGAGGATGATTTTGCGGGTGAAGTCGGCCAGGATGAAGGCCCCGGTGCGGGTACCGTCGCGCTCCGGCACAGCCTCGAACTCGGGCGCCGCAATGACGGTGAACTCGGGTACATGCGCCGCCAATTCAGAGGGTTCCGGGCGGACGAAGAGCTGGCGCACAAACAGGGCGTGCCAGGCGTACTCGGTGATGATGCGGATGGGCAGCCGGTAGGCCGGGTCGGCGCCGCTGTAGAGGTCCTGGACGAAGAGGTCGCGCTCGCGCATATGCTCGACCACCCGCTCGAGGAGCGCCTCGAACCGCTCCGGGGAGAAGGGCTGGTTCACCTTTCCCCAGTCGACCAGGGTGTGGGTTGTGGAGTCGTCCACGGTGAACTTGTCCTTGGGACTGCGGCCGGTGCGCGAGCCCGTATACGCCACGAATGCGCCATTGGCCGCCAGCCGGCCTTCGCCGCGCTGGAGCGCGCTCTCAATCAGTTGCACAACCGGTGTGTTTGCATGCACTTGGGGCCCAGACGCAAGGGTCTGCACCGCCTCCGCTATCAAAAGACTTGCCATGGACAGAAATCCTCCAGGGTGAAAGGGAATTTAAAAAACTAATAATCCATTGTGCCATAAGCAGGGGCAGGGAACGGGAAACAGAGATCAGAGATCAGGGGTCAGGTCGCCACGGCGACTCGCTGCGGCGAGGATCAGTGGTCAGTGAACAGGGTCAGGTGGAAGTTGAAAAGGCGCTCTGTAGGTGTACATATTTGTTGACCTGCAAGACGGCAAACAGCCCGATTCCATACCAATCCGAGAAAATGACGCCTTGCGGGTGGGCAGAACAATGAAAAAAGGACGCCTGGAAGTCTCCAGAAAAGGGTAAAAGTACTCAAAATTAGTCGTTTTTGGCCCCTTTTTGCCCCCTTTTTGCGCGCATTTTGCGGCCAATCTATACATATTTCGTGTACAGATTGCCGTTCTTTGGGGGGCTTCGGTCTTTGCCGCGGCGGGGGTCAGGGATCAGGGGTCGGAGGGGCGGGTCAGCGAGTCGGCGGACATGAATGGATGATTTGCTAGGTCATTTCAGCGTAGCTGGTAATAGGCCAATACCGGCGTAGCTTCTGGAACTTGTCGACCTCGCTCGGAGGGAGCGGTAGCTCTTCAATTTTGCGATATTTGCCGTCTTGATCGCACCGGCTAACTTCCCGAAGCTCCGTGCTGGTCAACAGCGGGGGCGAGATCGCGAACGGATCGGGCCCGGATTTGTAAAAGGTAAGAGTGTGGAAGGAGCATTGCGCGTAGCTCGCTCGCTGCCCTTCGTCAAATATCACCCATCCGAGGCTGAGCATCGGTGCCCCATCCTCGTACCTGAAGAAAAATACCTGTTCGAAACAAAGCTTTTGACCGACTGGGCGTCCCGCGTTCCGATCGTTGATCCCGTCCAGCAGTTCCTGCGTCAGAATCTCCCGGTATACGGCCGCGACTTCCCTGGCCTTAATGGCTCCTGCCGACGCTACATGGGACGGTATTTTCCCGATCGACCCGAGCCTGTCCGTTAGCACCTGCAGCGACGACTTTGAACCCTCGTCTGTGTCGTTCAGAGAAGCGTTTACCGAAACTGCAAGAAAACTACCCGGCTGCATTTTTGCGGCCAAGTAGCGAACATCTGTCAGGACCTCTTTACCGAGCGAGCCGTCATAGTCAAGCCAAACAACCGAGCGCAAGTCCCAAGGCAGTGTCGGAAGAGTCACATTGCTATGCCCGAACAGCAACTCAATATTGCCGAGCGGCACATTCAACTCGAATCGTTTCTGTATCTTGGCGTCGTCCGTCCATTCGATGCTGATCATCGGGTCAAACCCGCAGAGTCCATGAAACAGCGAGAAGTCTGAGAAATACACCGAACCCATGCCGACATATCGGTAGCTCTCAATGCTCCCAAACGGCCGAAGTCGCAAGAATGCCTCCGCCATCATTCGCCGCTCGACGGCCTTCGCGGGTCTGAGTCGATAATCTATCTTCCTAAAACTATTGGCCATCGACGGATTCCTCAGGCACACAATCAATACCCTCTTCGCGCACATAATACTCGAAGGTTTGCTTGCCAACTTCCGGATTGCTCCTTGCGCCTAAGCTCTCCTTCACGGCCTCAACCATTTCCGAGTTCATCAAGTAGGAGATTCGGCTCTGTTTGGGTCGCTGGGGTCGTGTGGAGGGCTTGAAGCTAAAGCTGGGATTGGGCGCAAGGTTTGTCAATTCAACCCTCGGTGCGGCTGCGACGGAGGCCGCCAATGGCCCATCAGGTTCTGAATCGAGTTGGTTCAAAAAGTCGATCACCTGTAACATTGCGCTGCTCATGTCGGCGCGAATTCTTCGGTAAGCCGGAGCCTCTACGTCCAAGCCGGTCTTTGTCGTGTTCCATGGCAAGACATCTTGGTAATCCGATTCAAAGAAGAGGTACCCGCGAAATCGCCTGAACTGCCAATGAGGCTTCGGGACTGTTTCTCCGCCGTCAATTGCGCTGTTCCAACCCGTTCGTTCGGTTTTTTCTGCCTTTTCGATCTGGCGGCCATTGCAATAAACATACCAGCCCGCATCTGCTAATAAGGGATCGCCAACCCCTGCAATAATTCGAACCCGGACTTCCTTACCTGAAATATCCAAAACCTGCTCGTAGGAGATGGGCAAAAGCTCTTGGGAGCTTAAGATCGTTGCGGGAATGGCCGAAACCGCTGTCTTATTGACTATGATCTCCAAGCCTGAGGTGAGGCTATTTGCGTGAGCTTCCTTCAAGATGGCAATCAAGCGCGTGTCGAAGTTCACGCTTTTAAATTCTTCGATGGCATAATCATAAAGCTTGTCAACAACGATCTTGGTTCCCTTTTTAGCCGGATCATCATTCGTCCCTGCAGTCCGCATAACAAACGTCCAGCCATTCGGGGCCGTTTCTGTCTGGGCTTCCCATTCATCGACATCCACGTCGACCGAAAAATACTCTTCTGCTGTAGCGGAGGAAACAACGAAGTGGCGTCCCATCTTAAATAGAGCCCGCTTCATTCCTACGCCGAACTCGCCGACTGCTCCAGGGTTGCTCGGCGCATCGTCGGGTCTGCCAAACCGGAAGGCGCTGTTCTTCGCGGTGCGTATGGATATCCCGGGCGCGTTATCGGAGATGGAAAATTCAGATTCCGTGTGGTCGATATCGATTACTGTGCCCGCGAAATTGCCGCCGCCCGACCCGGTCCGCGCCGAGTCGACGCTATTATCCACCAGTTCGACGATTGCGTCCATAAAATTGATGTCCTTGATAAGGACAGAAATAAAGAAGCGCTTTGTAGGGGCGGCATTGACAGTGTTAGATTCGAGCGGAGGACTCTTCTCAGGCATTGATCACTCCAAGCACTTTCTTCATTACATACTCGGCCACCAGTGGGCTAACACTGTTGCCGATTTGTCGGAAGGAGTGCCATTTGGTTTTGTCGAACTGGAACCAATCTGGAAATCCTTGGAGCCGCGCAGCCTCGCGCGGGGTTATAACCCTTGGTCTAAGGTAATGAATCGGGCGGACAGCTTGAAATGAGCCACGCTCCGGGCCTGTGCCGGCCCGGAGCGTGGGGCAATATCCGTTAGGGTCCAGTTTGACGGACTTTGTCTTGGAATCCATTTGTCCGTAGCCCAGCGCAGCATATCGGCTGGCCAGTTCGGTGGAGTGCATAGTTCCAACGCATCCCGATACTGTTCCGTTTTCCGCCATTGCCTCGACTGCTTTGGTGTCGCCGACGCCATTCGGAATCCTTCCGCTCGCGGATTCGAAGAAATGCCCTTTACGCGATATCTTGACGACACGATTCCCGGCGCGACCTTTCTTCCAGTCAGGATTGATGTCGAACGGAAGACCGTCAAGGGCTTGGCGGACCACCGGAGCTTCCTTGGTTTCGAGGTGTCCGCTCCAGAAGTCTTCGGGTGCATTTTCTGATTCCCGGAACCCGACGATGAACACGCGCCTTCTCAGCGTGGGTGCGCCGGCATCCAGAGCGACCAAAGAATAAGCGGGGTAAATGTTGTACTTGCTCTCGACCTGTTCCAGTGCGGCCCCTAAACTGGCCGCAAATCGTTCGTCAAGGATCCCTGGAACATTCTCCAAGACGAATGCGCGTGGATTGAGCTCTCTTACGATCCGGAGGAAGTGCGAGATCAGGAGATTGCGGTCGTCCACCAGATTCCGCTTTCCAATCACGCTGAACCCCTGGCATGGAGGACCGCCAACAGCTACGTCGACTTGGCCGGGTTTCAGCCCGGCTTCCGATAAAATCTTCGAGCCGTGCGCGTTTGTGAGGTCAATGTTCAAGTGCTTTGATTTAGGGAAGTTGCGTGTGTGCGCAGCCAAAGCGCGGCTGTCAATATCCACGCCAGCAGCGAGGCTAAACCCGGCTCTAGTAGCGCCTAGGCTCATCCCTCCGCAGCCGCAGAATAGGTCAACTAATATCGGCAGGTTCATTTTACAGAGACCACCGTCAATTGTGCCATGGGGTTCTCCGGGCCGTTGCTGCCTACTTGTTAACCCTTCAGAGTATCGGTGCTTCGCGAGGTCGTCAAGGCCGAAGTCGTTGAGAGGTCTCCGAATCGTTAAGCGGGGGGCACGTAGCGGGCGCAGCTCACGCGGCAACGTCGCGCCTGGACTCGATTGCCACGGCGATTCGCTTGATCGTCGACGGGCGCGAGAGGGCGCATTCCTTGACGCGTAAGACCTTCCAGCCGGACCGGCGGAGAGCTCTTGTGACTCGAATGTCTCGGCCTCGGTTGGATTCAAATTTGTTGAGCCAGAAGCGGCGGTTGGATTTCGGAATCGTCTTGCAGTTGCAGCCGTGCCAGAAGCACCCGTCGACAAATACGGCAATCCTCAGGCCCGGCCATGCAAAGTCTGGGCGGCCCAAGATTGGCCAGTGCTTCCTGTAGCCGCGTAGCCCGGCTGCCCACAGTAATTTCCCAAGCGCAATCTCAGTCGTGAGGTTTCCCTTCGACCGGATCAACGCCATATTGCGGGAGCGAGCTTCTCTTGAAATGCTGTCCAAAGGTGCCTCTGCGCGATTTCCCTGCTTGGGATGCTGCGTAGATCCATTTTAGAGACAATCTCGACCGGTCGCACGTGAGACTCTGAGCGCGGCTTGCGCCGCGCTGGTTGATTTTCCCAAAAGGGTGGGTGGATTGGTGTACGGGCTGAAGCCCGTACCCTTCAACGGTGACCAAAAGCAAAAGCAGGTCCTTCGGCTTCGGTCGCCGGGGCGACCTCCGCTCAGGATGACAAATCTGGAATCAGGCGATTACGGGCAGCGTGGGCATGGCGCCTTGGGCCTTGGCTTCGGCCACTACGGCGTCGAGGTGGTCGAGGACTTCGGGGACGGTCATGGTGTAGATCTCGCGGCGGGAGTCGCAGCCTTCTTCGACCAGTTGCCTGAGGTAGCGGCCGGCGATTTGCGCGGCGAGCTGGTCGGTAATGACCTTGCCGGAGCGCTGCTTCTGCCGGGTCCAGGCGTCCAGAGGCAGGGCGATCCACATGGGGCGGCCGTTGACGTCGAAGCGGAGATCGACGGCGTCGGCGTGGCGGGTGGCGATGGCCACGATTGTGCCCTTCCAGCGGCAATGCAGGTCCTCGCCGCTCCAGCGGTCGGCTACGTGGAAATCTTCATACATGGAGATAGGGTACCGTTGCGGGTTGGGAAGGGCAAGGGCGAAGGGTCAGGTTGAAAGAAGACCATCCCTCAGGGGCTAAAGCCCCACGTTCATTTTTGCTGCGTTTGCGGCACGACTGAAGCCCCACCCCATCGACGAAGACCTGTCGCTCCACCCCAAGAAGCAAAGACCGCTTCTTGGGGACCCCGGTGTGGGGACCCCGGTGAAGTCGTGCCCTGATACAAAGCCGGCATTCTTCCGCAACCTGCATAGCCCGCACCTTCAAACTGACCCAATACCAAGACGGCACCCCGGTTGGACGCTGCTCCTGGCGCGCTGATAGACTAATAAGGTTGCGGTCGCGGTGCCTCCAATCGTATGGACCCGCCTGCAAGTTTACAGACGAAGGACAAGAAGAGACCCCGTGGATACTCGAACCCGTCACGCCCTGAAGAAGGATAAGTTTGCCCAGGCTACCGCCAGCAGCATGAGTTGGGTCAGTGAACACCGCTCCAGCGTTTTGCGCTGGGCCATCGGTGGTGCAGCCGTTCTTGTGCTGGCCGTCGGCGCACTGATTTACTGGAACGTGCGCTCGACCGCCGCCGACAGCGCCTTAGGCGCCGCTATGGACACCTACGACGCCCCCCTGGCTCAGCCCGGCGCGCCGGCGGAAAACGGCATCTACTCGACTGCCACCGAGCGCTCCAAGGCCGCCAACGAGCAGTTTGCCGCGGTGGCGAAGCAGTATGGCTGGCTGCCCGAGGGCGCCAAGGCCCACTACTTCACCGGCATTACCGACGAGGAACTGGGCCAGACCGGCGCTGCCGAGACGGAGCTGAAGACCGCAGCCGGGGCCGGGGACCGCAATCTCTCCAATCTTGCCAAGCTGGCGCTGGCCGGGCTTTATCACCAGACCGCCCGCGACGCCCAGGCCATCGATCTTTACAACGCTCTGGCCGCCAAGCCGTCGGAGACGGTTTCAGCCAGCGTGGCGCAGCTTGACCTGGCCGACCTGTATGCGGCAGCCGGCAAGCAGGATCAGGCCCGCGCGCTCTGGGCCAAGGTGAAGGACGCCGACAAGGATGGTGCCGCCGGCTCCATCGCCGCGCAAAAGCTGGGCGGCAAGCAGTAGAGCGGGCGGACGGGCGATTCGAGGCGATCCGACTCGCGGAGCAAGCATCTCCGCGAGTTTTCCTTTTGTGAGTTTTCCTTTTGCGCCGCTGTAGCCCCGGCGCCTGAGCATTTTCCTCTCCGCCTGCGTCTGGTGATCTATGAGCGCCAGCCAGGCAGTATTCGCAGGTTGGATGGAAATTCCAAACAGCGCTGTGGACCAAGAAGCCCGCACCCAGATGGAACGCGTCCGGGCGGAAGAAGCGACGCTTGCGGCCCTGGTGAGCCAGTACGCCGGCACGCTTTACCGCGTAGCCTTCTCCGTGCTGCGCAATCCCGCCGATGCCGAAGACGCCGTGCAGGAGGCGTTTCTGCGCGTGCTGCGCCACCGCGACTCGCTGGGCGAAGTGCGCGACCAGCGCGTGTGGCTGATCCGCATCGTCTGGAACATCGTGCTGGACCGCAAGCGCCGCGCCAAGACCAGGCCGGAGACCGACGACGTGGCCGAACTGGCGCGCGTGCTGCCGTCCGGCGGATTGACCGCCGAGCAGATCGCCTCCGCCGCCCAGCACCACGCCCATGTGCTCGCCTGTGTCGAGCAACTGCCCGCCAAGGAGCGCCAGGTCATCATGCTTTCAGCCTTCGAGGAGCTCACCAGCGTGGAGATCGCCTCGGTGCTGAACATCACCGAGTCCAGCGTCCGTTCCCGCCTCTTTCGCGCGCGGAACCTGATGGCCGGGCTGCTCCAACACTCGAGAAGTTCGCACGCAAGGAGTTTGCGATGAATCGAACGACAGTGGTCAGTGGTCAGTGGACAGTGGTCAGTTGCTGAAGCACGCAAGGAGTTTGCGATGAAATACCCAGATCAGGACGGTTTTTCGAACGGTTCCAATTCCGGGATTGGCTCTGCGGAGGAGACTTTGCGGCTGATCGCCCGTCTTCCCGCGCCTGAGGGCCTTGCCGATCGCGTGCACGCCGGCCTGAGCGCCAGCCGTCTCTCCGCTCCGCGAACCGCCCGCATTTTCGATTGGCCGGCGGCCCTGCGTCCGAGAAGCGACTGGATGCGCAGCGCCGCCGCGGCGGCCATCGTGTGTGTCGTCGTTGGCGGCGGATGGGGCGTTTATTCGCGCGTCCAGCAGTCCCATCCGGCCAGGGTCATCGCTATGCCGCCGCACGTGGCCGCTCCCGGCGGCTTTTCGAGCGCCGGCGCCATGCGCACGCCGAATACCCTCAATGGACCGGTGCTCGCCAATCCGGTAACGGCACAGCCGGCTCAGGTCAAGGCACCCGCGCGGCCCGCGCAAAAGCCGATTCGCCGGGGGCACCCCAGCGCAGCCGGCAAGGCCGCCGCTCAGGCCCCGGCTCAGACAGCCGCGCCTGCGGCGAAGTAGGGGTACTCTTGCGCTCGGAAGTTGTCATCTGAAGCGGATTCTTACACCCTCTTCGAGCCCGCATGGACCGCGATGCCCACCAAGGCCAGCGCCGCAGCGCCCCACAATGCCGGAATCCATCCGCTCACATGGAAACCGGTCACGATGTGCGACGCCAACAGGATCATCATCGCGTTGATCACCAGCAGAAACAGGCCCAGGGTGAGGATGGTGATGGGGAATGTAATAATCTTCAGCAGCAGGCCCAACGTGGCGTTCAGCAGGCCGATTACCAGCGCAGCCAACAGCGCCGGCACCAAGCCCCGCACCACGAAGCCTGGCAGGAAATGGGCAATAACCAGCAAAGTAAGCGCACTCAACAGCCAGTGAATCAAGAGCTTTAACATTCCGTCTTTCTCCTTCTTTCGGCCGGTCGAGCCGTCTGATTCCGAGCAGCCGCCACTGATCGCCGCCTGTGCATTTGGATGCGCCCCTCCTGCCTCCGGTAGTATGGGCGTTTATGATATCTATGCCAAGCCGATCTTTTCAAACTGGCGCGACCTTTCGTGGCAGGCCGGGTCCAACTTGAAGAATCCTGCGCGTCAGCCCCCGCGCAGGCCGCCACATTCCAGAGGAAATGCCCTCATGCACGCTCTACGCATCCTATGCCTCGCTGGCTTCATGCCGTCCCTGCTGCCGGCTCCGCTGGCCCTGGCCCAGCAGCCGGCCAGTCCAGCCGGTTCGGCCCTGCCCGACATTCACCAGCTTATGCGCGAGGTTCACGAACACCAGAAGCAGCTTGATAAGGTGCGCGAGAACTACACCTACACCTCCCTGCAGACCACCCAGGACCTCGACTCCAACGGCCATGTGGCGAAAACCGAGACCCATGAGTTCGAGGTGTTCTACGTCAACGATCGGTTGATCTCGCGCCTGGTGAAGAAAGACGGCAAGCCGCTCGACGACCACGACCAGCAAAAGGAGACCGAGCGGGTGACCAAGGCGGTGGAGAAGGCGGAGAACCCCGAGCCGGACCAGCAGAAGAAAAATCAGGAGATCAGCCTGGGCCGCATATTGGATGTCGCCGATGTGCGCAATCCCCGCCGCGAGAGCTATCGTGGCCGCTCGACCATCGTCTTCGACTTTGTGGGCCGCAAAGACCTCAAGGCCCACGGCTTGAACGAGGATCTTTCAAAAAAACTCCAGGGGACGATATGGATTGACGAGGCAGACCGCCAGGTGGCCCATCTCGAAGTGAGCTTAAACAACAACTTCAATGTCGACGGCGGCCTGCTGGCCCGCATCGAGAAAGGCTCCAGCCTCCGCTTCGATCAGGCGCCGGTGAACGGCGAGATATGGTTCCCCACCGGAGCCGAAGAAACGATACAGGCCCGCATCCTGCTGGTCAAAGGCATTCGCCAGCACAGTGTTGTGCGTTTCTACGACTACAAGCGCTTCCGCGTGGAGACCCAGCAGCAGAAAGACGCCAAGGTCGTGCCGGAAAAGGCTCAATAGAGGTTTTGGTGGCGCTGTTTCCGGTTTGCCGGTGATCCAGGCATTGTGCGGAAACTGAGCAGGGGAACTCACATATCGGTTGATTTGCTTTGTCAAAACCCTCCGAGCAGGAGGACACTAGTACTATCGAACGTACTCCGAGAAAGGCGCTTGTCATGCCGTCTCTTCTGATCAGTGAAGTTGCTTTCTGTTCGGCGATACTTTTGAGTGGACTACCGCTTGCCTCCCAGACTTCCACCTTCCACCTGGAACGGTTGGCTGGCTCACCTGGCCACGAAATGCTGGTGTTCGTCAACGATTCGGAGAAGCCAATCTCCATCGAAGCTTACCATTTGATTCAACGATGCGAGGGTGGCGGAACCTGGGGAAGTACTGATTTTTTTATGAATCCGAGGTCCGTCGGTACCAAGCCCATTCGTCAGGCGGGTAGCACGTTCTGGCCAGATGCTATCGAAATCGACGGGAAGGGGCGATTCGAAACTGGAATTGAGTTCAGAGCTCTCAAGAACGCCAAAGGCGTTGCTGAGAAATGTGAAAGCCAGATGGACGCTGTTCTTTTCACGGACGGCACACATGAGGGAAAAGAAGGAGCCGTACACACTCTGAAGGCTCACCGTGATGGAATATCGGAGAGAGTGAGTTATTGGGCAAAAAGGCTCAGTCTCGAAAATCTGGATGGGTCCGGCATCGATGAAATGCAGAGCGAAGCGGAATGTTTCGTCAAAGAAGACCGCGCGGTATTTGGAGAACATGGATCCGACTTTTTTCAGTATGAAGTGGAGCCCGTGCTGGATGGGTATTGGGAGGGCAGGTATTTCATAGACAAGAAAGTCATGGCATTCTTCAACCCTGGGGAGCGAAGCCCAGCCTTGACCTTTCACCAGCTGTCGCATCAAATCATGTTGTGGAAAAAGGGAATCGACAGCCACTCCTCTTCAAAGACGCTCGACATCGAATTCCCTCCGCTCTCCGAGCCGATAGGGACCTGTGGCCCCGAACTTGATAAGCGCTGAACGACGGAGTGAAAAGTCCGAAGACCGCGCTGGACCATCGGAATTGTTAGGTCAACCCTATTGAGGCATTGCGGTCGGATGGTCGGCAAACCGAGATTACTGCTCAAATGAGGTGTTAGCGACGTTCGCCCCATCCGTTAGAGTGGAAGCATGTTTGCGCGCCGACTCTCCATCCAACGAATCGACGCCTCCGGCGCACGGCACCCGTGCCCCATTCGCTGGATCGACAACTTTGCCATGCGCAACTTCACCAACGACGCGGTCTTCGACGACACGCTGCCCGCCGCCGACGGACTGCTCGAAGCCGGAACCCGCGTCCCGCTCGAACGCCTTCAGCCCGCCATGGAAGACTGGTTTCGCCGCAAAGGCTACCTCAAGCACGAAGAGCGGCTCGAGGTGCTGGAGATCGCCGTGCCGGAGACCGGCGGGGCAGCTTCCTGAAACTTCACATCCAGGGGTCCGCTTCCGGCTGCGCCCCGGCGCTGTGCCAAAGGTGAAACTCGGCCTCGCGGCGGGCCTTCAGGCTGGCGTTCTCCCTGGCGCCCGCGTGGTCCCAGTACAGCAATTGCTCGGCGGCTGCGTCATACCGCCCGATGTTCAGCTCGTGCAGCAGCGTGGATGCCGCGAGCCGACCCGAGCCCAGGTTGAACACAAAGTCCACCAGCGCGTCGAACTGGCCCTGCGCCAGGGCCACCCTGACCAGGCGTTTGACGGCCTGCTCGGCATCGCGCACGTCGCGGGCCAGCAGCTCCGTCCCCTGCGCATCCTCAATGCCGCCGGGAAAGGACTCCGAGGCAAGAATCCGGTGGCCATAGCCAATGGTCGGAATCCCCGCCACATCCAGATAGGTACGATTGCGAAAACCCTCTGACCTCTTCAGCAACTCCAGCCCCGCCGCGCTCAGTTCCATCGCTCCCCCGCTCATGGCCGCATATATGGCCTAAGCCTGACGCTAGCAGGATGCTGGAATTAATCTGCAAAACCGGCCCGGGTATCCAATTTTGCACTATTCTTGGTGCAAATCGCAAGTCGCACAGCATAAACCACTTATCGGCAAAGACCCGAAAAACTGCCCATTTTTCCGCAGGAAATACCCGTGTATTTCTTGCCAACAGATGAGCAAAGGGGTGTCAATTTAGTAAAATGGGGGGATGGTGATAAAAAGGAAATCACGCAACAGGAACTTGAAAACCCCGCTGAAGATTTGCCTCCTGGCGGGAGCTTCTTCGGTTGCGCTGGCCGCTGTGGTGGTGACGATTTCCACGCGGACCGTGCAGGCGGATGCGCTGCTTCCCCGGCCCTCTGCGACCACGCCCCACGCGCCTCCGTTCGCCAGCGCGCCCCCGGCGGCTCTGCTGGCGCACCCAATGACCGCCCCCAAGACCGCGAGGGAACGGCGAGCCGATAAGCTCCACGGCATTGCCTCCTGGTATGGCGGGGTGTTCAACGGCCGGCACACGGCTAGCGGCGAAGTATTCGATATGAATGCGATGACGGCCTGCCATCCCACGCTGCCCTTCGGCACCGTGGTGCGGGTGGTGAACCTCAGCAACAAGCGTTCGGTCGTGGTCCGCATCACCGACCGCGGCGACCTGGTTGAGGAAGGGCGCATCATCGACCTCTCCTATGGAGCAGCCCAGGAGCTGGCCATGACCAAGGCCGGCCTTGCCAAGGTCGATCTGGAAGTCATCTCCCTCGGCCATCCCAGCGGCGGGAAATAAACAACCGGAACCCCTTTTGAATCAACGACGGACAGCCTCGAGATTTGGAGGGCTGGCTGTGGCTGATTCATGCCCTGCGCCCTAGTCGTTGTTGGGCCGCGGATACGGTTTCTGAAGCCATTGCCGGGCCTCGTTGACCGCGCCCTGGGTGTTGTCGTCGGTCTGCACCGCCAGCCGGTACTCGTTCACCGCACGGTCCCGCTGGCCGGTGATGTCGAAGATCTTGCCCAGGGCAATGTGGCTCCAGACCTCGGTCCAGCGCGGCTCGCCGTCGCCGCGCAGCGCGTCCCGGTAGGCATTCACGCTGGCCTGGTAGTTGCGCTGGGTAAAGAGCAGCTCGCCGATGCGGTAGCTGGCCAGGGAACTCTGCGCGTCGGCCTCCAGCGCCTTCTGATATTCGGCCAGCGCGCCGGTCAGGTCACCCTGCGCCACCAGTTGCTGACCCTTCAGGATGGCGATCCGCACCTGCAGATCCGGCGTGGACTTGAGCACCCAGTTCTGCGGATCGATGCTGATGCGCCGCGGCCGGCCGAAGGTGTCCACGACAAACTGCGTATCCCTACCCACGACCTCGATCTTTTTCGTCTCGGTCTTGCCGTCGGTTTCGATGCGCAGCTCGACGGGCATGCGGAAGAGGTCAAGGTTCTGGCCGATCTCGCCGATGGTCCGGAAGCCCTTGTTGTTGCCCAGCCGGTAGACGGCGTACTTGTCGGTGAACTGCGGCGCGCCGATGCCGTCCGCCCATTGCGCAAAGAAGGCGGTCAACTGCTGCTGGCTCTGCGCCTCGGCCACCTTCACAAACTCCGAGGAGCGCATCCCGGTGCCGGTGTACTGGCTCAGAGCCCCCTTGAGCGTGGCCAGAAAGGCCTTGTCGCCCACCTCCCAGCGCAGCATGTGGAAGATCATGGCGCCCTTTTCCAGCGTCATCGACTGGAACTCGGGCGAGAACGGATTCAGGCGGCCGGCGCTGGAAAGCGGAATCGTGTCGTACGCCAGCGCCCCGGCGGAGACGTCTTGAATCGCCGTCTGCAAGGCGCTTTTGCCGCTCTCGTCCTCCACATACATCAACTCGCCGTAGCGGGCCATGCCATTGGTGATCCAGGCGTCATTCAGCGTGCGCGGGCTTACCTCGGAACCCCACCACTGGCGCGCAATGGTGTTGGCCAGGAGGCGCACGCTGCTCTTGTCGCCGGCCCTGGAACCCGGAATCGCCGCCAGTTCCGGCGCCCAAACGGCCGGCAGCGTGCCGTCCGGCAGTTCCACGACATTTAAGTGGCTCGTCTCCGGCGCCCCAAAGCTGCCGGTAAAGAAGTCGTACTCCCTGGCCGCGGTCTGGGCCAGCTCGTTGGCCGCCGCCTGGTGGGCCACCGTCAGGTAGACCTTGATGTTTCCCGTTCCCGCCGAAACCGGGTCCAGATAGCGCCCGGCAATCACCGTGCCGGGAAATCCGGGCTTGCTCCAGTTGAAGTCGTACTGGTCGCCCGGCTTGCCGTTGGCCAAAGTCACCGGCTTCGACGCGCCCTGGCTGCCGCTGGCGAAAACCCGCATCCCCTGCGGAACCCGGATGTGCATCTCGGCGGTGAAGCGATCGGTGAGGTAGCCGGTAGTGGGGAACCAGCGCGCCGGATAGAGCAGGTAGCTGATCGGCTCCTGGATCGCGGCCAGCTTCAGCCCCTCCACCGGGCCGTCCTCGTTGCCGGTAATCGTGCCCTCGTATTCGAAGGTCCAGCGCACCGCCAGCCCCCGCACAAAGGGCGTAGCCGGGGTGATGCGGATGGCGCCGTCCGCCGACCGCTCCCCGGTGAGCACTGCGCCGCTCTCGTCGGAGATTTTGGTCACCTTGAGGGCGGGGTGAAAGCCGAAGCTGACTGACTCGGCGGTTTCAGGCGCGGCGCTTTCGGGCGCGGTAAAGGTAACCACCGCCCTGGCCGCCAGGTGGTGCGTGGCCGGGTCCAGTTCGGCATCGATCACATAGCCGGTAATGTTCAGCGCGGGCCGCTCCGGGCGCTGGGCGAAAACGGGAGCCGCCATCATCAGCCCCATCGCCAGAAAGCCCAGAACGCATGTCAGGGGAAGTCGCAGTCCAAATCCAAGCCGCAAATTCCGCTCGTGTGTACGCATCTCAGTCATCATCGCATCGCAGCCGTTCTTACTGAAATTGTTCTTTTGGCCCGGTTCCGGGGTAGAGCAATTGGAGAACCGCTATGCCGTCCGCGCCGGGGAAGCAGCGCCGAGCTGGGCAAGGGTGATCGCCGCAACCCGTTCGATGGCGCCGCCGCTTTCTCTCCCATGGCCCGCCGGCCGGGCATTCAGCAGGCCGCGAATCCGCGCCAGTTCCTGCATCATGGACTCGCGAGCAGCCCCGTCCGGTAGCAGCGGCTCGATCTGTTGGACGATATTTGCCGCCGTGAAGTCACTCTGGATCAGCTCCGGCGCCACACGCTTGCCGGCAATCAGATTGGCCATGGCCACGTGCGGTACCGTCACCAACCGCCTGGCGATGGCATAGGTCAGGGGCGAAACCCGGTAGACCACGACGAAGGGATTGCCGATCAGCGCCGCCTCCACGGTGGCCGTGCCGCTGGCCACGATCGAGGCGCGGGCGTGGAAGAGCGCCGCCCGCGCATCTTCGACCAGGCGAATGTCGAGGCCGAGGCCGTGCGTCTCGACCAGCCGCCGCGCCTCGTCCCGCTGCGCCGCATTGAGCGTAGGCGCCATGGGAATGACGAACTCGAAGCCATCAGCAGAAAAACATCCCTCAGGGGCTAAAGCCCTCGTTGATTTTGCAGGGTTTATGTACGGGCTAAAGCCCGTACCCTTCACCGCAATATGTTCTTCTGCGGCCTGTTCTGCCGAACGCGCCGCCAGCTCCCGCGCCGCCTTCAGCATCTCCGGCAAATGGTCGCGAATCTCCCTGGGGCGACTGCCGGGGAGGAGGCCGATCCAGGTCATTTGCAAGTTCAGGCCGTTTTCGCGGGCGAATTGCTCGCGGGAGATGGCCGGCAGCGGCAACTCCGCCAGCGGATGGCCCACAAACTCCGCCTCCACGCCCTGCTCCCGGTAAAACGGCTCCTCGAAGGGGAAGATCACCAGCATCCGGCGCACATACTTCCGCACCAGCCGGATGCGGTGCTTCTTCCAGGCCCACAACTGCGGGCTGACAAAGAAGATCACCGGAACGCCCAGCCGGTGGAACTCCCTGGCCAGACGGAAGTGGATTTCGGGGAAGTCGATGAGCACGGCCACATCCGGCCTTCGCTCCCGGATCGCCTGCTTGAGCCGCCGGAACTCGCGCCAGATGCGCGGCAGGTGGCGGACGACCTCTGTAATCCCCATGACCGCCATATCTTCCGAGCGGACCACGCGTTCCAGGCCGGCGGCGGCCATCCGCTCCCCGCCCATGCCGAAGAACTCAGCCGTCTGCCCGGCTGCGGCGAGTTGCTTCTTGAGCGCGTCCACAAGCAGCGCGCCGTAGTGCTCGCCGCTGGCCTCGCCTGCCGAGATGAAGATGTTTTGGGACATGAATGTGCCCGCGCCGCCGGTTGCAGCGCTCGCTCCCATCATAGCGGTCTCGCTGTGGATGCGCCTTTGCCCCCCATAGAAGTGTCATCCTGGGCGCAGGTCGCCGCGGTCCGCCGCGGCGGAGAGTCGAAAGCCTGCCCTGAGCGTAGCCGAAGGGGACCTGCGGTTGCCTCTGCTTCGTGCTAACCTGCGTATCGATGGGAATGCGCAAGCCTTGACAAACCAGGTTCCCGCCGGATGCAGCCATCCTGAACCAACCGGCCCTTTCTCACAAACTTCACCGGGACATCACCGAAATCTGGTATGGTGTTGCGCGGGAGGTATCCCCATGAATGCCCGTAAAGTATTTTTGAGCAGCGCGCTGGTCCTCGGACTTGTCGCTAGCGGCGTATCCATTGCCCAGAACGTGGATCCAAACCGGCACCCGAACCTGTACGCCGCACAGGTTCTCATCGACCAGGCCATCGGCAAAATCACTGCCGCGCAGAAGGCCAACGAGTACGACATGGGTGGCCATGCGGCTAAAGCCAAGGAACTGCTGGCGCAGGCAAACCGCGAAATCAAGTTGGCGGCCTTGGCTGCCAACCGGAATGGCCACTAGATTCACGCAACGGTAAGCGGGGTTCGTGGAATCCCACTCCATGTCGAGGAAGGGCGCAGCCCCTCTTCCGGGTCTGCAAAATCCGCCCCAATCGGCGGCGCCGCCTCGATATGGACGAGAGTTTGTCAGGGCGCACTTGACCCACGCACTGCCGGGTACGCTGTTTTGCGGCTTTTTTTGCCTCGTCGCCAGGGTGGGATCGATCCACCTGTTACGAGACAGTAAACTAAGGAACCTCTGATTAAGTTCCACTACGCATTGAGCTTTCCCTCAGGGGTCCGCCGCGGCGACTCCGCGTTGATTTTTGCGCCATTTCTGGCACGGCTAAGAGCCTATCCGCAAATTGTAGCGCCGGTCTCCAGACCGGCTGTACTGGCGGCTTCCAAGCCGTCAGGGGCAGTGGGTGCAGGTCAGGAGACCTGCACGACAGCCGCTCTGGAGAGCGGCGCTACAAGATTCGCAATATACGGATAGGCTCTAAAGCCGTGCCCTTTCAAAACGTCAACGTAATCAGAGGTTCCCTAGGTGTGAAGTTTCAGGAG
>PMYL01000013.1 GCA_003170825.1 Acidobacteriaceae bacterium
CCCCCGCCTTTTGACTGGAACAAATTCTGGGCCTGGACGCAGGAGATTCTACGCGACAGTTTCATAACAGCACTGTTATTCGCCGTAATCAGGTGGCTATACATCAATATTTATCTAAAGCGACAAGTTGACCTTCTGGTGATTGGACAACCCGATTGTGGCAAAACAGCGCTTTGTCTTGTTCTTGAGAAACCAAATACCCCTAAAGCCGACATACTGAAACTAGAACACAGTAAGGCTGTGTCTACTTCTAGGACACCCGAGCGCATTCCTCGTGGAAAATTTGAAATCCTTCCAGCGATGACAGATGTGCCTGGCACAGATTTCTCAACTGCTTGGAACAAAATTCATGGAACAATTTGGGGCAAGATGCTTGGGCTCATAAGAAAGTACGCATTGGTCGTTGTACTCGCCCCCGGCGAGCGAAACGGAACCAATGGCGGCACCGTCGTGAGCACGCGAGATGTGAGTTCAGGGAATGATCAAGCGTATCTTTACCGCCAGTTGGGTTATATCGAAGCCTTTGTCGGCGGCTCACTCGGATCCAAGAAGGCAAGAAAGCCAAGAGTTGTTGTGCTCTTCATGAATAAGTTTGACTGGTTTGCTCGGATGAACCCAAACGACTCGTCTTCATTGGAGGTCCGCAGGCAATTCCTCGCCATTTTTGAGAAACATATTGACCTTATTAAATCAGCAGCCACGAAGCAAAAGATACCTTTTGAGAGCATTGTCGGAAGTGCGGTTGAAAAATGGGGTACGGAAGAAGTGTTAGATGCAGTTGTACACCAACTCTACAAAGCATGAGGTGATCTTTCGTGTTGTCCGACATCCAGGTTTATTACCGATCTAAAGACAATCTGATACTGCCCTTCATTGTTGCGCCTGTCGCAGGCCATCAGGACAGTCTCATTCTCAGCCCAGACAATCTTACCAAAGAACATGACGATTTTGTAAATGAGCTATACAAGACCATGCCTAATCATACGCCGAGCTCGGTCTATTTGCGAGTCTTTCGCTATGGCTCTTGGGTCGCAATCAGCATAGTTTTTCCTTCAAGCCTCCGTGAGCGCGGGAGCGAACGAGCAGGATCTGTTCTGGGTTTGGGCGCCTTGATCCACAGGAACATATTCTGGAATTATGAAGGGCCAAGTAGCTCATATATGACAATCCTTCTATCTCAGTTAAACGCAATATTTAAGATTGACCTCTTTAGAGGTGGAGCCGATGTCTTCCTAGGAATGATCGATGACGATGCGCGGAGCGCTGAACTAAAGTGCGGCCTTCAGCAACTGCTATATCCTCTCCTTGAGTTTACTCTGATGATGCATCGACGCAGGAGCAGGTGGCCCTCCTTTGCTTTACCGTACCGAATCTCATTCGCAAAATATCCAAGAGTGATACTCTTTAATCAATCGAATGGCATATCCCTGGTTCGCGCATTTTTCTCCGGGGTTGACTCATACCTTAGTTATGTTGTAATAGGAAGCGTGGAAGTTACCAACGAAAGTTTCGGCGAGGGGGCATCTATAGCGATGATTCCTATCGAGTTTCAACTCCACGAAGCTAAGACTGTATCATTGGTGGAAGGGAGGGTTGGAAATTACATTGAGGTTTACTGAGATATACATATTCGGGATATGTCTAGAAGCTGTTTCATAACCCGATTTTGAAGGGCATGTGTTCGGTCATGCAGTATGGTGGCCTTGTGAAAACAGGGCTTTGGCCTCAGAGATGTCCTTTAAATTCGACAAGTTGCCGGTTATGAAACAGCTTCTAGCCAGCCATGTGCTCCAGATCCCGCCTTTGCTGCCTGTGAATCGGTCAACAAACCCTAACGCCCATGCCGTTCCCAGAAGACAGACTGAGTGAGGATGGGGTATCGCTGGGCGAGCGCGAGCAAATCTTTATCCCCGGTGATGAGGTAGTCGGCTTGTGATGCGCGCAGGGTTCCCTGGACCAGTTGATCGGCCTGGTCGCGCAGGGTTTCATCCGCTAGCCCCTAGCTCTTCGCAAAGGCCGCCGCTTCGCTTTCCAACTGCGGATCCCAGTTTTTCGGCTGATAGATGCAGCAGGGCTCCTGGGCGAGCGGGTCGCCGGTGAGGGCGTAAGCGCGGGCGCGGGAGCCGCCGCAGATCTCCTTGTACTCGCAGACGCCGCACTTGCCTTCCAGCTTGCTGGTGTCGTGGCAGGCGATGGCCGGGGTTGCCGGCTGCCTGGCCAACGCCGGATTGCTGCTGGGGTTGCCGGCCTAAGGGGCCACCTTCATCTCCTTGAGGAGGGTGACGAGGCGGGCGAAGCCCTGGTCTCGGGCGGTCTTGTTGCCGGGGACGGTGTTGGCGGGGTCTTCGCCGGCACGCATGAAGCCGTGGCCGGCGCCATCGTAGGTTACGGGCTCATATTTCTTGCCCGCGGCCTTCATGGCTGCGACGGTGGGCGGAACGGTGGCGCCGATGCGGGCATCGTTGCCGCCGTAGAAGCCGTAGACCGGAGCGGTAATGGCGGTTACGTCCGATGGCGGGGGACCGTAAAAGACGAAGGCTCCGGAGAGGTCTTTGCGGTGGGCAGCGAAGGCGAAGGACTTGCCGCCGCCCCAGCAGAAGCCCACTGTGGCGATTTTGCCGTTGGCAGAGGGAATGTTCTTTGCGTAATCGGCGGCGGCGTCCAGGTCGGCGTTGACGGCGTTCGGATCGAGGGCGGAGACGGCCTTGACGGCATCGTCCTGGCTGGGGAACTCGCTGGAGCCGCCGCCGTTGGGGCCGAAGCCGGAGAGAAGGTCGGGCGCGACGACGATGAAACCCTGCGCCGCAAGCTCGTCGGCCATCTCTTTGGCCCAGCCGGTGAGGCCGAATATCTCGTGGATAAGGATCACGACGGGGGCTTTGCCCTTGACTTCGGGGTAGACGACGAAGGCCTGAACGGTGCGGTTGCCGTGGTTGAGGGCAACGTATTCGCGGTGGCGAGGCGAGGCTTCGAGGCGGGCTTTGGCCCAGTCCTGCGCCTGGATGGATACGGTGGCGAAAGAAAGAAGCAGAACGCCGGCGAGGAGCCTGAGGACAGGGGTAATCGTTGACTTCATGGGGAGAATTCTACGGCACTGAACAGCCTGCCACAAGAGTGAGGTTGACAGCCACGATTGTGGATTCATTCCGCCAGACGCACAGCCTCAACTTTTGGCTTGGCTTTTTTCCATTCAGGAAGCTGGTTGCCTGATCTCCCAATGTGTGATCTTTATCACAGACTGGGATACCTCAATTCTTTACTTTTTCATAAGAGCCGAAGGGGCGTTTCTGCCATGGAAATGCTCATAATTGGCTTGTGTGTTAACGTCAGGTGCGGGAGGTCGCGGCTTTTGGTTTGGAGTGACAACGCGTTCATGGTCTTCGGACTGGCAGTTGCGGCAGGGGGTGCGGACCATGTGCGCTGACCAGACTCCCCAACCAGAGACTTCGCGCCGCCGCGCGATTGGAATCTTCCTCGGCGGCGGCATCCTCGCCACTTTTGCTTCATTCCTCTATCCCGTGCTGCGCTATTTTGTCCCTCCGGCGGTGGTCGATCTCGGCGGGGACGAGGTCATCGCCTCCAAAACCGGGGAGATGAAGCCGAATTCCGGCAAGATTTTCCGTTTCGGCAGCCGTCCCGGCCTGTTGATCCTGGAAAGCGACGGCACCTATCGCGCGCTCTCCGCCACCTGTACCCACCTCGCCTGCACCGTGCAGTATCGCAGCGATCTGCGCGAGATATGGTGTGCCTGCCACAACGGAATCTACGATCTCAACGGCCGCAACGTTTCAGGTCCTCCGCCGAGACCGCTCGATATGTTCGATGTCCACCTGCGCGGCGACGAGATTGTCGTCAGCCGGAAACGGGAGGCGTGACCGTGTTCGCCCCTCTCATTCGCTGGCTTGATGAACGGCTTGATCTGGACGGGCTCATAGCTCCGTTCAAACATAAGACCGTCCCCACGCATCGCCTGTCCTACTGGTATTTTTTCGGCGGCATCACCCTTTTCCTCTTCATCATCCAGGTGCTGACCGGGATCTTGCTGCTCCTGTATTACCGTCCGGGCGCCAACGAGGCCTACGAAAGCGTCCAGTACATCATGACCCGGGTGCAGTTTGGCTGGCTGATTCGTTCCATCCACGCATGGGCGGCCAATCTCATGATCTTCACGGCCTTTGTGCACATGTTCAGCGTGCTGTTTCTCAAGGCCTACCGCAAACCCAGGGAGCTGACATGGGTCAGCGGCGTGATTCTTCTCTATCTTGTCATGGGATTCGGCTTCAGCGGCTATCTGCTGCCCTGGAACACGCTGGCCTTCTTCGCCACCAAGGTGGGCACGGAGATGGCCGGGCAGGTTCCTCTCATCGGCAGGGCCATGATGATCTTTCTTCGCGGCGGGCCAGAGGTAACCGGAGCCACGCTCACCCGATTCTTTGGATTCCATGTCGCCGTTCTCCCCGGATTGGTAACCGTGCTGATCGCTATCCATCTGTTTCTGGTCCAGCGGCAGGGCATCAGCGTTCCGCCAAAACTGGAGGTTCAGTGGACCGCAAACCCCTCGCAAAAGCGGGAGATGAAGTTCTTTCCCAACTTCATGCTGCGCGAGATGATGGCTTGGTACGTGGCCATGGGCGTGCTGGGCGCGTTGGCCGCTATCTTCCCCTGGAACCTCGGTGTCAAGGCAGATCCTTTTGTCTCCGCCCCGGCGGGAATCAAGCCCGAGTGGTACTTCCTCTTCATGTTCCAGACCCTCAAGCTCATCCCCTCCAAAGTATGGTTAGTCGACGGGGAGGTTTTGGGGATACTTGGTTGCAGTCTGGCCGGCTTGTTGTGGCTTCTGCTGCCTTTCTTTGAGAGTGACCAACCCGCGCGCACCAAAGCGTGGATCACCGGCCTTTCAATCTTTGCTCTTGTTTACGTGGTAGGTATGAGTGTCTATGGCTTCCTTGCGCAATAAGGTCCGACCGTTCATCGCCGCCCGCTCTGCCGGGCTGGCCGGGTACATCGTGCTCGGAGCGTGCCTGAGTTATGGGCAAGCCGCGAACTCCTGCCTGGATTGTCACTCCGCGCTGCCCGATCCCATGGGTGTCACCCAGGAGAAGTTCAGCCAGGACATACACGCACAAAAAGGCTTGACGTGCACCAGTTGCCACGGAGGCGACGCATCCAACTACGATCCAGACCAGGCCATGAGCCGCAAGGCGGGGTGGAAGGGCAAGATCGACCGCAGGCAGATTCCGCAGTTGTGCGGGAGTTGCCACTCGAATCCGGCCTATATGCGGCAGTACAACCCCAGCCTGCGCACGGACCAGTTGGACCAGTACCACACCAGCATGCACGGCAAGCGCCTCGCGGCTGGAGACACCAAGGTTGCCGTATGCACGGATTGCCACAGCGTCCACGATCTGAGGGCGCCCAGCGATCCCCGTTCCACGGTGAACCCCGTCAACGTGGCCAACACCTGCTCGCGCTGCCACTCTGACGCGGTTTATATGAAGCCCTACTCGATTCCCACGGACCAGTTTGCCAAGTACAACACCAGCGTGCACCACGACGCGCTGGCGGTGCGCGGCGATCTGAGCGCGCCCACCTGCACCACCTGTCACGGAAACCATGGCGCGGCGCCGCCCGGAGTGGATAAAGTTCAGAATGTGTGCGCGAATTGTCATACTTTCCAGGCCCAGCTGTACGAAAAGAGCTCGCATTACAAGGCCTTTCAAGCGGCTTCTCTTCCGGGATGCGTCGTCTGTCACGGCAATCATGGCATTCAGCATCCCACGGACGCGATGCTGGGCACCGGTTCCGGCGGCGTCTGCATGACGTGCCATGCCCCGGACAGCAAATGCGATCGGGAAAGGGCGGAAATCCTGAGCAACCTGACTCAATTGGACGGAGCCATCAAGGACGCCGACCAGTCTCTGCATCTCGCCGAGTCTTCCGGCATGGAAGTGAGCGAGGCTCGCCTCGGGCAGGATCAGGCGCGGGATTCGCTGACCAAGGCGCGCGTCACCATCCATACCTTCCAGACGGCCCTGGTGAATCAGGATGTGCAAGCCGGAATGAAAATCGCCGCCGCCAACCTGCAAGCCGGGAAGGGCGCCATGGTTGAGCGCAACCATCGCCGTATCGGGCTCGGCATATGTCTCATCGCCATCGCCATCATTTTGGTTGGGCTTTGGCTGTACATCAGGAAGATAGAGAGCTAGGGCCTGCTAACACTACCTGGGCGGTGGCGACGGGAGCCAATTTTTCTCAGTTCATTGAAATGAATGGTGGGCCTGCAGGGATTCGAACCCCGAACCAAGGGATTATGAGTCCCCTGCTCTAACCGTTGAGCTACAGGCCCTGGCCTGGAGATCATTGTAGGGCCTGGGCGGTGTTGCGCCAAAATCGGGAGCACAGGCGACAGAGAGGGCGGCTTGGGTTGGCCTGCCGCGGAAAAAGCATCCGTCCCGCCGCTCTGCGAAAATAGACTGAATGCTCTCCCTGCAAAATGCCGGCAAGCGGTTTGGGCCGCGGGTGCTGTTCCTGGAGGCCAACTGGCTGGTCCGGGCGCGCGAGAAGACCGCGCTTGTGGGGGCCAACGGCGCCGGTAAATCCACAATTATGAAGGTGCTGGCCGGCCTGGAAACGCTGGACTACGGCGCCATGCAGCAGACGCGCGGCATGAGCATCGGCTACCTGCCGCAGGAGGGGTTGCGGCTGGCCGGGCGCAGCGTCTTTGAAGAGTGCCTGACGGTCTTCGACGAGTTGCGCGAGATGGATCGGGAGATCGAGCGGCTCAGCGGGCAGTTGGCCGAACTGGACCACGCCGGGCCGGAGTACGAGGCCGCCGCGGAACGCTACTCGATGCTGCAGGAGCGCTTTCACTCGCTCGACGGCTATGCGCTGGACGCGCAGGTGGGCGGCGTGCTGACTGGCCTCGGCTTCGGCAAGGAGGATTGGGGGCGGCAGACCGATGAGTTCAGCGGCGGCTGGCAGATGCGCATCGCGCTGGCCAAGCTGCTGCTGGCCAAACCCAATCTGCTGTTACTCGACGAGCCTACCAACCACCTGGACCTTGAAACCCGCAACTGGCTCGAAGACTATCTCAGGACTTATCCCTTCGGCTACATTCTTATCTCGCATGACCGCTATTTCCTCGATGTAACCATCGACCGAACCGTGGAGATTTGGAACAAGCGGCTCAATATCTATCAGGGCAATTACACCAAATACCTGAAGCAAAAAGACGAGAGGCGGGCGCAGTTGGAGGCGGCTTACCGCAACCAGCGCGAGCAGATCGAGCATCTGGAGGCCTTCATCAACCGATTCCGCGCCCAGGCCACCAAGGCCAGGCAGGTGCAGAGCCGCATCAAGGAACTGGAGAAGATCGAGCGCATCGAGATTCCCGAAGAGGAGTCAACGATTCACTTCAAGTTTCCGCAGCCGCAGCCCTCGGGGCGGATGGTGGCGGAGGCGGAGGAACTCGCGAAGAGTTATGGCGCAAAGCAGGTGTTCAAAGGCGTGCGCTTCAGAATCGAGCGCGGCGACCGCGTTGCGCTGGTGGGCGTGAACGGCGCGGGCAAGTCCACGCTCATTCGCCTGCTCACCGGGGACGAAGCGCCCACGGCCGGCTCGGTGCGCCTGGGCCACAACGTCGTGTGCGAGTACTTCGCGCAGGACCAGTACAAGGTGCTGGACGGCGACGCGCGCATGCTGGATGACATTAGCCACGCCGCGGTCAAAGTGCCGGAGCAGGCGCTGCGGTCGCTGCTGGGCTGTTTTCTCTTCAGCGGCGACGATGTCTTCAAGCCGCTCGGCGTCCTCTCCGGCGGCGAACGCAACCGCTACGCGCTGGCGCGGATTCTGGTCTCGCCGTCGAATTTTCTGCTGCTCGACGAGCCCACCAACCACCTGGACATGCGCGCCAAGGACGTGTTGCTGGAGGCTCTGGCGGCCTTCACGGGCACGGTGGTCTTCGTGTCTCATGATCGATATTTCATCGACCGGCTGGCCACGCGGGTGCTCGAAGTGGAGGGCGGCGCGGTCACCAGCCATGAAGGCAATTACGAGGACTATCTGCGCTGGAAAGGACTTGCAGTCGGCAGCCCTTCTGTTGAACTCTCGGCTAAGCAAAAGCCGCAGGAGCCTGTCGCGCCGAATGGCAATGGAAACGCTGGCGGCCTTGATGCCGAGGCCGACTCCGCGAAAGACCGCCCCCGCCGCCTCAATCCCATCAAGCAGAAGCAGATGGAGGAGCGGTGCGCTTTTCTGGAAGAAGAAGTCCCGCGCATCGAGGCTTCGATTGCCCACACCGAGGTGCAGTTAGGCGTCTACGTCTCTGCCGCCGAGACGCAGCGGCTCTCCGCGCTGGCCGAGGATTTGCGCGCGCAGTTAGCGGAGTTTACCGCCGAGTGGGAAGAGCTGATGATGCAGTTGGAGGGGCAGTCCGCGCTCTCCTGATTCATCAATTGCAGAAGTTTCGATTGCCACGAACCGCATTGTGACACTATCCTCATGATCGTGCGTCCCAGTGCCGGAAAAACAAAGTTATCCGAAGCCAGGGAACTCGGCATCCAACAGATTGGCAAGTATTGGTTGATAACGACCCTAGCATATCGATGGTGGAAATCACTATTGCAGAGGAGGAATCATGAAGGCATTCACACGTGGTTGGATCGTACTTATGCTGCTCGCATTCACCCTGCCCGGCATCTCCCACGCGCAGGCAACCAATCTTGCGGGCAAGTGGAGGATCACGTGGCTGGCCAGCGGTAAGCCCGTCGCCAATCCAAACACTATCAACCTGACTGAAAGTGCCAGCGTCGGCAAGATGACCAATCTCAGCGGGACCTTCATAGCAGACGACGGCGAAAAGTGCGCAGTCACAGGGCACAAATCCAATGATACTGACAGGCAACTCGACATGAGCGTCACCTGTGCCACCTGGAGTATCTCGATAACCGGGACTGTTGCAGTGGATGGCCAGCGTATCAACGGAGGCTACACGGTCCATTACCCCAACGGACCCAGCCTTGGGGATTATGTGATGGATAAGATCATTTGCATGTTGCCCGAAGGCTGCAACAATTGAACTAGACTGAGTTCGAATGGTTGGTGCGCGAGCGGTCAGGCGACTTCATCTCTGCCGCTGAGTGGGAAGAGTTGATGGTGCAACTCGACGGGCCAGCGGCGCTCTACTGAATCCGGCCCTTGGCGAATGCATGGCAGCCTCCCACCCTTTTCGCATTTTTTCCTCGAAAGGCAGCGAAAAGGATGGAGCACGGCGCATGCCTGAGTTCCCGGCTGCACATGGGCGGACTCTTTGCCTGAGGTTCCACTTGCCATGAGCCGCGTTTGGTACTATGCTCTTCTCATGCGTCGATGTCGCTAACACCGCCCTGGTGCCAGTTGCGATGCAGACGTGCGCACGACACGCGCGCAGTCTTTTCCGCCTGACAGCTCGACCATCACCCCACAAAACAGAACCGTCTGGGATCGCATCCCGGAAAAAGGAGATCATCATGGCGCGCATTGCCGCGGATGTAACTGAAATCATTGGCCGGACCCCGCTGGTGCGGCTCAATCGCATAGCGGCTGGCCTGCCCGCTACCGTTGTAGCCAAGCTGGAGAGCCAGAACCCGGTCTCGAGCGTAAAAGACCGCATCGGCCTGGCGATGATTGAGGCCGCCGAGAAGGCCGGCAAGATCAAGCCTGGCAAGACGGTGCTCATCGAGCCGACCAGCGGCAACACCGGCATCGCCCTGGCCTTTATCGCCGCCGTCAAGGGCTACCGGCTGATCCTCATCCTGCCCGAAACCATGAGCCTGGAGCGCCGCGTGGTGCTGCTGGCCTTCGGCGCCGAGATCGTGCTGACCCCCGGCCCCAACGGCATGAAGGGCGCCATGGCCAAGGCCGAGGAGATACTGGCCAAGACCCCGAACGGCTTTATCCTGCAGCAGTTCGACAACCCCGCCAACCCCGCCATCCACTACGCCACCACCGGCCCGGAGATATGGGACGATACCGGCGGCAAGGTGGACATCCTCATCTCCGGCGTGGGCACCGGCGGCACCATTACCGGCGTAGCCAAGTACATCAAGGAGCGCAAGCCGGGGTTCAAGGCCATCGCCGTGGAGCCAACCGACAGCGCGGTGCTTTCCGGCGGCAAGCCCGGACCGCACAAAATCCAGGGCCTCGGCGCGGGCTTTGTGCCGGGCGTGCTGGACATGAGCCAGGTGGATGAGGTGGTGCAGGTGACCAACGAGGAGTCGATTGCCCTGGCCCGGCGGCTACCGCTGGAAGAGGGCATTTTTGTGGGCATATCGTCTGGAGCGGCGGTGGCGGCGGCGCTGAAGGTTGCCGCAAGACCCGAAAATGCGGGCAAGCTGATCGTGGTGGTCCTGCCGGACTTCGGCGAGCGCTATCTGTCCAGCATTCTGTTCGAGTCGCTGCGCCAGCAGGCCCTGGCCCTACCGGTCGAAGCGATTACGCTGTAAGTAGTTGTTTCATTGTCCGGTGCTATACAAATGCTCCGTGCCCCATCCTTTCGCGTTCTTTGCGAAAGGGTGGGAAACCATAGCCCTCAACCGGACTCTTTCACCCGAAGATATTTTCATCTCATGTCCCTCTTTGCCCGCATCCGCGAAGACATCAACTCCGTGCTGGAGCGCGACCCCGCCGCGCGTTCCCGGCTGGAAGTCTTTCTCTGCTATCCGGGGCTGTGGGCCGTCTGGATACACCGCATCTCGCACGCGCTTTGGGGCGCGAAGCTGCGGCTGGCGGCGCGGCTGCTCTCCCAGATCGGCCGCTTCTTCACCGGCGTGGATATTCACCCCGGAGCGACGCTGGGGCGGCGGCTCTTCATCGATCATGCAACCGGCGTAGTGATCGGCGAAACCGCCATTGTGGGCAACGACGTGACCATGTACCAGGGCGTAACCCTGGGAGGCACCGGCAAGGGCCACGGCAAGCGCCACCCCACGCTCTGCGACGGGGTTTTTGTCGGCAACAACGCCAACCTGCTGGGCAACATCACCATCGGCGAGAACTCGCGCGTGGGCGCAGGCTCGGTGGTGCTCGATGACGTGCCCCCAAACTCGACGGTCGTGGGGGTTCCGGCCCACATCGTCTATCGCAACGGCCAGCGCGTCCTGATTACCGATCCGCACGACGTGAAGGACCCGCTCTCCGACGCGCTCATCGCGCTTTCTGCCCGCGTGGAGGAGCTGGAACAGCGCCTCGGCGGCAAGCCGCGGCCCGCCGAACCCTTCGCCGCCGAAGAGGCCGAGCGCGCCGCCTACCGCGAAAAACTTGACCGCATGCGCCAATATGTTTCCATGGGCGAGGGCATCTGAAGCTGGATTCGTCTCCCGGACCGCTTTCGTAGAAATTCTTAAGGGAAAACTCATTTTTTGTCTTGACAAGCATCTTCCATTGCACTATACATAGCTATACGAGGTATAGGGCTATGGCACAACTGAGAGCGCAGCCGGCTGAAGGCGACCCGTCTGACCGGTGGGTAGCCCAACTACGCAAAGGCGCTTTGGAGATGGCCGCTCTTGCCAGCCTGTGGCGGGGACGGCTTTACGGCCTTGAAATCATTCGCTTTCTTGAGAACCACTCCCGGCTGGTCCTTGCCGAGGGCACCATTTACCCCATCCTGAGCCGGCTCAAGGCCGAAGGCCTGCTCACCTCGGAGTGGGTAGAAGCCGAGGCCGGACACCCGCGCAAGTACTACTCCCTCACCGATGCCGGCCGCCAGCGCCTTCGCCAGATGGCAGAGGCATGGGTCGGCTTCGCGGGCGGACTCAGCCGCCTTCTTGAACCCGTACTCCACCCCGCAGACCAAGACCCGTCTGCGGGGACCCCGGTACTGAAAACGCAGGAGATAACCCAATGACCGCAGAAATGCAGATCGACAGCTATTTAACCGCCCTGCGCTTGCATCTTGGCCCTCTCACCATCGCCGAGCGGGAAGAAATCGTTCGCGAAATCGGCGCCCACGTCCGCGACTCCGCCGAGGAAACCGGCGCTTCCATTGAAACTGTGCTTGCCCGGCTGGGACCGGCCAAGGAGTTGGCAGCCCAGTATCGCGATGGTTTGCTCATCCGCCAGGCCAGCCGCAGCAATTCGCCCATTGTGCTGTTGCGCGCCACGCTCCGGCTCGCCACCAAAGGCGTCTTCGGCATTCTGGTCTTCTTCCTGGCGATCTTCGGATACGCCATGGGAGGCGGCCTCGTCCTGACCGCCCTCATCAAGCCAATCTTTCCCGCGAATACCGGCCTTTGGTTCGACGGCAACGGGCACTTTATGTCCTCGGGAACCTTGTTCCCGCCGCCCGGTTCGTCCGCGCACGAAGTTCTTGGCTTGTGGTACATACCGCTGGCGCTCACAATAGGGAGCCTCGCCCTTCTGCTGACAACCTTTCTTATTCGCCGGTCTTTGCGGATCTCCCAACACTGGCAATCGAAGCTGTAAAGCATCTCTGCCGCCGCTTCCGCGAAAGCGGGAATTTGGGAATCTGCGGGAATCGCAGACGAAGGAATCAGGCGCAGGTCCCAGCTTGTAGTCAGGCCCTGTCTGCCCCGGTGTTACAGTGGTTTCGTTCCCACTTTCTTGCCGGGGTCTTGCTTCTTGCTCGGTTTTCGTCCGCTGTTCGTGGTCCTTCTCGCGCTTCCCGCCGCCGCCTATGCCGCCTCCCGCGTTCAGGCCGCGCCGGTCCCCGCAGAGATGCGCTCGACGGCCTTCACCGTCACCGTGAACGGCCAGACGGTGGACGTGGCGCACGCCGCAGCCAGCTACGAGTTCGTCAGCTTCGACGTGACCGGCCCCGTGGACATTGCCATTACCGCCGCCGAGCCGGGGTTTTGGGATAAAGGCGTCGATATTCAGCCCTGGCGCCTCGGCCTGCGCCCCATCCGGCAAGGCCAGACCATCCGCTTCCGGCTCGCAGCACCGGCCAAACTCTCCATCTCGCGGCCCGGCGACTTCCTCAACCATGCTCCCATGCTCTTTCTGTTTGCAGGCACACCACCGCCGCCTTTGCCGCGCGACCCTGCCATCCACGCCTGGCAGCCGGGGGTCTACCACCAGAGCCTCAATCCCAAGAGCGGCGAGACCCTCTACCTTGCGCCGGGCTCCTACTTCTTTGGCAGCCTGAACTTATGGAAAGTTGAGAATGTAAAAATTCTTGGCCGCGGAACCATCGTCTATGACGGACCCCAGGACCCCAACAGCGACGAAGGCTGGATGCAAAAGCCCGACTGGCACTGCATTGGCGCGCTGGAGGCCAAGAACGTCGAGATCGACGGGCTGACCTGCATCGTGCGGTCGCGGACCTGGTCCATCCAGATGAAGGACTCCTCTGGATTTGTGTTCGACGATCTGCGCGTGATCGGCGGCAATTCCGCCAACGCCAACCAGGACGGCATGGACTGGCTGGGCGGCGGCGACGCCATCGTGCGCGACTCGTTCCTGCGCAGCTCGGACGACGTCTTTGCCATGCAGGGCAACTGGGACGGCTACACCGACGAGGACCTGGCGCGCCCCGGCCACGACGTGCAGAACATTCTCATCGAGCACAGCGTGCTCTCGACCAGCATCTCGAACATCGTGCGCGCCGGCTGGCCGCGGAAGAGCTTCAACTCGCGCAACTTTACCCTGCGCGACTCCGACATTCTCCACGCCGGCATCGGGGCCTGTGGGCAAACCTTCGGCCTGCTCGGCTTTTGGGGCGCAGACGGCGCCAAGGGCGATCACTCCAACTTCACCTTCGAGAACCTGTTTCTGGATAACTGGTACTCCCTGGTGCAGATTGAGCGTTCCGAACCGGCCCTGCACGGCTTCACCTTCCGCAACATCTGGGCGCTGGACCAGCCGCCGCTGGCTGATTCCACGATGATGGGCGACGTAGCGGACGTAATTTTTGACAATATCAAGTACGGCCAAACCCGCGCGGCCACCGACGCCGGCCTGCCGCTGGTGGTTTCCGGCGGCGCGCAGCCGGCTCACTTTATCGCCAGCCACAACCCGGTGGCTGCGTTTACATTCGATCCCCCGGTCTTCGCCCCCAAGGAAAATGTCACCTTCACCGCGCAACCCTCGCCCGGCGCACAATATACCTGGCTCTTTGGCGACGGAACTCAGGCACATGGCCGCCGCGTGCGCCACCGGTTCCCCGACGCACTGGGAACCCAGCTCGACGGGGCAAAAAACGGCTCTGGCCGTTTCCGCGTTCTGCTCCACGTCGAGGACCGGCAAGGCCACCAGGATTCGGCCAGACAGGATTGGGCCGGCCAGGGAGTTGTGGCCGTGGCCAAATGGCACGACGCCGTGGAAACAGTTGGCCCCACGCTGCCCGGCCTCGCCTGGCAGATCTACCCCGGAGAATGGACCGAACTGCCCAACCTGGCCGCCGAGCACTGGGTCTTCAACGGCGAGTCGCCCAATCTCCACGCCGACCCGCAAGGCTTTACGCATTATGCCGCCGCGTGGGACGGCCTCATCGACATTCCCGCCGACGGCGGCTACACCTTCCACCTGCTGGCTCGGGATGGCGCGCGCCTGGTGATCGACGGCGTGGAAGTGGCCAAAACCGGCCCGCCCTTCGCCCAGGTCTGCAGGTCGCCCGGTAATGCGATGCGCTATGATCGCGGCTCGCTGGGGCTGCGCGCGGGCAAACACACGTTTCACCTAGAAGGATTGCACTCGGCCAGCCAGGGCTCGCCCCGGCTGCTGTGGGAAGGCCCGGCCTTGCCCCTGACCGACGTGCCTCAGGCGGCCTATAGCCATTTGCGGCAGGATGCGTTGACGCGGTAAACAGGGGTCAGGGATCGTTGCCCTGATTCCTCTCTTCACGGAACGCAATCCTATCCGGGATGCAAACGTATACTGTTGGCGGGTTGAGGAACCCAAGTGATGCCAGACTCACAAAGCTATGTTCTTGTCCTCGAGAAGCGGTATCGACGACTGATGGTTCTAACGATCTGCCTGATCGCGTTGATGTTGGTGCAGACGGCCTATACGGTGTGGGCTACACGCCGCGAAAGCACAAACGGACAAATACTGCGTGCCCGCGGCTTGGTTATCACCGACGAAAAGGGAATGGAGCGAGTTGTGATCGGCGCACCGCTGCCGGACCCCACAATTCTCGGGAAAGTGTATAAGAGGGATGGTCCAGTCTCCGGCCTGATTATCGCGGATGCCACTGGCACTGAGCGGGGCGGCTATGTAACAGACGACCAAGCCGGCAACGCGCTTCTTACCCTTGACGGCCGGGGTTTTCAAACCGTTCTGCTCCTGGCGGAACCAGACGGCGCCACAACTTTCCGCTTATGGGACCGATCTCACAGTTCGATTACCATGGGTGCCTGGGACGACGGCCCGTTCTTGAATCTCAAGCGGGAAGGATCGGCCGTTTTCGTGCAGCCGCCAAGGAACGCTCAAGCTTCAGACCAGCGTCCCCTGTTTCGCTAACAGCTTAGGAGGCATTCCGAAGCGCGCAGGCTTTGCGATAGCAGAAGCTCGCATAACCGCAGAACCAACTGTTCCCTGGTCCCTATTCCCTGCTTTTCTCATTTCGGCAACTGGCTTGCATCCCATCCCCCGCCCAGCGCCCTCACCAGCCCCACGCTGTCCACGAACTGCCGGGTCTGAAGGTCGATGGCGGTGCGCTGGTTCTGGAGCAGCGTGGCTTCTGCCGTCAGCACCTCAAGATAGCTGGTCACGCCACCCTTGTAGCGCTTATCGGAAATGTCGAGGGAATGCTGCGCCGACTCGACCGCCTTCTGCTCCACCCCTGTCTCCTGCTCAAGAATGCGGAGGCCGGAAAGCAGGTCTTCCACGTCGTTGAAGGCCAGGAAGATGGCGCTCTTGTAAGCGGAAACCTGGGCCTCGTAGGCGTGGCGGGCCTGGTCAGTGAGGGCGTGGCGCTGGCCGGCGTCAAAGAGCAGTTGTGCGGCTTGGCCGCCCAGGGTCCATAGCGCGCTTGGTCCCTGAAGCAAGGTGCCGATGTTGACGCTTTCAAAGCCGCCCGTTCCGCTCAAAGTGATGGTGGGATAGAAGGCGCTGACGGCGATGCCGATCTGGGCGTTGGCGGCGGCGGCGCGGCGCTCGGCGGCGGCAACGTCGGGGCGGCGCTCAAGCAGTTGCGAAGGCACCCCAAGCGGAACTTTGGGCAGAGGGAGATCAAGCGGCGAGAACGGGATGCTGAACTCCGGCAGTTTGTAATAGGCAATCGTGCCCACCGCGTGCTCATACTGCGCGCGCGCCACGCCCAGGTCGATCAGTTGCGCGCGCACGGTTTCGAGCTGCGTCTGGGCCTGGGCCACGTCCGCCTCGGTGCCTATTCCGCCGGCAAGGCGGCGCTGGGTAAGATCAAGCTGCCGCTCCAGATCGGTGACCGTCTCTTTCAGCAGCTTGATCTCAGAGTCCAGGCCGCGCAGTTGGAAGTAGTCGACGGCCATCTCGGCATGAAGGCTCAGGTCCACGCTGGCCATGTCCGCGGCGCTGGCCTGGGAGTTCTCGCGAGCCGCTTCGACGGCGCGGCGGATGCGACCCCAGAAGTCCGGCTCCCAGCTTGCCTGGCCGGAAACCACAAAGTCGTTGTAGGTGGTGGATTTTCCGGGTGAGTAGGAGGGACCGTTTGCCGACACTTTCCCGCGTTGAACGTTCGGCCCGGCCGACAGCGTGGGAAAGAGAGCCGCCCTGGCCACCTTCACTTGGTCGCGCGCGGCCAGATAAGTCTCAAGCGCCTGGCGCAGGGTCTGGTTGTTCGGGTCGATGCGCTCTTCCAACTGATTGAGTTGCGGGTCCTGGTAGATTTCCCACCATTTGCCGCGGATCATGCCGTCGGAGGGCGTGGCCGGCTGCCAGCCGCCGCCTCCAGCCGGATTAGGCGGCGGCACGATCACCGTGGCCGCGCCAGCCTCCTTGTAGGCCGGCGGCGCCTCGTAGCCGGGGCGGTTGTAGTTGGGGCCTACGGGCTTGCAGCCGGCGAGGAGGATGAGGGTGAGGAGGCAGGCAAAGAAAGAGGTAGTCGAGAGCAGTGGTTTCCCAGGTCTCAAAATCGAGACCTGGGGCACCCGAGATTCTGTCGAGGTTTGTGGTTTCCCACCCTTTCGCCAGAAAAAAAGCGAAAGGATGGGGCACGGGCAAGTAGCGAGATGAGCTAGAGTCTTGGGATTATTCGATAAAGACAGCAAGTTAGCCGCCGCTTCGCGGCGATAGCGAGTTAGCAAGTTAGCCACCGCTTTGCGGTGATAGCGAGTTCGCGAGTTAGCGAATTCAAGGAGTCTTTCCGCTGCAAGCGGCGCTGGCATATCACTTGCCTCCCGCATTGGTTTGGCTGCCAGAGCTCTCCACAAAGACCTTTTCGCCCTCAATGAGCGAGTCGGGCGGATCCTGGATCACCCTGTCTCCCGCGCTGAGCCCGTTAACGATCTGCACGGTGGCGCCGTCGTCCTCGCCGATGACCACCGGAACCAAATGCGCGACGTTGCCGTTGACCACAAGGCCCACGCGCAGCCCCTCCTTGCGGAAGATGAGCGCCGCGGAGGGCACGATGAAGGTGGGGCCGGCGGGCGGCGTCTTGAAGTGGACCTGGGCCAGCGAACCGGGCAGCAGCTCGCCGGCTCGGTTGTCCACGTCGATCTCCACCAGCAGGGTGCGGCTGGCCGGGTCGATGGCGTCGGCGGTGCGCTCGAGCGTGCCCTGGTAGGTCTTGCCCGCGTGTTCGGCAAAGGTCAGGTCGATCTTCGAGCCGCGCTTCACGTTCTGCGAGTAGAGCTGCGGCAGGTTGGCGTAGACGCGCAGGGTCTGGATGGCTTGCAGATGGAAGAGTTCCTTGCCAGCGCCGGAGCCACCCGCGTCGATCAACTGGCCGGTATCGATGTTGCGGGCGGTGACCACCCCGTCAAAGGGCGCATAGACCTTCTCGAACGATTGCAGCTCGCGAAGGCGCCGCACATTTGCCTGCGCGGACTTGACAGCCGCCGCCGTGGCCGCGGCCTGGTTGACAAACGTGTCGGTGTCCTGGCGGGAGACGGCGTCGGACTTGACCAGCCCGGTGTAGCGCTCGGCCTGGATGCGGGCGTTGTTGGCGGTGGCCTGGGCGGTCACCAGGTCGCTCTCGGCCTGGGCCAGTTGCTGGTCCAACTCGGGAGTGGCGATCTCGGCCAGCAGCGCGCCCTTCTTCACCCTGGCGCCGATGTCGAAGTACCACCGCGTAAGGTAGCCGGAGGTGCGGGCGTAGATGGGCGAATCCGTCCAGGCGGTCACGTTGCCGGGGAGCACGAAGCTATCCACCGGCGCGCCCGTCTTGGGAGTGGCGACGATGACCGAGGGAGCGGCCAACTCCGTGGTACGGACGGCAAGCGCTTTATCGGCACGAGCGCGGCTCAGAATGCCGACGCCCGCCAGCACGACGGCCACGACGAGCAGCAAAGCTACGCCCACCAGAGCCTTGCGGGACGAGATGGGTTTCTGTTGGGGCGCGGCGTCGTGATGATGAGCCGGTTGCTGGTTCGGATTGGGTTTGTTGGTCATAAAGAATTACTCCGAAATCTGGTCAAACTCGTCGAACGTTTCGGCTAAGGTGACTCGGTGGGCTGCCTTGCGGCGGCCTTCCAGCCAGCCGTGGACTAGAGAGAAGAATGCGGGCACAAAAAACAGCGTGGCCACCGTGGCCAGCAACAGCCCGCCGATGACGGCGCGGCCCAGCGGAGCGTTTTGCTCGCCGCCGTCGCCCAGTCCCAGCGCCATGGGCGCCATGCCGAGGATCATGGCCAGGGCGGTCATCAACACCGGGCGCAACCTGACAAAGCCGGCACTCAACGCGGCCTTGCGCGCGTCGCCCACCAGGACTTCCAACTCCTCGCGTGCAAAGCTCACCACCAGGATGGAGTTGGCCGTGGCCACGCCCATGCACATGATGGCGCCGGTGAGCGCGGGGACACTGAGCCGCGTGTTGGTGAGGAAGAGAAACCAGACGATGCCGGCCAGCGCCGCCGGCAGCGCCGAGATGATGAGGAACGGATCGAGCCAGGACTGGAAGTTGACCACGATGAGCAGGTAGACCAGCAGAATGGAAAACGCGAGGCCGCCCAGCAGGCCGACGTAAGAGCTCTTCATGGTTTCGCTCTGGCCGCGCAGGGTGAAGTGCGAGCCGCGCGGCAATTCACTCTTGTGCTGGGCGATTTTCTCTTCCACCGCGCGGGTGACGGTGCCCAGGTCGATTCCATCCACGTTGGCGTAGATATCGAGGACCGGCTGCACGTCGTAGTGGCTCACGGTGCCCAGTTCGGCGCCAGGCGTGATGGACGCCAGGTTGCCCAGGACCTCGACCGGCGGCGGAGTGCCGGGAACGCCGGTAGCAGCCGAGCCGCCTGCCAGCCGCGCAGCGGAGTTGCCGGTGACGGGCAGGCTCTGAAGCGCGGCCAGCGAGTCGACGCCATACTGCGGGGCCTGGATAGCCACGTTGTAGCTGACGCCGTTGTTGGGATCGAGATAGAAGCTGGGGCTGCTCTGGAAGCTGCCGCTCAAGGCCACCAGCAGACTGGTTGCCACGTCCTTCTGTGTAAGTCCAATGGACTGGGCGCGGGTGCGGTCCACATTCACAGTCATCTTGGGATAGTCGAAGGGCTGCTGGATGCGCGCATCGGCGGCGCCGGGAATGTAGCGGATTTCATCGAGCATGCGCTCGGCGAGGGCGCGGTTGCCATACAGATCCGGGCCGACGATCTGGATGTCGATGGGCGCGGAGAGGCCGAAGTTGAGAATCTGGGTCACGATGTCCACCGGCAGCACATAGAACGTGACGCCGGGATACTGGCGGGCGAGCACGGCGCGCAGGCGCTCGACGTAAGCCGCGGTGGGATGGTGGTCCTTGGTCAACTGGACCTGAATGTCGGCGTCGGCCGGTCCGATGGGGGCCGAGGTGGAATAGGAAAGGTTCAGGCCCGAGTAAGGCAGGCCGATATTATCGACGATCGTCACCACCTCTTTGGCCGGAATACTCTCGCGGATGGTCGAGTCGATGTGGTCGCAGAGCGCGGCCGTCTCNNTCCACCGAGGGGAAGAAGTCCTGGCCGAGCCAGGGCGCCAAAATCCCGATTGAAGCCAGCGCAAACACCAGGAAGAGGATCAGAAAGACCGCCGCGTGGTCCAGGCACAGGGTGAGCAGGCGCAGGTAGCCGTGGCGAAAGCTCTCAAAGCCGGACTCGAAACCCTGTTGAAAGCGAGTGAAGGGATTGCGGCTGGCGCGCTTCCTGGCGGTTTCAGCGTCGTCATGCTCCTTGAGCAGGTACTTGGCCATGGTGGGCACCAGCGTGCGCGAGAGGAAATAGCTGGCCAGCATGGCGAAGACCACCGCCTCAGCCATGGGAACGAAAAGATACTTTGCCACGCCGCTCAAAAAGAACATGGGTACGAAGACGATGCAGATGGCAAGGGTGGAGACCAGGGCAGGAACGGCGATCTGCGCCGAGCCGTCGAGGATGGATTGCTCGAGCTCCCCGCCTGATTCAAGATAGCGGTTAATGTTCTCGATGGCCACGGTCGCATCGTCCACCAGGATGCCGACGGCCAGCGCAAACCCGCCCAGGGTCATGATGTTGATGGTCTCGTGGAGCATGGCGAGGACGCTGAGCGAGCAGAGAATAGAGAGCGGAATGGAGACCGCGATAATTACCGTCGAGCGCCAACTGCCCAGAAAGACCAGGATCATGATGGCGGTGAGGCAGGCGGCGATGATGGCCTCGCGGACCACTCCGTTGATGGCGCCGCGCACGAAGATCGACTGGTCGGAGAGGGGGTTGATCTGCAGTTGCGGCGGCAGTTGGCCCTTGATGCTATCGAGCTTTTCGCGAACACCGGCGATGATGTCCAGCGTGGAGGCCGAGCCGGTCTTCATGATACTCATCAAAATGGCGCGCTTGCCGTCCACCCTCACGATGTTGGTTTGCGGGGGGTAGCCATCGCGTACGTGGGCCACGTCGCGGATGTAGATGATCGCGCCGTTCACCGCCTTGATCGGCAGGCTGTTCAATTCATCGACGATTGCAGGGGCGGAGTTGGTCTCGACCGAATACTCGAAACGGTCGATCTTCATGGTGCCGGAGGGCGCGATCAGGTTCTGCGCGGAGACGGCGTTGACCACATCGACCGGGGAGAGCCCCTTGGCCTGGAGGGCGGCGAGGTCGATGTCCACCTGAATCTGGCGCTGCTTGCCGCCGTAGGGAAAGGGCGTCTGGGCTCCCTCGATGGTGGCCAGTTGGGTGCGGATGGTGTTGGTGCCCAGATCGAAGACCTGCTGCTCGTTCAGGCCCTGGCCGGCGATTCCCAACTGCAGCACGGGCACGCTGGAGGCGTTGTATTGAATGATGAACGGCGGCACCGAGCCGGGTGGCAGGGAGCGCAACTGCACCTGGCAGATCGCGGTCACCTGGGAAACAGCCACTCCGATGTTCACATGCGGCTGGAAGAAGATCTTGATGATCCCGATGCCGTTGAGCGATTGCGACTCGATGTGCTCGATGTCGTTGACCGTGGTGGTCATGCCGCGTTCGCTGTTAGCGATGATGCGGGTGGACATCTCCTGCGCCGACATGCCGGTGTAGTTCCACACCACCGTCACCACGGGGATGTCGATGTTCGGAAAGATGTCCGTAGGCATCGTCAGGATGCTGTAGATGCCGAGGATCAGAATCAAAAGCGCAAAGACGACGAAGGTGTAGGGCCGCCGCAGCGCAAGCCGGACAATCCACATAAGGCAGGTACTCGCTCCTGAGCCGGGTTGTTGTTAGCGGTGTTGCGCCTGACCGGCTTGCCCGCGGCCATGAAGACAAGAGAACGGGTCAGCGAGGACACTGGTCCGGTCTCGACCGGCTCACCGGGTTCCGGACGGCAAAGCCGCCAAGGCCCAAACCAACATACAGTTGAAACTACAATGGTAGTCGAAGTTGCGCGCTAAACGCGCAAGGGGGAACAAAAGCGGCTGTCGGCACAAGTTTAAGACGCTCAAAACGACGAAAAGGCCGCAATTTCGGGGCTTGTACATCCCGTGATGTGAACCGCTTCGAGCGGCTCTGGAGAGGCACTGAACTGTTTCGCTAACCTGCAGGCTCGCTGACTCAGTCCGCGAACACTTCTTCTTCCACCTTTGCCCGCTCGATCAGCTTCACCGGATAGTAGGCATTGCGCGTGTACTGCTTCACCATGCGGTTGGTGTTGAAGTAGGAGCCGTTGAAGGCCAGCGTATTGCGCATCAGGCGGGCCCACTTCTCCGGCGCCTCCAGGTAAAGCGGAACCACGGCGGTCTCCAGCTTCTTGTAGAGCGAGTTCGCTTCCTCGGCATCGTTGGCGCCGTCCTCGATGGCCCAGCCGGTGTAGCCCTCGATGCAGCCCTCGATCCACCACCCATCCAGAATCGACAGGCTGGGGACGCCGTTCATCGCGGCCTTCATGCCGCTCGTCCCGGAGGCTTCATAGGGCCGCCTGGGCGTGTTCACCCACACATCCACGCCGGCCGTCATCAGCGCGCCCAGGTCCCAGCCGTAGTTTTCGAGATAAACGATCCTGAGCACGCCGTTCGAGAACCTGGCGGCATCTTCGTAGACCTGCTGGATCAGCGCCTTGCCGGGCTCGTCCTGTGGATGGGCCTTGCCGGCATAGATAATCTGCAACCCGCCCGCCGCGGCGGCAATCTCCGCAAGCCGCTCGGGATCGGTGAACAGCAGGGTGGCGCGCTTGTAGGTGGCCACGCGCCGGGCAAAGCCCAGTGTGAGCACCTTGGGATTGAGCACCAGCCCGGTGCGCGCGGCAACCTCGGCCAGCAACTCCCGTTTGGCGCGGGCGTGCGCCGCAAGAATGTCCTTCTCCGACAGGTCGATCGCGTTGCGCAGGTAGAGAGAATCGCGCCGCCACGAGGAAAAGTTCGCATCCAGCAACTGTTGAATCGGCTCGGAAATCCATGTCGGCGCGTGAACGCCGTTGGTGATCGAGTCGATCGCAAACTCCGGGAACATCCCACGGGTGACCTTGGCATGTTGCATGGTCACGCCGTTGGCATAGCGCGAGAAGCGCAGCGCCAGCAGCGTCATGTTCAGCATGCCGTCGCGAAAACAACCCAGCTTTTCCAGGCGCGCGGTCCTGTCGCCTCCGAGAATGCGAATGGTCTGCTCAGTGGAGAAGCGATCGTGGCCGGCCGGAACCGGGGTGTGGGTGGTGAAGACGCACTTCTGGCGCACTTGCTCGATGTCGGTTTCAGTGGCCTCGCCGAGCGGTCCGCCGGCCAACTGGCTTTCCAGCAGCGCCAGCGTCAGCAGCGCGGCATGGCCCTCGTTCATGTGGTAGACATTCACTCTGTGACCGAGCGCGTTCGCCATGCGTGCGCCACCCATGCCCAGCACGATCTCCTGCTGCAAGCGGTAGTTGGTGTCGCCGCCGTACAGATGATCGGTCAGCCCGCGATCCCATCCCGAATTTCCATCCAGATCCGTATCCAGCAGGTAGATCGGCAGCACGTGTCCGTAGCGGCCTACCAGTTCATAGCGCCAGGCACGCACTGTCACAATGCGGTCTTCCACTGTGACCGTAACCCGCGCCGGCTCCTCGACGCAGAAGTCGGAGGGATTCCACGGTTGAACATCCTCGCTCTGCACGCCTTTGCTGTCCAGGTGCTGCTGGAAGTATCCCTTGCGGTGCAGCAGCGTGAAGGCCACCAGGGGAACTCCAACGTCGGCCGCGGAACGCATCGTGTCTCCGGCCAACACCCCCAGGCCGCCGGAGTAGGTGGGCATGGCGGGGTTGATCGCGATCTCCATCGAGAAGTACGCGACCACTCCCGCAGAGGGGAGAGTTTCGTACGAGAACGGCTTGGACGATGTCGTTTGCATGTCTTTCATTGTCTCCGTGCCGCTCTATAAAATCTGCAAAGCGACGCACAGCGCATCTTGGATCCGGAGGGGTATTCTGCGCACTGTTCCCGGCACGGTCCTGATTTGAGTCAAACTCCACTCATTTTAGCAAGAGAGGCGGATCTCCAGTGGCTACCTTAGCCCGCACAAGACCTGCCAGGAAGCACGATTCCGTAAACTTCGATAACACATTTGCACCATTCACAACCGAGATCGTCAATAGGCGCTGCCGGGGTTGCGCGGGGGCGCCGGAGGGCATCCTCCCTGCGAAGGCGGCCTATTTCACCCGGTGAGCGCCTCCTGAAGCGTGGCAGATGTGAATCTGGGGCACGATGCCGGTTTGGGCCGCGTAACGCCCGCCCAGCGCCTCGACAAATGCAGCGGCCTGGCTCTGTTCCACGAGGTTGATGGTGCAGCCGCCAAATCCTCCGCCCGTCAATCGCGCGCCGATCAGTCCCGGCAAATCCTGCGCCAGGGCCACCATGGCGTCGGCCTCCACGCAACTGCCCTCGAAGTCCCGGCTATAGCTGGCGTGCGCCTCGGCCATCAGCCGGCCCAGTTCAGCCAGGTCGCCCTTGGCCAGCACCTCGGCGGCCGCCACCGTGCGCAGGTTTTCGCTAATCACGTGGCGGGCGCGCAGGAGCGATTTGGGCGTCATCTCGTGGCCCCACTTTTCCAGATCCTCCAGCGTCGCATCGCGCAGGAACGGCACACCCGGACGGTGGCTGGCAATGACCGCGCAGGCAGCCTCGGATTCCGCCCGGCGCGTGGGATAATCGCCTCCGGCAACCGAGTGCCTGACCATGGTGTTGGCGATCACCAGCGCCACGTTGGCCGGAATCGGCGCCAGCTTGAAGCTCAGGTCGCGGCAATCCAGCAGCAGGGCGTGGTTCTGTTTGCCGTTGGCGGAGATGAACTGGTCCATGATGCCGCAATTAGCGCCCACAAACTCGTTCTCCGCCCGCTGGCAGAGCCGGGCCAGCACGGGGCCCGGATAGCTGACGCCAATGAGCGACAAGACCGCCAGAGCCGTTGCGACCTCGACGGCAGCCGAGCTCGACAGCCCCGAACCCAGCGGAACGTCGCCCCACAGGCTCAGGCTGAAGCCGGGAATCGCATGGCCCTCCCCAGCCAGGATCGCAACCACCCCCAGCGGGTAGTCGGTCCAGTGCCGGCTGCCCATGGCGGGCAGCGCTGCTGCCTCAAAGGCCCGCTCCTGGCCGTAATTCTCGGAGTAGAGAACGATCTTGCCGTCGGTGCGCGGCGAGATGCCGGACAGGGTAGCGAAGTCGATAGCCGCGGGCATGACAAAGCCCTCGGCATAATCGGTATGCTCGCCGATCAGGTTCACGCGGCCCGGCGCTGCAAAGATCGCCGGCTCTGCCTGGAAGCGGGCAAGGTGCATGGAACGGAAAACGGCAGGATCATGCATGCCGGTCAACACCCTGAATGGATTCGAACTCGACATTCATGGGCCAGGAAAAGGATTCGCCAGGAGCCAGCACGCGGGACCACGGCCCGATCTTCGCCAGGGAGTCCACGAGCGCGGTGGCCGGCTCCAGCGCCACGCAGACTTGTTTCGGTCCCGGTCTCTCCGGCCAGCCGCCGTAACAGGCCCACAGTCCCAGATAGGGCGTCGCCGCCGGGTCAAAGCTGACCCTGATTCGCACGCCTGCGTGGGGCCGCTCCAGCGCGCACCAGTTTTCCGATTCACTGAGCGGGCCGGCAAACAACTTATCGCCGATGCCCGACTCTGGCGGTTGCGCCACGCTCAAGTCGGTCTGGCTGCCATTGGCCAGCGTGGCGATGGGCCAGGCAACCAGCGCGCCGGCCTTTCCTAAACGGTCGCCAACACCACCCTCCAGGAGCAGCTCGCGAATGGAGCTCGGCAGGATGATGCGATCTCCCGCCTCCGCCACAAATAAAGAATGCGCGGCCCAGGACCAGGGCGCCGGGTAGCCGCCGGTATTGGTCACCGTGTAGTCGAGGCTCAATTGCCAGCCCTTGCCCGTTTCTGTCAACGTCACCGTACGCTCCAGCGCAAGCGGCAGCGAAAAACACTCCCCGCGGAAGGTGGCGGAATTGGCGCTTCTTGCCACCGGTTGCCAAACCACCCGCCAAATATCTCCGTGATCGGGGATGTTGACCGGGCCATCGGCGGTTTCCACCGTGCAAGGGGCAACCGAAGGCAGGCACTCGTCCCAGCCGCTGGCGTCGCTCGCAGCAAACGGCATCGTCCGGGTGCGCGGCGCATAGGCGGCCAGCGGGGCCTGTAGCAGCTCGTGGCCGCTCACGCGGATGGAGGCGATCTTGCCGCCCAGGCGGGGAAGGATGGTCACCGAGCAACTCCCCACCCGAATAAGAACGTTTTCTTCCGCAGCCCCAATTCCTCTTGCTTCTGCCATCCGACCTATCCTCCCATGACTTCCGCGCAGGCCGCGGTCAATCGTTCCCATATCCTGTCCAGCCACGCCTCGTGCTCGGGCTTCATCAATACTGAGCGAAGGCAAGTCACCAACCCAGCGCCGTTCGCCGCACAAAGCTCCGGCTCAAACCCAGCCGCCGGCCGAAACCATGTCAGCGGCAATTCTACAAGGGCCAGATGCAAATCCCGCGCGGCGCAGGCTGCAAAAACACGTTGCGCCAGCTCCGAGGCCAGTTCCTTGTTCTCCGCATTCAGCTTCCACACCACAATATCCAGCTCCGGAGGCGTGTCAGCCAGCGTCTGGAAGCGGTCATCCTGACGCAACCGCCGGTCCAGCTCCAGGGCCGCCGCACGGCCGCGAGCCAGCCCACGGGCAAACTCGCCTCCCGGCGTGAGCGGCAAAAGCTGCTGCGTGGCCCACAAGGCTACCGCCGCCGCGCCGGCCCGCGAGCACTCCAGGCTTATCTCCCCCAGGTGCAACTGCCTGGAGGTGAAGTAGGTGTAGGGCGAATCGTGCTTATAGAAGCGCCCCACCGCCGGGTCGCGGAACAGCACGCACCCGCAGCCGTAAGGCTGCAAACCGTGCTTGTGCGGGTCGATCGCGATCGAGTCGGCCTGGTCGATGGCCGCGTAAGCCCTCCGCGCTGGCTCGTCCAAAGCCTCTGGGATCAGCCGGAAATAGCCGCCGTAGGCCGCATCCACATGCACCCGGAAGCCGTATTTTTGTTTGAGCGCCAGCACCTCGTCCAGCGGGTCCACCGCGCCCGTGGCCGTTGTGCCCAGCGTGACTACAACCGTGCCCACATCGCCCCGGCGCAGCTCGGTCTCCAGCGCCTCCATACTCATGTGCCCGCGGCTGTCGGCTGGAATGTTTGCGTACTCCAGCTTGAGCACGGCGGAGATGCGTTTATGGGTGTAGTGCGCTTGCTCCGACCCCACAATTCGCCGTCCCGGCGCCAACTGCCCGGCCACCCACAGCGCCTCCAGGTTGGCCAGCGTTCCGCTCGAAGCCAGGTGGCCCAGAAACTCCGTCCAGCCGAACATCCCGGCGATCCCTTGGACGGCCTCAATCTCCATCTCCGAGCTGGCCCGGCCGCCGTCGCGCGCATGGTTGTTCGGGTTGAGGTTCATGGCCAGCGCATAGGCGGCCCGCGCCACCGGATGCGGCGGCTTCAGCATCTGTCCAGCATAGAGAGGGTGAAAATAGGGGTAGTTGTCCCCCAGCCGGTGCGCCGTTGCCTCCAAAACCTGGGCCATCGCCCCTGGATCGACGGCGGTTTCAAAGGGCGGAAGAGAGGTGAACTCCGCCTCAAGCAGCTCGGTGGCGCGGGAAAGCAGGCCGGGGACTGGATCCTGGAGCATGACGACCTCTCACACTATCACAAATAGAGGCATGATTATAAACCCATATTGGTCAATAGATTCCGGAAGTGGGAATCGCGGGATGGGACGAAACGCAAAAATTTCCGCATTGTTTTTCCAGCGGAATGGTACACTGTCGTCAGCGTTAGAGTCGAACCGGGCGTGAGCAGTAACTCGCCCAACCAAGCAAGATTCTGCCAGTGGTCGCTCCGATTCATCCAGCGCAATTCAATCCAGGAAACACGATCAAAATGGAACAAGGTACTGTGAAGTGGTTCAATGACGCGAAGGGCTTCGGCTTTATCTCGCGCCAGAACGGCGAAGATGTCTTTGTGCACTACTCTGCAATCACCTCCAGTGGTTTCAAGAGTTTGCAGGAAGGGCAAGCCGTGCAGTTCAACGTGGTGAAGGGGCCCAAGGGCTGGCAGGCTGCCGACGTGCAGCCGCTCGAAACCTGAAGGCCGGATTCCGGCAGAATCTAGCAGACACAAGCGAGGGCTGGGAGCAATCCCAGCCCTCGCTTGTGTCTGTGCGCCTGTGGATCATCCTGTTTCAGAAATAGGATGACAGCTGGAGCATCACCGGTGAGAATTGGACCCTCAGCATGGCTCTGCTGCGGCTGGGGATGGGGCATGGGCGGAACAGCGCCGCACGTAGACCCACAGATAGAAAATGACCATGACCAACAGGATGAGCGGGGCAGGAAAGACCTGCACAGCCATTAGTATCTGCCCGGACAGCCCCGTCGCGGGCAGGTGCGAATTGTTGATGAAACCAAGGAGAATTGCCCACGGAATATCTCCGGTCAACACGAACCCCGCGGTATTCACTAAGAGCGCGAACCAGCCGATCAGTCCGCCCTCGGCCCATAGCATGGCGCAAGCGGGAACCGTGAGCAGCAGCAGCTTGGCGTCGACTTGCCGATGATAGACAGGCAGCATGGAAAGAGCCGCGATTGCCGCGAGCGCCAGCCAGGCTCTCGCGAGCGAGGGGCGGGATCGCAGAGTGACGAACGCCCATAGGAGCAGGAGTGGCGCACAGATAAGATAGCTGGCTGGATTGTAGATGCGCGGGTCGTCCCGGAAGACGCTGATGGCCGTTTGCAGGCTTATCAACATATCGAGGCCGTGGCCACCCGTTGAAGCGAGGCCGGGGTCGTTGATACCGCCGTGTACCGAAAACGCCAAAATATTGGAGTGCAGTTCCCGCATCCAATGCGGCGCCACCTGCCAAACCCACAGGACGCCCGGCAGGCTGATTGCAACCGCCGCGAGGAGGGTCTGCAGTGCGCGTTTGCGGTAAACTCCGCCGGCCAATAAGAAGTAGAGCCAGACCAGGCCCGTATCGTGCGGCTTGATTGCGAGGCTGACCGCAAGACACAGGATGCCGGCCGGGACAAACCGCTCCCGAAGAAAGCACCAGACGGCCACCGCGCAAAGGCTTACAACAATTCCGGCCGCATTGCCTGTAACAATCAGAATTTCGCTGTTGGCGAGAAGGAAGCCGATCAGGGCCCCAGAGAGGATTGGCGCGTAATTTGCCCCGAGATTCCAAATCAGGAACGAGGCAAAAATGAAGCTCCCGACGGTGAGTGTCATCCAAAGCATGCGCGCAGGCCCCCAGGGCAGCATCGCGAAGGGAACCGTGAAAGAAAATGCGGTTGGCGGGTATACATTCTGCGTCGCAATCTGGCGAACCATCGCGGTATCCGATGGGCGGTCTCCCCCCTCTGCCCGATAGATGCGCAGTACTTCACCTTCCATGTACGGGTCGTCATGTTGAATAAGACATCGCGCGGGATAGTAAAGTGCCCTGAAATCTGCCAATGGGGAAGGAGCGGCGTTCTCCAGGGCGGCGCCCAGCAAAATAAACACCACGCTTCCCAGCAGCAGCAAATACAGGCCATCGAGCCGCGCTCTTGTCATCTTGAGCCTCTCTCTGTCTTCTTTCCGGGGAGCGGTTTGAGGGTCTAGCCGCCGAACCGCATCTATGATCGTACATGAGGCCGCGGGCCGGCCGGTTGCCGGACAGCCAAGTATATAATTTCAAGAACATGTGATGCGGCTGGGGCATCACCGGCGAGAATGGCAATACGGAATAAGGTATTTGCCTGATTGCAGCAGCCTGAAACTGTTAGGATGTCCGAAGTGAAATCCAACGACGAGATAGAACCCTGCCTCACGGCGGTGATGCCGGTCTACAATGAGTCCGCCACCGTGGCCGAGGTCGTCAAGGCGGTGTTGGCGCAGCGTCCAGTGCAGCAACTGGTCATTGTGGATGACTGCTCGCGGGACGGCACTTGGGACCAACTCCAGCCGCTCGCGCAAATCGAACCGCGCATCAAGCTCATCCGGCACGAAGTGAATCAGGGCAAGGGCGCGGCGTTACGCACCGGCATCGCGCACGCGACTTCGGAAATCGTCATCATTCAGGATGCGGATCTGGAATACGACCCGGCCGAGTATTGCCGGTTGATCGCGCCGATTCTGTCCGGCAGGGCGGACGTGGTCTTCGGTTCGCGCTTTCGCGGCGGCACCGGCGCCTGCCGGGTCTTGTATTACTGGCATTCGGTCGGGAACAACTTTCTCACCATGTGTTCGAACATGGCCACGGATTTGAACCTCACGGATATGGAGACGGGATACAAAACCTTCCGCCGCGAAGTGATCCAGCAGATCCGGATCGAGGAAAACCGCTTCGGATTCGAGCCGGAAATCACGGCCAAAGTTGCAAAAGCGAAGGTACGTATTTACGAGGTCGGAATATCCTACACTGGCCGCACGTACGCCGAGGGCAAAAAAATTGGCTGGCGAGACGGTTTCCACGCGCTGTGGTGCATTTGGAAATATAACTTTTGGCGCAAATGACCGGTAAGCCCAACGCATTGGCCAAAAACTGATTTTGAATTCGCCGCGCATCAAGGCAAGGAACGATCCTTTGACGTGGCTGCGGTGCGGCTGTTTGACCGGGCGATTTTTCCGCTGGTCCATGGCTTTGAATCGCGCATTTGTCCACCGCCCATTGGCCAAAGCCTGATGGCGGTAGCGGCCGCTCGCTAAACATAGCGGTTTTCCAATTGCTGTATCCTCAAAGGGACGGCCGTGTTTTTTCAAGCCGCGGCCCCTTTGGACTCCAAACCACCATGAGCACGCAGACCATTGCCATACACCTGCCCGACGGAGCCATTCGCGAAGTGCCCGCCGGCACCACGCCCCTGGACATTGCCAACTCCATCTCGCCGCGCCTGGCCGCGGCCGCCGTGGTGGCGCGCCTGACGCCCATCACCGGCGCTCTGAAACAGGCAGATTCAGGCGAAGAGCCTTCGGAAGCAGCGATGTATGCCGCGGAAGACGCCGCCGCACCGCGCATGGTGGACCTGGCGACGCCTTTGACCGCCGACACGCGCCTGGAGCTGGTGACTGAGAAGGATCCGGAGGCGATCAAGGTGCTGCGCCACTCCGCCGCGCATGTGCTGGCCACGGCGGTGCTGGAACTCTTCCCCGAGACCAAACTGGGCCACGGTCCGGCCACCGACTCCGGCTTCTTTTACGACTTCCATCGCGAAAAACCCTTCGTTCCAGAAGAGCTGGCGCAGATCGAGGCGAAGATGGCCGAGGTAATTGCGCGCGACGAGCCGTTCAGACGTGAATCTTCTCCAAGAGAAAAAGCTCTGGAAGAGTTCAGCCGCGACGGCGACTTCATGAAGGCCCACTTCGTGACCAAGTTCACCGTGCCCGGCGACGAGGTCAGCTTCTACCGCAACGGCAACTTCGTGGACTTTTGCCGCGGGCCGCACGTGCCCTCGACCGGCCGCGTCAAGGCCGTAAAAATAACCGCCTTGGCCGGCGCCTACTGGCTAGGCGACGAAAAGAATCCGCAGCTTCAGCGCATCTACGGCACGGCCTTCTTCTCGCAGAAGGCGCTGGACGAGCACTTCGTGCGCCTTGAAGAAGCGGCCAAGCGCGACCATCGCCTGCTGGGCAAGCAGTTGGACCTTTTCAGCATTCAGGAACTGGCCGGCCCCGGTCTCATCTTCTGGCATCCAAAGGGATCCATCGTCCGCAAAGTGATGGAAGACTGGATGCGCGACGAATGCCTCCGCCGCGGCTACCAGTTGGTTTACACGCCGCACGTGGCGCGCGTAAACCTGTGGCAGACCTCTGGGCACGAGGGCTACTACTCGCAGAACATGTTCACGCCGATGGAACTGGACGATGCGAACTATCGCATGAAGCCGATGAACTGCCCGTTCCACATTTTGATTTACAAGAACTCGCCGAAGAGTTATCGCGACTTGCCTGTGCGTTATGCCGAGTTGGGCAATGTCTACCGGTATGAGCGCTCGGGCACCATGCACGGCCTATTGCGCGTGCGCGGCTTTACGCAGGACGACGCGCATATCTTCTGCACTCCCGGCCAAATTGAAGATGAAGTGGTGGCCTGCATCGACTTTGCCGAAGCCGTGCTCACCACCTTTGGCTTCAAGGAGTTCAAGGTCGAGTTATCCACGTGGGACCCCAGCGATCGCGCCCACTACGCCGGCTCCGACGAAAACTGGAACCTGGCGGCTGGCTCCTTGCAGAGGGCGCTCGACCGGAAGGGAATCGCGTACAAGACCATCCCCGGCGAAGCTGCCTTCTACGGTCCCAAGATCGACGTGAAACTCGTCGACGTGCTGGGCCGCCTGTGGCAGCTCTCCACCGTCCAGTTCGACTTCAACCTGCCCGCCCGCTTCGAGCTTGAGTATGTCGGCGAGGACGGCGAGCGCCATCAGCCGGTCATGGTTCATCGCGCCCTCTTCGGCTCCGTCGAGCGCTTCTTCGGCGTCCTCATCGAGCACTACGCCGGCGCCTTCCCGCTGTGGCTCGCGCCCGTGCAGGCGGGCCTGGTGCCCATCAGCGAGCGCCATCACGCCTACGCCAAAAAAGTCGAAGCCGAACTCAAAGCCGCCGGCCTCCGCGTGGAAGTCGACGATCGCAATGAGAAGATGAACGGCAAGATCCGCGACTTCGCCAACCAGAAGACGCCCTACATTCTCGTCTTCGGCGACAAGGAACAGGAAGCCTGCGCAGTCAGTGTGCGCACCCGCGGCAAGGGAGACCAGGGCTCCATGCCGCTGGCCGATTTCATCGCCAAAGCCAAGGCGCTGGTGGAGAGCCAATCGACGGAGTTGTAGCAGGAGCCCTAAGGAACCTCTGAAAAAGTCCTTGCCGTGAAGTCGTCATTCCCTCAGGGGCTAAAGCCCGCGTTGATTTTGCGGCATTTACGACACCCTTCGGCAGGCTCAGGGGCCTTTGAAGTCGTGCCCTGACACGAACCAGCCTTTTTCCGCTCGCCGCGGCGAGTAAAGCCCGTACCCTTCATTCTCCGCTGCAAGATTAGATGAGCCGGCCCAGTGTCCTCTACTCCCGCACGCTGATGCCGAGCGCCTTCATCTTGCGATAGAGGTGGCTGCGTTCCAGGCCCAATAACTCCGCCGCGTGGCTGATGTTATTGCGTGCTTCTTCAATCTTCTTCAGAATATATTCGCGCTCGTAGGCGTCGCGCGCCTGTTGCAAAGTGGAGAATTCTTCCGTCGAGCGCGTGCCGGCCTTGTGGGTGAGCGGCGGCAGATGCTTGCGCTCGATGCGCAGGGCGCGTGGATTGAGGATGAGCACCCGCTCGATTACATTTTTCAGTTCGCGAACGTTGCCCGGCCAACGGTACTCGGCCAGCGTCGCCAGCGCCTCTTCGCCGATCTCCATGCGCGGGCGTCCGTACTGGCGGCCGAACTCGGCCAGGAACTCGCGCGCCAGCAGCGGTATGTCCTGCTTGCGCTCCCTCAGCGGCGGCACAAAGAACGGGACGACATTGAGCCGGTAGAAGAGGTCCTCGCGGAAGTTGCCCTTGGCGATCTCCTCTTCGAGATCCTTGTTGGTGGAGGCGATCAGGCGCACGTCCACGCGCAAGGGCTGCGTGCCGCCGACGGGCGTAAAGAGCTGGTCGTCAAGGGCAGAGAGCACCTTGGCCTGCGTCTTGAGGCTCATGTCGCCCACTTCATCCAGGAAGAGCGATCCGCCGTCAGCGCGTTCCAGGGTGCCGCGCTGCTCCGTGGGACCGCCGGGCTGGGCGCTGTAGCGGTAGCCGAAGAGTTCGGCCTCGATGTAGGCCTCGGGGATGGCGGCGCAGTTCAGCTCGACAAAGACACTATCCCGCCGCAGGCTCTCGGCGTGAATGGCGCGGGCGATCAGTTCCTTGCCGGTGCCCGATTCGCCGTAGATGAGCACGCGGCCGTTGGTGGGCGCCATGAGCCGTATCTGCTGGCGCAGCGCCTTTACCGGAATGCTTTCGCCGGTGAGCACCGATCCCACATTGAACTGGCGCTTGAATTCGATGTTTTCAGTGCGCAGGCGCCGCGCTTCCACCGCGTTCTTGAGCACGATCAGCGTGCGATCGAGCGAGAGCGGCTTTTCCAAAAAGTCGTATGCGCCCAGCTTGGTGGCCTTCACGGCGGCCTCGATGGTGCCGTGGCCGCTGATGATGACCACCTCCGGCCGCATCTCGACGGCCAACTGGTGCATATCGGCCAGCACGTCGAGGCCGTCGCGGTCAGGAAGCCAGATGTCGAGCAGCACCACGTCATAGGGCGCGTCCTGCAACAGCACCATCGCCTCGGCGGCGGTGGCAGCGCTGGCCACGCCATAGCCCTCTTCGCGCAGAATCTCTTCCAGCGAGGCGCGAATCTCCGCCTCGTCGTCCACCACCAGAATGTGATTCATGAGTGCAATCCCCTGAGCGGAGCGACGGAGTTGCCGGGCGCGGCATCGTTGCCCTCGAGCGCGGCCGGAGCCAACTGTGCGCTGCCGAGATCCATCAGCGGCAGACGCAGCAGGAAGCGCGCGCCCTTGGGGCTATTGGCCTCGGCGCGCAGCGAGCCGCCATGCTCCTGCACGATCTTGGCCGCAATGGAGAGGCCCAGTCCGGTGCCGCGATGCTTGGTGGAGTAGAAGGGCAGAAACAGCCGCTCGCGGATTTCATCGGTGAGCCCGTGGCCGGTGTCTGAGACCGCGATCTCGACCGCCGCGCTGTCTTCGCTGAGCGAACTGCTGAGCCCAAGCACGCGCAACAAACTGCCCTGCATGGCCTCGGCGGCATTGTCGATGAGGTTGGCCAGCGCGCGGCGGATGGCCTCGGGGTCGGCAAGCACCGTCGGCAATCCTGGCTCCAGGTCCCGCTGCACGGTGATGCCGTTGAGGCGGCCGGCAAACAGCGCCAGCGCTTGCTCGGCTATCTGGTTAAGATCGCATGCGCGAGGCTGCGGCGAGGGAAACTGCGCCAGCGCCGAGAACTGGTCGACCAGGGTGCGCAACGTGCCCACGCAGGCCAGGATAACCTCGCTGCATTTGCGGATCACGCCGGGCGAGTCCAAAGTGCCGCGGTCCAGATGCCTGCCGATCCGCTCGGCGGAGAGGGCGATGGGCGTGAGCGGGTTCTTGATCTCGTGGGCTACCCTCTGCGCCACCTCCTTCCACGCCAACTGGCGCTGCGCGCGCAACAACTCGGTGGTGTCCTCCACCACCAGCACCGTTCCCGGCTGGCCGTGGGCCAGTTCAAGCCGCGCGCTGGTAATGGCCAGGTGCATGGTGCGGCCGCGGGCATGAAACTCAACTTCGGTAGAAGCCGCGCCCATGCGATGGCCGCGCCGGATCACTCCGGCCAGATCGTCCGCACAGTCGGCAGGCAGCAGCGACTCGATTCGCTCTCCGCCCAGGCCAAGATCCTCGCGCCGTCCCATCAACGCGGCAAAGGCGCGATTGGACTGGAGCACCACGCCTGCGCCATCCAGGGTGACCACGCCCGAGGGAATCGTCTCGACGATCGTCTCCAACTCGCGGCGGCGCTCCTCGATGGCCAGGTTGGCCGCGGTGAGCTGCGCCGACGAGCTCTCGGCCAACTGCCGGCTGGCATCCAGATCCGCCGCCATGCGGTTGAAGGCGCGGACCAGGTCGCCCATCTCTCCGGTGGCGATCAGCGCCACGCGATGGTCGTACTTGCCGGTAGCGATCTCGTCCATCGCGTCTGCCAGGGCCTCCACCGGGCGGGTGATCTGCTTGGACAGAAACAGGGCCAGCCACACGCTGGAAAAGAAAACGAACACCGTGATCAGCAACAGCAGCAGGAAGAATATGGTGCGGAGCTGGTTGCGCGAACGGAACAGCTTCCAATAAGCGTCTGCCCCGGAGCGGATGCGCGCCGTGGTCTGACTGAGCCCCCGCGGCATGGGCAGCGCCGTCACCACCACCTTGCCGGAAGCGGTTGGCGACACACCCAGCGCGAACTCCTGGCCTGCCACATTGATCACCGGCTCATCGTGCCGCTGCGCCGAGGTCAGCAGGCTTGCCGAAAGCGGCCCGCGAAGCGGAATCGCGGCTCCCCGCTCGCCTTCGTCCAGCCAGGGAACCAAGCTCGCCACGCTGGACTCCGGCGGCGCCTGAAAGCTGGCCAGAACCCGCAAGTCCTTCCCATAGACGATGGCAAAGCCGCCGTCCAGCGTGATGCGGTGGGAGGACAGCACATCCTGGAGCGTCGCCGGATCGCGGTCCGGAGCGCCGGTGGCCGCTATCGACTCCGCCTCGCCCCGCGCATTGCTGGTGACGTATTGCGCCAGCTCCAGCACCACGCGGGTCGAGTCCTCGCGCAACTCCGATGTGGGCTGCGAAAACCAGCGGTCGATGGAACGGTTCATCAGTTGAAAGCTGAACAGGAACATGAAAACCGCGGGGGTGAGCGCGATCAAGGCCGCGCCCAGCACCATTCGCGTGCGCAGCCGCGCGCCCAGGGCGCTGCTGCTCTGGTCGGCATAGAGCTTGAGGATGTTCCTGAGCAGCAGCATCAGCAGCACCATCAGCAGCAGGAACACCAGCACGGTGAGGCCGGTAAAGACCAGCGTCTCCCCGGAGGTCTCAGGATTGAGAAACCGGACATTGGAGGTGTTGAATGCCTGGAGCGCGCCCAGCAAGGCGAGAAACAACAGCACTCCGCCTGCAAGCAGGGCAACCAACCGGCGCCGAGGATCGCCGAGAAACGACATGCGGCGATTATAAAGCGGTTGGCGAAGAGTGGGGAGGGGCCAGGGAACAAGGAGCAGAAAACCTAACCTGGCCCTGCCATTTTCTACCTCCAGACCACAAACTTGAGCCAGCCTTCCCAAACGTCGGCCCACGCATGGACGATGATGTTTGCGCGCAGATTCCCGCGCCACGCGGCCAGCGCTCCAAACAGAACTCCAAGCACGCTGATCACGATCGTATTCTTCCAGCCCTGGTAGCTGTGTCCCAGGCCAAACACTAGTCCCTGTCCCAGCACGGCCACCATAACGCTTCCGCTCAACGCATGGAGCTGGCGCTGCAGATAGCCGCGAAATGCCATCTCCTCGCAAACGCCCGCGGTGATCGCGGTCGCAATCCAGATCAGGATTTCAAGCAGGCTCTGCGGCAACAGGCTGGCGACGGATTTCGCGCTGCTCGGCCCCAGCAACCGGTGAACCGCATACGCTGAGCCCTCCCACAGCACCCAGAACGGCAGCGCAATCCCCACGTCCACCGCGACGCTCTTCCACGAGGTCCAGCGCCCGCCCGACAGCGTTGCCAGATTGCCGCCGCGGCGATGCACGCCGACCCAGCAGTAATAAAGGAGGGCCCAGTCCATGAAGATGGCGATCAGGTAGACGGGAATGACTTGACTGTGGCTCCCAAGCTGGCCGGCTGCCGCTCCGCCGCCTCCCGTGGGAGCATGTTGAGCAAGAAAGCCCAACGCTGCCACGCCGGCCCCAATCAGCAGGAAGCCTATAAAATGTCTCCACGAAGCGATCTGCCGCGGCCTTTGGCTTGCGCCTGAATTTTCTACCGAAAAAATCTCATTTCCCTGCATGAATCTTTTCCTTTCGACTTTCTGAATGACGCTGCTGCTTCCTGGCGATCTTGTTCAATTCCGCCAATATCTCTTCCGCCCAGCGCAGGTGCGCTTTCAATTCCAACTGTCCGAATCGCATCGCCATCTTCCAATAAGGAGCGTCAGGATACCGATGATTTTGAGCAGTCACCTCCTGCTCTATCCGCCTGAGCTGCTCAAGAAACGCGCTCTCGCTTTCCGCCATGCGCTCCACGTGTTGAATCGAAATCTCCGGGGAAACCTGCGCGCCAAAGAACAGCTTCAGCAGCAATTCGTTGCGCGGAATCTCCGGCTGCGGCTCGACTGCCAGCCAATTCGCCAGACGCTCCCGGCCCTTTTTCGCGATGGAGTAGATGCGCCGGTCCGGCTTGCCTTTTTGCCGCTCCGTCTTGCAGCTCACAAAGCCATCGGCCGCCAGCCTTTTCAGGTTGGGATAGATCTGCCCATAGCTCTCGTTCCAAAAGTGGCCGACCGATGAGCGAATGTTCTGCCCCAGGTCGTAGCCCGACATGGGTTCGACCGTCAACAGACCCAACAGCACTTCCATGCTCGAACTTGAACGCTTTGCCATATGCCTAATAGATATATCTCTATTAGAGATATACTGTCAACAGATATTTTCCGGCCCGCTTTTTCCGGCCATCTTGATTCGTTTTCGGCATGTCGCGGTGAGCGAAACGGAAGAGGAAGAGAATGCAAGGCGCGGAGGCCGCATCCGCTCGGGCAGTTACGGATGCGGCGTCGATATTCGATCAGGCAATCACGCTGGCAGCCGCCGTCCAGGGCCGGTGCTGGCTCTCGGCCACGCCGCGATGGGTGAGCGTGCCCATCCAGGTATTCAGTCCATCGGCCAGCCCCGCGTCCTGCTTGAGCGCCTCACGAGCGCCCAGGTTGGCCAGGCGCAGCAGGTAGGGGAAGGTCGAGTTGGTCAAGGCAAGCGTGGAGGTGTGCGGCACCGCGCCGGGCATGTTGGTCACGCAGTAGTGCACCACGCCGTCCACCACGTAGCTGGGGTTGGAGTGCGAGGTGGGCCGCGCCGTCTCCACGCAGCCGCCCTGGTCGATGGCCACGTCCACAATCACCGCGCCCTTCTTCATCTGCGCCACCATGGCGCGGGTCACGATCCTGGGAGCCGTGGCGCCGGGAATTAGCACGGCGCCGATCACCAGATCGGCCTCCCTGGTGGCCTGGGCCACGTTGTAGCTGTTCGAGGCCAAGGTGTAGAGGCGGCCGCCGAAGATGTCGTCCAGCTCGCGGAGGCGGTTCAGGTTCACGTCTACAAGGGTCACCTTGGCGCCAAAGCCGAGCGCGATCCGAGCCGCATTGGCGCCCACGATCCCTCCGCCGAGGATGCAGACGTGGGCCGGCGGCACGCCCGGCACGCCGCCCAGCAGAATCCCCCGTCCGCCGCGTTCCTTTTCGAGATACGTGGCTCCCACCTGCACGCTCATCCGCCCCGCCACTTCGCTCATGGGCGTGAGCAGCGGCAGCGTGCCCTGGCGGTCGCGGACGGTTTCATACGCAATGCCGATGACCCCGGACTCGAGCAGCTTGTCAGTCAGATCCCGCACCGGCGCCAGGTGCAGATAGGTAAACAGCACCAGCCCCTCGCGAAAAAAAACGTACTCCTCCTCAATGGGCTCCTTGACCTTGACCACCATCTCGGACTTACCCCAGACGTAGCCGGCCTCGCCCACAATCTCCGCGCCGGCGTTCTGGTACTCGTCGTCGGGAAAGCCGGACTGCGCGCCGGCCTGGGTCTCCACCAGCACGGTGTGGCCGGCCTCGGCGAGGGCTTTGACGCCCGCCGGGGTCACGCCCACCCGGGCTTCGTGATCCTTGATCTCTTTGGGAACGCCGATGATCATGGTTTGCTCCTGATCGGGTTGGATGCCGGCCGGGGAGGGCTTGACCCGGCGCCGAGCGTGCGTCCGCTTCCAACTGGCTAGAATCCTACGGCGCAAACCGCTTTCAATGTGTGCAAAGTTTGTGGTAGAAGTGACCCATGGGAACGAAACGTGACAAAAATGGCCAACTGGCGCAAGAATCAGGCGCATACTGGGTTGAAGGCGCGGCGGCAGATGGGCTGGCTGGCGGCCTCGACGATCTGGATGCGGCCATTCTGCGCCACCTGGAGCGCCACGGGCGAGCCACCAACTACGAGGTGGGCGAAGCAGTGGGATTGTCGGCTTCGGCGGCATCGCGGCGCATCCAGGCGCTGGAGACGGCCGGCGCCATCCGCGGCTACCGCGCCCAGATCGACGACCGCCTGCTGGGCAAGCGCATGACCGTCTTCATCCGCGTGACCCTGGAGCGCCAATCGGCGCCGGTGCTGAGCGCCTTCGAGACCGCCGTTCGCCGCTGCAAAGGCATCGCAAGCTGCCACCTGATGGCCGGCCAGTACGACTACATGCTGGTGGTCCGCGTGGCGGATATCGACGACTACGGCCGCCTGCACCAGAACGAGCTATCCCGCCTGCCGGGAGTGACGCGCCTGGAAACCAGCTTTGCGCTCAGGGATGTGCTGGAGGGGAAAAGCTAGAGGCGGCTGGCTGCTTCGAGGAGGTTACCGGCGGCTGGCTGCTTCCTGCTTCAGCCCGTGACAGAAGACGCCCGTTGCGATAGATTAAGGTTTTCATGGAAAGGTGATGCGTGGTCCAATGTCTTTGATTCCAAAAGACCGGGATTGCGGACAGCCGGGAAGAGGAGATGGCTGATGATAGACGAGGACCTGAGATTTCCCAACCGCAAGAAACGAGATTGGGAACAGCCACGTTTCGGCGGCAAGCTCACGGACGCGAACCTGCCAGATCCCAACGGCGAGAAAGCAGAAGAGGAACAGCTGCCTCTCAGCAGCTACACGATCATTGGATCGGCCCCGGAGAGTTCCGACGACAAGCCCGCGGAGGCGGACCGGCAATATCCCCTCGGCGTGGACCGGCAAAACCCCAATGGTGAGACGACAACTGCCTTTCCACCATTGCTTGAAGTGTTGAGTCAGCGGATTCGGAAATTCGCGGAGAGCCCAACAAGGGTCTATGTCGCGGCAGGCGTGGGACTCGGGATTCTGTTTGGAATCACAATCGCAGCCATTTCCTGGCACATCAACAACCCAAATGGGCCATATGATCTGAGATCGGTCACTTCCAGCGAGGCGGGGTTGAAGGGCCATCTGTTTCTCAAATGGGAGAAGAAGCTTCAATACCGCCTGACGTTAGAACCCAGCGATCCGAAGCAGCTTGCGGGGTTTTCGCTTGCGGTCGCCAATTCGCCGCGCCCTCTTTCCATCAACATTCAACTGAAGGATGCCCAGGGGTTTGTATTGTGCGCCAAGGACATCCTCTTGCAATACGATGCCCGGAAAGCGGCAGCTCTTGCGGCGCCCGATCCCGAGGCCGAGGCCGGGAATACGGATACGGGCAATGTCTCCAGCGACCAGTTGGCTCAAGGGATCAATGTTGCGCGATTGGAAGCTCAGGAACCTGAGCGGGAACTAGGCAAGGACATTTTCCTGAATCAAATCGGGCGGGATGGACAAATTGACTCCATAAGCGCCCAAGGGGATATCCCATGCTCAGGGAAGGCCTATGAAAGCACTTCCTATTGGAGTTTTTCGCCCGGCTTTCCATCCCTTGCCGAGCAGGGTGAATTGCTGAAGCGGCAGGCGGATATCCGGGCGAACGAAGCGTCCGCAGCTTCTGAAAAACTTGTCGCGCGCAGGAGAATGGCAGCGAAAGCCGCGCCAAAGCCCTCCCCTTTCTACATCGAAGGAGACGATTCAATCGCCGGATATGACGCATCCGCGGGAATTATAGAAACCTTCACGGCGAGGCGTTTTCTCGTCGACAAGGCAGGCGCAGCCGCCAATGCGCTCAAAGGGCTTGACTTTCCCATAGATGTCCACTACAGGTGCGACCAGTCTGCAACCTGCACCATCACGCGCGCCGGCGGGGGCATGCTGCACGCGAAGTTGAAGAAATGAATCGGAGCGCTCCCTTGATAACGAAGGCATTTTCGCGTCACCTGACCAACTGGGCACGCGAACCTGCTTTTCCTTTCTCCCAGGAGCCGGTCACCGCAGCGACAAGGGAGCAGCCTCCTGCTCCTGCCGGGGACGGAAATGTCCGTGGCGAAAGAGTAAGATATGCAGGGAAGGCAATGCGTGGTCTAATTCTAATGACTCCAAAACGGGATTTCGGACAACCGGGAAAGGAAGCTGCCTGATGACAGATGCAGACCGGCAATATCCCAAGGACAAGATAGCGGATGGGAACCAGCAACATCTCGGCGGCGAGAAGCCGGATGCGGACCGGCAATATCCCTTCGGCGCGATAACGGACGGGAACGAGCAACATCTTGGCGACGAGAAGCCGGATGCGGACCTGCAAGAGCCCCTCGGCGCGAAGCCGGATGCGGACCAGCATGAGCCCGCCAGCGTGCAGTTGGATGCGGAGCAGCAAGATTTCCTCGCGAAACTGGATGCGAAGTGGCGAGATCCAATCGGCGCGATGGCGGGTGCGGACCGGCAAGAGCCCTTCGGCGCGATAACGGCCGGGAACGAGCAACATCTTGGCGACGAGATCACGGATGCGGACCGGCAAGAGCCCAACGGCGAGATCGCGGATGCGGACCGGCAATATCCCTTCGGCGCGAAGCCGGATGCGGACCAGCATGAGCCCGCCAGCGTGCAGTTGGATGCGGAGCAGCAAGATTTCCTCGCGAAACCGGATGCGGACCAGCAACATCTCGGCGACGAGATCACGGATGCGGACCGGCAATATTCCTTCGGCGCGATAGCGGACGGGAACGAGCAACGTCTCGGCGGCGAAATCACGGATGCGGACCGGCAAGAGCCTCTCGGCGAGAAGCCGGATGCTGAAAAGCAGAATCCCGTCGTTGAGCCTTCCCCCGCCGTTGAACCTCGTCCCACGGTTGAACCTCCAAAGCCCAAAGTGGGCCCAATCCTCCTCATTGCAGCGATAGGCACGGGAGTCGGAATTCTGCTTGGAATCGCCATCGCAGCCATCACCTGGCATGAGGCCAAGACAACTCCTCCGCCTGAGCCGAACGTGGCGCGGGAACCAAGCCTGCCGCACGAGACGAAGGATCTGGGAACGGTCGCTTCCAACACGGTTGGCTTGCAGGGCCATCTCATTACAAAATGGGATGACAAGCTGGAATACAGTCTCGTGATCGAACCCAACGATCCTGCGCACCTTGCGGGGTTTGCGCTTGCGGTAAGCGATCCGCCACGCCCGCTTTCCATCGTCGTCGAACTGAAGAATTTCGCCGGCTTTGTGTTGTGCCGCCAAAACATCGTGTTGAAATACGATGCCGGGAAAGCGGCGGCTCTTGCCGCGGCCCGCGCGAAAAACCTTGCCGGGAAGAGCCATGGAAGCAATATCTCCAGCGATCGGGACAACCAAGCGGCCGATCTCGATCAATTGGAAGCTCAGGAGGCTGAGAGGGAGCGAGGCAAGGACATCTTCCGGAATCAAACCGGGCCGAATGGACAAATTGAATCCATACGCTCTCAAGGGGAGATCCCATGCCCGGCGATAGCCTATGGGAGCGTTGCCTACTGGAGCTTTACGCCAAATTTTCCTGCCGTTGACGAGCAGGATGCACTGCTGAAACGCCGGGCAAACGCCACAAGCCCATCTTCTAAAACCCCTGCTGCCCGCAAGGGGGCAAAATAGGTCGCTGCGGAGCAGCCCACATATTTCTCCGTCGAAGTTATTGTCTGCGCCCTTTGCAGCTTGTCGGAGTAATCGACATACACCGCCTTCCACGTGGTGAAGAAGTCGATGGCGCCCAGGCCTTCGCGGTGGCCGTTGCCGGTGTATTTGATGCCGCCGAAGGGCAGTCGAACCTCCGCGCCGCTGTGAACGCCTGATTTTACCGCATCGGGACAGCCATTTACGCCGGAGTTGGCGGTTCCGGTACGGCCCGGGCCCGCTGGCCGTACAATAAGCGTTGAGGTAGAACCAGTCCCCCCATGTCATTGAACGGCTATCCATCGCGCTCCTCGCGCTCGCACGGCCTGCGTTCGCTCTTCAGCATGTTTTCGAGCGACCTGGCCATCGATCTAGGCACCGCCAATACTCTGGTCTTTGCGGCCGGCAAGGGCATCGTCGTCAACGAGCCCTCCATTGTGGCCATCAACAAGAACACCGGCGAGGTGGAAGCCGTGGGCAAGGAGGCCAAGGAGATGCTGGGCCGCACGCCCGGCAACATCGTGGCCATCAAGCCCATGAAGGATGGCGTGATCGCCGACTTCAAAGTCACCGAGAAGATGTTGAACTACTTCATCCAGAAGGCGCACAACCGCAAGATGCTGGTGCATCCGCGGATCGTCATCGGCGTGCCTTCAGAGATTACGCAGGTTGAAAAACGGGCGGTGGAGGACTCGGCCTACCGCGCCAAGGCCAGCGAGGTTTACCTGGTGGAACAGGCCATGGTGGCGGCCATCGGCGCGGGACTGCCGATCACCGAGCCGGGCGGCAACATGGTGGTGGACATCGGCGGCGGGACCACGGACATCGCGGTCATCTCGCTCTCCGGCATCGTCTACTCGCGCTCGGTGCGCATGGCCGGCAACCAGATGGACGAGGCCATTACCAACTATCTGAAGCGGAAGTACAACCTGCTGATCGGCGAGCGCACCGCCGAGAACGTCAAGATCGAGATCGGCTCGGCCTTCCCGCTGGACAAGCCGCTGACCATGGAGATCAAGGGGCGCAACCTGATCGAAGGCGTGCCCAAGACCATCACCATCGACGACAGCGAGATACGCGAGGCGCTGGGCGAGTGCATTGCGGTCATCATGAACGCCATCCGCGTGGCCCTGGAGCGGACGCCACCGGAGCTCTCGGCCGACATCAGCGACCGCGGCGTCGTTCTGACCGGCGGCGGCGCTCTGCTCAAGAACCTGGACAAGCGCATCCGCGAAGAAACCGGATTGCCCGTCTCGGTGGCCGACGATCCGCTGGCCTCGGTGGTGCTGGGCACCGGCAAGATGCTCTCCGACTTCCGGCTGCTGCGCAAGATCAAGATCGGCTGAGCAGTTGTCAGTTTTTCAGTTTTCAGTTGTCAGCGGTTGGGCTGGCGAGATGTTTGCGGTTTCCCAGGCCTGAAGAAGCGAGACCCCCTTCGGCTTCGCTCAGGGCAGGCTTTCGGCAAGCTCAGGGCAGGCTCTGGGGCGCCCGGCTGATTTTGCTTCTGCTGTTCATCGAGTCCTTTCCCCCAACCCGAGCTTTGGCCATGGAATCGTTTTTCATCCGCTATCGGAATCTTCTGGTGCTGCTGGCCATTCTGGTGGCGCAGATCGTGGGCCTGGCCGTGCAAGTGCGGCGGACCAGTTCCGGGCACAACACCCTGGACCCGCAAGACGTGCCCAGCGTGCGGTTGATCCGCCTGTGGGCCGATGCTGTGGTGACGCCTCCTGAGCGGCTGATCCATTCCTCCAAACTGGGCATGGCGTCTCTGTGGCAAAACTATATCGACCTCCGCCACGTCCGCGAACAAAACCAGGAGTTGCAGCAGACCATCGACCGGCTGCGGCTGGAGCAGGCCGCGCTGCTTGAGGATGCCCGCCAGGGCCAACGCCTGCAGGCGCTCATGGACTTCCAGCAGAAGTACATCTACAAGACCCTGGCCGCGCAGGCCATCGGCTCCAGCGGCAGCGATCAGTCGCGGGTCTTCTATCTGGACAAGGGTTCCGCGGACGGGCTGGACCGGGACATGGCGGTGATAACGGCGGACGGGATCGTCGGCAAGGTGCGCGATGTTTTTCCGCACTCTGCGCAGGTGCTGCCCATCAACGACCCGACCAGTGGCGCTGGAGTGATCCTGGAGACCACGCGGATTCGCGGCATCCTGCGCGGCAACGCAGCCGGCCAGCCGCAGATCGTGGGCATCCTGGCCGACCAGCGCATCCAAAAAGGCGAAAAAGTGCTTACCGCCGGGGGCGACCTGATCTTCCCGCGGGGGCTGCCGGTGGGCGTGGTGGAAAAAGTGGCGCCGGACCCGGAGCGCGACTCGTTCATCGACGTGATTGTGCAGCCCGCGGCGCATCTTGACCGGCTGGATGAGGTCCTGGTTATCACATCGACCCAGCCGCGCTTCTCGCCGGAAGAGCAGCAGGACCTGGCTGCCAGCGAGGCGCTGAAGGGCCCGGAGGCAGAGGCCATCAAGGAACAGAAGAAGGCGTCGGAGATCATGGCCGAGCGGTTGCCTGGGCTGACCGACCCCAACCTTCCGCCGGACCAGCAGCCGCTCCGGGACAGCTCTAACCCAAATCCCGTTGCGCACCCGCCCCAGGCGCTGCATCCTGACCGCTTCACGCCCGGAATGGCGCCAGAAACGGCGCCGGGCGCAAGTGCCCTCGCGAAGCCAGAAGCAAAGCCGAAGGCCCCGCAGGACAAGGAAACCTCCGCGCCGGACGGCGGGGAAAGAAAGCCCGCACCCAAGGCTCAAGCCAAGCCAGGCCAGCAAACCAAGCCGGAAAGGAATCCATAGCGATGTCCGTCCTGAGCGCAAACTCCCGCCGCGATCTTGAGATTCGCCGCTATCCGCTGCTGGTCTACGTGCTGGTGCCGCTGGCGGCGCTGGTGCTGCAGGCCTGGCTGCCGCGCGTGCTCAGGGGCTATGCCTGGTTCGACCTGCCGCTGGTGGTCACGGTCTACTTCGCTCTGGGCAGGCGCAGCCCGATTCAGGGTACGCTGATGGGCGCGGCAATGGGCCTCTTCGAGGATGCGCTCACCCACCACGCCATCGGCGTCAACGGCATAACCAAAACGGTGGTCGGCTTCCTGGCGGCGTCGGTGGGCATTCGCATCGACGTGGAGAACCACACCATCCGCCTGGTGCTCAACTTTCTGCTCTCGCTGCTGTCGAGCGCCATTTATGTCTTCATCTACCGCATCCTGCTGGGGCTGAATCCGGAGTGGAGCTGGCTCACCGAGCTCTTCAAGGCGGTTGGCAACTCGCTCATTGCCGTGGCGCTGTTTCCCGTGCTGGATCGTCTGCAGATCAGGGATTGAAGGAACAGGATTCGATTTGCGGGTCGCTGGTTTGGCTGTTTTGAACGAGTACGCTGGGGACAACGTCTTTTGTAGGTGGGACCAGGCGCAAATGCAGGTCCCATCCGGCTCCGCTCATGGCAATGAAAATCATTAACTCAACGAAAGTAGCTTTATTCTAAGGCGTATCCAGATGTATTTGAGCAGAGGCAACCGCGACGAAAAACTCTCCACCCTCAAGCTGACGGTGGTGCAATACGGCATTCTGTTCATGATGCTGGCCCTGGCAGCGGGGTTGTGGCGGCTGCAGGTGCTGGGCGCGGACAACTTCCGCCTGCTGGCCGAGCAGAATCGCGTCCGCAAGGTTCCCGTGCTGGCCGCCCGCGGCAAACTCTTCGACCGCGAGAACCGGCTGGTGGTGGACAATTACCCGTCGGTCTCCTGCTTTCTGGTTCGCGAGCAGAACCGCAACGTGGATGCCGACCTGCCCCTGATCGCGCGCGGGCTGGATCTCGATCTGGAGCAGTTGCGCGCCACCCTGCGGCGGTATCGCGCCGCACCGGGCTATCAGCCCATCCCCATCAAGCTGGAAGTCACCCCCGACGAAGAGGCCTTCATCGAGGCGCATCGCAACGAATTGCCCGAGCTGGAGACGATCGACGAGGAGTGGCGGCTTTATCCCCGCGATGGCTTTGCCGCCCACCTGATCGGCTATGTGGGCGAGGTGAGCGAGGAGGACCTCAACCAGACGCGCTATGCCGCCTACGAGCCCGGCGACGTGGTGGGCAAGGCGGGCGTCGAAGAGACCTACGACGAGCTGCTGCGCGGCCAGGACGGGTCGCGGGATGTGATTGTGGACAGCCATGGCCGCGAGGTGGGCTACCTGCGGACCCAGCACGCCATTCCCGGCCAGGACCTGCGCCTCACCATCGACAACGACCTGCAGCGCGCGGCTGAGCTAGCCCTGGGCAACCGCAACGGCGCCATCGTAGCCATGGACCCCCGCAACGGCGAGATTCTGGCCATGGTCTCCCGTCCCAGCTTCGACCCCAACGCCTTCGCCGTTCGCATCAACCGCGCCGACTGGAACCAGCTCATCACCGACCCCAACCACCCGTTGATGAACAAGTCCATCCAGGCTCAACTGGCTCCCGGCTCAACCTTCAAAATCCTCATGTCGGTGGCCGGCCTCCAGGAGGGCGTCGCGCAGAACCTCAAAATCAACTGCGCCGGCGGATGGGGGCCCTACGGCTTCTTCCACCACTGCGACGAACACCACGGCGCGGTCGATATTCACAATGCGATTCCCTTCTCCTGCGACACCTTCTTTTATATGCTGGGCGATAAGCTGGGCATCGATAGAATCGCCAAGTATGCCGCCGCGTTCGGCTATGGCCAGAAGACCGGCATCGATCTGCCCGGAGAACAGGCCGGCCTCATGCCGTCCGCGCAGTGGAAGCTGAAGAACTACCATAACCGCTGGTATCCCGACGAAACCCTCGATGTCGCCATCGGCCAGGGCGCGGTCGAGGCGACGCCGCTCCAACTGGCCCGGATCATCGGCGGCATCGCCTCGGGCGGACACCTGGTCCGGCCTCACGTCGTGTTTCCCGACCAGCTTCCCGCGGACTTCCGCAAAGCCATGCTCGATAGCTTTCCCGGCGCGGGCGATGTCGACATCCCTATCGATCCCGAGAATTGGGTCACCGTCACCGACGGCATGGCGGAGGTCACACAACCCGGCTACTTCCACACCGCCGGCTCGGCCCACCTCGAGGGCATCGACTTCGGCGGCAAGACCGGAACCGCCCAGTTGATGAGCCACGAGGCCCTGGGCAAAACAACGAAGGGCAAGTCCACGAATCCCAATGTGTGGTTTGTCGGCCTCACCCCCCGCCGCAACCCCGAACTGGTGGTCGCCGTGCTCTGGCAGAATGGCGAATTCAGCTATTACCCCGCCCGCATCGGCGCCAAGGTCGTGTCGGCCTATGTGGAGAAGCAGCGCCGCCTGGCAAACAACCTGCAACCCGTCAAAGCAGCGGCTCCGGTCGAGATGGGCGCCGTCTGGACCGTTCCCGGCCCTGCTTCCGGTTCCGGCGCCAATCCCGCCAATCAAGACGGCAATCCGGCCCGGATGCAAGCCGGTCACTTTCTTGTGCAGAACGGCCAGATCGTTGCCCGCGCCATCCCGGAGACGCGTTCCGGAGCCCGGCCCGAACGCAAATCCGGAACTGCATCCGCATCTGGGGCACGCCCCGCCGCAACCCCGTCCGAACCGGGCTCGGCCCTGCCCGCAAGCTCCGGGAAGGGACAATAGCCCCGATGCGCCGCTTCCTGAGCTTTCGCGACTTCGACTGGACGCTGCTGGGCATGGTACTCGTGCTGTGTACCGTTTCGGTCCTTGAGGTCTACTCGGCCACGCTGCACACCAAGTACGCCGGCTTTCATACCAAGCAGATGTTCTGGATCTCCGGCGGTCTGGTGGCCATGTTCATCTTCGCCAAGATCGACTACCACAAGCTCATCGACTTCGTTCCCTGGGCCTATGGAGTCTGCCTGGTTGCGCTGGTTGCAGTGATGTTTTTTGGCCAAAAGGTTCTCGGCGCGCGCCGCTGGATCAAACTCGGCCCCATGCACTTTCAGCCCTCCGAGTGGGTCAAGCTGGTGCTGATTCTGGCCGTGGCTCGGTACTTTGCCAATCTGGGTGGGCGCAGCCTTACCTGGAAGGACATCTTGAAGGCTTTCGTGCTGGTGGGCGTGCCTTTACTGCTGGTGCTCAAGCAGCCCGATCTGGGAACCTCGCTCACCTATACGCCGATCCTGGTCGCCGGCCTCTTTCTGGGCGGCATCAACCTTCGCCAGGCGCTGATTCTGCTCACCGCCTGCATCGTGCTGGTAGCCGGCGTCTGGAGCAGCGGCAAGTTGCTCAAGCCATACCAAAAGGCCCGGCTGACCAGCTTCATCAACCCCGATAACGACCCCAGGGGCACAGGCTATCAGCTCCTGCAATCCAAGATCGCGGTCGGATCCGGCGGGGTGTGGGGCAAAGGCGCGGCCAAAGGCACACAGACCCAGGGCGACTTTCTGCCCATCCCCCACGCCGACTTCATCTTTGCCGCATTCGGCGAGGAGCACGGCTTCGTCGGCGCGCTTTTGGTGCTGCTGCTATACTTTCTTATATTGATGCGTTTGATTCAGAACGCACAAACAGCCGCGGACCTGTCCGGATCCCTGATTATCATGGGGATAGTGGCTGTGTTGACCTTTCAGATTGCGGTCAACGTGGGCATGGTCATCGGCTTTATGCCGGTCACCGGAATTCCTTTGCCGTTGATGAGTTACGGCGGATCTTCGGTGTTGTTTGCGTTCCTGGCGCTGGGCGTGGCGATGAATGTCCGCATGCGCCGGTTCGTGAACTGACGGTCGCGGGGCGAACCGGGGCCCCCAGCGACAGGTCTTCGTCGATGGGGTGGTAACCGGGGCTCCCGGCGACAGGTCTTCGTCGCAGGGGTGGCCCAATTGGCCCGGACCAAGTTTCACAAGTTTACCCTCTTGTGTCCGCCGGAACTGTCCGGCCCGCAAGAGAAGGATTTTTCAAGCAGTTAGCCGGCCAGGTCCGGATGGATCTCGAGCCCGGCAGGACAAGGGTTCATGAGCACGCAGAGACGGGAAAACCATTCCACCCCAGCGACGAAGACCTGTCGCCGGGGACCCCGGAACCGTTGGCAGCGTATAAGTTGCACGGAAAACGGGGTCCCCAGCCGGCGATTTGTGCCGGATGGGGTGCAAAGCGCGGGAGCATCGGGGCAGGCTAGCCTCGCTCCGGCCCCGCGGCACGGCCGTGCATACGCCAACGGTGGAACGGCCCCGCCGGCAACGCCGGCATGGTTGGCCACAAACTCTCTGCAATTGGATCACCGCACCATACAGCTCGTTCGGTTTGTTCAGCTTGTCCGGAAGGACATCCGCCACGGTTCGCGCAGCTCGCCGCCCCTTGGGGCAGGCAGCCGCGCGGCAACCGGCACACCAGCGACTCAAAGGTCATCCCTCCTGCACATCCCCTTCCCTCCCGGGTTCGCACGTCTCCATCCAACCTTGCCGCGGTTCCCAGCAGGCAATTGCCGCTGGACGGAAAGGTACGATGGCAAAAGAGATTTGCATCTCCAGCACGCCGCATGAGACGCGGCTTGCAATTCTTGAAGACGATCAACTCGCGGAAATCTACTACGAACGCGAAAACGAGTACACCCTGGCGGGGTCGGTTTACAACGGGCGCGTCACCCGCGTGCTGCCCGGCATGCAGTCCGCCTTTGTGGACGTGGGCCTGGAGCGCGACGCCTTCCTGTATGTAACCGACTTCCTGGAACTCGAAGATCAGGAAGAGACCGACGAGCTGGAAAAAGCAGCGGCCAGCGGCGGCAACCAGCCTCCCCGCGAGATCCGGCATAGCCCCGCACCAGACAGCAGTGGCGGTCGCAGCGAAGCTCGCCTCCCGCGCTCCGGCCAAAAAGCCGATCAAAAGCCAGACCAGAAGCAGGAACCGCGCCCGGAACGCCCCGCAAGAAGCCGCCGTCTGTCGGTCGAAGCCATACCCGAGGCCGGCGACGCTGCCGTGGCCGCTCCCGAATCCTCGTTCGACTCCGGCCAATCCAGCAGCGCCCAGGATGATTCCACCGAACCAGGCGCAAAGCGCTGGCGTGGACGCCGCCGCCGTCGCGGTGGCCGTGGCCCTGCCGGCTCGCCTGAAGGCCAGGCCGAGTCAGAAGAGACCACGGAGATTGATCTCGAGACACCGGCGGAAACTGAGGTGGCCCCTGTGATTCACGCCGAAGCCGGGACCCCCAGCGATGCCCCACCACGCCCCACCCTGGGGGTACCCGGCACCCGGTACCAGGCTCCCGCTTCGCCGCCTGGGTGGTCAGCCGCCCCAGCATCCGCACCCCGCGCCGGCCATGCCCCGGTCCCTTTTGTCCTGCCCGGCGAGTCGCTCTCGAAGTACGGCGGTACGCAGGAAGACGATGCTCCCAAATCCGCTCAAGAACCTGCTGCACCGGCCCGTCCGGCCAGCAGCTTCAAGCCTGCAACGCTGATTGAAGCCCCCCTGCGGTGGGACGGCAGCGGCCTGCTGCCCGGTGAGTCGCTCTCGAAGCATCGCGCCCGCCGGCCCGAGCCTGCGGTGGGAGCCGAACTCCAGGACAGCGCCGCCGCACCGGATGAGATCGAAGAGGAAGACTTCGTCTCGGAGCGGATCGAGCCCAGCCCCGCATCCGCCGCTGAGCAAGCGGCTGAAGCAACGCCGGAAGGACTTGTTCCCAAAGCTGCGGAAGACCACCTGGCCGAGGAAGACCCCATCGAACTCATCGAAGATGACCAGTTCGAGGAAACGGTCTCTGTAGCGCCCGAGCCGCCCGACGCCCCAGCAAAGTCGGCCCCAGCCGAAACCGAGGACTATGCGGTCGAGACGGTCATCGAAGAGCCGCCGGCGGATGAGCAAGTGGCAGCCCCGGTGACCAGGCAGGATAAGACTACAGCCGGCCTGGGTTCGGACAAGCCTGCCGCTACTGAACCCGCGGGGACCGAAACGGAGCCGCCGGAATCCGATGCCTCCGCCTCCCACCACATTGACCCTGTGCCGCCTACCGGTTTCCGGCTCTTTGGACTTGGCGGCAAGAAGAAGAAGGAAGAAGAGGCCGCCAAGGCCAAGCCAAAATCCGCTTCAGTGTCCTCGGTCTCGGCCTATGCCCCCGGCAGCGGCCTCATCGAGGAAGAGACCATCGAGGAGGAGGAGTTCGACGCTCCCCGCCACCCTCATCGCCACGGCAAAGCCGAAGACCACGACCAGGACGACTTTGAAGAGGAGACGCTGCCCAACCAGCTTCGCACCGGCGACCTGGGCGAGATGCTCCAGGAAGCCCACCTCGACCACAAAATCCAGTTGAACTTCGACGCCAAGAACGGCGGGGAAGGAGGCGACGAAGCATTCGACGAAGAAGACGACGAGGACGAGTCCGCCGCCGCGGGCCAGCCCGCCGCCGCTTCCTCAGCCCAGCAGAGCCGTGATCGCTCCCCCCGCGGACGCCGTGGCCGTGGAGCGCAAGGATCCCCAGGTGGCCCCGGCAGAGGCCGCGGCCCTTCGCGCCGCTCCGCGCAACTCTCTGACCTGCCCATCATCAGCGACCTGCTGAAGCCGGGTCAGGAAATACTGGTCCAGATTGCCAAGGAGCCCATCGCCAAGAAGGGCGCCCGCATCACCAGCCACATCGCCCTGCCCGGCCGCTTCCTGGTCTTCATGCCCACCGTCAGCCACATCGGCGTCAGCCGCAAAATCGAATCCGACGAGGAGCGCCAGCGCCTCAAGCGGATTCTGGTCCACGAGCGCGGCGAGGCCTCGGGCGGCTTTATCGTCCGCACCGCGGCCGAGGGCGCGTCGGAAGAGGATCTGCGCGCCGACCTGCGCTTCCTCCTCCACCTGTGGGACGAAATCAAGCAGCGCTCCGAAAGCTCCAAGTCGCCGGCGCTTATCTATCACGATCTGTCGCTCATCGAGCGCATTCTGCGCGACCAGGTGAGCTCCAACTTCTCCTCGATCTGGGTCGACTCCCAGGACGACTACGAACGCATCGTGCGCTTCCTCAACCGCTTCTCGCCCACGCTGGTGCGGCGCGTCAAGCTCTACACCAAGGAGACCCCGCTCTTCGAGCACTTCGGCATTCAGGACGAAATCTCCAAGGCCCTGCGCTCCAAGGTCTGGCTCAAGAGCGGCGGCTCCATTGTCATCAATCAGACCGAGGCGCTGGTGGCCATCGACATCAACACCGGCAAGTATGTCGGCAAGTCGGCGCGGCTTGAAGACACCATCGTCAAGACCAACCTCGACGCCGTGCCGGAGATCGTGCGCCAGATTCGATTGCGCGACCTGGGCGGGATCATCGTGATTGATTTTATCGACATGGACGACCGCAAGAATCGCTTCCGGGTCCTGGCCGCTCTCGAAGAAGCTCTCAAATCCGACCGCGCCCCCACCAAGGTTCTCCAGTTCAACGATTTCGGCCTGGTCGCCATCACCCGCAAGCGCGTCAAGCAATCTTTAGAACGGACCCTCAGCGTCCCTTGCCCCACCTGCCAGGCCACCGGCATGGTCAAGAGCCCCACCACGGTCTGCAACGAGATTTACACCGAACTGCGCAAGATGAAGAAGCACTTCGAGGGCGCCGACGTGCTCCTGCGCGTCAACCCGGAGACGGTGAAGGTGCTCAAGGGCAACAATGGTAGCTGGCTCACCGAATTCGAGGAGTTAGTCGGCAAGAACATCCTCATCAAGAGCGACGCGACGCTGCATCCAGAGCAGTTCGACATCCAGGGCTGATCGCCACAACCCGCATAGACAGCGAAGGCCGGAGCATCGCTCCGGCCTTTGATGTTTCTGTTCACTCAAGCACAACCCCGATTTACCGAATCACATGAATCGGCACGCCCACCTTCAGGTTTCTCCAGGCCTGTTCGGTGGTATAGACGGGAGCCTTGAGCGCAATCGCCAGCGCCAGGCACGATCTGTCCCCCAGCGACAATCCATATCTCTCTGTCGTTGCGATCAAATCGCCAGCGATCCTCGCGTGGTCCGGGGTGAAAGGTTCCACGGCAACCACAAGATGAACGGCAGCCCACCACGCCTCTTCGGATTCAAAGCCCTTCTTGACGAGCTTGGTTTGCACTTCTGCCAAGTTCACTGTGCTAACCACCGAAACATCAAGAATCTCGGCCGTCAGCCTCTCTTTACCAGGTTCATCGAAGACAATCGCCAAGATCGCTGAGGCATCGAGCACGACCTCATTCATGCTTCGCCGCCTCGCGCCGCTCAGCACTCAACTCTTCCGAAACAAGTGTTCCCGGCTTGACGTATTTCCTCGCCCGCTCCTGCACGCGCCGGATTGTCTCTCGCAGTGTCACTATGCGCAACTCTCCATCCACCACGCGCAGGTCAATGACCTCGTTCTCCTTCATCCCCAGCTTTTCCCGCATCGCAGCCGGGATCACAAGACGCCCTTTCGCCCCAATGCGCGCCCGAACCCGATGATCCTCTACAACCTTGGGGCGTTCCCAAACGGCCTCTTGCTCTTGAGGTTCCAAAACTTCCAAGCGTCCCACCCCTCTCCATTAGTGACACTAATATACAATAGTGGCACAAATTATGCAAGTGGGAAATTCTACAGAATTCCCAACACCCTGAGCCGCACCAGCCCCCCGGCCAGCACGCCCAGCGGCGAAATCGCCACCAGCGCCAACTGATACCAGATCGGCTGCTTGCCGCGGGATTGCAGGGCGCTGAGGGCGGCCAGCGCCAGCACCACCATCCCCAACGCCAGCACATGCACCAGCGGGTTAGCGGCAGCGACCCAGGCGGTCACATAGCCGCCGGCCGCGGCGGCCAGAAACGAGTAGCCCAGGTTCACGAAGACGTAACCCGGCTGACCATCCCGGCGACGAAGACCTGTCGCCGGGGACCCCGGTTGCGGTCTGCCCTCCGCGCCCGTCCAGCTCGGAACCATGCGCGTCAGCAGCGCCGTCAGCGCGATCACCAGCACGGCCATGGTGGCAAAGCCGGCCAGCAGCGCAAGAAATGCGTGCAGGATCACCACGGCCTTTTCTCCCCCTCCGTCGGCGTGCCCACCTCGCCCCGCTCGATCCGCTCCAGAAGCGCCCGCGCCAGCTTGCGTTCTCCGGGATGGCTTTCGCCGTGAATCGAGCACAGGTCAAGGAACTCGTCGCACAGCGCATTCCGCTCTTCCTGCTGGGCAAAAATCCCCTGCAACGCAAGCGCCAGCTCACGCAGCCGCGCCGCCTCCGGCCAGGCATCGTCCTCGGCCTCGTCGCCCAGGCCCTCGAAGTCGGAAAACAGCCCCCTGCGGCCGCGCGCGCACTCATCCAGGCAGGCCAGGAGTTGCTCCGCAAAAGCGCGGGCCAGCGTCTCCAACCGATCGGGCTCTACCTCGTCGCGCGGGTCCACAAAACTCCTTGCTGGCGCTCCTTGTTCCCTACTTGTCCCGCATGGCCGCTTCCACATCCTCGGCGGTGTGCGGCAGCGCGGCGTCGAGGTCGATGAGCTTGCCGTCGGCGCCCACCAGAAAGTCGCACTCGATGCGTACTCCGAGCTTTTCCTCGGGAATGTAGACGCCGGGCTCGATGGTAAAGACCATCCCCGGCTTGAGCATCGCCGGGTAATCGGCCGGATCGTGAACGTCGATGCCCATCATGTGGCCCAGGCCATGCAGCCAGTACTGCCCCAGCGGCTGGCCGTGCAGGTCGTTGCCGTGCGTGTTGATGTAGTTGTAGGCCGCATTGTCCAGCGAGTCGGGGTCCTTGCGGTCGCGGTCGTTGATCTTCGACTTGCCGGCCACAAAGGCGTCAATGGCCGCCTGCTGCGCTCCCAGCACGATGTTGTAGATCTCGCGCTGGCGAGGAGTGAAGTGGCCGTTCACCGGCACGGTGCGGGTAATGTCGGAGGCGTACATCGAGTACTCGCAGGCCGCATCCACCAGCAGAATGTCGCCGTCCTCCAGGGTCCGCGTGTTCTCAGAATAGTGCAGCGTGGTCGAGTTGATGCCCGAGCCGACGATGGGCGCATACGACGCCCGCTCGCAGCCGCCCTCGAGCCACGCCGCCGTCATCTTGCCGGCCAGGGTGCGCTCGGTGACGCCCGGCTTCACCGCCTTCATCATCACCCGTTGCGCGCGAATCGAGGCGTCCGCCGCCTTCTTCAGCAGTTCGATTTCGCCAGCGTCTTTCACCACGCGCAACTGCGCCGTCATGCCGGTCACGTCGCGGGACGCCGTGGGCGCACTCACTCCAAGAGTTGCCGCAGTAAACTCTAGCAGCGCCTTGGCCTGCGGAGAGTCCGGCTGCGCCCACACGTTGTGCGCCAGCCGCCGGTCGGCGTCCATCAGCCGGTTCAGCACCGCCGGCAACTCGGTCATCGGCTGCATTGCGTCCACGCCCGCAGCCTGCGCCACCCCCGGCGAAGCCGCGTCCAGCTTGGCGCCGGTGTACTTTTCCATGCGCAGGTCGCGCGTGGGAAGGAAGAGAATCTCGGTGTACCTGCGCGGAGCCGGCGCCTGAGTTGTTTGTGGCTGGTCCGCGTCGGCCACAATCAGCAGCGCCGCCCCCGGCTCGTTCCAGCCGGTGAGATAGTAGAAGTCCGCATCCTGGCGGTAGGGCATGAAGTCCAGTTGAGCTTCCTGGGCGGCAAACAGCACTGCCGCGCCGCCATGAAGTTTGGCGGCCAGCGCCACGCGCCGCGCGCGGTACGCCGCGGCCGGCTGCTTTTCAAGCGAATGAGCGAGAGGGGCAAGCGAAATGGCCAGAATGGCCGCGATGCAACTGAAACGAAGGAATCTACACATGGCTATCAGCCTCCGCGAGCGGGCGGCAGATGTCAAGCGGGCAGCCGGTGCGGGGCTTCCCTGGCCTTATTCTTCCGCGGCCTTCAGCATCGCCGCCAGGCTGCGCTCCACGTCTTCCTTGGTGGTAGCCCACGACGACACGCTGATCCGCATCGCCGTCTGTCCCTGCCAGACGGTCGAGCCGCACCAGCAGGTTCCCTCCGTCTGCAACCGTGCGATGGTGGCGAGCGTCTTCTCCGCCGTGCCGAAAGACACCAGCACCTGGTTGATGACCACCTCGTTCAGCACCTGGTAGCCGGCGGCGCGCAGCCCCTGCGCAAACCGGCGGGCATGGCCCGAGGTCCGCTCCACAATCTCCGCCATCCCGGACCGCCCAAGCGACCGCAACCCGGCCCACAGTTCCACCCCGCGCGCCCTCCGCGACAGTTCCGGGTTGTAGTCCGATGGCTCGCGATGTTCTCCCAGAGCCAGATATGACGCCTGAATCGACATGGCCGCCCGCAGATGATCAGGATCGCGCACCAGGGCAATGCCGCAGTCGTAGCCGATATTGGGCCACTTGTGCCCGTCGGTGGCCCAGGAGTCGGCCTGCTCGAATCCCTTGGTCCAGCGGTGGTATTCCAGCGAAGCCGCCGCCCACAATCCGAAGGCCCCATCCACATGAATCCACGCTCCGGCCGCCCGCGCCGCCGGGCAAATCGCCGCCGCCGCATCGAAGGCGCCGGTATTCACGTTTCCCGCCTGCAAACAGAGGATGGTCTGGGCGTCCAGATGGGGTAGCGCATCGGTCCTCATCCGTCCCTGGCCGTCCACCGGCACCCGCACCACCCGCTTGCGGCCCAGGCCCAGCAGGCTCAGCGCCTTCAACACCGAGGCATGAGCCTCTTCGCCCACCACCACGGTAATCGGCGGCGCTCCGAACAGCCCGTCGGCCTCCGCGTCCCATCCGGCGCGGGCCAGCAGGGCGTGCCGGGCCGCAGCCAGCGCGGTAAAGTTGGCCATGGTGGCTCCGGTCACCACCGCGCCGCCGGTTCCCTCCGGCAGCCCCAGCAGTTGCCGCACCCATTCGAGCGCAATCTCTTCCAGCACGATGGCTGCGGGCGACTGCACAAAGAACGCCGCATTCTGGTCCCACGCGCTCACCAGCCAGGACGCGGCCAGCGCCGCCGGCAGGCAGCCGCCGTTCACAAACCCGAAGTTCCGCCCGCCCGTCTTGGCCACCGTAGCCGGCGACCCATAGGTATCCAGCAGATGCAGAACCGCCTCCGCGCTCGTCGGCCCCGGCGGCAGCGGCCCCCGCAAAGCGCTCAGGGCGGCTACTGCCTCCGGACGGGGCGCAACGGAGCGCGCATCCTCGCCTTCCAGGTAGTCCATAGCGTCACGGGCGGCGCGCTTCAACAGAGCGGTGCGGGCTTCGGCAACGGAAGCGGCGGATGAGGGCGGGTGGGGCGAATGGGGAGGATGAGAAGCAGCCATAGATAATGCTGAGTCTAGCACCGGAGCTTAATCTCGCTGCCCGTACGCCTACTTCTTCACCGCGGGTTGGGCTGGCTTGACCAAAGGCACCTCAAAGAAGCCTATGTGCAGTTCGGCGGTGGGAATGAAGTTGGTCAGGTGAACCTGAAAATGGTCTGCGTCGAGCTTTTCCACCTTGCCATTGGCTGGCGAGCAGAAGCTGATGAGGGTTTTCCTGTCCTGCTCCGGTTGCGGGCGCTCGATGATGAGCGTGAAGTCCTCAATGGGCCGCTGCCAGGTGTTGGCACTGGTCAGGATGAAGTCCACCCATTGAGGATAAGCGACTCCGGCGACAAGCCTTTCGTCCTCCGTCTTTGCTTGGGAGGCGCTCTCGCGAAGCTGCCGTGCGAGTGTCCTCAGAAATGGTTGGTTTACGCAAAACCCAGAGAGCAGTTTGACATCATCCGGGTCGTCGCCCTTACCGTGGCCAGTATTGAACTGTGCAAGAAAATCCTCTACATCGGGCGGATCAATCTGTGTGAATCCTACGGCAGGCGAGTATTCATGCCGGATGTGAACCGTGGAGTGGGCCGGGAAGGTCTGCGTCCAGTGGTATTGCAGATGAACGGTCCAACTGGCGGATTGCTGATCCGTATCGAAAAGTCCCAGCGCCACAAGCCGATTCTGCTCAGTTTTTGGCAATTGAGTGAGGTCGTGAATCAGAATGCCTCCGTCGGGAAGCTCCTCGAAGTGGCCGAAGCTGGCAACGTCGATCTTATCGGTGGCCAGAATCGCTGTAACATCTTTTCCCTTGAGTGTTGCCTTGGCCTCGGCTTGGAATGTGACCGGCTTCCCATTGATTCGCAGCCTAAAGTCGGAAAAAGACTCCTCGGTGAGCGACTGCTGTTGCCAATAATTCTCATACGGCGGCACGGGAAACGCCCCCTCAGTGGTCACATCCTGGTCCGTATCGTTGCGAAAGTCGTAATCGACCACCACTTTCTTGTCGCTGATGCGGAGAACCTCTTTGGCCATCACAATCCGAGTCTCGCGGCGAGGAACCAGCCCTCCGGCGGCGATGGCGGCGGCCGAGTCGTCGGCCAGCGCGGATACAGATGGGGCAAGGGCCAATACGGCGGTCAGAAGTACAGTTCGGAGAACAACTTCCTGGTTCATAGCCGAAAGTATGGCAGATTGGCGGGGTCGCCACAATCCTTGGAGCCTTCAGGGGGCGGTTTTTCGGCCCTTCCGTCCCATTTGCATATTGAATTTTCCCGCATTTCGCCGTATGCTAAGGATGCAGACGAATTTGTCCGCCATGGTTGCCGTGGGTAGGCCGGCTGGCGGAGAGAGGAGTGGGCTTACAGCCCACTTTTTATTTGCGGCAAAACCTCCGGGCTGAACCCCCGGAAATAGCCGCCAAATGAGCGGCGTGGGAACGATGGCAGTCAAGCTGGACGAAATTCGATCGGCGGCGGCACGAGTGGCCGCTTCGCATGGGCTGGACGTGGTGGACGTGGAACTTGCCGGCCCTGCGAAAGAGCGCATTCTTCGCGTTTTCCTCGAAAAGAACGCCGAGGGGCGGGCGCGGCTGAAGGCGGCGATTGCGGCCGGAGCCGCCGGGGACGGAATGGATGCCCTTCCGGAACGGCTGATCCAGGAAGCTCAGGAGGGCACGCTGAGCCCGGATCGTCTGGAGCAGCTTTCCGGCATCACACATGAGGATTGCGCCGCCTTTAGCCGGGATTTTGGCGTGCTGCTGGATGTCGAAGACCTGATTCCCGGCGCGGAGTACACGCTGGAGGCAAGTTCTCCGGGGCTGGACCGCAAGCTGAGCAGGCCGGAGGAGTTTCAACGGTTTTTAGGAAGCCTGGTGAAGGTGCAGACCTTCGAGCCGATCCGCAACAACCGGCACTGGCAGGGACGGCTGGTAGCCGGAACAGAAACCGGAACCGGACAAACGATCACGCTCGACCTGAACGCGGTCAAGCAGAACAGCAAGAGCCGGAAGACCGGCGTCAGCACGGTGGAGATTGCGCTCGGCAACATCGAAAAGGCGCAACTGGTGCCGGAGATCTGAAGAGTTTTTGAGCAACGCAAGACGTGAAGGGGACGGGCTTCAGCCCGTCCGTTGATGAAGCGAGAAGTCCGCGGCTTTAGCCGCTGAAGGAATGCAGAGTTTGGAAGGATTTTCCCTCAGGGGCTAAAGCCCCGGTTTCTCAAGCTGACTTCTCGTACGGGCTAAAGCCCGTACCCTTCAACACAACCAACCAAGCCGGCATGGGCCAGCAACCGCCTCCACCGCGAGCGACAAACGAGAGAGCAAGCAGAGTATGGCCACCAGCGTTTTGTACCAGAGCATTGAGGCCCTGAGCCAGGAGAAGGGCATTGAACCCGGCATCGTTGTCGGCGCCGTCGAGGAGGCCATCGCCCTGGCCACGCGCAAGTTCTACAAGACCCAGGAAAACATGCGCGGGGAGCTGAACAAGGAGACCGGCGAGATTTTGGCCTACATCTACAAGACGGTGGTGGCCGACGAGGAGCCCATCGAGGACCCGCTGAACCAGATCACGCTGACCGAGGCCAAGGAACTGGCGCCGGACGTGGAGGTGGGCAGCGAGATCCGGCTCTACCGCGACACTAGTCCCCTGGGCCGCATCGCCGCGCAACTGGCCAAGCAGGTCATCTTCCAGAAGGTGCGCGAGGCCGAGCGCGATACGGTCTTCAACGAGTACGCCCACCGCGAAAAGGAAGTGCTGAACGCGACCGTAAAGCGGATCGAGGGCCAGGACGTGATCTACGACCTGGGCAAGGCGGAAGCCCGCTGCCCCAAGCGCGAGCAGTCGCGGCTGGAGCAGTTCTCGATCGGCGAGCGCGTCCGCGTGGTTCTGCTCAAGGTGGACCGCGCCTCCAAGGGACCGCAGGTGGTCGTCTCTCGCGCCGCGCCGGAACTGGTGCAGAACCTGTTCCAGTCGGAAGTCCCTGAGATCTACGACAACACCGTGGTCATCCGCGCCATTGCTCGCGAGGCCGGCGAGCGCACCAAGATCGCCGTGCAGAGCCGCGACAAGGACGTTGACCCGGTGGGCGCCTGCGTGGGCATGAAGGGCATGCGCGTGCAATCCATCATCCGCGAACTGCGCGGCGAAAAGATCGACATCATCGAGTTCAGCGACGAGATCACCACCTTCGCCGAGAAGGCGCTGCAGCCGGCCAAGGTCAGCCGCGTGTCGATTTCCGATCTTACCGACAAGCAACTGGAAGTCATCGTGGACGACACGCAACTCTCCCTGGCCATCGGCAAGAAGGGCCAGAACGTACGCCTGGCGGCCAAGCTGCTGGGCTGGAAGATCGACATCAAGAGCGAAGAGGAGAAGCGCCAGGAGGTCGAGCAGCAGATGCAGGCCCTCTCCGGCGGTCCTTCCACGCCCATCGAGCAGGTCACCGCGCTGGGCGACGGCATTATCCAGAAGCTGGTCACCGCCGGCATCACCACCGTCGAGGCCCTGGCCGACATGACCCCCGAGCAGCTCGAGGAGATTCCCGGCATCGGCGAAAAGACCCTCGAAAAAATCAGCATCGCCGTGCGCCACTACTTCGGCCACTTTGAAGAAGGCGAAGAAGGCCATGTGCCCGAGACCGCGGAAACAGAATCCGCGGAAGCGGCCGCCGGAGAAGAACCCGGCGAGGCGCTTCCGGGTGAGGCTGAGGTGGAGAACGCGCCCGCGATTGTGGCAAGTGCGGAAGCGGAGGCGGAAAACGCAGCCGTGGTTCTGGAAGAAGCGGAAAGCGTCAGTGCGGCTGAAACAGACACAGAGACACTCCCCGCGGCTGAAGCGGCAATTGAGAACGTCCCCGATGCCGATGAGTCGCCGGAAGCGAGCGAGACAGCAAGCGGAATTGAAGATGAGCAGGCGGCCAAAGAGGACGGCGCGTAACATGCGCCACACTCTTTACGGTCAATCGGATAATGGTAATTCCATGAACGGCCATTGCCATGAGGTCGTCCGCCGCGGCGGACGACTAAGGGCTTTGGGCAGCACATTTTGAAAAGAGGCGGATGAGTAAGGTTCGAATCAACGAACTCGCGCGCGAGATGGAAGTCAAGAGCAGCCAGGTTCTTGACATTTTGGCGGAACTCGGCCTGGCCGGCGGCAAGACCCATTCCAGCTCGCTGGAAGAACACGAGGCACAGAAGGTTCGCGCGCAATTCGAGCGCGGATCGCGGCCGAGCGGCCACGCCAGCGCCGCGCCGTCGCGCGCCCCACAGACCATTGCGCCCAAAATTGATCTCTCGCATATCTCCAAGCCCGGTGACGTGCTGAAGGCCATTCAGGCCAACAAGCAAAAAGAAGAGCAAGAGGCGCGCCAGATTCATGCGCCCGCGCGTCCGAAAGCCGCACCGGCCGAGCCTGCCAAACCCGCGCCTTCCGCGGCCGCGCCCGTCGCGCCTTCGCCGCACCCTGGCCGTCCGGAACCGCGCAAGGTTGTTCCTCAGCCGCGCCAGGCGCCGCCCATCGTCGCCGCCCCCCCCGCTCCGCCGGCCATTGCCTCCCGCCCACCGGCCGGTCCGGTGGTTGCCAAGGCACGGGTAGGCATTGTTGCCGCGCCGCGTCCGGCGGTCGTGGTGGCGCCGCCTCCTGTAGCCGTGGTGGTCAAGCCGCCAGTGGCCCCAGGCGTTGCATCCCCCCGCGAAGAGCAGCCGCAAGCAGGCAAGAAGCCAGCCGCCGCAATCAAACCGGCTGCCGCTCCGCCCGCACACTCCGTCGCCGCTCCTGCCGGCCCGCCTCCGGCCGCCGCTGCCGCGGCTGCGTCTTCCACCGTTGAGGTTGAGCCGGCTCCGCCTGCCTCAGAAGCCCTCACAGCCGCATCGGGGACAGACACGCCAGCCATCCCTGTTGCACCCGAACCCACGGCCACTGCCGCTCCAGCGCGTCGCACACAGGGCCATACGCAGACCGCATCGCCAACCCATGCGCTGCCCGCCCGCCGCATGGTCATGCCCCAAACCGGGCCCCGCCCGGTCTACAAGGCGCCCATCGTGGTTCCAACCGCCCCGGTAGAAGGCGCCGGAAACCAAGCCGCCGGCGCAGGCATTCGGCGCGGCCAGCCGATTTTCGACCGCCGGCCATCGGGCGGTCCCGGCAGCTATCCACAACGCACGTCGGGAGCCCCCCCGGCGCCTGGCCAATTCCCCGGCGGACCGCGTCCCAAGCATCCTACCCGCACCACCCCAGGCGGCTACGCCGGACCCGGCGGCCCAACCGCCCCCGGCGCACGTCCCGGTTTTGGCGCGCGGCCTGGCTTTGGACCACCCCGTCCGGGTGGCTTCGGCGGCCCTCCCCGTCCCGGCGGCGCACCGCCAACCGGCGAAGCGCCCCGCCCGCAGCGTGCCCCATCCAGAGGCCGCGGCGGACGCCCGCAGTACCCCAAAACCAAAGAAGGCCCGATGAAGGGCTTTGTGCCGCCGCCGCGCTATGGCGGGGTGCAATACGGCGGTGAGCCGCTGCCTATCACGCGCGAAATCACCGTGACCGAGGGCATCAGCGTCAAGGACCTGGCCGAAAAGCTCGAAATTCGCGCCAAGGACCTCATCGCCACGCTGCTGATGAGCGGTATCTTCGTTACCGTCAACCAGTCCCTCGACGCCGAGATGGTCAAGGACGTCGCCGCCAAGTTCGGCGCCGCCGCCACAGTCATCAGCTACGAAGAAGAGATCTCCAACCAGGCCATCGAGGAGGTCCTCGAAGCCGAGAACACCGGCGAGCTCGAAGTTCCCCGTTCGCCTGTGGTCACGGTCATGGGCCACGTCGATCACGGCAAAACCTCGCTGCTCGACGCCATCCGCGAAACCGACGTGGCGGCTGGCGAGGCCGGCGGCATTACCCAGCACATCGGCGCTTACAAGGTCAAGTTTGCCAAGGAAGGCTCACCCGCTTCCGGCCGCGAGATCGTCTTCCTCGATACGCCGGGCCATGAAGCCTTCACCCGCATGAGAGCCCGCGGCGCCAAGGTCACTGACATCGTGGTCATCGTGGTTGCCGCCGACGACGGCGTCATGCCCCAGACCCTCGAGGCCATCGACCACGCCAAGGCCGCCAACGTGCCCATCATCGTGGCCATCAACAAGATCGACAAGCCCGACGCCAACCCCGAGCGCGTCAAGAAGCAGCTCGCTGACCGCGGCCTGATTCCCGAGGAGTGGGCAGCCGGCGGCGAGGGCACGGTCTTCGTCGAAGTCTCCGCCAAGAAGCGCATCCACCTCGACCTCTTGCTCGAAATGATCTGCCTGGTCTCCGACATTCGCGCCCCCAAGGCCACTCCAGGACGCAAGGCCGTGGGCGCCGTGCTCGAAGCCAAGCTGGACCGCGGCCGCGGCGCCGTGGCCACCATCCTCATCCAGGACGGCACCCTCCACCTCAACGACAGCTATATCGTCGGCAACACCTTCGGCAAGGTTCGCGCCATGTTCGACGACCGCGGACGTGCTCTCGAGGTTGCCGGCCCCTCGACCCCAGTCGAAGTCCTCGGCCTCGAATCCATGCCCGACTCCGGCGACACCTTCCTGGTCGTGGCCGACCGCGACAAGGCCAAGGGCATCGCCCAGTACCGCAAGATGAAGGAGCGCGACGCGCAACTCGCCAAGAGCTCCCGCGTCTCTCTCGAAGGCCTCGCCGAGCAGATTCGCACCGCCGGCGTCAAGGACCTTCCCCTCATCATCAAGGGCGACGTCACCGGCTCGGTCGAGGTGCTGGCCGACTCGCTGGTCCTCATGTCCACTGAGAAGGTGCGCGTCAAGGTTATCCACAGCGGCGTCGGTTCCATCACTGAGAGCGACGTCCTTCTGGCGACAGCCTCCAACACCATCATCATCGGCTTCAACGTCCGCCCTGAGCGCAAGGCCGCCGAACTGGCGCAGCAGGAGGGCGTCCAGATTCGCCTCCACTCCATCATCTACGAGCTGCAGGACGAGATGCGCCTGGCCATGCTCGGCCTGCTCGAACCCGTCTTCAAGGAGAACTACCTGGGCCGCGCCGAGATCATCAACGTCTTCCGCATCCCCAAGGTCGGCGTCATCGCCGGCTGCCGTGTCCAGGACGGCGTCATCCGCCGCGATGCCGAGGTCAAAGTCATGCGCGGCGAAGAACAGCTCTTCAAGGGCAAGATCAACTCCCTCAAGCGCTTCAAGGACGACGCCCGCGAAGTCACCAACGGCATGGAATGCGGCATCGGCCTCTCCGGCTTCAGCGACCTAAAGGTAGGCGACCTGATCGAAGCCTTCTCCACCGAAAAACTAGCCGCCGACCTCGGCGCGCTCACCACCGCCAAGGCGTAACTCCCCTTAGCTTCAAGAACCGACACGGCCTGCTTCTGATTCCGAGGAGCGGGCCGGTTCTCATTTGAACCTTCGATCGATCACCCCCAAAATGCCGGGTGCGGGTTCCCCAGGTCGAGACCAGAGGAACCCAGCCTCCCACAATACTATCCCTGGTCTTTGCTCTAGCTGCCTGCAAGGGCTTCGACCGGTACAAATGCAGTCGAATGGGCTGGCGAAATGGCCTCTCCTGAAATACTGGTGGGAATGGAAGGAATAAACTCTGGAAAGTTGTTATAAGTTCTTCCATCGAGGATCCGCCCGAATGCCGCCTTCCGTGTGCCACCCCATTGTTTGAAAAAGAATGGGACTCCATCTCGGCTACATTGATTCTGAATGGACCGAACCCAGGCGGGTTGCATGGGGCGCGCCCCAGGACCACTTTCCCCGCCGACGATCACCCAAGCAATCCCGTTCAGATCAATCTCTCCAAGGTCTTCAAGCAAAGGTTCAATCGACAAAAACCGCACTGCTATGCGAGTCTTCTGTAGCTTGCGCAACCTCGGGAGTCCGTGCTTCCTGTTCTCAACGCTGACGCCCCACCAGATGTGCGGCTCGGCAGCAAAAGAACTCAATGGTCCCGATAGAAGCCGTGCCATGCGATCATGGCGTTTGGTCAAGATCTGAAAGATATGCCAGTTGGCCTCCCGCATGACTCGGGCGATTTGCAGAATGTAACTATCCGGAATGGATTCGTGGAAAAGATCACTCATGGAATTGACAAATATCTTCCGTGGACTCTTCCAGCGAAGGGGCTCCGGGATCTTCTCCGGAACCAAGCGAACGTCGAATCCCTGTTCAAAGGGATGTCCTGGAACACCGCGAAATCGCTCCGCAAATCGTTCCGCATAACAATTTTTGCATCCGGGGCTGATCTTCGAGCAGCCGCGTACCGGATTCCACGTTGCGTCGGTCCATTCGATTGTTGTGCCAAGCGACATTTTGACCTCCTATTGGAACAGGCTGCTTTGCTTAGTCGAGTATTTCAGTACTTGCGCCCATAGCTTGAAGGCCGTCTCATTTTTGGAGAACATCGCCAGGTAGTATAAGGGAACTTTCTTATCGTGAGTCTTGACCTCCCTCATCTGGTGGAGAGGAGTTTCAAGGTAGCCAACCTCCGACATACTCTGAGCAAATTCTCTGGCAAGAAATTTGGCAAAATCTTCATGAATATCAGTTCGCAGATTCCAGCGTTCTCTCCATTTTGTATTTCCGATCATCCTGTCTATCTTGCTGTCCGGCAGGAGGTAGTGCGGGACATTGCGCTTTGCATCCATCTGGAGAGCCAATAGACAGAGGAAATCCACACCACTCGCGCATTTCGATATTCTCTTAAGATCATCAACATCGAAATCGCAGTCGAAGGGGTCGACAAGACACAACGCGATAGATTTATTCGGAATCATTGAACAAATCTCATCGATATGCTCTTCAAATTTTCCGGCAATCAAGCGAGTATCATGCTTCGCATAATTCTTCTCCACCCGGGTCTTCAAAGCTGAAAATCGCTCCGGGTTGCTTTCGCAAAAGATGTAACGATTAAAAGGAGCATCTACCGATAAGGCGATCAGTGGCGATCCCAGAAGGATTTGGTTGCGCCCCTTGATTCGGCACAGGCCGCTCCCAGCGTAAAGGTCTACGTAGACCCTCGTCCACATGTTCTTCATCGACGACGAAAATATCTGGCAATAGAGGCGAGTCAGATCGAACTTGTCCTCCGTCCATGGCCCAACTTCAGGTATAGGCAGCCCGTCGTCCTCGCCGTACAGCGTCTCGTTCTTCATGGGCAAAATCATACGCTCCAGGAGGGCGAACACAAAGAGAAAATATTGGCCGTGTATTCAGATGATACTGGCCGGGTGCCCCATCCTTCCGCAGCCTCATCGCGGAAGGATGGGAGACCCAAAATCTCAACCTGCATCCGTCCGCGCTTTCGTCCTTCCTGCCCCATTCGCCTTCTCCACAACCGGACCCGTAACCAGCACCGCCGGCTCCTGATCCGGAAAGGTTGCAATCAAGGTCAGGTGTGGCCCATGGCGCCGCCGCGCACCGCATCCCGGACAGCCGAGTGAGTCTGCGCCGCTCCAGCCGCCTTCCTGTTCCCTACAGCGGATACCTCTCCAACTGAATCGAGTGCCGGGCGACGGTGCGGCTCAGCCCCACGGCATCGGCCGGCGTGAACCGCGCCAGCCGGCGCAGAATGGCCAGTTGGGTCCGCAGCAAGTCGCCCTCGCCGCAAGCCGCCAGCACCCGGCGTGCCGCCTGCTCAGCCAGGGCGATGGTCTCGTCAGCCAGCAGTCCCGTCATGGCCGCGGCGCCCTCAGCAGAGCCTTTGCCCGAAACGGCAAGTTTCCGCGCCCTCAGCAGCGCCGACTCCAACCCATAGACCTGCGTGATGATATCGGCCAAATCGGCCATGACTTCCTGCTCATCCTGGAGGGCCGTCATAAAGCGCTGGCTGGCCACTCCGGCGGCAAACAGCGCCATCTTCTTGGCCGCCGCCAGCACCTCGGCCTCCCGCGCCAGCAGCTCGCCCGCATCGGCCCCGGCATCGAAGGACGGCGGCTGCATCACCTCGTCCATCAGCTTCTTGATGGCTCCCAGCAGCGGCAGTTGCCCGCTCAGCGCCCGCTTCATCAGCCACCCGGTAATAATCAACCTGTTGATTTCATTGGTCCCCTCAAAGATCCGGTTGATCCGCGCATCCCTATAGAACCGTTCCGCTGGATACTCCTCCACATACCCGTAGCCGCCCATGGTGGCGATCAGCTCGTCGGCCACCAGGGTCAGCATCTCCGATCCGTAAACCTTGAGGATGGAGCACTCTACGGCATACTCCTCGATGCGCCGCTGGATCTCGCGCGGGGCATGCGCCTGCTCCGGAGTCAGTTGGGCCAGCGCCGCGTCGATCATCCCCACCGTGCGGTAGGCCATGCTTTCGGCCGCGTAAAGACGGGTCGCGCTTGAAGAAATCTTGCGCTGGATCAACCCGAACTCCGCGATCGGCTTGCCGAAAGCGTGGCGCTCCTTGGCGTAGCGGATCATGTGGCCCAGCGCGTGGCGGGCGCCGCCGATGCAGGCCACGCCCAGCTTGAACCGCCCTACATTCAATACGTTGAAGGCGATGTGGTGGCCCTTGCCGGCCTCGCCCAGCAGGTTGGCGGCGGGAATCCGGCAGCCGTCCAGCACCAGCGGGCAGGTGGAGGAGCCGTGAATCCCCAGCTTGTGCTCCTCTGCGCCCACGGTGAGGCCGGGCGTGTCCCGCTCGATCAGGAATGCGGAGAACTTCTCACCGTCGATCTTGGCGAAGACCGTGTACAGGCTGGCGATGCCGCAGTTGGTGATCCACATCTTTTCGCCGTTGAGGGTGTAGTAGCTGCCGTCGGCCGAGAGCGTAGCGCGGGCGCGGATGTTCATGGCGTCCGAGCCGGAACTGGCCTCCGAAAGCCCATAGCCGCCGATCCACTCGCCGCTGGCCAGCCTGGGCAGGTAGCGCTGCTTCTGCTCCTCAGTGCCGTACCAGACCAGCGGCAGCGTAGCAATGCCGATGTGTGCGCCAAAGGCCGTCGAGAAGCTGGCCAGCACCGCTAAGTGGTCTGTAACCAGCGTGGAGGTGGTCTTGTCCATCCCCATCCCGCCGTACTCCTCGGGAATATCGACCGAGGCAAACCCCAGCTCGCCGGCCTTGTGCAGCAGCGCCTGCATCACCCCCGGCTCCTTGGCCTCGATGGCCGCCGCGGCAGGCAGAATCTCCTCGCGGGCAAACTGGGCGGCGGTAGCGGCAATCTGGCGCTGCTCCTCGTTCAGGTCTTCGGGGGTAAAGACCTCGGCGGGAGTGCGGGTCTCGAGCAAAAAACTGCCGCCGGCGGCGGCGACGATGGGCGAAGCGGAAAGCGTGGACATAGAAGAACTTGCCTCCTGGGGCAATGCTCACATTACGCCAGAAACCTGAGCGGCGGCAACAGGCGGGACTTCGATCCGAACGAACCGGGGGTGCGGGCGCCATGCACGCTGTAAACGGCTGTCAGGGCGTTCCCACCGGCGCAGCTATGGCCGGTAACACGGGTTTGCCCGGACTGCTGAGTTGATCTTTTTGCAGGTCGCCAAGGAAGTTCAGTACAAGTTCCTCGACGACCTTGCCAAAGGCTTCTTCCGTGGTCATTGCGGGAATGCCTTCCGGGCCTTTAGCACGTCCGACCGTCGAATGAATCGCATGTTTATAGCCGGACTTAGTTATGGTCTTGCCCGCGATCGTGGCCGTGGCCTGCATTTCGTAGTAGTCGGTAACCGTAGAACCTTTTAAGAATAATGTGGACCCCGTAACGTATCCCTTTCTCCTGGCCTCGTCGAGGTCGGCAATATTGTTGACCACGACGGTGAGTTCGTCGGAACCGGGTTCACCGTCGGGAACAGGAATCGCAAACCCAGATGTTCTGATGACACGATCAACCTGTTGCATGAGTTCTTTGTCGATGCCTGGAAGGTGTTGCCCATTCCTTTGGAACTCCACCTTGAGTTTCAGCTTGTAAGGTTGCGCGGGCTTGACAATATCGCCGTATTTGACCTTTCCATAGCTAGGATCAACGTAGGATTTTGTCGCTGCCGCATATCCTGCTCCACTGATGAGAAGCGCAAGAACGATTACAGTTCTCTTCATGAGTGCTCTCTCCTTCCACAAATTACGTTAGGGCCTCAAAAATTCGGCATTGCGCGCATCGGCAAAACTTATCACCCCTATGCCTCGGGAAGGCTCAGCCGAGTTCCGTGATCCGGTTCCCCAGGCTATTCGACCGGATACATTCTAACGGACTGCGACTCAAAATTGTCAAGGATAGCAGCGCTTCCCCAGTACCCAACCGAGAGACGCCACACAGACAGGAACAACGACCGCATAGCGCGCCAAACGCTAACAGTTCACGCTCGCTGGTCCCACTCCTTTGCGGAATATTTCGGCCTTGGCCATCTTTCTGTTATTCTGAATATCGGAGATTCTGAAATGCAGACGGTTCTGATCGGCAAACGAGGTACGGTTGTGATTCCCGCCAAGATGCGCAAGCGCTACCGGCTGGACGAGGGAAGCCCGATGCTCATTGAAGAGCGCGAAGACGGCATTTTGATGCGTCCGGCGGCAACAACTCCCGTCGATGTAGAGATTTACACCCCTGAGAGGCTGGCCGAGTTCTTTCTGAACAATGTATTGACGAAAGAGGGCTATCTGGAAGCTCGCAGGGATGTGGAGCAGATGGGCATCAATCCGGATTCGATCGATCATATCCGGTGGCCTGAATGACCCCTGCTTATGGCCCAGCCACGACTTTGTTCCTGGATGCCAACGTGCTGATCTCCGCCGCATGGAAGGAAGGCAGTGAGATCGCACTGATATGGAAGATGGAGGGCGTCCGGCTGATCACATCGCATTATGTGATGGGCGAGGTTCAGCGCAACCTGCATCAGATGGGCCAGATCGAGCGGTTACGAGGCCTGATGCGATCCGTTCAAATCGTCTCCTTCGAAAAACTGCCCGATATCCCCGAAGCAGTTGCTCTGCCGGAAAAGGACCGCCCAGTCCTCGCTGGAGCGGTCCAGGCGCAAGCGGACCATCTGGTTTCAGGGGACAAGAGACACTTTGGCTCTTGGTACGGAAAGATCATTTGCGGCGTGCGGATCACGGCGCCAACTGAATTGCTTACGGTCCTTCGGCTCCGTCTTCCCTAGCCTCCATCGACTACAATTGCCGTTATCCGGACCATGGAGGCTCCCCCTGTTCGCCGCGCTTGTGACCCGTCTGAATCCTGCCGCCAGCCTGTTGCACGGGTTGCCGATGCGGCTGTCCGCGCATCTGATGTTTGTTCCGCAGAACGGCCTGCGCCACTACCTCAAGGCGATGCAGGCCACCAACGATATCTTCAAGAACCAATACCACTGGAACTGGTTTGACGCGGCGGTGCTGCTGCCCTACTTCGCGGTGATGATCGTCCTGGCGCTCTACGGCGTTCACCGCTACACGCTCTGCTACCTCTATTTCAAGCACCGCAAGAACTACCGCCCCGACGCGCCGCGGCACTTCGATGAGCTGCCCAGCGTCACCGTGCAACTGCCCATCTTCAACGAGCAGTTTGTCATCGACCGGCTGATCGAGGCGGTGTGCGCGATGGAGTATCCGCGCGAGAAGCTGGAGATTCAGGTGCTGGACGACTCGACCGACGAAACCCAGGCGGTGGCCTCCGGCATTGTGGAGCGCTACGCGGCGCTGGGCCATCCCATCGCCTACATTCACCGCACCAACCGCCATGGCTACAAGGCCGGAGCGCTGGACGCGGGCCTCAAGGTGGCTACCGGCGAGTACGTGGCCATCTTCGACGCCGACTTTGTGCCGCCGCCGGATTGGCTGATGAAGGTCATCCACCACTTTGCCGAGCCGGAGATCGGCATGGTGCAGACCCGCTGGGCCCACATGAACCGCGACTACAGCATGCTGACCCAGATCGAAGCCATTCTGCTGGACGGCCACTTTATCATCGAGCACGGCGCCCGCGTCCGCAGCGGCGACTACTTCAACTTCAACGGCACGGCCGGCATGTGGCGCATCAAGGCCATCTCCGACGGCGGCGGCTGGCAGCACGATACCCTCACCGAAGACACCGACCTGAGCTACCGCTCGCAGTTGGCCGGCTGGAAGTTCAAGTACCTGCCCGATGTCGAGTGCCCGTCCGAGCTGCCCATCGAGATGACCGCCTTCAAGACGCAGCAGGCGCGCTGGGCCAAGGGGCTGATCCAGACCAGCATCAAGGTGCTGCCGCGGATATTCAAAGCGAATGTGCCGCGGCGCATCAAGGTCGAGGCCGTCTACCACCTCACGGCCAACCTGAGCTATCCGTTGATGATCGTCATGTCCGCGGCGCTGCTGCCGGCCATGATCTGCCGCTTCTACCAGGGCTGGTTCCAGATGCTGCTCATCGACTTTCCGCTGTTCACCGCCTCCACCTTCTCCATCGCGGTGTTTTACCTGGCGAGCGAGCGCGAGCTCTTCCCCAAGACCTGGATGAAGACCTTTCTCTATCTGCCCTTCCTGATGGCCCTGGGCATCGGCCTCACGGTCACCAACACCATTGCGGTGATGGAGGCCTTGTTCGGCATCAAGAGCGCCTTTGTGCGCACCCCCAAGTACCGCGTGGCCAAAAAGGGCGAGAAGTCCCAGGCCGCCAAGTACCGCAAACGGCTGATACTGGCGCCATGGATCGAGCTGGCCATCGGCTGCTATTTCTTTGCCGCCATTCTCTACACCTTCTCCAACCACAACTACTTCACCGCGCCGTTCCTGATTCTGTTCGTCATCGGCTACTGGTACACCGGCCTGATGAGCCTGCTGCAAGGCCGCTTCGAGCGCTGGCGCACCGGCACAGGCGCCAATACCGACGAATCCAGCCCCAAGCCGTTTCCGGTGGGCGTGTGAGGGGAGACCATGGAAGAGCCCGTACAGGAGCCAAAGGTTCGGTGGGATTCCCGCAAGTCGTGGACGAATCTTCGCAAACACAAGATTTCGTTTGAGGAAGCCGCGACAGTTCTTGACAATCGGCTATCGATGACAAAACCAGACCCGGATCACTCCGTTACGGAGAGCAGATTTCTCACTCTTGGGCTATCATCCAACATCGGCTTATTTTGGTAGCCCACACAGAAGACCCGGACGAAATACGCATCATCAGCGCGAGGCTACCCACAAGGAGTGAACGATATGCCTATGAAAACGATTGAATCCACGAAGTTTAAGGATACAATGCGGCCGGAGTACGATATGACCGGCGGCGTCAGAGGAAAATACGCGGGCCGCTTCAAAGGCGACGTAGTAATGGTGCCCATTGCTCCCGATGTAGCCGCTGCCTTTCCCGATGCGGATGCGGTGAACGATGCGCTGCGTGTGCTTCTCAAGGCCGCGAAGAAAGTGGCTACGGCTGCCTGAAGGACGATCAAATCAACACCGAGGAATTGTTCCCAAGCCGTTCCCGGTGGGGGTATGAGGATGCGCAACGCGGATGTCTCCTGTGTACACCGGAAAGGCTGAGAAACTCCACGCTCTCGAAGCGGGGTAACGGGCCGCCCCTAGCCCCCTCCGCTACAATAGAGTGAAGCGCCTGCCGCGCCGGGGACTGGATTCCCGGCCCGCCAGGCGCATCAGAGCATTATGCTAGTCAAAAACTTACCGGAAGCCCTTACCTTCGACGACGTGTTGCTGGTGCCCGCCTTGAGCGACGTGGCGCCCGTGCAGGTCAGCACGCAGACCCAGTTGACCCGCGAGATTACGCTGAACACCCCGCTGCTCTCGGCCGCGATGGACACGGTGACCGAGTCGCGCATGGCCATTGCCATGGCGCAGCAGGGCGGCATCGGCATTGTGCATCGCAACCTCTCCATTGCCGACCAAGCCGGCGAGATCGACAAGGTGAAGCGCTCGGAGAGCGGCATGATCGTGGACCCGGTGACCATCGGGCCGGATCAGATGATCGGCGACGCCCTCGAAGTGATGCGGCGCTACAAGATCTCTGGGGTGCCGGTCACGCAGGGCAAAAAGCTCGTCGGCATCCTGACCAACCGCGATCTGCGCTTTGAGACCCGCACCGACATTCCCATCGGCGATGTGATGACCAAGAACAACCTGATCACCGTGCCCGTGGGCACCACGCTGGAAGAGGCCGAGCTGATCCTGCACGAGCATCGGGTGGAAAAGCTGCTGGTGGTGAACGATCAGTTTGAGTTGAAGGGCTTGATCACGGTTAAGGACATCCAGAAGAAGCTGAAATACCCCAACGCCAGCAAGGACGAGAAGGGCCGGCTGCGCGTGGGCGGAGCCATCGGGGCCACCGGCGACTTTCTGGAGCGCGCGGCCGAACTGGTGCGCGCGCGCGTGGATGTGCTGGCCATCGACTCGGCGCACGGCCACTCCACGCGGGTGCTGGAGGCGGTGTGCGCCATGAAGAAGCAGTTTCCCGAGGTGGGCCTGCTGGCCGGCAACGTGGCCACCTACGAGGGGGCGCTGGCGCTGATCGAAGCCGGCGCGGACGCCATCAAGGTGGGCATCGGGCCCGGCTCCATCTGCACCACGCGCATGGTGACCGGCGCGGGAATGCCGCAGATTACGGCCATCGCCGAAGCCTGGCGCGCAGCCCGCGAACACGGGATTCCGGTGATCGCCGACGGCGGCATCAAGTACTCCGGCGAGATCACCAAGGCGATCGCCGCCGGCGCCAGTTCGGTCATGATCGGCTCGCTGTTTGCCGGCGTGGACGAAAGCCCCGGCGAAACCATCCTCTACCAGGGGCGCAGCTTCAAGAGCTACCGCGGCATGGGCTCGTTGACCGCCATGAGCCAGGGCTCCGGCGAGCGCTACTTCCAGAGCACCGCCGATCTGGCCAGCGCGGAGATGGGAACCGAGGGCGTGGTGCAGCGCGAACGCGCCAGCCAGAACCGTCTCGCCAAGTTCGTTCCCGAGGGCATCGAAGGACGCGTGCCCTACCGCGGCCCGCTGGAGTCGATGGTCTTCCAGCTTGTCGGCGGACTGCGCTCCGGCATGGGCTACGTGGGCTGCGGAAGCATCGCCGAGCTGCAGGAGAAGGCGCATTTCGTGCGCATCTCCGGCGCCGGCCTGCGCGAGAGTCACGTCCACGACGTAATCATCACCCGCGAGGCGCCCAACTATCGTGTCGAATAGCAAGCGCGGCCTAAAGTACTGGATCAACGCCTGGTGGCCGGTGGTGCTGGGCGTCGCCGTCATCGTGGTGGAGTCGTCCGAGTTCATGGGCGCCGACCACACCAGCCGTCCGCTGCGATGGCTCTACGAGGCCATCTTCGGACCCGTCGGCAACGCCCGGTGGGAGATCGTCCATCACCTCATCCGCAAGTCCGGGCACTTTGTCGGCTATGGGTTCATCGGGTTGGCATGGCTGCGCGCCTGGTGGATGACGCTGCCCCATTCGCGCTTCGTGCAGGATGCGCTCCTGGCGCTGCTGGGCACGGCGCTGGTGGCCAGCGCCGATGAGTGGCACCAGACCTTCCTGCCCAACCGCACCGGCTCGCCCTGGGATGTGCTGCTGGACTGCTGCGGCGCCATCGCGCTGCAATTGGTTGTCTACGTCTTCATGCGCATCTTCCGGCCCAAGAAGCTGGCAAGAGCGGCGTAAGCATTCATCGCAGGCAATAGAAAAACAAACACGGGCGTCCGCCGCGCGGACGCCCGTGCAACCTTCGGAGCGGAAGGATGGAACCGTTACAGAGATGCCTCTTTACGCAGCATCTTCTTTGCTGTCTTCTTTTTTCTGTTCTTCGAGATGCTTTTCCATCTCGGCGCGCTTCTTGGTTTTGATGTCGTCGCGCTTCTGCCGCTTGGCGTCAAGCTGCTTTTCGGCGCCCAGCAGTTCGATGAAGGCCTTTTCGGCGCCGTCGCCCTGCTGGAAGCCGGTGCGGACGATGCGCAGATAGCCGCCCTGGCGGTCGCCGTAGCGCGGAGCCACGGTCTCAAACAGCCTCTCGACGGACTTGCCGGTCATGAGGAAGCTGAGCGCCTGCCGGCGCGAGTGCAGATCGCCCTTCTTGCCCAGGGTGATCATCTTTTCAACCAGCGGACGGACAGCCTTGGCCTTGGCCACGGTGGTCTCCACGCGGTCTTCCACGAGGACGGACGTAACCAGGTTGCGCAACAGCGCGCGGCGGTGGCTGGTGTTGCGTCCGAGCTTGAATCCTGCATTGCGATGGCGCATGGTGCAACTCTCTTTCGATAAAAAGTGGTCAGTGTTTAGTGGTTAGTGATTAGTTGTCAGTGTGAGGTTCGCTGCTGGTTTCCTGCGCCTCTGACTGACCACTAACCACTAATCACTTTCTTAAAAGTTCTCGGTCTCGGTGGGCAACTGGAGATCGACCGAATCCAGCGGCTCGTCCTCGTCGTCGTAGCGGCTATAGCTGGCGGCCAGCGCGGCGGCGGGCGGAATGCTGGTGGGTCCGGGGACCGCGTTGCCGTTTTCGTCGATCTTCATGCCCAGCGAGAGGCCCATCTGCGCCAGGATTTCCTTGATTTCGTTCAGGCTCTTGCGGCCGAAGTTCTTGGTCTTGAGCATCTCGGCTTCGGTCTTCTGCACCAGCTCGCCGATGCTTTGGATGTTGGCGTTCTTCAGGCAGTTGTAGCTGCGGACCGACAGCTCCAGCTCTTCCACCGAGCGGTTGAGGTTGTCGTTGCGCAGCAGCGAGCGGCCTTCCTCGCCACGCGCCTCGGCCTCGATTTCCTCCTCGAAGTTGATGAAGATGTTCATGTGGTCCTTGAGCAGCTTGGCGGCCAGGCCGACGGCGTCGGCGGGCAGCACGGCCCCGTTGGTCCACACTTCCAGGGTGAGCTTGTCGTAGTCGGTGATCTGGCCCAGGCGGGCGGCTTCCACCACATAGTTCACGCGGCGCACCGGCGAGTGGACCGAATCCACGGGAATGAAGCCCAGTCCCAGGTCGGCGTCAAAGTTCTTGTCGGCGGAGATATAGCCGCGCCCGCGCTTGAGGCGCATCTCCATATCCAGCTTGCCGCCTTCCGAAAGGGTGGCCAGATACACGTTCCTGTCCAGAATCTCCACGTCGCCGTCGGCTTCAATCATTCCCGAAGTAACCACGCCGGGTTGGTCGGCCCTCAGATACAGCGCCTTGGGACCCTCGCCCGCGAGCTTGAAGGGAATCTGCTTGAGATTCAGGATGATGTCGGTGGCATCCTCGACCACGCCGCTGATGGACTGGAACTCGTGGAGCACGCCCTCGATGCGAATCGCGGTGACCGCGGCGCCCTCGATGGAGCTGAGCAGTGTGCGGCGCAAGGCGTTGCCGATGGTGGTGCCGAAGCCGCGCTCAAAGGGCTGGGCGCTGAACTTCCCGAATGTGTCGCTGAGCGTCTCGGCATCCACTGCCAGGCGCTTCGGCTTCTGAAATCCTCTCCAAAGCATATCTGTCTCACGTTTCCCGCGCGGCATGTACGTCGCGATGCATTTTGCGGCGGCCGCGCAAGTTCTCCTTCTTGTTGAGTTGTCAGTGATCAGTGGTCAGTGGTCAGTTTTGCCGTGCAAATCGAAATCGCAACGGCTAAAGCTGGCAAATTGCACTTTCACTTCCGTACTACTTCTCAAGACTTTCCTATTCGCCAGAGCCCGAAGATGATAGCGGCAATAGGGAATGCCCATAAAATAAACAATTGACTTTGCGACATTTTCATCATGTTCGCATGAATTTCCGGCATCGTAAAACTCGCTGCTATTAGAAACAGCAGTGTTAGTGTGCCCATCACAAGACAAAACAAGGCTGGCCCTTTTCCTGAATTCATGTCTCAATCACTTCCTTTCTTAGAAATTCCTCTGTACATCGATAAGTCAGTGAACAGTGGCAGGAATACTGTTCACTGACCACTGACCACTGTTACGTTACTTCGAGTACAGTTCCACGATGAGCTGCTCGTTGATGGGCAGGTTAATGTCCTTGCGCTTGGGCAGAGAGAGCACGCGGCCGGTGAGGGTGTCGAAGTTCATCTCAAGCCATGCGGGCATGGGGTTTTGGGCAGCATACTGCGCGCCCTGCTCCACGATGATCAGCTTCTTGGCGCTTTCGCGGATGGCGATCTCGTCGCCCGCGTTCACCTGGTAAGAGGGAATGTTGACCTTGCGGCCGTTGACCGTGACATGGCCGTGACGGACCACCTGCCGAGCCTGACGCCGCGAGATGGCAAAGCCCAGCCGGAAGGCCACGTTGTCCAGACGGCGCTCCAGTTGCTGGATGAGCAGCTCACCGGTGACGCCGGCAGCGCGGTTGGCCTTCTCGTAGTATTCGCGGAACTGGCTTTCCAGCGTGAAGTACATGCGCTTGGCCTTCTGCTTTTCGTGCAGTTGCAGGCCGTAGCCCACAATCTTGGCCTTGCGATCCTTGCCGTGCATGCCGGGAGGAAAGTTGCGCTTCTCCAGGGGGCATCGGTCGGAGGCGCACTTGGCGCCCTTCAAAAAGAGCTTGGCGCCTTCGCGACGGCAAAGGCGGCAGACTGCTCCGGTATAACGAGCCATTTCTTCTCCTGACTTCGGATGACGGCCGGTTTACGCGTCCGGAGGACATTTCGTCCCGGCCCTTATTAGCTTCTAGCTACTAGCCTCTGGCTTCTAGCTCTTTCCTTGTCGTCATTGAGTCTTTCGACTTCCTACGAACAAGCTAGAAGCTAGAGGCTAGTAGCTGCTTCTCTTACACTCTGCGCCGCTTGGGCGGACGGCAGCCGTTGTGCGGCACCGGCGTCACGTCGCGAATGGAGCGCACTTCGACGCCCGCCGCAGCCAGGGCGCGGATAGCCGACTCGCGGCCCGAACCCGGACCGGAGACCCGCACATCCACCGCGCGCAAACCGTGATCGCGGGCCATGCTGGCGGCGTTCGAGGCCGCCTGCTGCGCCGCGAAGGGCGTGCCCTTGCGCGAGCCGCGGAAGCCCAGCGATCCCGAGCTCTTCCAGCTCAGCGTGTTGCCCACCGGGTCGGTAATGGTGACTATGGTGTTGTTGAACGTGGCCTGAACGTACGCAATGCCGAACGGCACATTCTTGCGCTCGCGCTTCTTGAACTTCTTGTTCTTGCCAGCCTTGCCGGTTCCAGTCTTGCCGGTACCGGGCTTCTGCTCTGGTTTCGCCATTAGGTCTTACCCGTCGCTTTCTTCTTGCCGGCAATTGTTCCCTTGCGCGGTCCCTTGCGGGTGCGGGCGTTGGTGTGGGTGCGCTGGCCGCGCACCGGCAGCGACCGCCGGTGACGGTTGCCGCGATAACTCTGGATGTCGATGAGGCGCTTGATGTGCATCTGGACGTCCTTGCGCAGGTCGCCCTCGACGTTCCCTTCGTCCTCGATCACCTGGCGGATGCGGTTAACCTCGTCCTCGCCCAGGTCCTGGACTTTCTTGAAGGGATCGACATTCGCCTTCTCCAGAATCTTGAGTGCGCGGGGATCCCCGATGCCGAAGATGTATGTGAGCGCGATCCGTGCCTGCTTGTTGCGGGGCAGATCGACGCCAGCAATACGTGCCATGGAAGATTCCTTTTGAACTTCGGTTGTGTGCCCCCGGCCTCAGCCGGTTCGCACGGGTGTTGCGGGCGCCTCCAGAGGTTCATCGCAAGCCTTGACTCTGGCTAACTAGCCTCTTGCCGAATCGGCGGTTTGAGGGTTCCGCGTGTGCCAGGCTCGCTTAGCCCTGGCGCTGCTTGTGCTTTGCGTTCTCGCAGATCACCCGAACCACCCCACGGCGGGTGATGACCTTGCACTTGACGCAAATCTTCTTAACCGATGCTCGGACTTTCATGGCTGCTGCCCTTCTCCGCGCATCCAAATCATGGCGCGGGTTATCAAGAAAACCTACTTGTAGCGGTAAACGATCCGCCCGCGATTCAGGTCGTAGGGACTCAGCTCCACGGCCACGCGGTCGCCCGGCAGGATGCGGATGAAGTTCTTGCGCATCCGTCCCGAGACATGGGTCAGCACCTCGTGATTGTTCTCGAGCTTGACCTTGAACATGGCATTGGGCAGCGTCTCGGTGACCACCGCCATTACCTCAATCGCATCTTCCTTCGACAAACCGCATCCACTTCCGGCGCTTCCGCGCCTTTGTGTTTTGGACCGAGTGCACTACTCAGTCAAAACTCTCGCTCCGGTGGCCGTCACCGCCACCGTGTGCTCAAAATGAGCGCTCATGCTTCCGTCCTTGGCGACCGCCGTCCAGCCGTCCCCCAATACCTGGACGTCCGGCTTGCCGGCATTCACCATGGGCTCGATGGCAATCACCATCCCCGTGCGCAGCTTCATGCCGCGGCCCGCCTGGCCAAAGTTCGGCACCTGCGGGTCTTCGTGCATGTGGACGCCGATGCCATGGCCCACAAATTCCCGCACCACCGAGAATCCCTCGGCCTCAACCACTCCTTGCACCGCGGCGCCCACATCGCCCAGGGTCGCCCCCGGCCGCACCGCCGCAATGCCCGCGTGCAGCGACCTTTCTGTCACCGCCAGCAAGCGCGCGGCGTCCGGACCGATCTCGCCCACCGGCACGGTGATGGCCGCATCGCCATAGTACCCGTCCACCACCGCCCCGAAATCGAGCGAAACGATATCCCCTTCCTTGAGGACCCGCTTGGGCGACGGTATGCCGTGCACCACCTCGCTGTTGACTGAGGCGCACAGCACACAGGGAAACCCGTGGTAGCCCTTGAAGGCGGCCTTGACGCCCAACTCGGCGAGCCGGGTCTCCGCAGCCTTCTCCAGGTCGAGAGTCGTGGCGCCCGGCTTCACGCGGCTGCGCACCAACTCAAGCACTTCGCGGACCACCTGACCCGCGCGGCGCATCTTCTCGATCTCCTTGGACGACTTCAGTACCACCGCCAACCGGTTGACTCCACTTCCGGCGCCTATATGCGCACAAACCCGCCGTCCGGCTGCACTATGGGCATTCCCAGGGAAACTGTGCCCTATCCAACTTCGTACAAGGTCCCCGCTCCCTGATGGTCGCGTCGACTTGAGTACAGTGGCTTCGGGATACTTTATCCCTGGTAATGCCTACTCGCGCATCCGCTCGACGGCGGCAACGATTCCGGCCGCGATTGCTCCAATCGACCGGTCTCCATCCACTTCCGCGAAACGTCCCAGGTCCCGGTAATGCTCGACAACCGGGGCAGTCATGGCTTCGTAGGCGCGCATGCGCTCCTCGAAGACCTTCTCCGTGTCATCGGCTCGCTGGACCAGCGCCGCACCCTCAACGTCGCAAATTCCATCCCGTTTGGGCGGATTCACGTAGACGTTATAGATGGCCTGGCAGACAGGACAATTTCTGCGCCCGGTAACCCGGCGCAATAATTGATTATAGTCCACATGGATGCTGACGGCAATCACCGGCAGCGCCTGGGTCTGAGTGGCCAGGCGGCCATCCAGCCAGCCGGCCTGCGGCAGCGTGCGCGGAAAACCGTCCAGAATGTAACCATTGGCCGTGTCGGGCTGCTGGAGACGCACTGCCACCATTTCATTGACCAGCGAATCGGGAACCAACTCCCCGCGTCCCATGATCTCCTTGGCCGTCCGGCCCAGCTCGGTGCCCTGAGCCACATTGGCGCGCAACAGGTCTCCGGTGGAGATCTGCGGAATCCCCCACAGTTTCACCAGTTCCTTGGCCTGTGTTCCCTTGCCCGCGCCCGGCGCGCCCAATAAAAGAATTGGGCCGGGAAGGGCCTTTCGACCCGTTGCCCGGCCTGTTTCAACTGCATTCGTAAATGAGGACATTACCAGGTTTTCCTTCCGCGTATGCGACCGGAGCGCGGGGAAAAGCCGTCATAGTGCCGCATGATCAGCTGCGATTCGATCTGGTTGACGGTGTCCATGGCCACACCCACCACGATAAGCAGCGAGGTGCCGCCAAAGTAGAAGTTGACCCCCATGCCATGCGTCGTCCATGTCGGCAGACGCTCAAAAAGCCGGCCCACCAGGAACAGGTGATCCAGCCGGATGCCCGAGATCATCAGCGTGGGCACCAGCGAGATAATGATCAGATAGAGAGCTCCCACCAGCGTGATGCGGGTGAGAATATCGTTGATAAAGTCCGAGGTGCGCTTGCCGGGCCGGATGCCGGGAATGAACGAGCCCGACTTGCGGAAGTTGTCGGCAATGTCGTCCGGCTTCATCACGATGGAGATATAGAAGTAAGCGAAAAAGATGATGCCCAGCATGTAGAGCGCCTCATACCACGGTTCTCCGGGACGCACGGCTTCCATGATGGGGTGGATAAAGCGGCTGTTCTGCGCCCACTCCGTCTGGCTCAATAGCATGGGCGCCGAGAGGATGGAACTGGCGAAGATGACCGGCATCACGCCGCCGGAGTTCACCTTGAGGGGCAGATGGCTGGATTGCCCGCCCATCATGCGGCGGCCCACGATGCGCCGCGCGCTCTGGATGGGAATGCGCCGCTCGCTCCGCTCCACAAAGACGATGAACGCCACCACGGCCGCCATGGCCACAACCAGCAGACCCACCGCCACAATGGTCAACGTGCCCCAGGCGTTGGTCTGGACCTTCGTCACCAGTTCGGCCACGCCGCGGGGCAGACCGGCGACGATGCCGGCAAAGATCAGCAGGCTCATGCCGTTGCCGATGCCGCGGTCGGTGATCTGCTCGCCCAGCCACATGATGAAGGCCGTGCCCGTTGTGAGCGTGAGGATGGTCATCAGGTCGAAGCCGATGCCCGGATTCAGCACCAGGCCCTGCTTGGTAAGGATGGCCGCGATGCCGATCGATTGCAGGGCTCCCAGAACCACGGTCATGTAGCGGGTCCACTGCGTGATCTTCCGCCGGCCCAGCTCGCCTTCCTTCTGGATGCGCGCCAGGGGCTCGTAAACCACCGTGAGGAGCTGAAAGATGATCGAAGCCGTGATGTACGGCATGATGCCCAGGGCAAAGACGGTCATGCGGCGCAGGTTGCCGCCGCCGAACAGATCCATCAGGCCCAGGGCCGATCCGCTCTGTTGGCTGAAGAGCAGCTCCAACTGGTGGCCGTTTACGCCCGGCGTTGGAATATGCGAGCCCAGCCGGTAGACGGCCAGAATGCCGAGCATGAAGAGCACCCGCTTGCGCAGGTCGGGAATCCGGAAGATATTGAGAAACTTCTCAAGCATGTTTGGTTATCCGCTTCAGGGCGTTTGCCGCCACTCGAATCTCTGCCACTGATTATCTTACCCGCGAACGGTCCGCCGTGTCGCGCCTTTACCGCGCCCTAGGGCGCCGCGGGAGCTACCGGGCCGCCCGCTACCACGGCTTTGCCGCCGGCCTTTTCGATCTTCTCGACGGCCGATTTTGAAAACTTGTGCGCGTGGATGGTGATGGCTGCCGTCAGCTCGCCCGAGCCAAGAATCTTGATCAGCGCCTTCTTGCTCGAGGCCAGACCCAGCTTCTTGTAGTCGTCCAGGCCAATCTCGGTAACCGCCAGACCCGCGATATGCTCCACAAGCCGGTCCAGGTTCACCACCGTGTACTCGGTGCGGAAGATGTTCGTAAAACCGCGCTTGGGCAGCCGGCGGTGCAGCGGCATCTGGCCGCCCTCAAAGCCGCGCATCAGGCTGAAGCCGGTGCGGGAACCCTGGCCCTTGTGGCCGCGGGTCGAGGTCTTGCCCATGCCGGATCCCATGCCCCGGCCCACACGCTTGCTCCCGGTGTTGGCTTTCCTGGGCGCGCGTAAATTCGATAGATTTCTGATTGCCATGATTTCCTCGCTGTAGCGCCGGACGGGATTAAATTCCCGCCGACTCGCGTTCAATTTTGGTGCCCCATCCTCGCCGCGTTCTTGTTTTTGCGGCTAGGGTGGGATTCAACAATTTCTCTTGCACAAACTTGACTCGGCATACCGCCTCGATTCCTCATTTCAAATAGGAGCCAAGGCTGGCAACCTTTCCTGAATCCCTGCCATCATCTTCGGACGTATCTCCACTGCGATTAGACCGCGACTGCATAACCAACCCAACAGGTACGACAATGACTGATCCGATTACGCCAAGAATCGTCAACCAAATGAGAATCCGGAGCGCTATCTGCCCACGTGTGTCTAAACTAACATCCACTGGCACATAACCCATATACTTGGCGGGAAGATAGTGGAGAACAGCCCTATTCATTTCCTTCTTCCAACTGACAACCCGGTCAATATACGCGTCGGTCTGTTGTCCGTTTGCATCCTCCGTTACCTCGGTTGGAAGGCTGCTCCCGAAATAACTTCGAGTGATCTCTCCCAACTCCTTAGTCGGACAATTAATATGCTGGCAATCAACCCGCTCCGTAGACCCTCCGCCCATCGGGGCAAGTGTAACGACGAATGTGGTACCCACAAAGGAAGAACGGAGTCCTTCAGGGTTTCTGAAATTCTTTATGATCTGCCTGAAGGAGATATTGTTTGCTCCCATAACCGCAATTAACCCGATGCAAACAACGAGCGCCAGCGCCGGGAACGCAATTACGAGAAACTTCAGGAGCTTTTTCAAGCCGATGTCTCCGTTCTACATCGAATCAGTAGCTTGTTAATCTTCCAGGATGCGAACCAAATGCGGAATGGCCTTGACCATGCCGCGAGTGGATTCCGTATCCACGCGTTCAACAATCTGGTTGAGCCGTGTAAATCCCAGGCCCTTGACCACCAGCTTGTGCTTGATGGGCGTGGAGTTCTTCGAGCGGTAGTACTGAATGCGAATCATCTTGGTCTCTGTCTTGGTCTTGGCCATGGCTTAAAGCTCCTCCACCGACTTGCCGCGCATGTTGGCCACTTCAGCCTTGTCGCGCAACTGCACCAAGGCGTCGAAGGTAGCCTTGACGACGTTGTGAGGGTTGGGCGAGCCCAGGCTCTTGGTGAGCACATTCTGCACCCCGACCGAGGTCATCACCGCGCGCACCGCGCCGCCGGCAATCACGCCGGTGCCTTCGGGAGCCGGCTTCAGCAGCACCTGCCCGGCGCCGTAACGGCCCAGAACCAGATGCGGGATCGTGGTTTCGGTCAGATGGACCCGAACCAGATTTTTCTTGGCCGCCTCAATCCCCTTGCGAATCGCCTGGGGAACTTCCTTGGCCTTGCCGGAACCGTGGCCCACCACTCCCGCAGAGGGGTCGCCCACCACCACCAGCGCGGCAAACGACATATTCTTGCCGCCCTTGACCACCTTAGTCACGCGATTGATGGAGACCACCTGATCCTTCAGGTTGTACTGGTTTGCATCGAGTTTCTTCTTCAAGATCGTCATTGCTCTCTCGTCTCTTCTTCCAGTGGTCAGTGATCAGTGGACAGTGGTCAGTTTTTCTCTGCTCTATTGCGCTACGCGCTGTTCACTGTTCACTGCGCACTGTTCACTGTTCACTGTTCTTAAAACTCCAACCCTGCTTCGCGGGCTGCATCAGCCAGCGCTTTGATGCGTCCGTGATAGAGGTAGCCGCCGCGATCGAAGACCACCTTCTTGATGCCCTGTTTCACAGCCAGCTCTGCCACTGCCTTGCCGATCTCCTTGGCCGCGGCCACGTTGCCGCCGGTCTTCACTTTCAGGCTTAGCGTGGAGGCCGAAACCAGCGTCTCGCCCTTCTGGTCGTCGATCACCTGCGCGTAGATGTGGCCGAGCGAGCGGTAGACGTTCAGCCGCGGCCGTTCCCCGGTGCCCGCGAGCTTGCGGCGGATGCGCTCGTGGATGCGCTGGCGGATTGCGTTCCTCTTGGTCTGCGTGATCATGGTCTCTCGTTCCTATCGGCGGAGCCGCCCTGCGGCCCCGTTCGGTTGATTCAGTGGTTAGTGAATAGTGGTTAGTGATCAGCCTGGTTTCTGTGCGAACCCTCTAGCCACTAATCCCTAACCACTAATCACTGCCTTACTTACTTCGCGCCCGTCTTGCCGGCCTTCTTCTTCAACTTCTCGTCCGAGTAGCGCACGCCCTTGTTCTTGTAGGGGTCCGGCTTGCGCAGCGAGCGCATGTCGGCCGCCACCTGGCCCACCTTCTGCCGGTCGATGCCGGAGATGACCAGGTGGAGCTGCTTGGGGTCGATGGCCACTTCGATGCCCGTGGGCAGCGGAACTTCGATCTGGTGCGAATAACCAAGGGTGAAGACCACCGTGCCCTTGCCCTTCAGCTCGGCGCGATAGCCGATGCCCACAATGTCCAGTTCGCGCTTCCAGCCCGTGGTGACGCCCTGAACGGCGTTGGCGACCAGGGCGCGCGTCAGTCCGTGCATCGCAGCCTGCTTGTCGTTCTCGCGATTCACATGCAGTTCCCCGCCGACTGTTTCGAGAGAGATGCCCTCGGCGATCAGCGCCGAGACCTTGCCCTTGGGCCCCTCGACCAGAACGGTATTGCCCTCGACCTTGTACTTCACGCCCGCGGGCAGCGGGATCGGCTTCTTTCCAATGCGCGACATTGCTTCAATCCTTCTTGTGGCTTGCGAGTCCCGCCAGGGCTCTTCAGCCCATGCGTTCCACTGCAGCCGGGTTACCACTGTGCTCGTCCAAAGCGCTAAAGCGCGGAGCGCTTACCACACTTCGCAGAGCAGTTCCCCGCCCACGCCCTCGCGGCGCGCCTGACGGCCGGTCATCACGCCCTTGGGCGTGGTCATGATCGATATGCCCAGGCCGCCCTGGACCCGCTTGATCTCGTCGCGGCCGATGTACACCCGGCAGCCGGGACGCGAGATGCGCGCCAGGTCGCGGATGGCCGCTTCCGTGCCGCCGTACTTCAGGTACACGCGCAGCACCAGCTTGCCTTCCTCTTCCTGCGTCTTGTAGTTCGAGATATAGCCCTCCTCCTTGAGGATGCGGGCGATCTCGGTCTTCAACTTCGAAGCCGGAACATCCAGCTTCTGATGACGCGCCCGGATCGCATTCCGGATCCGCGCCAGAAAATCCGCTACTGGGTCGGTCAGACTCATTCCTTCTCCTTCATTCCCCGTTCGTCCGCCGCGGCGGAAACCAGCGGAAATGTCCCTACAGTGTTCAGTGAACAGTGGACAGTGATCAGTAAAGACCGTTTGGTTTTCACCTCAGCAGCCAGTTCAAGCACGAACGAACTGACCACTGATCACTGACAACTGACAACTGTCTTGCTACCAACTCGACTTGACGACGCCGGGAATCTCGCCCTTGAGCGCCAGCGCCCGGAAACACAAGCGGCAGACGCCGAACTTGCGCAGAAATCCTCGCGGCCGCCCGCACAGTTGGCACCGGTTGTGCTTGCGGCTGCTGAACTTCGGCTTCCGCGCGTCTTTCACCCTTTTTGCAGTGGTTGCCATAAATCCTCTTATCCGCCCTACGCGCCCTGGCGGAAGGGCATTCCAAAGTGCTTCAACAGCGCCCGCGCCTGGTTGTCGTCCTTCGCCGTGGTCACGATGGTGATGTTCATGCCCTTCAGCTTCTCCACCTTGGAATAATCGATCTCCGGGAAGATGAGCTGGTCGCGCAAGCCGAGCGTGTAGTTGCCGCGCCCGTCAAAACTCTTCGTCGACACGCCGCGGAAGTCCCTCACCCGTGGCAGCGCCGTCGAGATCAGCCGGTCCAGGAACTCGTAGGCTTTCTCGTTGCGCAGCGTAACCATCGCGCCGATCGACATGCCGGCCCGCACCTTGAAGGCCGCAATCGACTTCTTCGCCTTGGTAGTCACAGGCTTCTGCCCGGCAATCATCGTCAGGTCCGCCACCAGCGGGTCCAGCAGCTTGGTGTTCTGCGTCGCTTCGCCCAGGCCCATGTTGATCACGATCTTTTCCAGCTCCGGCACCGCCATCGCATTCTCAAGTCCCAGCTCCTTCTGCAGAGCCTGCTTGATCTCCTTGTGATACTTAACTTTCAGCCTTGCTGCCATTTTGCTTTGCTCTCTTTCTTCCGGCGCCCGGAGTGGGTCGCCGCGGCGATCCGTTTACCGTTGCGGAAGTGCTTGGCCGCACGGGCGTGAGCTTTGCAACTCAGGCCCAGCGGGCTGGAAACCTGTTACTTCTTCGTGGGCAGTTCCTGCCCGCACTTCTTGCAGATACGAACCTTCGTATCACCCTCAACCTTGTAGCCGACGCGCGCCGGCCCGCAGTTGGGGCAGACCAGCGCGACATTGGATACGTCAATCGGCGATTCCTGCTCGGCGATGCCGCCCTTGGTCCGCTGTCCCTGCTTGCTCGAAACCGTCTTCTTGACCACCCGCACGTGCTCCACCAGAACCGTGCCCTTGTCGGGGAAGACGCGCAGCACGCGGCCCGTCTTGCCGCGGTCAGAGCCTGTAAGGACCTTGACCGTATCGTTGCGATGAATATTCAAACTTGGCATCTTCTCTCCAAAAAACAGCTACTACTAAACGACTTCCGGGGCCAGCGAAACGATCTTCAAAAACTTCTTCTCGCGCAGTTCGCGGGCCACCGGCCCGAAGACGCGCGTGCCCACCGGCTCGTGAGCGTCGTCGATCACCACGGCCGCATTTTCGTCGAACCGAATATAGGTCCCGTCGCGCCTGCGGTGCTCCTTGCGGGTGCGGACGATGACCGCCTTCACCACCTTGCCCTTCTTCACCGTGCCGTCGGGCGAGGCTTCCTTCACAGCGGCGGTCACGATGTCGCCCAGACCGGCCTTCTTGCCCAGTCCGCCGCCCAAGGGCAGAATCACTTGCAGCTTGCGCGCGCCGGAGTTGTCGGCCACCGCGAGCATGGTTCTCATTTGCACAGCCATGGGTTCTTCTCCTTAACTCGCTCGCTTTAGTTGGCGGTTTCGATTTCGGTCCGGATCGCCGCGTCTTCAATTTGGGCCAGCGAGGAACGCCGCACAATCTCTTCCAGAGACCACCGCTTCAGCTTGCTCAGCGGCCGGGTTTCGCGAATGCGCACCACATCGCCCAGCCGCGCCGAACTCTGCTCGTCGTGGGCATAAAACTTCTTGGTCGAGCGCACGATCCGCTTGTACTTGGGATGAGCCTTGCGCATCTCGACCTCGACCACAATGGTCTTCTGCATCTTGGTCGAAACCACCTGGCCAACCTTCTCGTTACGCCGCGCGCCTACAGCCGCCGGCGCCTGCACTGAATCTAAAGTCGCCGTCATTTAGCGGGCTCCCTTCTTGGCATCCGTGGCCGCCGGGGCGTCCACTGCGGTATCTTTGGCCGCGCCGCGAATGCTCAACTCGCGCTCCTTGGCTACGGTCTTGATTTGCGCGATCTCCTTGCGCAACTGGCGGAGCTTCTTCACTCCGTCGTTCTGCCCCATGGAGACCTGAAAGCGAAGCCGGAAAAGCTGCTCGGAGGTCGTCTTCTCCTGGTGCACCAATTCTTCGTCGCTCAAATTGCGAATCTTCTCGAGTTCCATCTCTGTTTCTCTCCAACCAGCCGCTAGAAGCTGGTCTACTTGGCCGCGGCTACGATCTTTTCGGCGCCCGGCCGTTGCACGAACTTGGTCCTCAGCGGCAGCTTGTTCGACGCCAGGCGCATGGCTTCCTGCGCGGTCGCCGGGTCCACCCCTTCCATCTCGAAGAGGATCTTGCCCGGCCGCACCACGGCGACCCAGTGATCCAGCGCTCCCTTGCCCGAGCCCATGCGGACTTCGGCCGGCTTCTTGGTGATCGGCTTGTCCGGGAACAGGCGCAACCAGATCTTGCCGCCGCGCTTGATGAAGCGGGTCATGGCAATACGGCTGGCCTCGATCTGCCGGTCGGTGATGTAACCGCACTCCAGCACCTTCAACCCGTATTCACCGAACGACAGCGAGGATCCGCGCCAAGCCTTGCCGCGCCTCTTGCCCTTCTGCTGCTTGCGGAACTTCACCTTCTTTGGCATCAACATAACGAAAACCTCGAAAACCAGCTACTAGCTGCTAGCTTCTAGCCTCTAGCTTCAAACCTTTCCCACAACAGCCTGACTTCGCACCGGACCAGCTAGAAGCTAGTGGCTGGAAGCTGGCGGCTGCCCTTAGAACACCGACGTGCCCACCGGCGGAGCCTGACGGCGCTTCTGCTCGTAGATGTCGCCGCGATAGATCCAGGTCTTCACGCCGATCACGCCGTAGGTGGTGTGAGCCTCGGTGAAACCGTAATCGATGTCGGCGCGCAACGTGTGCAGCGGCAGACGGCCCTGCAAATACCACTCCGAACGGGCAATCTCATTTCCGTTCAACCGGCCCGAGACGCGCACCTTGATTCCCTTGCAGCCGAAGCGCAGCGCCGAGTCCACGCTTTTTCTCATTGCCCGGCGGAAGCTGACCCGCTTCTCCAGTTGCAGCGCGATATTCTCCGAAACCAGCTGCGCGTCCAACTCCGGCTTGTTCACCTCGATGATGTCGATGAACACGTCGCGGCTGGTGCGCTTGCCCAGCTCCGTCTTGAGCTTTTCGATCTCCGCGCCCTTGCGGCCGATCACGATGCCCGGCCGGGCGGTGCGGATAAGAAAGCGCAGCTTGTTGCCCGGTCGCTCAATCTCTACCGAGCTGACGCCCGCGGCCTTCAGCTTTTCGCGCAGCTCGGCCTTGAGCTTCACGTCCTCGACCAGAAGCTTTGCATAGTCGCGCTCAGTGAACCAGCGCGAACGCCACGGCTTGTTCACTCCCAGCCGGAATCCGTAAGGATGGACTTTCTGTCCCATGTTCTTCCTCTCAAAACCCTCTAGGCCTTCTTGCTGGCCTTCTTCTTGGTTGCCCCAGACGCCTTGGCCCCTGCCTTTGGCTCTTCGATCTTGGTCTTGCTTGCCTTGGGCGCTGCCTTTGGCTCTTCGATCTTGGTCTTGCTTGCCTTGGGCGCTGTCTTCGGCTCCTCGATCTTCGTCTTGCTTGCCTTGGGCGCTGTCTTCGGCTCCTCGATCTTGGTCTTGGTTGCCTTGGGCGCTGCCTTCGGCTCCTCGATCTTGGTCTTGCTTGCCTTGGCCGCTACCTCTGGTTCCTCGATCTTGGTCACCAGACCCTCGGCTGTCTCGCGCTCGGCCACCACAAGCACAATATGCGTCAGCCTGCGCTGGTAGCGGAATGCGCGGCCCATCGGCGCGGGGCGGATGCGCTTCATGCGCGGTCCGTCGTTGGCCAGGGCCAGCTTGACGTAGAGGTTATCCACGTCCAGATCCAGGCCCTGCTCGCCAGACACATACTTGGCGTTGTCCACCGCCGAGGTCAACAGCTTGTGGATCACCGGGGCGATGCGCTTCTTGGTGAAGGCCGCCGTCTCCAGCGCCTCCTGAACCCCCCGGCCCTTGATCAGGTCGAGCACCAGACGCGCCTTTTGCGGCGACACGCGCTGGAACTTGGCCTCGGCCCGGAATTCCTTTGTCTCGACTGCCATTGGTATGCCTTCCTCAATCTCTTTGCGCCCGAGAAACCCCTCGGAAGCCGAATCTCTCGTCTACCGCGGCTTGGCGCCGGCCTCGGCGGCCTTGCTTCCCCCGGTGTGTCCCTTGAAGATGCGCGTGGGCGCGAACTCGCCCAGCTTGTGTCCTACCATGTTCTCGGTCACGTATACCGGAACGAACTTCCTGCCGTTATGCACGGCGATGGTGTGGCCCACCCACTCGGGAAAGATCGTCGAACGCCGCGACCAGGTCTTGACCACCTTCTTGTCGTTGGCTTGGTTGAGCACCTCGATCTTCACGGTCAGGTGCGCATCCACGAACGGGCCCTTCTTTGTCGAACGTGCCATAAATCTCCCTCTACTTCGCCCGGCGGCTGACGATGAACGCATCAGTCCGCTTGTTGTTGCGCGTCTTGTAGCCCCTCGTCGGCTGGCCCCACGGGGTCACCGGATGACGGCCGCCCGAGGTCTTGCCCTCGCCGCCGCCGTGCGGGTGGTCCACCGGGTTCATGCTCACGCCGCGGTTGGCCGGGCGAATGCCCTTCCAGCGGTTGCGTCCGGCCTTGCCGATGGATACATTCTCATGGTCCGTGTTGCCCACCTGGCCAATGGTCGCCATGCACTCGGCCAGCACCTTGCGGGTCTCGCCGGAGGGCAGCTTGAGTAGGGCATAATCGCCTTCCTTGGCCACCAACTGTGCCTGCGTACCGGCCGAACGCGCCATCTGCGCGCCCTTGCCCGGCCTCAACTCGATGGCATGCACCGTGGTGCCGGAGGGAATGTTCTTGAGCGGCAGCGCGTTGCCTACCAGGATGTCCGCTTCAGGACCGGAGGTCACCGTGGCGCCAACCTTGAGGCCGACCGGCTGCAGAATGTAGCGCTTCTCGCCGTCGGCGTAATGCACCAGCGCGATGCGCGAGGAACGGTTCGGGTCGTATTCGATCGTCGCCACGCGCCCCGGAACCCCGTACTTCTCGCGCTTGAAGTCGATCAGGCGCAGCTTCTGCTTGTGGCCGCCGCCCTGGTGGCGGATCGTCAAGTCGCCCTTGTTGCGGCGTCCGCCCGTGCGCTGCTTGACCGCCAAAAGCGGCTTGTGCGGCGTATCCGTCGTCAGGTCGTCATTGACCAGCGAGGTCTTGAAGCGCAAGGTCGGCGTGATCGGTCTGTATGTCTTGATTGCCATTGTCTTTGTCCTGAAACTCCGATGAGCTTCTAGCTGCTGGCTACTAGCTCATCTCGCTTGGTTCATCGTCGTACTTCAAACCCTACCCTTGCATTCAAAAAGCTAGCAGCTAGAAGCTGAAAGCTGCCTCTAGAGGTTGCTCACGTACTCGGGCAGCTTCTGGCCGGCCTTCAGCCGGACGTAAGCCTTCTTCCAGTCCGGGCGGAAGCCCGCGAACTTGCCCCGCCGGCGTTCCTTGCCAATCACATTCGCGGTGCGGACCGCGGCCACCTTCACCTTGAAGAGCGTCTCGACGGCCTGCTTGACCTCGGTCTTGGTGGCCTCGGGGGCTACGTCGAAAACCAGCGTCCCCTCGGTCTCTTTCACGCCCAGCCCCTTTTCGGTAATCAGCGGGCGGCGAATCACGGTATAGAGAGTCGGCATTACGCGGCCTCCGTCTGCGCGGCGAGCTTGGCCGCCGCGGCGGCCTTTCGCTTCGGCGCATTTTTCTCAAGCATCTCGGTCAACTGCTCGATGGCGGCCGTCGAGAAGATGGCCCGCTCATAGCGCAGCAGATCGTAGGGATGCACCTCGTTGTTGAGCACCAGCTCCACGCCTGCAAGGTTGCGCGTGCCCAACCTCAGCGCATCAGTAAGTGTCTTGAAGTTTTCAACCAGCAGAGCCGTGCGCGTGACGCCCAGCTTGTCCAGCGCCGCGCGATAGAGCTTGGACTTCGCTTCCTTGAGATCCAGCGTATCGACCACCGTCAGCTTGCCGTCGGCCAGCTTGGAGGCCAGGGCGGAACGCAGAGCGCCCAGCAGCTTCTTGCGCGGAAACGCATACTCATAGCTGCGCGGCTGAGGTCCATGCACGGTGTAGCCATGACGCCACAGGGGCGAGCGCACCGAACCGATGCGAGCCCGGCCCGTGCCCTTCTGCTTCCACAGCTTCTTGCCGGAACCGGATACCTCGGTGCGGCTTTTGGTGGCGGCCGTGCCCTGGCGCAGCGAGGCGCGGTAGTGCTTGACCGCCTCCCACAGCAGGGCCTCGTTCACCTGGTCTGGCCCGAAGAGCGCATCGGCCAGCTCCAGCGTGCCCACCTTTTCACCGTTCAGATTCAATACATCCACGTTTGCCATCGTCTTCTTCTTCCGCCAGGGACCTTCCCCAGCTTCAATCTTTTTGCGCCCGTCAGGGCGCGTACGCCTGGACGGCCAGTCCTACTTCCTCTTGCCGAGCTTCTTTGAAGCCTTCAGCGGATCGACCGTGCCGGATCCGGCAAAACCACGGCGCTCGCGCGGCGGAGTCTTGGCCTTGGAGATCAGCACATAGCCTTCGCGCGATCCGGGCACCGCGCCCTCGACCATCAACAGGTTCTCGTCGAGGTCGATGCCGCGGATGCGCAGATTGCGCACTGTCACCTGGTCCGTGCCCATGTGGCCGGGCATGCGCTGGCCGGGGAAGACGCGAGAGGGATAGCTGGAGGCGCCGATCGAGCCCTGCACCTGGAACATGTGTCCGTGCGACTTGGGACCGCCGGCGAAACCGTGACGGCGCACCACGCCGGCAAAGCCCCGGCCCTTGGAGGTGCCGATCACGTCTACAAACCTGGCCTCGGAAAAGATGTCCACCAGCACACGGTCGCCGGCCTTGGTGGCCACAACGCCATCGGCGTCAAGCTCCAGGGCGACTTCCCGGATGACCTTCACCGGCGGCGCTTCGGTCTTGGCGAAGTGCCCTGCCTGCGGCTTGGTTACCCGCTTGGCCTTGACGAACTCGACCAAGCCGATCTGCGCGGCTTCGTAGCCGTCTTTCGCCAGCGTCTTCAACTGCGTAATCACGCAGGGACCCGCCTGCAGCACCGTGATGGGGTGCACGTCGCCCTTTTCGTCGAAGACCTGCGTCATGCCGATCTTTTTACCCAGAATTCCCGTAACTGCCATGTCTTCCTCACCTCATCATGCGATCGAGAGTTCCATCGCACTGCCGGATTGCCGTTGTGTCCCGCCGGCCTATGCGCCCGAAGGGCGCGTATGCCTGGACGGCCAGTCCCTATTTTTCAAACGCCTTGATCTCGACATCGACGCCGGCCGGCAGATCGAGCTTCATCAGCGCGTCCACCGTCTGCTGGGTCGGTTCGAGAATGTCAATCAGCCGCTTGTGCGTGCGAATCTCGAAGGCCTCGCGCGACTTCTTGTCCACGTGCGGCGAACGCAGCACGCAATACTTGTTCTTGATCGTCGGCAAGGGAATCGGTCCGGCCACCGTTGCTCCGGTGCGCTTGGCCGTCTCCACAATCTCGCCCGTCGAGGTGTCCAGCACACGATAGTCGTATGCCTTCAACCGGATGCGAATCCTCTGTCCTACCATGCTTGTCCCCTATCAGGGATCAGAGATTAGTTTCTTCGTCGCGCTGATCCCTGTTCCCTCTTTCACTCGCCCGTCTTAAGCATGCGCCCGAAGGGCGGTCCGCCCGACGCGGCCAGCGTCTACTTCACAATCTCCGAGATGGTGCCCGCGCCCACCGTGTGCCCGCCTTCGCGGATGGCAAACCGCAGCCCCTTTTCCAGGGCCACCGGCGTAATCAACTCAACCTGCAACTGCACGTTGTCGCCCGGCATCACCATCTCCACGCCCTCCGGCAGCTCCGCCACCCCCGTAACATCCGTGGTGCGGAAGTAGAACTGCGGACGGTAGCCCTTAAAGAACGGCGTGTGACGCCCGCCTTCTTCCTTGCTCAGCACGTACACTTCGCCCTTGAACACCGTGTGCGGCGTGATCGATCCGGGCTTGGCCAGCACCATCCCTCGCTCCACATCTTCTTTCGGAATGCCGCGCAGCAAGATGCCCGCGTTGTCGCCCGCCAGGCCCTCGTCCAGCTGCTTCTTGAACATCTCAACGCCGGTGCAGACCGTCTTGCGCGTCTCGCGGAAGCCCACGATCTCCACGTCCTCGCCCACCTTCACCTTGCCGCGCTCGATGCGCCCGGTCACCACGGTCCCGCGCCCGGAGATCGAGAAGATGTCCTCGATCGGCATCAGGAAGGGCAGATCGATCGCCCGGTCAGGCCGCGGAACGTACTTGTCCACCGCCTCCATCAGCTCCTCGACCTTCGCCTCCCACTCCGGCTCGCCGTTCAGCGCGCCCAGCGCCGAGCCGCGAATCACCGGCACGTCGTCGCCCGGAAACTGGTACTTGGTCAGGAGATCGCGCACTTCCATCTCCACCAGGTCGATCAGTTCCGTATCCTCGACCGCGTCGCACTTGTTCAGGTAGACCACGATGCAGGGAACGCCCACCTGGCGCGCCAGCAGCACGTGCTCCTTGGTCTGCGGCATCGGCCCGTCGGTGGCCGCAACCACCAGAATCGCGCCGTCCATCTGCGCCGCGCCGGTAATCATGTTCTTGATGTAGTCGGCGTGCCCAGGGCAATCGACGTGCGCATAGTGCCGGTTCTTGGTCTCGTACTCCACGTGCGCCGTGGCGATGGTGATGCCCCGCTCCCGCTCTTCCGGCGCGTTGTCGATCGAGTCGAACGAGCGGAACTTGATCTTGGGGTTGTTNNCGATCAAACTTTTCCTTGCCCATGGTCGCTCCCTTTCGTTCCCTTGATTCCTTTACTGCCAGTTCCCGTCTTGCGGCTGCCCTCTTCATGCCGGGCCCGCAGGTCCAAAATCGTTACTTCCCTTGCGCGCGGCCGATGATCTCGTCGGCAATCATGCGCGGAGCCTCTTCATAGCGCGCGAACTGCATCGAATACGATGCGCGGCCCTGTGTGGACGAGCGAATGTCGTTCACATAGCCGAACATCTCCTTGAGCGGCACGATCGCCTTGATCAACTGCGAGCCGCCGACATGCTCCATCCCCTCGATGCGCCCGCGGCGCGAGTTGATGTCGCCAATGATGACCCCCATGTGCTCCTCGGGGACGGTGACCTCGACGGCCATCACCGGCTCCAAAAGCACCGGCGAGGCCTTGCGCGCGGCTTCCTTGAAGGCGATGGAGCCGGCAAACTTGAAGGCCATTTCGTTCGAGTCCACTTCGTGATAGCTGCCGTCGTAGAGGGTCACCTTCACGTCCACCATGGGGTAGCCGGCCAGGATGCCCAACTCGAGCGCTCCCTGCACGCCCTGATCGATGGGCTTGATGAACTCCCTGGGCACCGAACCGCTCTTGATTTCGTTGATGAACTCGTAGCCCTTGCCCGGCACGTTGGGCTCGACGCGCAGCTTGCAGTGGCCGTAGTTGCCCGAGCCGCCGGTCTGGCGAATGTACTTGCCCTCGGCCTCGGCCTTCTTGCGGATGGTCTCGCGGAAAGCCACCTTGGGCTCGCCCACATTGGCCTCGACCTTGTGCTCGCGCCTCATGCGGTCGACCAGAATCTCCAGATGCAGCTCGCCCATGCCGCTGATGATGGTCTGGGCCGAGTCCTCATCGGTATGCACCTTGAAGGTGGGATCCTCTTCGGCCAGCCGTGACAGCGCGACACCCATCTTTTCCTGGTCGGCCTTGGTCTTGGGCTCGATAGCCACCGAGATGACCGTCTCCGGGAAGGTGATGGCTCCGAGAGCGATCGGGTGATGCGGATCGCAGAGCGTGTCGCCGGTCTTCAGATCCTTCATGCCCACGCAGGCGCAGATGTCGCCGGCCAGAATCTCGCTGACGTCTTCGCGCTTGTCGGCGTGCATCTTGACCAGCCGGCCGATGCGCTCGGTCTTGCCGGTGCGGGGATTGAGAACCATGTCGCCGGTGTTGAGCGATCCCGAATAGACCCGGACGAAGCAGAGCTTGCCGAAGGGATCGTTGATGATCTTGAAGGCCAAAGCCGCAAGCGGCTCGTTGTCGTCCGGCTTGCGCGCGACAGTATGGCCGTGGTGGTGGGGATCGATGCCCTCGACCGGGGGCTTGTCCAGCGGGCTGGGCAGGTAATCCACGACCGCATCCAGCAGCGTCTGGACTCCTTTATTTTTGAAGGCGCTTCCGCAGATCACCGGAAAGACCTTCAAGTCGATGGTGGCCTGGCGAATGCCGGCCTTCAGCTCGGCGATGCTCGGCGTCTCGCCTTCGAGAAACTTCTCCAGCAGCACGTCGTCGGTCTCGGCGATAACCTCAATCAACTGCAGGCGGAAGGCCTCAGCCTTCTTGAGCAGCGCGGCGGGAATCGGCTCGATGTCGTACTGCGAGCCCATCAACTCGTCATGCCATACGACGGCCTTCATCTCGACCAGGTCGACGACGCCCTTAAAGTTGGCCTCGGCGCCGATGGGGATTTGCAGCGCAACCGGACGCGCGCCCAGGCGCTTGCGAATGGTCTCCAGAACGTGCTCGAAGTCCGCGCCGTTCTTGTCCATCTTGTTGACGAAGCAGATGCGCGGTACCTTGTACTTGTCGCCCTGCCGCCACACCGTCTCCGTCTGCGGCTGTACGCCGCTGACCGAGTCGAACAGCGCCACCGCGCCGTCCAGCACGCGCAGGCTCCGCTCCACCTCGGCGGTAAAGTCCACGTGGCCGGGNNCGCTCCTGCTCCTGCTCCATGTAGTCCATGGTCGCCGTGCCCTCATGCACTTCGCCGATGCGGTGCGTGATGCCCGTATAGAACAGGATGCGTTCTGTCGCTGTCGTCTTTCCGGCGTCGATGTGCGCCATGATTCCGATATTCCGGCAGCGGTTCAGTGGTGTAGTGCGAGGCACGGCATTTCTTCCTTGCGGGCGCTTCAGCCCGCGGTATTCTTACTTCCCGATGGTCCCTATCGATCCGGAACCCTTCACGCCGGGCCATCTTTGAGGCCGGCTTCCAATCTCTCAGTTCCCGCTCCGCTCAGCTACCAGCGATAGTGGGCAAAGGCCTTGTTGGCCTCGGCCATGCGGTGCACGTCTTCCTTCTTCTTCATCGCCGCGCCGCGCCCGTTGGCCGCGTCCAGCAGCTCGTTGCCCAGCTTGTCGGTCATGCCCTTTTCGCCGCGGTTGCGCCCGTAGGTGATCAGCCAGCGGATGGCCAGCGAGGTGCGCCGGTCAGGAAGGACCTCGATCGGCACCTGGTAGTTGGCGCCGCCCACGCGGCGGGTCTTCACCTCAAGCAGCGGCTTGCAGTTCTCCACCGCCTTCTTAAACAGCTTGAGAGCGTCGTCGCCGCCGCCCTTCTCTTCGAGGTTCTTCATCGCCTGATAGAAGATGCCCTGGGCCGTCGACTTCTTGCCGCCCCACATCATCGAGTTGACAAACTTGGTGACCAGCGTGGATCCGTAGACCGGGTCCGGCGCCACTTCCCGCTTCGCAATGTGCCCTTTTCTCGGCATAATCCTCAAAATCCTCGTGCGCTTCCGCACCCAATCTCTTGCCCAAGTCCGGGTCCATAAACCACGCCCCGGAACCGTAATTACTTCTTGCCCTTGGCCGCCGCCGCGCCGCCCTTGGCGCGCTTGGCTCCATACTTCGACCGGCTCTGCTTGCGGTCGGTCACGCCCACTGAATCCAGCGTGCCCCGCACCACGTGATAGCGGACGCCGGGCAGATCCTTCACGCGGCCGCCGCGAATCAGCACGATCGAGTGCTCCTGCAGGTTGTGGCCGATGCCTGGGATGTAGGTGGTGACCTCAATCCCGTTGGTCAGCCGCACGCGGGCCACCTTGCGCAGAGCCGAGTTCGGCTTCTTGGGCGTTTGTGTATACACGCGGGTGCAAACGCCGCGCCGCTGCGGCGAGGCCTGCAATGCAGGCGACGCCGTCTTGTACCGCGGGGCCGTGCGCCCCTTGCGAACCAACTGATTGAATGTAGGCAAACCAAAACTCCTTACCCTGTCAAAAACCGCCAACAAAATGCTGGCCCACCCAACTGCCAACAGCCGCGCACAGACCCATGGGGCCTCCCGCTGCGATGATGCGCAACCTGTATCCTGGCGCGCACACGCACGGAAGCCCTATTTTGCTGCTTCGCGTCTGCCTTCGTTCCAATCTCAGACGAGAACCGGGACGGTGGCCGTGCGCTCGCCGCGGCGAGGCCAACTCCGTTTCGCGGTTCCGGCACGCATAGCCCTCCAAGGTGGAGAACGCGCGGGCTCCGTAGCGATTTGCCCCTGCCCTCTGCAAGAAGAGAGCGATTTCGGGGACCTGTCTGGCCGGTTGACTGCACCTGGCCTGGGGAATCAGCACCCGCCATCTGCTGCCTGGCCGGGCTGCCCGTCCGCCCAAGCCCGTTAAGACACACGGACTGAGGCGTTCTTGCGGAACCTTTTAAGAATAACAAGAAACGCGGGTGGGGTCAATGAATTCTCCCCCACCCTCCAAGGATTTTTCCGCTCTACTCGATCGAATGCAGCTTCCAGGCCCCGCCGTCGAGGGAAAAGTCGGCCTGGCGCCAGGTGCTCAGCTTGTTGCCGGGGTTGTGGGCGATCCCCTGCAAGGGGTCGGGTACGCCGTCCAGGTTCACGCTCTCGGTATACGACGCCTCCTTGGCCGTATTCACACCGGGAAGTATTTCGTCCTGTGGCTCTTTCACGTCATGCGCTTTCAGATGGTTGGCGGCCACCGTCACCACAATCACCGAAAAGTGTTTATCCTCGGCGCTCTCCGGGCGCCACTGGATCACATCGCCCCCATTTTGCAGCTTGAGCGCCTTCTTGCCCTCGGGGGTTAGCGTGAAGTCGGCCCAGAATCTGTTGGGATAGAGCTTGGTCCGCTCCCAATACTTGGCCGCCACGCCCTCCCCAAGCCCCAATTCGTCCACCGCGATGCTGACGCCCACCGCTGGAGTCTGGTCGTACTTGGCCTGGATCAAGGCCTGCGCGTTGGCTTGCGTCAACTCAGGCGCCGTCTTGCAGCCAGTCAGCAACAATCCCGCGCCCAGAAATGCCAGCGCACCCAAAGCCTGCATTTTCACCGCTTTTTTCACTTTCCCTCCCTACACCGCATAAAACGGCACGAATTGCATCAACCCGCCATTTTTCACCTACTTTCCCGCCAGTGTCAATGGAATTGGAAGTGACCGTGCGCACAGGTGATGGTTTCCGCTCTGAAAAACGCAAACCAGGAGCCGGAGTTCGCAGCCCGCTCAGCCCCCTGGCTCAACGTCGCCGCGCTGCCAACATTACCAAAGTACCATCCCTGCGTAACGCCAGGTGCCGCAAAGCGGGTACAATTGCCGCAACCCACTTCTCGGACTCGACCCGTAGTCAATCCACTTAAAGGACAGTCCCCATGAGCAAGCTCTTGGGTAAATTGGGGCGCAATTGCAGGACCACTCCTCCGCGCCGTCACGCTGTTATTGCTGTTTTCCTCAGCTTTCTGTTACGCACAAGATGATTGCGTTTGGGGACAGCCAGGGCAGACCGCCGACCGTGTGCTGATCCACGCCGATACCGAGCTGGGGGCCAAAGACCTGCTCAACAACCGCATGGCCTACGTTGCCGTCTCGCGCGGCGCATACGACGCGCAAATCTTCACCAACGACCGCGAGAAGCTGGGCGCGGCGCTGGGGCATGATGTATCGCACAGCAGCGCCCATGCGCCGGAGATGAAGCCAGAACAGAAGCAGGAGCAGGCAATCACGCCACAGCGGGAGATCGCGCCGCAGCAGGGGCAAGAGCAGAGCTTCGATATTGGTTTGGGCCTCTAGTCAAAAGGTTGGGGCTTAGAACCTCTGCCTTGGCATACGGTTTATCCTATTTAGTGAGCAGTCCCATAGAGCGCAGCGCGGGTATTCGGCTTACTTCACGGGAGGAATCATGTCTTGGCTTCGACGCTTATTGCAGCCATCTACCAAGCCTACAGAAGTTAAGAAAGACTATTCTCCGTCTGTGCGCTATGCCATGGAAGCTATGCCCACCATTAAGTTTGATCCGTCAGTGGTGACGAAGAGTGTCAAAGCAGACCTACGAAGAAATGTCGAGTTGCTTGCCGGTCTGGAAAAGAAACACGCTCGTCAGATTTATGACGCTGCGCTGCGTTCTGTGTTGGCAGGCAGGGATTTGCGCATGTTGTCTACTGCATTGATCGAAATAGCAGGAATGTCTCGCGACCGCGCAGCCGACATTGCGCGTTCCCTACACAATAAGGCCACAGAGCAAATTAATCGAGAGCGCACGGTCTCCCTCGGAATCACTCATGCAATATGGTTGTATGCAAACGCACCCTGCATGAAAGACCCATTTTCTAGTTGCCCAACAGCCGCAGATATTCGGCAGGATTCTGCTCATCGCGCAGCCAATGGGAAGAAATATGAAATTGCCAAGGGGTTATTCGTAGACGGCAAGTGGGCACGGCCCGGAGTGGAGGAAGGGTGTAAATGTTCCGCGAGATCAGTTTTACCATGGACTACGCCCGCCGACGCCAAGCCAAGCGCCGCTATGGCCCTCTGGTACCGCAAGTGCGCCGAGCAGGGCGATGCCATAGCGCAGTACAACCTTGGCTTGGATTCCGTCACTGGCCGGGGTGTGCCGCAGGATTACTTGCAAGCCTATTTCTGGTTCGATCTGGCTGCGGCTGGCAAACCGCAAGCCGACCTCACAAAGCTCGCTGTGGAAGCTCGGGAAGAGGTGGCCTCGCACCTATCGTCCGCCGATCTATCCCGCGCACAGGAGCGGACGCGGAAGTGGGTTGAAGGTCATCCGCCGAAGCTGTACGCGCCGGAGGAAGAATAGGCCACATCGAAAGCGGCGCTGGCCGAGGCCAAGCGCCGAGGGACCAGGCTAGGCAAACCACCATGCCGCAGCACTGGCAGCGCGTGGCTATTTATTCCTGATGGTAAGGTGCTATGAGCAACCGCGACGAGTTTTCCGAGGACACAAAGCGAAAGGTGGCGCTTCGAGCAAATCAGCATTGCTCGTTCCGTGACTGTTCACAGCCGACATCAGGTCCGAGCGATGAATCACCCGAGGCCGTGAACGTGACCGGCGAGGCCGCGCATATTCACGCCGCCGCGTCCGGACTAGGAGCGAGACGCTATCTCGCCTCCATGTCCCGCGAGGAGCGCACTCATATCACCAATGCCATTTGGTTGTGTGCAACCCATGCCAAACTGATCGACCGGGACGAAGTGAAGTACACGGCGGACGTGCTTCGGGATATGAAAGCCGAGCACGAGGCGAAGTGTGATGAGAGGCACCGCAACGCCCTTTCAGCCGGGGAGGTCGTTTCTGACCTCATCGCCATTGGACCCGACATCGTATTCGTTGGCGAATTTCTCGGCGTCGAGAACGAGGTGTGGAGCTTCCATTTACGCAACTTCGTTGACGGCGATGTTCATGCTTTGATCACGTTCGCCGAGCGTTACGAGCAAACCGGGACCATTGATCTCTATGTTCTTGTGAATGAACTCGGGGATGGACGCGTGCTCAGAGGCAAGCCGTCTGTCACCAAGGAGACAACTGGCGGCTATACGGTTAGGTGTCCGGTTTTTCCTAGCGCCGGTCGCATCCGGGCCGCCGACCTACCGAAAAGCTTGGCACTCTCAGACAGTCACGACCTGATGGTTCAAGGTGGTAATCTGGCTACGGTGTCTGGCTTGGACGCGCTGCCGCAGCAGGTGAAGACGGGCCTGTCGCACCAGAGAGGTGAAAGCCCACTTCACCGAGATTTCGGAACGCGATTTGCCGAGTATTACAACCTACTTGCCGGGTCGTCGTGGCTTGACCGCTACCTGAAACTTGAGGTTATCCGGCAAGCCGCGATTCCCTACACCGACCCCACCAACAACCAACAATACACCCCGCTCCTTTGCGTCGAGCGCGTCTTTGGTGTCGAGATTCTCGCCAGTGCGCCCACAGAAAATTGGCTGCCAATCCGAGTAGACCTCGACGTCAAGGGTGTGGGGAGATGGCAGCACAATCTATCTGTTTGTATCCCGTCAGAACCAATACGGGGTTGTAAGCCCAACCCCAATACGGTGGACATCCTTTGATGAACTCCTAGCGGGGCCTTAGTGACCGATCCGATAAAGCATCACTTTTCGCCCGTCTTCTACTTGCGCGGTTGGTGCGACAGCACCACCGGCCAGTTGACCGCGTATTCGCGTCCGTACAAGGACGTAATCGCCAAACCCGTCCATCCGGCGGCGACGGGGTATGAACTGTTCCTTTATACGATGGAGGGGTTGCCCGACGATCAGAAGCAGATGATCGAAAAGGACTATATGGCCCCGAAGGTGGACAACCCCGCAGCGAAAGCGCTCCGGGTGCTGCTGGGCACCGACACTAACGCGCTAACCGAGGCGCTGCGGGGAGCCTGGACACGATTCATGATCGCGAGTCTGCTTCGTCGGCCTGCGGCGGTCGCCGAGATCGGCGAGGCCTTCAAGAGCACGCTCCGACAGAACCTGTTCGCGGACTCGTCGTACGAGTCGTACAAGCAAGAGGGTGATCCGCCGACCCGCTTCGAGTGGATGCAGAAGTACCATCCGCACGTGATCAACGATGCCGCGAAGGAGATGGTAGTCAGGGCGGTCGAGAACGACGGCGTCGGCAACATCATCATCAACATGCAGTGGTCGACGCTCGACATGTCGGCGAGCCGGCACGAGTTGCTGACCGGTGACATGCCGCATCTGCGGTACTACGGTCTAAAAGACCCCCGATGCACGATCCTGTTTCCGTTGACGCCGACGAAATTGTTCATCGCCACGCATGATCGAAAAGCTGAATGCAACATCAATCGTCGGGACAAGACGGAGGTCGTGATATCGGTCAATGATGAGGTAGCCAGGATCGCGGAGCGTTTCGTCTACGGGAGAACCGCAAGTCATCTTCGGTTCGTAGCCAACCGGCTCGGGCGGACACCGTCTCGTTTGCTCGGATCGAATTCATAGGGCTATGGCGTAGACATAATGCCCACAGCAAAAGGAAATTTGACCGATGAAAAGGACGAGACGATGCGGTATTCATGGATAATCCTTTCAACTAGCAGGCAAGGACGCCGTTCAAAAGTGCGGAAGATTAGAAATTCGAACTAGGCAAGTTTACACTCCGTACAAATCTAAACCAACGTTTGGGTTCTGTACGTGCCGCTTGCGCTCTCTGAAGCTTCCGTTTTCGTTCATTCACACTGGCTTTGGGACACAAGGGGTAAGTTTCGACCCACGACCGCCGCGCCGTGTTTTCAAGGGCTTGCATGGGTCAAATGTCAAGGCCATGATTAACCCATGAAATACGGCTATGCCCGCGTATCGACTGACGACCAGAGTGCGGCCTTGCAGTTCGCTGCCTTGAAGCGGGCCGGATGCAAGACGTTTTTCAAGGACCAGGGCTTGTCAGGAGCCACGACCAAGCGCCCTGCCCTGCTCCGTTGCCTCAAGGCATTGCAGGACGGCGACACGCTTATTGTGTGGAAACTTGACCGCCTGGGCCGCAGCTTGCGCGATCTGATAGCCATGCTCGACGACCTCCGGGAGCGCGGCGTAAAATTCCGTTCCCTCACGGAGCAGATCGACACTGAGAGGCCGTCGAGCGGCGGCATAAAAGCTCAGCGCCGCGTCGCCCTGTTCCAGCAGCCGGGTGCGTTCGAGGCTGCCGTAACAGTCTTCGAGCCGCTCCTTGCGGCGATGCTCGGCGATGACCAGCGAGCCGGGACCCAACAGACCGGACGCGGAGCCGCCCAGCAGGCCCAACGTGGCCGCGTACTCTCCGGCCGCATCGTAAGGCGGATCGAGAAACACCAGGTCGAAGGCCGGCCCCGGCTTTCGTTCCGGCTCCCGCCCAGCCTTTCGGCCCAGGCCAGCGCCCGTTGCGAACTTTCGCAGCCAGGCGCCCACGCTGCCCGTGTGAATCTGGAATCCTGCCGTCAGCCCCAGCGTGGCCAGGTTGGCGCGCAGCACAGCAAGCGCGGCCGGAGCGCGCTCCACGAAGACAACGTTCGCCGCTCCACGGCTCAGCGCCTCGATTCCCACCGCGCCCGAGCCGGCATACAAATCCAGAAACGCCGCGCCCCCGTCCGATCTTTTGATGCGCGGCGCCAGCACGTTGAATAGCGTCTCCCGCAGCCGGTCGCTGGTGGGCCGCGTGGCCAGCCCGGACGGGGCCTCCAGCGTGCGGGAACGAAACTTGCCGGCGATAATGCGCATCGCTGTTCAGCATACCGGACCGCGACCCACTACAATCGTCGTATGCGAGGCTGGTCGATCCCGCTGGGCCGTTGGATGGGCGTTGAATTACGCGTCCACGCCTTTTTCCCGTTGCTGGCGGTCGTTTGCCTGGCGCTCAGCGCCACGGACGGCTTGGCGCGTGGCCTGGGCCTGTTTTTGGTGCTGGTTGCGGCAGTCCTGGTGCGGGAAACCGCCCGCCTTCTCGTTGCCGCCTGGCTCGGTTTGCGCCTGCGCGCCATTCTGCTGCTGCCCATCGGCGGACTGTTCGCCTACGCCAATCCCGAGAGTCAGGAGAACGCCAACCAGGGCGCCGGACAGTTTGCCATCGCGCTGGCCGGTCCGCTGGCCAACGCGGCCACGGCGCTGGTGCTGGCCGTCACGTTTCTGGGCGCAAGCGGCGATCTAAAGCTCCTCGACCAGCCGTTCATCACTTCCGCCTATCTGCTGCGCAGCATGGTGTGGATGCAGGTTGGCCTGGCGCTGCTGCACCTGGTGCCGGCCTATCCGCTCGACTGCGGCCGCCTGATCCGGGGCAGCTTTGCCCGCAAGCACGGCTTCGCTCCCAGTGGCCGCGCCACCGCCGGCCTGGGCCAGGTGCTGGCGCTTGCTGCCATGGTCGGCGGCATGTTGCTGCACAATTACTGGCTTATCATCGCCGGCTTCTTCATCATGATTGGCGCGCAGATTGAAGACCAGGGAGTCTTTTTCCAGTCGGTAGTGGACACGGTGCATATGCGCGAGGTGATGCTCACCGATTTCGCCACCCTTTCGTCCTCCGACACTCTGGCCGATGCGCTGGTCCGCTGCGTCCACTCCCTGCAGGAGGACTTCCCCGTGGTGCGCGGCCTCCAACTGGTAGGCATCATTTCGCGGCAGCGCATCGTGGACGCCCTGCGCAACGACGGCAACGGCTACGTGCAGGCGGTAATGTCCAAGGCCTTCCAGGTGGCGCGGCCCGAGGACACGCTGGGAACCACCATCCGCCGCCTCACCGCGGGACACGGCCTCGCGCTCATTCCGATCACCGACAGCGGACGCGTGGTGGGCATTGTGAGCGTGCAAAACCTGATGGGGGCGATGTCGCTGCTGGCCGAGCAGCGCCGCCTGGAACGCGAGGAAGCCCGCCAGGAAACCGGAGACTGACAGTGCGCATGGCTGCCGACACGGACCGGGGTCCCCAGCGATGCCCCACCCAGAGGGTTCCCGGCACCCACTTCGTCGCTGGGGCGGAGGAAGCACTGCTGGCGCCCGGCCTCTATATGGTGGCCACCCCCATCGGCAACCTGGGCGACATCACCCTGCGCGCCCTGGACGTGCTCAAGCGCGTGGACCGGATCGCCTGCGAAGACACCCGCCAGACGCAAAAGCTGCTTAACCACTTCCAGATCGCAACCCCCACCGTAAGCTGCCACC
>PMYL01000038.1 GCA_003170825.1 Acidobacteriaceae bacterium
TTCATTCCGACACCCTGGCGATGGCGGAATTCGTTTAACGCCTTGGGGAATTGCGTCGAGGTTTCATCGCCGACGACAAGCAGAGCCGCTCCACGGCGTGCAATCTCAAAAGCAAATGCAACGCTGGACTCGCTGAATGCCTGTTTCTGAATGGAAGGCCGCCTAGTGTTGTCCTGAGTAAAGCAATAGATGGAAGTTTCCTTGATCCCGCATTCTTTACATTTCTCGAACAGCAGCAACCCCGGGTTGATACCATGAGCATATCCGGCTTCTTTTGGCAGGCCATGATCCACAGCCCAGCGTCGATTCCCATCGGGAATGAAACCGATGTGACGCGGGATATTATTTTTCGCCATTGCACAGGTTCCTTAACCGAGCTTTACTTTCCACCGATCTATTAACCATTGCGAGCACATATAACAATATCAACAACTTGGTGCGTTTGACAAGTTGTTCTGGCCCACTTCGGCCGTTTAATCTGGCCCCCTCCTTCTTGAGGCAAACCGTGGACGGCCTCACCCGCCTCGACTTCTCCTTCTTCCACCGCGCCGCCTTCTGATGCCACAGCAGCCGCTTCACGTACACAATCGCCTGCTCCTCGAAGTTCCCCTGGTAGGGCACGATCGAATACACCAGCCGGCACTCCATCGCCCTTTAGCCGCCGCGACGAGATCGTGTCGTGCCAACTCCGCCCACTCTCGGCCGCTGAAATGGCAAACCTGCCGTCAGCTCTTCAGCGCCACGCGGATGTGGAGCTCCTTCAACTGCTGGTCGGTGACCGTCGTGGGGGCGTCGGCCATCAGGTCGATGGCTTTGGCGGTCTTGGGGAAGGCGATGACCTCGCGCAGGCTAGGCGCGCCGGTGAGCAGCATGACGATGCGGTCGAGGCCGAGGGCGATGCCCCCATGAGGCGGGGTGCCGTATTCAAGAGCGTCAAGGAAGAAGCCGAAGCGGGCGCGGGCGTCTTCGTCGCTGATGCCGAGGGACTGGAAGATCTGCTGCTGGACATCTTTGCGATGGATACGGATGGAGCCGGAGCCGAGTTCGAGGCCGTTCAAAGCGAGGTCGTAGCAGTTGGCGCGGACAGAGGCCGGATCGGTGACCAGGTTGGCCATGTCGGCTTCGTGGGGCGAAGTAAAGGGGTGATGCGCGGGCATCCACTTCGCGGTCGCCACGTCGTACTCGAACATGGGGAAGTCGACGATCCAGATGGGGTTGAAGGCGGCAGCGCCGTCTACGCTGCTCCCGCTTTGCGAGTTGGCTTCCTGGACGGCTTTTTCGGTGACGGCGAACGCTCCGTGCCGCTCGGCGTACTTCTTGGCGAGCTCGGTGCGGAAATTCCCGGCGGCGGAGTATACGTTGATTTCGCGCTCTGAGAGGCGGCCTTCAAACTTTGTGTCGCTGGCCTTGACGGGGTGGGCGGGGTCGCCGGCCACGATGATGACGAAGTCGGCCTCCGCCGCGCCGGCCAGCTCGCGCACCTTGACGGCGGCTTCGGGGAAACCCTTGGCGAGGCGCTTGAAATCGTCGATAAACTTGGCGCCCTTTTTCAAATCAAAGGCGGGGTGGTTGTCTTCTCTCTCCTTGCGGCTAAGTTCGCCGACGTTGGGAATGCGGAGGGCGACTACGGGCAGGGCAGGATCGATTTGGAGCGTGGCGAGCGCCTCGTCCGTGAAGGCTGGGCGCACATCGGTCAGGCCGGGCAGGCGCAGGTCCGGCTTGTCAGAGCCGAAACGGCGAATTGACTCGTCGTAGGTGATGCGGGGGAAGGGCGTGGCCAGCGTGACGCCGGCCGCGGCAAAACCCGCCGCCAGAAACTGCTCGACGACGGCGAAGACGGTCTCCTGGTGGGGAAAGCTCATCTCCAGGTCCACCTGGGTGAATTCGAGCTGGCGGTCGGCCCGCAGATCCTCGTCGCGGAAGCAGCGGGCGATCTGGAAGTAGCGGTCGAAGCCGGAGATCATGAGGATCTGCTTGAAGATCTGCGGCGACTGCGGCAGCGCGTAAAACTCGCCCGGATGGACGCGGCTGGGCACGAGAAAATCGCGCGCGCCTTCGGGCGTGGATTTGGTGAGGATGGGGGTTTCGATCTCAAGGAAGCCCTGGCCACTGAGGCTCTCACGAATCGCAAGGGTAATGTCGTGGCGCAGCCGGAAGTTGCGCTGCATCTCCGCGCGGCGGAGGTCCACGTAGCGGTACTTGAGGCGGAGTTCTTCGTTCTGAATGGCTTCTTCGGAGGGCGAGAAGGGCGCCAGGCGCGTGTCGTTGAGGACCAGGAGCTGGGTGGCTTCGATCTCGATCTCGCCGGTGGGCATCTTGGGGTTGATGGCGTCGGCGTCGCGCAGGGTCACCTTGCCCACCGCGGCGACGACATACTCGGGGCGGACTTGCTCGCCCTTGGCGTGGCCGTCTGGGGTCAGCTCCTTGTCGAGCACGATCTGGGCGATGCCGGAGCGGTCGCGGAGGTCGAGAAAGATGAGGTTGCCGTGATCGCGGCGGCGGTTCACCCAGCCCATCAGAACCACTTGCTGGCCGGCGTGGGCGGCGCGCAGTTCGCCGCAAAGATGCGTCCGTTCGAGGCTTCCTAGAAAATCGAGCACGACCCTTTTCCTTTACTCGTTTGCTGGCTCCAAAAACTGCCGGGTGCCCCACCCTCGCCGCGTTCTTGTTTTTGCGGCTAGGGTGGGTAACCACAAAACCTCAAACCTGCGACCGCTCATTCGGCGAGAAAGGCAGCCAGCTCCGCGCGAGGAACCTTTGTCTGTATGCCTGTGGCGAAGGTCTTCACCGTCAGGATACCGGATTGGAGCTCGTCTTCGCCCAGGATGACGATGCGGCGGGCGGTCTTGTCGGCGGCGTCGAAGGATTTTTTCAGGCGGAAGCTGCCGTCGCCCAGCTCTATCCACAGCCCCTGGTGGCGCAGTTCGCGGGCCAGGACCAAAGCGGCGGCGTTCAGCGCCTCGCCCAGCGGGGCAATGTAGCCGTCAGCCTTCAACTGGGCAGAATTCTGGTCGAGCGCGGCTAGCAGCGTCAGCACCAGCCGGTCCTCGCCGATGGCAAAGCCGATGCCCGGCGCCTTGGGTCCGCCGATGGCCTCGCTCAGCCCGTCGTAGCGGCCTCCGCCGAGCAGGGCGTTCTGCGCGCCCAATCCGCCGTGGGTGAACTCGAAGGTGGTGCGGGTGTAGTAGTCCAAGCCGCGCACCAGGCGGTGATTGAGCACGTAAGGCACGCCGGCCGCGTCGAGGGCCGCGGTGACCGCGGCAAAGTGGGCCTGGGAGGCCTCGTCGAGCGAGTCGGCGATGACGGGCAGCGTGTCGATGATGGGCTGGTCGGCGGGAACCTTGCAGTCGAGAACGCGGAGGGGGTTGGTCACGGCGCGGCGCTGGCAATCCGCGCACATCTGCGAAACCACCGGAACCAGAGCGGCACGAAGCGCCTCGTTGTAGCGGGTGCGGTCGGCGGCGGAGCCTACGGAGTTGAGCTCCAGGGTCCAGCCGGTGATGCCCAGCTCGTCGAGGAGTGTGGCCAGCATCTCCAAAATTTCCGCATCTCTCAGAGGGCTTTCACTTCCGGCGGAGGGCGGCCCGATCACCTCCGCGCCGATCTGCGAAAACTGGCGATAGCGGCCCTTCTGCGGCCGCTCGCGGCGGAACTGCGGGCCGATGTAGTAGAGCTTCTGCAATTGGCCGCTCTCGCCCAGCCCGTGCTCGATGTACGCCCGCACCACCCCGGCGGTGTTTTCAGGACGCAAAGTCAGCGACTGAGAGGAGATAAAGAATTGCCCATTTAGCTTTTCAACGCTGACTGCTCCCCTATGAATCCATGCGTTCTCGGTTGCTGAGCTCGGGACTACGAGAGTAAGGGAGATGAGATTCTCAGCCGTACCGGAGCTCACCTCAGCGTCTTTTGCCCTCGCTAACGCGTCGATGGCTTCTGCCGAGATTGTCGGTCTGAAACAAACCAATTCAACGATGATGCCAGGGATGGATATCGAACCGCGAATAACCCTCAATTGCACATTGGGATAGGGGCTCGGGCCAAAGACTGGAGTCCGAACCTGTTGCCTTTGGGAGAAATCGTCTTTCCAGCATTTCTCAATCGCGGCCGAATCAAATCGATCACCATCGGACCAGCTGTACATCTCCTTGGAGACGATGTCGGTCTCCTCGCCCACGCTGCGGGCAAAGAGGGCAGTGTCCTCAAAGGCTGGGGTGCGAATCTCGCCGAAGTTGTAGCGGGCAAAAACGTCGCGTGCGATAGCCTCAATGCGGTTCCAAAGCGCCGTCTCCGGCGGCAACAGGTCGCGGGTGCCGCGAACGGCTTTCAGTGTCTGGCTCATGGTGGTAACCTTTGGGCAACATCTTAGGATACAAGGTGGGAGCCATGATCCTTCATACCGTCTCGATGGTTGCCGTTCTCGTGGATCAGGTGACGCAAGCGCCTGTTGTGGTGCAATGTCAGCAAACCGCACCTGACCCGTGGTGGAAATGGCTAATTGAGTTCGCCTTAAGTGTGGTTCCAGTTGCAGGCGGCGTCTGGATTGCGCTCTGGTCATTCAAGAAGAATCGCGATTCGGAACAAATCCAGTGGGTTCGTAATCAAAGAGCTGCGCATGTCCAGTGGATTCGCGATCAAAAGAAAGCAGAATGGGGTGCTCTAATTCGGGGCCTTGCGGACGCGTACAAATATTTCTCACATTTTTCGGAAGAGAGCAAGATAAAGTCCCTGTTGGAAAATGAAAAGGCGATTCTTCGTGCCTTCGACGAAGTCTCCATGCCGTTTGTGTTCATCATTGAGACTCTGCGTGAAATCGGATACTTCATACTCTTAAAGAATTTTCAAAATCGCGTTGAAAAATGTTGTATCGAAATAAGGAAATATCAGGATGCGTATAGAGCGAATCCGAGCCTATCGGGTGAATGTTCCCTGGAAAACAGGCTTGAATATGCGTTTTATCCGCTTGAAAAAGAATTCTTCGATCTGTTGGTCGCCACCCAGAGGTTTGCTGAGGCTGATGTGCAGATCGCTCCAGAGGAAACAGCAACTGGTACCTCGTTTCAAGATTCAGCTTCGGAATGATTTCCAACGAACAGATAGTACTTCTTAGAGAAACGCGTCATATCTCGATGCACTGCCTACGCCCTCTTCTTGATCGCTTCCACCAATGTACTGTCGATCCGCGTCTGCCAGCCCCGCCCGGTAGCCTTGAAGTGGTCGATCACCTCAGGCGACAGGCGCAGCGAGACCAGCGTCTTCGTCGGAGCCTTTTGCGGGCCGCGCTTGCCTCTGCGGACGACCTTACCCTTGCGAATCAGATCGGCCTGGGCAAGCCAGGCGCGCGCTGTCTCGGCATCGTTCGGGTCGTAGGGGCCGTCCTCCGGCTCGTAGGGGATGGTGTCGCCCTCTTTGAAGGCCAGCACGCGCTTCCAGTCGGTCTCACTCTTTATCGGATTCATACTGTTCACGCTCCTCTTGGGATGCGGGCCGGAAGGAGATCACCCGAACATCGTCTCCGCGCTCGGTGTAAATCAGCGCCAGCAGCCTTCCCCGAATCACGGCTACGGCAATATCCATCAAACGGCGTTCGTCTGCGCGGCTGGAATCGTAGGTACACTTGTCCGGGTTGTCGTAGACAAGATGGGCATCCCTGAAGTCGAGGCCGTGCTTTTTCAGGTTGGACTGCCGCTTTGTCTCGTCCCAGACAAACACAATTTAATTGTAGCTACAATAAATGAAAAATGCAAGCTGAATTGGCTGCATCGTTTCAGCCAGGGCAAGGACGAGACGGAGGCTCTGGCGAACATCCGTGAGGCAATGGCCCGATGGCTCTGGGCGGAAGAGCAAAAGAACGCAGAGGCTCAGCGTTGAGCGCGGGTTGCTGATTTGGACTGGCCGGGCAGGGTTCGTGATTTCCCACCCATGCGCCAGAAAAAAAGCGCATGGATGGGGCACGGAGCATTCTTGGATAGCTAAAGAACTCAAAAGCAGGTCCTTCGACTTCCCCTTCGCTTCACTCAGGATCCGCTCAGGATGACAACTTTTGTGGGGAGGTGGGAGGCGTTACGCCGCGCTGCTTCAGCGTGCCTTGCCGGACACGGCCCTGCTGCACCGCCTCATGAAACGCCGCCGATAACCCCTCGCGGTTCTCGTAGAGCCAATTGGCTTCGTCGGTTTCGTTTTCAAACTTCGGAATCGTCATCTCTTCCATGGTTTCAAGCTTACGCCCTGCGCTTGATCGACTCCAGCAATGCGCCATCAATCCGCGTCTGCCAAGCTGGGCCGGTGGCGCTGCTTAATAAACCTCCGATTCCCTGTGGTGCTTGCGGAAGACGTAGCGGCCGACGAGCCAGCCAACGGCGCTGCCTACGAGGACATCGGAGGAGAAGTGCTGCTGGCCGAGGACGCGGGTGAGGCTGACGGCGGTGGCCAGGCCGTAGACGATGAGCTTTGTCATGGGTCCGTGGTATTCAGAGGCGATGACGGCGGCGGAGGACCAGGCGATGATGCTGTGGGTGGAGGGGAAGGAGGAATCGAGGCCTACGCTGGACTGAAAGAATTTCCCCTTGGCATTGTCCACGGTGGGCCGCTCACGCATCGAGATAGCCTTCAACACCTCATCGACGACCAAGCTGTCGACCATGGCTTCGCCAGCGAGGATTCCGGTTTCCGTGGCGTGGTCGTCATCGTGGATGCGGCCAAGGCCGTAGATGAGGACGGGGGCAGCGATGAAGCCGCCGAGCAGGCCGTTCGAGGCTTCGACGTTGAGGTTGTTGAAGGAGGCGTTCTGGGAGACGACCGAGGACATAGCCTGGTGGTCCGTGGTGATGGCCACGGTGGTGGCCAGGCCAAGAGGGAAAAGGACGGCGAGGTCGTGTTCACGCACCCGAACGGGGCTGGTCCAGATTGCGGCCTGGTCCTTGAGGATGTGGACTGGGGTGTTGCGCAGCGTCACGCCATCCTTGACGTTCGCCTGGGAAGTGTCTGATGGCTGAGGCAAAGGGGCGTCCGGCAGGGCATCGAAGCTGCGCTCTGAAGGCGGCTGCGGGTTTGGGCCAGAAGCGGTTTGCCCGCCTGCCGAAGGGCAAAAGGCAAGCACCAAGGCCGAAGAGAGCGCGGCAAGCGAACTCAAGCGTCTCATGCGCGCTAAGCCAGGGAGATGGAACACGACACCACTGGGCATGGATGACCTCATGATTCATCATTCTATTCACAAACGGCTCCATTCTCTCGTGCCGGGTTGACTCTGGCCTGTTTAGGGCCTGTTAACACTACCTGGACGGTGGCGATGGGAGCCAATTTTTCTCAGTTCGAGGAATGAGGAGCGACGCATACCGGGTGTATCCTAGCGACGAATGACGAAGAGATGGGGAAAATTGGCCCCGTCCCTTCGGGTTGCGGCGAAAATCCGGCCATACTTCATTCTCGCCCTCGACGGTGGACCCGCCACAGTCTTCGGGCTCGGCTTCGTCTGGCCGGATTTTCTCACGCAACGTCATCCGCCCAGGTAGTGTTAACAGACCCTAGCTCGCCGGCTCCTTGAGGTAGATCTCGGTGTAGTCCAAATAATTCTGCGCGTATTCGAGGATGAGGGCACGGTCTTTGTCCGAGAGTTCGCGGCGGAGTTTGGCGGGGACGCCGGCCCAGAGGGTTTTGGGCGGGATTTGGGTTTCCTCCGGGACGACGGCTCCGGCGGCGATGATGGAGCCTTCGCCGATGCGGCAGCCGTTAAGCAGAACAGCGCCCATGCCGATGAGGACCGCGTCCTCGACCACGCAGCCGTGGACGGTGGCGTTGTGGCCGATGGTGACCCAGTCGCCCACGACGACCGGGTAGAGGTTGCGCTGGCCGTGGAGCACGGCGCAGTCCTGGACGTTGGAGTTTGCGCCTACGCGGATGGAGTTCACGTCGCCGCGCAGGACGGCGTTCATCCACACCGAGGAGCGTTCGCCGAGGGTCACGTCGCCGATCACCTGCGCGGAAGGGTCGACGTAGCAACTGGCGGGGATTTGGGGCAACCGCCCCTGGTAGCAGCGGATCATCCTGGCGCAACCTCCATGGGGGCCTGGCGGACCCCAACTGAGAGTGTAAAAGAGAAGCCGTGAGGGGCGTCGAAGCGGGAATTCGCAGGGTTTTGCCCGAAACGACCACAAACTGGTGCAAAGCCCTTTTGGGACGGATCGCGAATCATTACCAAAATCCGAGTATTTACAGTATCCTAAAGAAGCCCCTTTGGCAGGTTTGGAGGTGGGATTTTTTGGCAGAGGTTCGCATTCAAGAAGGCGAGCCGCTGGAAAATGCGCTGCGCCGGTTCAAGCGGAAGGTACAGCAGGAGGACATCATCAAGGAAGTCAAGCGTCACTCCTACTACCTGAAGCCCGGCGAGAAGAAACGCGTAAAGGCGGCTTTGGCGCGCAAGCGGAATCGCAAGAAGGCTCGCAAAGAGCAGGACTAGTTTCAAAACGATCGTGACACGCGCCGCCCCCGGCGACTCCCGGTGAATGGGAGCCGCCAGACAGCCCAGAGTAAGATAGGGGCGGCCGGTCGCGATTTTTTCTTTCGGCTGAATCGTTCTGCACGCGCGTTGCGTGGTAGTGTTAGTTAAGTCTTCCGATCCCCCCGGGCAGACTTGAGTTTTCGCCGCAGAATTTGTTGCGGCCCGGGCCCTTGTTGCGGAAAGAAGCACGAAGACAGGGAAGCGGGACCGGCAAGTTTTCGGGTTTATGGCCGATTTCGGTGTCTTTCCCTGCTTGGGGGAAGCCGGCCATGGAATTTACCGACAGAGTATTAAAGTGCAACGATTGCGGCGCCGAGTTCGTATTTACTGCCGGCGAGCAGCTTTTCTTCCACGATAAGCAATTCAAGAACGATCCCAAGCACTGCAAGCAGTGCAAGGCGAAGCGCGCCAGCGGGAGCTCCCGGGTGCGCCCGGAGACGCGGACCAATTGTTCGCAATGCGGGGCGGAGACGACAGTTCCCTTCAAGCCCACGCAGGGCAGACCTGTGCTGTGCCGCGTCTGCTTCCAGCGGCAAAAGACGCCCGCGCAGCAAACGCAGGAATCCGGCGCCCAACAGGGGCAGGATTCCGAGCCGTCGCCGAGCTGAAGCGCAGAGGGCGACCGCGGCTACGGTTTCTTCTTCAGGGCGCGATGGCCGATGTCGCGGCGATAGTACATTCCTTCAAAATGAATCTCAGCCATGGCCTGGTAGGCGCGGGCCAGAGCCTCTTCCAGCGAAGGCGCGGCGGCGGTGACGCCCAGCACGCGGCCTCCCGCGGTAAGCAGTTGATCACCCACGCGCGAAGAGCCGGAGTGGAAGATCTGGACTCCTGGAACGTGGGCGGCGGCGGCGAGGCCGGTGATGGGAAAGCCGGTCTTGTAGCTGCCGGGATAGCCGGAGGAGCTGGCGACAACGCAAGCCGAGGCGCCGGAGTTCCAGCGCAGCTCGGTCTCCGCCAGCCGGCCGTCAATGCAGGCTTCGAGCGCGTCCACCAGGTCGCTCTCCAGGCGCAGCAGGATGGCCTGGGTCTCGGGATCGCCGAAGCGGGCGTTGAACTCCAGCACCTGGGGGCCGCGCGCGGTCATCATCAGCCCGCAGTAGAGCACGCCCATGAAGGGCGTTTCCTCCTCGGCCATGCCGCGGACGGTGGGCTCGGCGATGTGGTGCAGAATCCACTCCGTCATGCCGGGCTCGAGCATCGTATCGGTGGAGTAGACGCCCATGCCGCCGGTGTTGGGGCCGGTGTCGCCCTCGCCGATGCATTTGTGATCCTGGGCGGGAGCGAGCGGGACCACGTGCTTGCCGTCGCTCAGGCAGAGGAAGCTGATCTCGTCGCCCTTGAGGAACTCCTCGATCACCATCTGCTGCTCGGCCTCGCCCAGCAGCGCACCCGTGAACAGGCCCTGGGCGGCCTCGATGGCTGTGTGGCGCGATTCGCAGATGAGGACGCCCTTGCCGGCGTGCAGCCCGTCGGCCTTGACCACGATGGGCGGATGGAAGAAGTCGATGGCCTTTTCGAGCTCGGCGGTGCTCGCGCAGACCGCGTAGTTGGCGGTGGGAATGTTGTGCCGCTGCAGGAAGCGCTTGGCGAAGCCCTTGCTTGTTTCGAGCATCGCCGCGGCCCGCGTGGGCCCAAAGACGCGCAGTCCGCGCTCCTGAAGGGCATCCACAATGCCCAGCGAGAGTGGCAGCTCCGGCCCCACGATGGTCAGGCACGGCTGCTCGGCCTCGGCCACGCGGACCATCGCGTCCAGGTTCTTGAGGTCTGCCGGAATGCAGCGCGCAATCTGGGCGATGCCCCCGTTGCCCGGCGCGCACACCACCTCCGTCATCCGTTGGCTGCGCTTCACCGCCCAGGCCAGCGCGTGTTCCCGGCCCCCCGAACCAAGAATCAAGACTTTCATTGCACAGCTCCCTATGGCCCCGGCGTTTGCGAGGCTCCAACAGGCTATCCTCGGCAACCGGGGGGTGGGAAGTCAAACCGGGTGGATGGAATGGGCAGAACTGCCGGTCCCCTATACTGATGCGTGGTGAGCCGGGATACCGGACGCAGGCCAGCAGGAGGACCGAGCGATGGTGCAGACTCGGATCAAACCTTATTTCGAGCAGGTGGCCGAGAAGGCGCGACGGGAGGAGCAGCGGCGGGCCTTCCGGCGCAACCAGGTCTTCGGGCTGATGCTGGTGGCGGCGGCGATTCTGCTCTTCTGGCTTCTGCGCACCAATCCCAAGTGGATATTTCCGCCGGGGTGGTGGCGGCCGTGAGTCCTGCGCGGACGGCGGGCGGCGGCTGCGCCGCGGCCGAGCCCTTGGCGGTCCTGCTGCTCGGACCCACGGGGAGCGGCAAGACGGCGCTTTCGCTGGCGCTGGGCGAGCGGTTTGGCGGGGAGATCGTCAGTTGCGATTCGGTGGCTGTCTATCGCGGCATGGACCTGGGCACGGCCAAGCCTTCCGCCGAAGAGCGGGCGCGGCTGCCGCATCACCTGATCGACGTGGCCGAGCCGGACCAGTCTTTTACCGCGGGCGAATACAGCAGGCAGGCGCGGGCGGCGCTTGGGGAGATTGCCCGCCGCGGCGGGCTGCCCATCGTGACTGGCGGCACGGGTCTCTACCTGCGCGCGCTCACCGAGGGGCTCTTTGCCGGGCCGGAGCGGCAGCAGGAGTTGCGGGCGCGCCTCGAAAGCAGCCGGGCAAAACATAGGGAAGACTGGCTGCACCGGCTGCTCCAGCGGCTCGACCCGGCCTCGGCCGCGCGCATTCACTCGAACGATACGGCCAAGCTGATTCGCGCCATCGAGGTCTGCCTGGCGGCGCGCAAGCCGCTGTCGCAGGTTCTGGCTCGCGACCCTCTGACTGGCTTCCGGCTGCTGCGGATTGGGCTCAACCCGCCGCGGACGGCGCTCTACGAACGCCTTAACCGGCGGGCAGCGGCCATGTTTGCGGCCGGATTGGTCGAGGAGACGCGAGGCCTGCTTGCGCGCTATGGGCCGGTGAAGGCGCTCGACTCCCTCGGCTACCGTCAGGCGCTGCGCGTGCTGCGGGAGTCTTGGGGGGTTGAAGAGGCGGTAGCCGCCGCCCAGCAGGGCCATCGCAACTACGCCAAGCGGCAGTTGACCTGGTTCCGGCGAGAGCCAGACGTCGTCTGGATCGAGGGCTTTGGCGACGAGCCAGAGGCGCTGCGCACGGCGGCCGAGCTGGTTCAGAAGAACCTGTAAGAGTCCATCCCGCACTATGGCTTGCACCAGGGCGGATGCGAAGTGGGGCCAGCGTGCATCCATTAGACTGGACGGTGGAATGCGGCGCTCGCGGCACCTGGCGCGCCTCAGAATGGAGCTTCCCTTGGCAGAGACGATTTACGATGTGGCGATTATCGGCGGCGGGCCGGCCGGCTACATGGCGGCCATTCGCGGCGCGGAGTACGGGCTAAAAGTCGCATTGATAGAAAAGACCGACCGGCTGGGCGGCACCTGCCTGCACGTGGGCTGCATTCCGACCAAGGCGCTGCTGTTCAACGCCGAGATATGGGACCACCTGAAGCACGCAGCCGAGTTTGGCATCAGTTTCGGGGAGGGGGGCATCGGCATGCCAACGCTCGACTGGGCCGCGGTGCAAAAGCGCAAGAACGCCATCATCGCCAAGCACGTCAAGGGCCTGGATTTCCTGATGAAGAAGCACAAGATCGCGAGGATCGAAGGATTTGGGCGACTGACGGGGCCAGCGCTGGACGGCGTACATTCCGTCGAGGTGACCACTGCGGGAGGCGGAGGCGCAGCGGGCGAAGTGAGCCAGGTGAAGGCGAAGAACGTGATCCTGGCGACGGGGTCAGAGGCCAAGATGCTGCCGGGGTTGGAGGCAGACAGCAGCATTTTGACAAATATTGAGATTCTGGCCCTCGACCAGGTACCCAAGTCGCTGGTGGTCATCGGGGCGGGGGCGGTGGGCGTGGAGTTCAGTTCGCTCTTTCGCAGCTTCGGCACGGAGGTGACGATTGTCGAGTTCCTGCCGTGCGTGGTTCCAGTCGAGGACGAGGAGGTTTCCAAGGAGCTGACGCGCCTCTTCAAGAAGCGCGGTATCGAGGTGAACACCGGCGCCAAGGTTGAAAAGGTGGAGAAGACCGAAACCGGCGTGAAGGTGACCTTCACCGACGCCAACGGCAAGACTCAGGTGAAAGAAGCCGAAAAGGTGTTGGTGGCCGTGGGCCGCGCAGGGCGAACAAGCAACATCGGAGTGGAGAAGACGAAGATCGAGTTAGAACGCGGGCTGATCAAAGTCAACGAGGCTCAGGAGACGGCTGAGCCGGGCGTCTTTGCCATCGGCGACATTGTGGCCGGGCTGCCACAACTGGCGCACGTGGGCGCGATGAGCGGGATGGTGGCTGTGGCCAGGATCGCCGGCGCCAAGTTCCGGCCGGTGCGGCGGGACCGCATCCCCGGCTGCACCTATACCGAGCCGCAGATCGGGTCGGTGGGTCTGACGGAGGCGCAAGCCAAAGAAAAGGGCTACACGGTGAAGGTGGGCAAGTTCCCGTTTGCGGGCAACTCGAAGGCCACCATCCTCGGCAGCCACGATGGGTTTGTGAAGATCGTCTCCGACGCGAAATACGGGGAGATTCTGGGAGTACACATCCTTGGGCCGCAAGCCACGGAGCTGATTGCCGAGGCCGTTGTGGCGATGGAACTGGAAGGCACGGTGGAGGAGCTGATGTTCACCATCCACGCGCATCCTACGCTGGCGGAGTCGCTGCTGGATGCGTATGGAGCGGTGGAGGGGATGGCGATAAACGCATAGACTCCTGCGTAAAAAGCCAGCCCGCATGTGGTTGGATTTTTTGTGGTTCCCGGGTATTTACTTCACGCCACCAGTCCCAACAGGTTATGGTTTGATCTAAACTTTGGGATCATTTTTGGAGTAACAGCAGAGTCCACTTTGGTGCATTTAGCAGACAGAAGTACCATCACTCAAATACGGTGATGGGGCTTTGCGCAGAGGTTCCCTAGACGAGTTGGGCGAGCCAACGTTGGCCCTCCCTCACTGCCGAAAACCTGGCTGAGCCTGTAACCCCGGCCGGTTCTTGCGCATCCAATATTGTGTATTCTTAGAGCAGGGGCTATTGTTTGACAGGAATCCAGGCACATTTCCGCAGGGAACACCGCGCAAAGCCAGGCGCTTTGCCGGCAGTCACCGTGGTGTGTCTTGTCCTGATGGCGCTGATGGCCGTGGTCCAGGTGGCGCACGTGCATCCGCTCGAGAGCGATGCCGACCATTGCCCCCTGTGCATCGTGATGCACTCGGCCGCGCCCGTCGCGGTGACGGCTGCCGAGGTGGTGCTGGTCAAGATCGAAACCTCCGCCCCGGTTTTTGAAGCGCGCGCGGTCACCCGCCACTGGCATCCCAAGCTGTTTACGCGCCCCCCTCCCGCCGGCTGCCAGGGCTAATTTCCGATTTTCCTATTCAGCATGGTTCCCGTTGCGCCTTGCCCCCTTTTGGCGGCGAGGCCCCGGCGCATCCCCACAGGCTGACTCGGCGAATCGGAGAGAATCCCCCAAAATGCCAAGAGGCAGCCGCGGCGATTTGAGCCACGGCGAACTTTCCGCATTCTTCAGTTCTTATTAGGAGGCTTCCCATGCCGTTTCATCGCGGCACGATTTTTCGCATTCTTCCCGCCATCGCATTGGTCTTCGCGGCGCTGTCCACGCCTGCCCAAAGCGGCAACGCCGGCGCTGTCCGCGGCACGGTCACCGATCCCTCCGGCGCCGTGATTCCCAACGCCACGGTCCACCTGACAAACGAGGTCAGCGGACTGGACAGAACCGCATCCACTGACACGCTCGGCCAGTTCGACTTCTCCAACGTTCCCTTCAACACCTACCGGATCGGCGTTTCCGCCAACGGCTTCGCTCCGTTGAGCCGGAGTTTTGAGATTCGCTCGGGAGTGGGAATCAACCTCAAGCTGGTTTTGCAGATCGCTACTACTGCGACTACGGTTACGGTGGAAGCCAGCGGCGACCTGATCGAAACCGACTCCACCTTTCACTCCGATGTGGACCGTGACCTGTTTATCAAGGTGCCGCTGGAGAGCGCGTCTTCTACCCTCAGTTCTCTGGTCACGCTCTCCAGCCCCGGCGTAGCTGCCGACTCCAACGGCCTCTTTCACGGCCTCGGCGACCACGCATCCAATTCGTTTTCCGTGGACGGCCAGTCGATCACCGACCAGCAGAGCAAGGTCTTCTCCAACCAAATTCCCGCCGATTCGATTCAATCCATCGAAGTGATCAGCGGCGCGCCTCCGGCAGAGTACGGCGGCAAAACCAGCCTGGTGATCGTGGCGACCACGCGCTCCGGGCAGGGAGTCACCAAGCCCACGGGCAGCATCAGCACCTCCTATGGTTCCTTCGGCTCCGCGACAGGCGGCTTCGATCTGGCCTACGGCGGCAAGAAATGGGGCAATTTCGTCGAAGCCGACGGACTCAATACCGGCCGCTTTCTCGATCCTCCGGAGTTCACGGTCTTCCACGATAAGGGAAACGAACAAAATGTCTTCGATCGCGTGGACTATACCATCACACCGGTCGATTCGATTCACGTGGACCTGAATTACAGCCGATCGTGGTTCCAGACGCCTAACTCCTACGACAATCTGAATGTGCAGAACGTGGTCAACGGCACCGGTGCCAGTTCCAGCCCAACCTTTGGCAATGTGGGTAATACCGACCAGCGCTCGAAGATCGGGACCATCAATATCTCGCCAACCTACACGCGAATCATCGGCAATAACTCGGTCTTCAACCTGGGCGCTTTTGTCCGCAGGGATGCCTATAACTACTATCCCAGCGGCAATCCCCTGGCCGATTTGGGGCCTGTCAACCTGCAAACCTCGTCCATTTCGCAATATCGCACGCTGACTAACGCTGCGGTCCACTCCGACATCTCCTATGCCAAGGGGAGGCACACCGTGAAGGCCGGCGCGCAATACGGACAGACCTTTCTAAGAGAGAACGACAGCCTGGGCGTGGTGGATGCTACCTATAACTCGCCCTGCCTGGACGCGAGCGGCAACCCGGCTCCCGGCTATACCAACCAGTCCGTATGCCCGAACGGCGCGAACCCGAGTTACCTTCCGGTGCTGGCGCCCTACGACCTTACCCGCGGCGGAAGTTATTACAACTACACCGGCCACGCCGACGTGAAGGAGCTTGCTCTCTTTATCGAGGATCAGATTAAGGCCGGCAACTGGCTCTTCAATCTTGGCCTGCGCGAGGACGTGTACAGCGGCCTTATCGATGCCAACCAGACCGAGCCGCGCGTGGGCATTGCGTATAACATCAAGCCGACCACGACCGTGTTGCGTGTCTCCTATGCGCGCACACTGGAGACGCCCTTCAACGAAAACCTGGTGCTGTCGAGCACAGGATGTTCGAATGCAGTGATGGCGCCACTGCTGGTTTGCTATCCCGGCGTTTCGGGAACCCTAGCCCCAGGCTACCGCAACGAATTCCACGCTGGCCTGCAGCAGGCCTTCGGCAAGCGCGTAGTAATTAGTGGCGAGTACATCTGGAAGTACACCCACAATGCCTTCGACTTCAGCGTGCTGGGCAACACGCCCATCACCTTCCCCATCGACTGGCATAACTCAAAGATTCCGGGCTACGCCTTGCGCGCCGACGTTCCCGAGTTCCATGGCGTCAGCGCGTATATGGTGGCCTCTTCCGTGGCCGCGCGCTTCTTCCAACCGCAATCGGCTGGAGCGGGAGCCACTCCACAGACCGGTGGCCTTCCTTTCCGCATCGATCACGACGAAAAGTTCAATCAGACCACCCATGCGCAATACACCTATTCCCACGGCAAGTTGCTGTACGGTCTGTGGGGTGGCTTTAACTGGCGCTATGACTCTGGACTGGTGGCTGGTGCGGTACCTTTCGCGACAGACAATACCACCCCCGTCGACCTCAGCGGCCTGACCAACGATCAGCAGTTCCAGGCCGGTATTACGTGCAACGGCGTGAAGGCCACCCTCACTGCGGGATTCCAGTCCTGCGCGCCCTCGCAATACTCGTCGTCGCTGGTCAGTATCCCAGCGCCAGGAACCGAGAACGACGACAAGAACCCGCCGCGCATTGCGCCGCGCGACCTATTCGACGCATCCCTCGGCAAGGACAACATCTTCCGCGCCGACCGCTACAAGCTGAACCTGGACCTGACGGCGATCAACGTCACTAACAAATACGCTTTGTATAACTTCCTGTCTACCTTCAGCGGAACGCACTATGTAACGCCGCGGGCGCTGACCGCAAAGATTACGGTGAATTTTTAGCTCATTGAAAATAGGGGCAGGCTATCGCTGCCTGCCCCGTCTGTTCCATGGTTATTGCTATCGAAGGCCGATATCCGCCTATAAAATCTCTTGAACGGCCCGGCTATACGACGCATAGACCGCTTCGTCGAAGCAGGCGAAGGTGACCTTTTCGATGGCGTCGCTGGAGCTTAATTCCGCGACTGTTTCCCGCATCGCAATCTCGACCGCTAAATCGACGGGGAACCGGTAGATGCCGCAACTGATGGCTGGGAATGCAAGACTCCGCAGGCCATGCTTTCGTGCAATTTCAAAGCAGGAAACATAGCAACTCGCAAGCAGCTCCCGCTCTCCGTGTCCTCCGCCGTTCCATACCGGGCCTACTGTGTGAATGATATTCCTGGCGGGAAGGCGATAGCCTTTCGTGAGCTTTGCCTGGCCGGTCTTGCAACCGCCCAGCAAGCGGCACTCCTCAAGAAGTTCCGGACCGGCAGCGCGATGGATTGCCCCGTCAACGCCTCCGCCGCCAAGCAACGAACTATTCGCGGCGTTGACGATCGCATCGACATCGAGGGTTGTGATGTCCGTCTTGAGAATCGCGATTCTTTCGATCATCGGCTCCTCATCCGCCTTACTTCTCGCTGTCCAGCATCCTCATCTGGTTGCCGTCGTAGCGGGTTCCTGCCACGGCTTCGGCCGGAACCGCCGCTTCGATCTCCGCAATCTCCTCCGCGCTGAGCTTCACCTCGAGCGCGCCCAGGCTCTCGGCCAGTTGCGCTCGCGTGCGCGCCCCGATCACCGGCACAATCGAACTCCTCTTGGCCAGCACCCATGCCACGGCCAACTGCACCTGCGTAATGCCCTTGCCGCCGGCAATCTCCTTGATCCGCGCCACAAGCTGCCGGTTCCTGGCCAGATTGTCTCCCGTGAACCGCGGCAGGTTGGCGCGGAAGTCTCCCGCCGCGGCCGGCTGCGAGCCCGACAGCAACCCCCGCGACAGCGCTCCATACGTCGTTGCGCCGATGCCCAGTTCATCCAGCACGGAAAATATCTTTGCTTCCGGCATACGGCTCACCAGCGCGTACTCGATCTGCAGGTCCACGATGGGATGCACCGCGGCCGCGCGGCGGATGGTTTCCGGACCCACTTCGGAGAGCCCGATATGCCGCACATAGCCGGCCTTCACCATCTCCGCGATGGCGCCGACTGTATCCTCAATGGGCACGCTGGGGTCCAGCCGCGACGGCCGGTAGATGTCGATGTATTCAACCCCCAGCCGCTTGAGCGAGTAGGCCAGCGCGGTCTTCACCGCGGCGGGCCGGGCGTCGTAGCCCAGCCACGCGCCGTTCGGGCCGCGCTGTGCGCCAAACTTCACCGAGAGCAGCACCTCGTCCCGCCCAAAGCGCAGCGCCCTGCCGATCAGCATCTCGTTGCGGCCCATGCCGTAAAAATCGCCTGTATCCAGCAGGTTGACACCCGCATCGATGGCTGCATGAATGGTGGCGAGGCTCTCCGCATCGTCGGTTGCGCCGTACATCCCGCTCATGCCCATGCAACCCAGGGCGATGGGAAAGACCTCGGGGCCGGTCTGGCCCAGCCTGCGCCGCAGCGTAGCCGTTGTCGTCATTGTTCGCTTCCTTCCATGCAGAATCCTAGCCTTGCCGTCCCCGCGCCGCAAGCTGGACTTTGACGGCGCGCAATTCCGATGGCCTCACGAACGCGGGTGCAGGCTCCCCTATCGACTCTTGCACCGACGACCGCAGTTGCAAACTCATGAATCCACAACGATTGCGACAAGCATCACCCACTTAAACGCCAGTGTGGAAATTTTCTGTTTCCTTTGCGCCCCCATCTCTGCCATACTCGATAGTGTCCACCTGGTTCGGCCAATCCCAACAATCCAATCAAGAGGTTGCATCGATGTCGGCAAAGTATGTCTTTGTGACGGGCGGAGTTGTGTCCAGTTTAGGTAAAGGCCTGGCGGCTGCTTCCATCGGCTGCCTGCTTGAGAGCCGCGGCCTACGCGTAAATCTGATGAAGTTCGACCCCTACCTCAACGTCGATCCGGGAACCATGTCGCCCTTCCAGCACGGCGAGGTTTTCGTCACCGACGACGGCGCCGAGACCGACCTCGACCTCGGCCACTACGAGCGCTTTACCCACGCGCCGCTCTCCCGCGACAACAACCACACCACCGGGCGCATCTACGAGCAGATTATTTTGAAGGAGCGGCGCGGCGATTACCTGGGCAAGACCGTCCAGGTCATTCCCCATGTGACCAACGAGATCAAGAACGCCATGCGCAAGGTCTCCTCGAACGGCGCGGACGTGACCATCGTCGAGATCGGCGGCACGGTGGGCGACATCGAGTCGCTGCCCTTCCTCGAAGCCATCCGCCAGATGCGCCAGGAACTGGGCCGCGAAAACACGGTCTTTGTGCACCTCACGCTGGTGCCGTGGATCGCCGCCGCCCAGGAGCTGAAGACCAAGCCCACGCAGCACTCCGTCAAGGAACTGCTCTCGATCGGCATTCAGGCCGACGTCCTGCTCTGCCGCTCGGAACGCCCCCTCAGCCGCGAGATCAAGCAGAAGATCGCCGCCTTCTGCAACGTGGAGGAGCGCGCCGTGATTGGCGCCCGGACCGTGCCCTCCATCTACGAGGTGCCGCTCTGCTTTGCCGCGGAAGGCGTGGATGCGCTCATCCTGAAATACCTGCACAAGGAGGCGCCCGAAGCCAACCTGACCGAGTGGAAGGCCTTGGTCGACCGCTGCTACCACCCCAGGGATGACGTTTCCATCGCCATCGTAGGCAAGTATGTGGAGTATGAGGACAGTTACAAGTCGCTCAAGGAAGCGCTGACCCACGGTGCGGTCTCGCAAAACCTCAAGCTCAACGTGACCTGGATTGAAGCCGAGGGGCTGGAGTCGAAGACTCCCGAGGATCGGAGTTATGAGCCGCAGTTAGAGGGATTCGACGGCATCCTGGTTCCCGGCGGCTTTGGCAAGCGCGGCATCGAGGGCATGTTGAACGCCATCCGCTACGCCCGCGAAAAGCAGGTGCCTTACTTCGGAATTTGTTTAGGCATGCAGACCGCCTGCATCGAGTTTGCCCGCAATGTTTGCGGCTTGAAGGACGCCAATTCGAGCGAGTTCGACCCCGCCAGCCAGCACCGTATCATCTACAAGCTGCGCGAGCTGCTGGGCGTGGAAGAGATGGGCGGGACCATGCGCCTGGGCGCGTGGACCTGCATCCTGCAGGAGGGTTCGCTGGCAGCCAGCGCTTACGGCGCGACAGAAATCAGCGAGCGCCACCGCCATCGCTACGAGTTCAATCGCGAGTACGAAGCCCTGCTCACCGGCGCCGGGCTGCGCATCAGCGGCGCCACCCCCGACGCGACGTATGTGGAGATCGTCGAGCTTCCCGGCCATCCGTATTTCCTAGGCTGCCAGTTCCACCCCGAGTTCAAATCCAAGCCGCTGGAGCCGCATCCGCTGTTCCGCGAGTTTATTATCGCGAGTTACAAGAACCATAAGGGACGGCTTGCTGTCGAGACCAACGATGCCTCGACCCTAACCAACGTCCTGTCATCCTGAGCGAAGGTCGCCGCGGCGACCGGAGTCGAAGGACCTGCGGTTGTCTTTCGGCCCCTAACTGAGCAGCACCGCACCCTTCACCCTCCCGGCTAACGCCCGGTCGAAAGTCACCAGCGTGAGCCCGCCTGCTTCCGCAAACGCCGCCAGATAAGCGTCCATCCATGTCTTGGGTGAAGAAGTGGCTCGCGCGGTAAACGCCCGCAGCCCCGCCTCCAGGTCGCGAGGGTCCTCTGCCCAGGCCACCTGACCGGTTGAAATCCATTGGTCGTAGATCAGCCAGCATTGCGGTTGTGTCAGAACTTCTTGTCCCATCACCGCGGCGGTCGTCAGGATTCGGAAGAGTCCAAGTTGCGTTTGCCGGCAACAGACAATTGTCGCGCTGGGCGGAATAGCTTCATACCACCGCTTTGCCGTCGCGTGATGCGCGTGCATCTCAAAATTCAGCGCGACCCAGACGTTCACATCAGGAAAAAGCGGTAAGTTCATCGATCTGCTCGTTGGTCAATTCCAGTGTGCCTGGGCGAGAGGAGCGAATCAATGGCAGTTGCAGCTTTCGCACCGGCGTCTCCTCCGCCCCTTCCAACTCCCGCTGAATTCCGCGCAGAACGATCTGCCGCATCGGTTTGCCCTCGCGCGCGGCCTTGATTCTCAGGTCGCGATACGTCTCATCCGGAATGTCCATCGTCGTACGCATGAATCCATAATAGCATATTTATTGATTTATGCAACAGAATCGTCCATTCGTGCAATTCATGACCTTCTCGGCCTTGCAAGCCTTTCAAAGTCCCGGTCGCCCTCGCCTCACGGCGTAACGATCCGCTCCGCCAGGTCCGGCGCAACCATCCGGAAATGGCGCACGTTCCAGGTGTAGATGCGTTCGGCGTCAACCTTGCGGGCGCAGGCCAGTAACAGTGCATCGAAGACGATGCCGCCGGCAAGACCCATGCGGGCCGTTTCACGAAGTGTTGCCGCATAGTCTTCTGCGCTCAGGGGGACTACGGTCATTCTGGCAGTGATCTGCTCGACGAGAAGGCCGGCATACTCGGGGCGCACCTTTTTGCCGCCGGGAAGACGTGAGAGAACCGCGTAGACCTCGGCCAGCGTGTGTGCGCCGCAGGCAGCGGTGGCCGGTGTGGCGGCGGCCAGCAGGGAGCGGCTGCCTGGGTGGCGCGGATCGGCGGCGTCGCTTGCCGCGATGAGCACCGATGTATCGAGGAACGCTGCGATGGGCGCGTTCATGGCTCGTCGGAGAGGCCGGCGACGTAGCGCATGCGCCTCTCACGCTGCTCATCGATCATTGCATTGACATCCTCGACGGTGAGCCGTGGGGCACCGGTCATCACCCATAATCCGTCGATCATCTCCAGCTTGGGTTCGGCAAGATCCTGCTCCAGCATCAGCGTGTCGCCGGAGCGCTCGACTTTGAGCCGCGTGCCGGGGGTCAGGTGCAGGGCATCCCGCAGCTTCTTGGGAACGACGATGCGGCCGGCCTTGTCGATCTCGACAGTGGTAGACATAATGCCATTCTACCATTATAAATGGCATTACACGTCGCAATTTACAGTTTTCTGCCGGTGCAAAGGCCAGAGGCGCCAAACTTCGGAGCATCAATCAGTTCATTGGCCGCGTAATCGAAGCCCCCGAGGCTCCTATTTTGCCGCCTTCTACCCTGTGCGCGTTGCACTCCAGCAGCCCTCAATCTGTCTCCAAGCCGGAGTGTGCAATCCGCAGTTGACAAAGACCCGTGCCGGGCATATTGTTTGGTGGTTTTTGTGAATGGAGAACTAGACACCATGGCCTACTTTGAGCTTCAGCCCGCTGAATTGGACCTTCAGCAATTGGCTGAGCAGTATTGGCAGGAAGCCGGCGAAAGAGAACAGCAGCTTGAGAAAGCTGCATTCGAAGCCGGGGAAGGGATTCGAAACGGCGACTACTCGCTACTGAATCTGGAGACGATCGTTCGATGGAAGTCCGAGCGCGTCGTTCATTATCTGATCGCAAACAGCAATGAGAACATCAAGAGCGCCCTGGCCGTGGCAGCTTCGCCGGACGTTTCGATCGAGGACGCTGTCAAGGCTCTTATCGGGCTGCGCGGCGTCGACATTTCCATTGCCTCCGCGGTTCTGGCCGTGATCTACCCGGAGCGGTATGCGGTGTTGGATTATCGTTCTTTGGAAGCATTGGGGCACGCGCGGCATGATGTCAGGTTTTATGAGGAGTATCTGGCCTTCTGCAAGCGGCTGGCCGAGTGCAACATCGTCAAGCCGCAAAGCGACCTGCCCGGCCCGACGGCGCTCCATGCTCTGGAACGAGCGTTATGGCAATGGTCGCGGAGCCTCTCCCCGGCAGAGTAAAATCGCCTTCGTGAGCCACTCCTTTGAAATCGGCCCGGTGCACGTTGGCGCGGGCCAGCTTTTTCTCATCGCCGGCCCCTGCGTCATCGAGGGCGAGGCGCATGTGCGTACCATGGCCGACGCCATCCAGCGCATCGCGGCGGACCTGGGCATTCCCTTCATCTTCAAGGCCAGCTACGACAAGGCCAACCGCACCAGCGTCAAGAGCTTTCGCGGACCGGGACTGGTCGAGGGCACGCGCATCCTGGGCCGACTGGCCAAAGACATGGGCCTGCCGGTGCTGACCGACGTACACGAGCCCAGCCATTGCGAGATCGCCGCCGAGGCCGTGGACGTGCTGCAGATTCCCGCCTTCCTCTGCCGCCAGACCGATCTGCTGGTGGCCGCGGGCAAGACCGGCCGCGCCGTCAACATCAAGAAGGGGCAGTTCGTGGCGCCGTGGGACATGAACCATCCGGTCGAAAAGGTGCGCTCGACGGGCAATGAGCGGGTGTTTCTCACTGAGCGCGGCTCGAGCTTCGGCTACAACACGCTGGTGGTGGATTACCGCTCCCTGCCCGTCATGCGCCGCCTCGCGCCGGTGGTCTTCGACGCCACGCATTCGGTTCAGCAGCCTTCGGCGGCGAACGGCGTCAGCGGCGGCCAGCCGGAGTTCATTCCGCTTCTCGCCCGCGCCGCCGTCGCTGCCGGCATCGATGGCCTCTTTCTCGAAGTCCACGACGACCCCGCCAACGCCAAATCCGACGGCGCCAATGCCCTGGATTTGAAGCTGCTCAAGCCGCTGCTGGAAAAGCTGTTGGCGATTCACGCGGCGGCGGGGGATTGACTCGTGGGCGAAGAATTGCAGCAGGGTTGGCGAAGCTTCAAGTCCAGCTGACGGGCATCACGCTGCAGGTTTGAGAGAAGGAGGAGGTGTTGAGTGTCCCTCCAGCCGCTTTTGGGCAGCTGCGGCTTCGATTTCACTGTTGACCTCTGCTCCAACAAGAAGCATGAGGCCAGTGATATAGAACCAGGTGAGCAGAATGATTACCGCTCCGAGTGAACCATAGGTTATGGAATAACTGTTAAAGAAATGCAGGTAGATTCGGAGGCCGAGAGAAGCAAGCAGCCACCCGAGGATTCCGATTGCGCCTCCTGGCGTGAGCCAATGCCAGCAGCGAGCCTTCACATCCGGAGCCCAATAATATATGACTGCGAATGACAGCGCGAGCAAAGCGGTTGCGATAGTCCATCCAATGAGCCTGGCAGAGAACGCGGCGGGGATGGTCAGAAAGCGATTGTAGGTTAGGTGATTGGCAACCGCTGCGACGAAGTCTCCTCCCAACAGGGCACTCAATATAAGGGTGACTATGACGGCGAGAATGATGGTGAGGCCGATGGCGTAGATGCGGGCTCTTAAGAAGGAGCGAGTGTTTTGAACCTTGTATACTTCGTTAAGGCTATCCTGAATAGCTGAAATGCCGACAGAGGCGGACCATATGGCTGCAATGAGTCCAAAGGTCAGCTTGCCAGGGGTAGCTGCCGCGGTGGTCTCGTTGAATGTATCGAGGACGGCGCCAAGGGCAGACGTGGGAATGACCAGCGCGAGATAATTCAGGAGCTGGTCGTAAAACTGGTCGGCTGATCGGGCGGCGAGGCCGAGGATTGAGCTGGCGCAAAAGAGAGTGGGGAAAAGCGCGAAGAGGAAGTAAAAGCCAAGTTCTGCCGCGCGGCCGAAAAGACGGTCCGTGAGAATGGACTTCCATGTACGAATCGCGACGATGCCCACAGGAACGCCCTGAAGATTCCACAGAGAGCGCAGCGGCGAGCGCGAAACGAACTCCCAGATAAAATGCTGGCGAGCGTTCAAAGACTTGCCGGGAGTGTAGCCGTCGTTGATGATAGCGCGCCTCGATTGTCCTATTTGCACACGGTCGCCCTGATGTAATGGATGCGGAGTGCTGCCGATGGGTCGCCCGAACGCGCAATTTCAGCACGCCATTACGGCGGATGGCCCACCCTTGTTTTTCCTCTCCCTGTCTAGCCGCATAACTGGGCGCCCAAAAATGGCAAAATGCAGGTTCTTCGGCTCCGCTGCGCTTCGCGTCGATAGGGAATGTGCGGAGCGGGAAAACGCCCGCTCTGGATTCGGCCTGATAGCATTTCCGTATGATTTTTTCCCAGCTTCGCACCTTTCTCCGCGCCGTGTCGATCATCGGCGCTTTCCTGCTCCTGGGCTTGGCCTTCAGCCTTCCCAGCGCACTGGCGCAGGGAGCACCCGCCGCCCCGGCGCCGGATCGCGCCCACATTGAAGAGGTTCTGAAAGAGCTCAACCGCGGCCACTCGTTTGGTCAGGTCGCGGTTGCGCCGGATGGCAAGCATCTGGCCTGGATTCAGAATGCGAAGGACGGCGCCGAAATCCGCGTCGCTCCGTTGGACGACCTTGCAAAGAGCGAGCGGGTGACCGCGGCCGCCAAACCGGAACAGCACTGCCACGAGGGCCAGATCGCCTGGTCGCCGGACGCAAAGACGCTGGCCTTTTTCTCAGATTGCGCCAAGCCGGGCGAGCAGACCGACCTCTATGTTGCTCAGCTCGGCGGCAGCCCGGCCCGGCGGCTTACCGAGCTGAAGGGCTACGTGGAGGCGCCGGCCTTTTCGCCGGACGGGACCCGCGTGGCCTTTTTATATGTCGAAGGGGCGACGCGCCCGTCCGGCGCGCTGGCGGCCGTGAAGCTGCCGTCCGGAGTCATCGGCGAGGATGGCGTCGAGGTCCAGCGGGTCGCCGTAGCGGCGGTGGATGCGGGCTGGCTGGCTACTCCGGGGCCGGCTGCTCCCGCGCTGGCCACGCCGGCCAATCTTCATGTATATGAGTTCGACTGGTCGCCGGATTCGAAGTCGCTGGCCTACGTGGCCGCCGATCCGCCGGGAGAGAACAACTGGTGGGTCGCCAAGCTCTACACTCAGGCGCTGGGCGGCTCGGGCTCGCCCAAAGCCATTCTTGCGCCAGCCGAGGTCTCCGGCCCGCTTCACGGCTTGCAGATCGCCGTGCCGCGCTGGTCGCCGGACGGCAAGACCATCGCTTTCATCGGTGGCCTGATGAGCGACCAGGGAGCCACCGGCGGGGATGTGTGGATCGTTTCCGCCAGCGGCGGCCAGCCGCAAGACCTGACCCCGAAGCGGCCCACCTCGCCGGCCTGGATCGAGTGGGACGGCAACGAACACATTTACGTGAGCGAGCGGGCCGGCGGCAACACCCAGTTGGTCCGCTTCCGGCTGCAAGGCGACCGAACCAGCGAGAGCGTGGCCGCGAGTTTCAGCGCGCCCGTCTTCAGCATTCCCGGCAGCGTGGGCGACTGGCGGCTGGAGCTGAGCCTCTCGGCTACGGCCGATCATTCGCTGTTCGTCTTCCACGCCAGCACCTTCGACCATCCGCCGGAAATCTATGCGGCCAAGCCGGGGACCGCCATGGGCACGGTTATGAGTTCCGGTCCCGGTGGCGAACTTGCCGGCGTGACCCAACTGTCGCACGTCAACGACGGGGTGGAACCGGCCTGGGGCAAGTCCGTTTCGCTTTCCTGGAAGAGCGATACGTTCCGCGTGCAGGGCTGGCTGATGCTGCCCAGGGACTACGATCCCAAGAAGAAATATCCGCTGATCGTGGAGGTGCACGGGGGGCCGGCCTCGGCTGTGATTGCCCGTTGGGGCTCGGGCGGCGGCTTGAGCGCCATAGCCTTTTCCGCGCTGGGCTACTTTGTCTTGCAACCCAACCCGCGCGGCAGCTTCGGACAGGGCGAGGCGTTCACCCAGGCCAACCGCAAGGACTTCGGCTATGGGGATTTGCGCGACATTCTGGCCGGGGTGGACGCGGTCGAGGCCAAGTACCCGGTGGACCCCGGCCGGGTCGGCATCACAGGCTGCAGCTACGGCGGGTTCATGACCATGTTCGCCGTCACCCAGACGCAGCGGTTCAAGGCGGCGGTGGCCTGCGCGGGGCTCTCGGACTGGCAGAGCTACTACGGCGAAAACTCCATCGACCAGTGGATGATTCCCTACTTCGGCGCTTCGGTCTACGACGATCCGGCGGTTTACGCCCGGAGTTCCGCCATCAACTTCATCAAGCAGGCGCGGACGCCCACGCTGGTGGTGGTTGGCGACCGTGACGGCGAGTGCCCCGCGCCCCAGTCCTACGAGTTCTGGCACGCCCTGCGCGACCGGCACGTGCCCACGCAACTGGTGGTCTACCCCAACGAGGGGCACGGCTTTGCCGATCCCGCCCACCGGCGCGACATGATGGAGCGGGCCGTGGAGTGGTTTGCGCGCTATATGCCGCCGGGAGAGTAGTAGGACCTGTCCGCGCCTTGCCTGCTCGCCATCCGTGCGCGGCGGAGTCTATTGGGAGCAGGGGTGGGGAATCGGGCCGGGCGGCTTACTGCCCAGGGCCACCCCGTCCTGATACACTTTTCTTTGGAGTTTCAAAGCGTGTTTTGCTGGCCGGCTGCATGGAAGAGCGTACCGCCGCCGGCCGGTCATTGGAGCGGATTTCACCGGTTGCAGGCCAGCCTTGGGCATGTTGACGGGCCGCTTTTGAGCGTTTTTTCCATTTCCGTAGTCTTGCCGGCAACCTGCAAGAGGACTTTTTCCTAACCGGGGTCCCCAGTGACAGGTCTTCGTCACTGGGGTGGTTGACCGGGGTCCCCAGTGACAGGTCTTTGTCACTGGGGTGGAAGAAAAAGCCGCTCAGGGAAAGTGGCTCCCGGTTACGGCGATGGAAGAATCGCTATAACAGAAGATTCTTGACGGATTCGGAGAGACCGTTCCGCGGTTCGAAGCGGCGGGGCGGGGAGGATTCATGCGGCGGTTTTTGACGCTTGTTTGCTTGTTGTGCGTGGCCATTCCAGCCGGGATTTCGATCTCCGGCTGCACGCGTAACCCGGCGGGGAACTATTGCAACGGCCTGGGCTACGGGTTGAAGGACACGGACGTGGACTCCATCACGCTGACGCCGCTGACCAGCGGCATCTCGATTGCCTTCGGGCAGACGCTGCAAGTGGCCTTGCCCACGGCCAAGACGTGCAAGGGCACCGCGGCCACCGTCGGCACGTACACCTACGGCACCACCAACAACCAGTTGGTGGATATCTCGACCACCGGCAACATTTGCGCCGGCACGTGGAACCGGAACACCGGTGGCGGCATCGCCAATTTCACCATCTGCAGCAAGCCGGACCCGATGCCCTCGACCGGCGGCCTGCCCTACGCCACGGCTTATGTCACGGCATCAGTGAATTCGGTGACCTCCAATCCGGTGGAGGTTTACGTGCATGCCCAGGTGACCTCCGTCACCCTTGCCACTCTCGGCGTGACCGGGTCCGGGCAGCAGTGCTTTTCGCAGGGCACCCAGGCGACACTCGACGCGCAGGCATGCTACAGCAACGGCATCCAGCAGTTTGTGCTCTGTGCACCGTCTTCGGTTACCAGTAACTATGCCTGCGCCGGGGGACTGCCCCCCGGCGCGACCTCAGCCCCCGACTGCACCTCGGCCATTGGCACTCTCAGCTACGTCGTCGGCACCCCCGGCATCGCCTCCATTGTCACCAACACCACCACAAACCAGGTGAGTATCACCGCTGACCAGCCGGGCACCACCGTGATCACCGCATCGGTGGCCGGAGGGAGTTCATCGGCCGGATACTTTTCCACCTGCCCGCCAAAATCGATCAACGTGACCTTGGCTAACGGAAAAACCGTAGGCACGGTCACCCAGGGCGTGACCCAGAACTTGACCACTACCGTCCTCGACACCAACGATAACCCCATCACCGGCCTTTCGCTGGCTTATCAGTCGACCGACCCGATCGATATCGCCGCAACGTCCGGCGGAAGCATCACCACCAACTTCCCCGGCATTGCTTCGGTCTATGCCATCTGCCAGCCGGCCGCCTGCAATCCGGCTCCAATCAATGAGGTCGGCTTGTATGGCACCGGCCTCTCCATCTCCTCGAACCCGGTCAAGATCACTACCCCCGGCACCGCCAGCGACTTCGTCTGGTTCGGCGCGCCCGGCCAGTCGCAGTACTTCGTTCCCGTTGAGCTGCTCAGCGGCACGGTGGGTTCCACGGTCCGCCTGCCTTATGTGCCGAACTCAATGATGATGGACCGGCTCGGCAGCATTCTGTACTTCGGCTCATCCCACGAATTGATGGAATTCATCCCCTCAACCGACACTCTCGTCAAGGCAGACCCCACCGTCCCCGGTGTGGTCCTGGCCGTCTCGCCGAACGACCAAACGCTGCTCATCAACGACCAGGTGCGCCAGATCTTTTATATCTACAGCGTCAACGGCGGCGTCACCGCCACGTTTGGCGGCATGGGCAGCACGGCTGCCTGGACTCCCGATTCGCAGACCCTGTACATCACCGACAGCGCGGCGCTCAACAATACCCCGGAAAATATCGCGGCAGGCATCACCGGCCACACCGATACGTTGTACGTCTACAACTTGAATAACTGGACGACCTATCCCCTGGCCGCTTCGGGTCCGAGTACGCAGAATCCGGGCGCGCAGAACCTGGCCATTACCATCCCCGGCGTGGGCGCGTTTCTCAGCGGCAATCCCACCGTGGCGCACACTTGGTGCCCCTCCGGCACGGTTGGGGACTCCGCCAGCATGATCTTCTATCCGCAGGGGCCGGAAGATTCGGTGGACGTGACGACCGACGTGCTGGCCGCCACCACGGATGGCGCGCACATTCTGGGCGCGGCCTACAACGCCACTAACGGCATGACGCTCTCCGACATTGGGGTGAAGATTCCGACGACTGTGTGCCCAGGGGTTGGCGTAGAAGCTCCTTTGATAGGCGGAACGCTTTCGGCGCTCTCCACGAGTCCCACGCTGAGTGCGTTGCTCAACGTCAGCAAGGTGAGCGCGACCGCCGTCAATCAAGTGGTGGCTTCACCGGAGTCCAACCTGGCGTTCCTCACCTACACCGCCTCCTCGACCAACAGCAACGCTTTGCTGCCCTACTATGTGCCGGGGAGCGGTGTGGTGAACTATGTCACCCTGAACGGAAGCTCGGCCATTACGGCTCCCATTGCCGGCGCCTTCAGCCCGGACGACACGCTCTTCTTCGTCTCCACGGCGGGCGACAATCTGATCCATTACATCAGCATTCCCTCCGTCATCAGCACCACGACGCCGCTAAAGGACGCGCAGCAAATCGCTCCCAACCTGCCCGCCTGCACGCCCGGCGCCGACCCCGATTGCACGCTCACGACGCCGACCGCCAAACCCGTGCCGGCTACTGTGATTGTCGTCAAGCCGCGCTCCACCACGTAGGCTTCAGTCCATCTATCCGCAAACAGATAGCCGGCCACGCGCCGGCCTTTCCTGTTTATTGATCCAACACAGCGCGGGAAGGCGGAGCCATCTCCGCACGATAGAATCAAACCATGATCAAGGGGATATCCTTTCTTCGTCCCGTGGGCAGCGCAGCGGCCTATGACCGGCTGGCCAGCTTCTTTTCGGCGCTGGGGTTTGCTCTCGGCAAAGGATGGGAGGACGACCACCCCAACGACGAAGACCTGTCGTTACCACCCCAAGAAGCAAAGACCACTTCTTGGGGGCCCCGGTCGTTGGGGACCCCGGGGACCAGTCGCGGCGCATCGTTCTTGGCTCCGCTCGGCAACCTGGAGTTTGTTGACGGCCAGTTCCCCTCCACCGCCGATGTGCTGGTGGAAGTGACCGCGCTCGATGCCGCGCACCAGGCCGCCGAGAGCTGCCTCCGCGCCGAAGGCGGCGATCAGGCAGTGGCCCGCCTCTCGCCCATCGCGGAAACCCACTGGAAGTCGCGCCTCTTCACCGTCGAGCCGGAGCCGGGGTTCGCCTTCAGCTTCTGGGCCTGGACCGATCCCGCGCGCGGCAAGCCGGTGGCCATCGAAGGCGACTTATCCGCCTCCGGAATGCGCTTTGCCATTGTGGTGGCGCGCTGGAATGCCGTCATCACCGAGCGGCTGCTCGAAGGCGCGCTCGACGCCCTGCTTCGCAGCGGAGCCAAGCGGAACGACATCGAAGTGGTCCGCGTTCCCGGCGCATGGGAGATACCGGCCGCCGCCCGCACTGTCGCCAACGCAGGCCGGGTGGACGCCATCGTGACCCTCGGCTGCCTTTTGCGCGGCGAAACCGCCCACTACGAAGCCATCTACAACGAAGTGGCCCGCGGCATCGGGCAGTCGCAGCAGGAGACCGGCATTCCCCACAGCTTTGGCGTGCTCACCTGCGAAACTCTGGAGCAGGCGCTCAACCGCGCCGGCATCAAGGCCGGCAACAAGGGCTTCGAGGCTGCCCTGGCGGCCATCGAGATGGTGAGCCTGCGCCGCAAGCTCCTTCAGGGCAATCCGGCCGAAGACCGGGGCCCCCACGAACTCGGGGTCCCCAGTGAGCGATCGTTGCTCACTGGGGTGAAGGGACAGGTCTTCGTCCGTGGGGTGGAAGGCGGCCAGTCTTGACCGCCGGACCGCGGCGCAAATCGCGCGAACTGGCCATGCAGATGCTCTTTCAGGCGGACATCGGCAAGCAGACCCCCGACCAGGTGCGCGCCACCTTCTGGAAGGCCGGCGACGAGGTCGAACCCGAGGTGCGCGGCTTTGCCGAGGACCTCTTCCGCGTGGCCGTCGCTCACCAGGANNCGCAACCTGCTGCGCATGGCCGTGGGCGAGATGCTGGGCTTCAAGGGCACGCCCTTCCCCATCGTCATCAACGAGGCCCTTGAAATCGGCCGCCGCTACTCGGCGCCGGAGTCCATCAACTTCCTCAACGGAATGCTGGACTCGATTGCGCGCGGGCTGATCGGCAAGTAAAGCACTCTCACTGACCGATGAAGCCAGTGCCTCTCGCATTCTTGAATGCATCTACCGGCAAGCCTCGCCCGGACGGTCGAGCTGGTCATTGGTTCTAGCCCGGCCATCATGCCGCAGCACGGCGCCCGACTTCAGCACCAGCCTCCCCGCCTGGCTGAGAAGCGGATCGAGGGCAAAGTCCGCCCCAACCGGCGCTCCGTCCACCGTTCGCGCGCAGTACCAATCCTTTCCGTCGGAATCGCCGTTTCCATACCACCTCCGGCAGGCGATCGTTGCCGCATCGGAATCCAGGGCGCACTGGAACCACAGAAACAGCGGCTGGAAATCGCCTCTGCCCGAGCCCGCAATCGCAACGGCATCGGCGGGGATTTTGGCCGGCCGCCTGGAAGAGTTAGCGCGTGCAAGGATTGGCTTGTGTACCTCTGCAATGCATCCGGCGGCCTTGAAGTTCTCAAACAGAGAGCCCCGTCCGATCCTCATCGTGGGGCCATCAAGCGGCCTGATCCAAATGGAACGCCGGCTCACCCGGATCGGAACCTGCTTTCCGGCAAGCTCCTCCATGCTGCCGAGTTTGCCCTCGTGCAGGTAGCTTCTTCCCTCCCCGACCAGGACCTGATCGCCCAGGCGAAAGCAAAACGCTCTGGCAGGTTCAACGGCCAGAGAGCATCCAAGTCCGCATGGAATGTACGTTTCTGTCTCCACCAGCGTCGCCGTCTCAAAGCCCTTTGCCGGCCGGGCTGATGCGCAAATTGCGCAGCTCACTGAAACGAGCACGGCAAGCAGGATGGGCAACAATACCCCCGGCGTCTTGTATCGGTCCGGCTCGGAGGGGCCCATTCGCCGGAAAAAACGGAAAGAAATTGCCATGCAAATAAAGGTACAACCAATCGATCCCATCGACAAATGACCGGACCCCATGCGGCATTTTCTTATGCTCCAGCCTGTCGCAAGGGGAATCAAGGACTCCTGTTATCCTTGATGAGTGATTCAGCGCTCCCAAATCAGAGGATTTTTGGGCCTGGCCCTGCTCCTGCCTGTGGCCCTGTTGTTGTTCTCGTCTACGACCGCCTGCCACAAGGAACAGCAGGCGGTCGTAGGCGTCGCGCAGAACGCGGTCAACGCCGAGCACAAGGCCCAGGCGGCCGCGACTGAGATCGACCGGCAGCGCGCCGCCCTGGCCGCCATTCCGCTGCCCACCAAGAGCATGTATGTGGATGTGCGCGAGCCCGGCGCGTGGGCCAATCCCTTTCTCTCGGTCGGCGCCGACTCCCTCAACCTGCGCGTCACCATGACCGACGCCAACCCCAGCACCCTGGGCCAGGGAACCATGCTGCGCCCTGAAGCCGCCCGCCGCCAGGAGATCCAGTTGCGCCCCGGCGACCTGGCCGAAGCCCTCATCGCGCTGCCGCCAGGCGCATGGCGCTATGGCCGCGTCATCGCCGTGGCCGAGTCGCCCCTGGCCACCCGCAAGGACCGCCCCAAGGTCCGCCGCAACGTAGAAGCCGCCATCCAGCAACTCAACGACCTCGGCATCGTCGTCGAAGAGTGGCCCACGCGATAGAGTCCTTTTTGCTTGACCGGCCACAGTTTCACAGGTTCACAGTTTGCGTGTTCCTGTGCGGCCGGCCTGTAAAGGTTTTTGATATTGAATGAGTTAGGTGTGGCCGGGCGCCCCGGAGCCTGGGGCACCGGTATGGGGCTTAGCAGATTCCCCCGAGACCTGTGCCACCCGCCGTCTCAGAAGCGGACTTCTGGGGACAGAAGAAGATTTCGTTTGAGGTCCAGCCGGTTTCGATCCCCAGACAACACAGAAACATCCCCGGCAATTCTCGTTTCAGGCGGCCGGTAAACAAACGGCATTGGCCTTTATGGCGACACTCGGTTCACTGACGGGATCCTGCTCGGTTCCTCAAGCAGGAACTTGGGGTTGATGCGGGCGTCATGCCAGCGGACGCCGAACCACAGGTGTGGTCCCGTGGCGCGGCCCGTGGCTCCTTCCCGCCCGAGTGTCTCGCCCTTCTTGACCTCCTGCCCGGTCTCGACCTTGATCTCGGAGAGGTGGAAGTACATGCTGATGAGGCCGTCGCCGTGATCGATAAACACGGCGTTGCCCTCGAAGAACATATCTCTGGCCAGGACCACTGTCCCGGCCGCAACGGCCAGGATCGGCGAGCCCACCGGCGAATCGTAGTCGGACCCCATGTGGGCCTGTTCGGCCAGCTTGCCGTTGTACACCCGCTTCACGCCGAAGGACTTGCCCACGGACATCGGCCTGACCGGCTCCCCAAGGGGCAGCGTAAACTGCGCCGGCCCCTCTTTGCTCCGCCACACCTTGCTCAGCAGCGCCCGGTCGGCCGCGTCGCGCTTCAGGTCCTCCCGCGAGGGGTTGGCTTGCGGAATGTCGGGAAGCGTGATCTCCTCGGTCCCGTAATCGTTGGCCTCCACGGAGATGCGGGCGAACTGTTTTGGCCCCGAGCCCCAGATCGCAATCCTGATCGGACCCGGCTTCTCCAGCAGGTCGATGGGGTAATAGCAGGTTCCCTCCAACGCGGCCCAGGAGCGCGTTTTCATGCTGCAGCGCGTCACGCCCGGCGCCGCCCAGCGGACCAGCGTGCCCGGAGCCGCTGAGATCGTGGCTTCATGCCCTTGTGCAGTCGAGACCGGAAGCGGAATCAGGCAGACCAGCGCCAACGCCCCAAAAATGATACCGCGGAGATGAACGAACCTCATGAATTCCCCCTTGCAGAGAGTGTGCGAAGTTGGACCCGCGCGGTGCGCGAATCGGCAAACCCGGGATTTCCATCTTCGAATCCGGGGTAGCTGCATGTGTGCGCGCGCGACGAATCAAGATCGTTGAAAAAGCTAACAGGCCGAGACTTGAGCTTTCTGTTCAAAAAGGCTCAACTGCCCGATCGAAAAGGACAACTTACTCCAACAGGCGTTGCTGCTCGCTCTTCCGTTCAGCTCCCCGCGCCAAATCGCGAGGACTTTTTCAACAGCCACAGGATTCTTCACCAGATGGTCGAGCCCAATGCCGGATAAACGCCCCAGCATCCGTCCATTGGCGGGATTGCACGTTGCTGGATTTGCAGGCGCCTTGCCGGCTTGCGCGGACTAACTCGGCGCTATTTGTCTTCCTCTATCGGCCGAAGGTGGCGGGCCAGGGACCACTTTAACTCTTCTATGCCCTGGCCGGTTACGGCGGAGATGGCGTGGAACTCCAGCTTGCGGCGTTTTACGTGGGCCGCCAGCTTCTTGAGTTTTTCGGGGTTGGCGGAGTCGATCTTGGTGGCGACTACGACCATTGTTTTGCCGGCTAAAGGATGGTTGGGCAAAGGCTGATCGTTGGCGTCGCTGGAAAAGGGGTCGGAGTCGTTCCGGGTAACGCTGCTGGTGAAGCTGGCTAACTCCTGGTTAATGACCTTGAAGTCTTCGACGGGATCGGGGCGGCCTGATGCGTCCGACACGTCGACCAGGTGGACGAGCAGACGGGTGCGCTCGATGTGGCGGAGGAACTGGGTTCCGAGGCCGGAGCCGAGATGGGCGCCTTCGATGAGACCGGGCATGTCGGCGACGACGTAGGACTCCTGATTAGGCTCTTCGCCCACGGTGACGACGCCGAGGTTGGGTTCGAGGGTGGTGAAGGGGTAGTCGGCAATCTTGGGCCGGGCGGCGGAGATGCGGGAGATGAGGGTGGACTTGCCGGCGTTGGGGTAGCCGACCAGGCCGACGTCAGCCAGGAGCTTGAGTTCGAGGCGGTAGGCGCGCTCCTCGCCGGCGCGGCCGAGTTCGTGCTCGCGCGGGGCCTGGTGGGTGGGGGTGGCGAAGTGCTGGTTGCCGCGCCCGCCGCGGCCGCCTTTGGCGACGACGATGCGCTCGTCGGGCTCGGAAAAGTCGTAGATGAGCTCGCCGGTGTTCTGGTCGTAAAGGGATGTGCCGACGGGGACTTGCAGGATGACCGAGTTGCCGTCCAGGCCGGAGCAGTTGGAGCCCATGCCGTGCTGGCCGCGCTGGCCCTTGTGCTCGGGGTTGTATCGGAAGTGGATGAGGGTGTTGTGGCGCTGCGAGGAGACCATGACCACGTCGCCGCCGCGGCCGCCGTCGCCGCCAGATGGGCCGCCGCGGGGCACGAACTTTTCGCGGCGGAAGGCCATGCAGCCGTTGCCGCCGTCGCCGGCCTTGACGCGAATTCTTGCTTCATCGATGAACATGGGGAACCAGTTGTCAGTGGTCAGTTGTCAGTGATCAGTTGTCAGTTCGGCCGGAGTGCGCTATCGGCCACAAAATGCAGAGGACGTCTTTCCAGTTTACCGAAACAGGCTTAGAATCGCTTGCAACTTCATTTTTGGGAAAATGGGGCGGCGAGAACGCGGGCTTGGATGAGCGCCGGCGATCGTACCCGTATGAGAACCCGCCGGTAGAGCGGGCAGGGCAGTCAGCGTGTTGCAGGTTTTCCCAGGGTCTGCCGCGAGCAGGTGTCTCGATGGCAGGGGTAAGGCCGAGTTGGACGAAGCCACTGGCGGTGGCCGCGCTCCTGATGGTTGCGGGCGCGGTGACGGCTGCTTTTGCGCAAACGTCTGAGAGCGGTTCGGGCGGGGCAAATGGATCGCTCGCGGGCAGGCTCACGGACTTGTACTCTGCGCCGCTGAATGGCGCTACGGTGGTGGTGCGCAATGAGTCCACCGGAGCGGAGGCGCGCACCACCACCACCAAAAATGGGGCCTACCGGTTTACCGGGCTGGAGCCGGGCGAGTATACGCTGGAGGCCGTGAGCGAGCAACTGGGCCGGGGGCGCGTGGAAGGCATCGTGGTTGCCGCGGGCCACGAAGCGCGGGTGCAGGCGGCGATGCGGTTTGAGCTGGCCCCGTCCACGCCTGTCGAGGCAGCCGTACAGGTCATCAAGCCGGCAACCCCGGCGCTCCACCCCACAAACAAAGACCTGTCCCTTCACCCCAACGAGCAAAGACCGCTCGCTGGGGGCCCCGAATCTGCGGGGACCCCGGCAGCGACGGCGCCGTTAGCGGCTGAGCCGCGGCAGCCAATGGCGATGAGCGGGCGGGGTTCGGCGGAACTGGCGCGGGAGATGCCGGCGACCGTAACTCCGGTGGTAACTGCGACGTTGCCCGCGGAACCGTTGCTAACGCTGCCGTTGACGGGGCGGCAGGTGACGGAAGTGAAGCCGGGCGTTGCCGGCAGCGGACTGGCAGTGAGCGAAGCGGCGGGTGGCGCGGTGCAGGCGGCCATCGAGTTGAACCAGCCTCAACCCCGGCCCGCGCGGGCAAACTCTCAGGACGTCGATCCGGTGACGCCGGTGGTGACCACTACGGTGACCGCCGCCGAGTTGCAGGCGCTGCCGGCGAGCGGGCGGCGCTGGCAGGATTTTGTGCTGGATACGCCGACGGCGGCGACCGCGGCGGGCGGCACGTCCCAGACGTCGCTGCGCGGCGCGGGGCAGTTGCCGGCGGAAACCACCATGGACGGCGCGAGCACCAGGCTGGCCTTTGGGGGCACCGGCGGTTCCGGGCCGGGATCGTCGGGGCCGGGTTCGGGCGGGCAGGGTGGAGCCGAACAGAACGGGATGGGCCACGCGTGGGCCGGCGGGCGCGGATCCGTCATCGCCGAGGCGGCGATCCGCGAGGTGCAGACGGCTGCGGGTAACGCCAAGGCCGAAGGGACACGCACCGCCGGCGGACGAGTGAACGTGGAGACCCAGAGCGGCGCGAACGGGCTGCATGGACAGGGCTTTCTCTTCGACCGCCAAAACACCTGGGGCGCGCAAAACCCGTTTACCCAGTGGGTAAAGGAGACCGCGCCCGCCACGGAGACGACCACGCCGGTGTTTACGCCGGAGCCGTATACCCCGCCGGACCACGAAACGGTCTGGGGCATCGGCGTGGGGAGTCAAATTCGCCGCGACAAGCTCTTCTGGTTCGCCGCTCTGGACAGTTACCACCGCAACGATCCTGGGCTGTCCACGGTGAAGCATCCGGACGAGTTTTTTGCCCAGCCCTCGAACGACCAGATGCAGGTGCTGTGCGCGCGGCTGGAACTGATAGCGCCGGGGCAGACGGGGCAGCCGAAGGCTTGCACCAATGCCTTGGTCCAGGGGCTGGGAGTCTATTCGCCGATGCTGGAGACGCTGGACGGGCTGCTCGGTCCGGCTCCGCGCACGGCTTCGCAGTGGGTGGGCTTTGGCCGCATCGACTGGCAGGCGGCCGAGCGCCATCGCTTTACGCTGGAAGGGATTGGCGCTAAGTGGGATTCGCCCGGCGGAGGGCTGACGCGGGTTTCGGAGACGTATGGCAACCACAGCTTCGGATCGAGCCAGGCCAGCGAGGAGTGGCTGCTGGGCCGCTGGGAGGCATTTCTTACCCCCAATCTGCTGGCAGTGACGCAAGGCTCGATGGGGCGTAACATTCTCGAGGCGCGCCCCAGCACGCCTTCCGCCTTTGAGCAGACCTTCCTCAACGGGAATGCGTACGGCCAGTTGCCGCAGATCGTCGTGGACAATCGCTACGGCTTCACCATCGGCAACCCATCGCGCTTCGGGCAAGGCAGCTATCCTGACGAACGGCTCTATCAAGCTCAGGAATCGGTGGACTGGATTCGTGGCAGCCTGCTGGTAAAGGCGGGCTTCAACTTGAGCCACAACTTCGACGCGACCAGCCTGCTGCGCAACCAGACGGGGACTTATTCCTATTCGAGCGTCGAGAACTTTGCCTCCGACGCACTGGCTTTTGCTGCGTTTGGGATTGGCGGCGAATTGAATCCCGATAACCAGCACAACTGCGACGAGACGGGCAGGGTGTGGCGCGACTCGGGCGGCACGCTGCGCGGGCTGGGCTATTTGCCGTGCTACTCCTATTACTCGCAAGTTATAGGTCCCACCGACTGGCATTTGAGCACTAACGACTGGGCGGGATTCGTGACCACGCAATGGCAGCCAAAGAAGCTGCTGGTGTTCTCCGCCGGGTTGCGCTGGGAGAGGGAACAGTTGCCGCCGCCGATCTCCAAGCTCAACAATCCGGAGCTTCCGCTGACGGAAAAGCTGCCCAGCCTGGGCAATAACTGGGGTCCGCGCCTCAGCATGGCGTTGGGAAACACGGAGGGCCGCTGGCCGGTGTTGCGGCTAGGCTACGGGATGTACTACGGACGCACCGAGAACGCCACGGTGGAGACGGCGCTCACCCAGACCGGCAGCCCTCACGGCGACCTGAACATCTTCATGCGGCCAACAGACGACCTCCCGAACTACGGCGGCGGCGCTCCGCCGTTTCCTCACGTGCTGACCGGACCACCGGGCAGCATGGTCAAGCCGGGAGCGGTGGAGTTTGCGCCAAACTTTCGCAACCCCGAGGTGCATCAGGCCGTGGCGGCCGTGGAAGAGACGCTGCCGGGCCACGTGGAGGTGACCGCCAGCGCGATGGTGAGCCTGGGGCGTCGGCTGCCTATCTCCATCGACACCAATCTCGATCTCCCGACTTCGCTACAGACCATCACCTACAACGTGTGTGACCAGACTGCCCCGGGCACCAACAACACCCAGTGTGGCCACACCGGCCTGGGCCCCATCAAGGCCACGCAGATTACGGTTCCGTTCTATGCTTCCTGGCCGGCAAGTAGAGGCATTGCGGGGCGGCTCAACCCGGACTACCAGCAGATTACTCAGATCATGAGCCGTGCCAACTCGACCTATGAGGCGGCGATGGTGAAGGTTGTGCGCTATGGCCGGCGCGGGCTGAGCCTGCACGCCCACTACACTTACTCGCACGCCATGGACTGGAACCCCAACGAGAGCATGCTGGTGGCCGGCAGCGATGTGCTGGACCCGAACCCGGCCGACTTCAAACAGGAGTACGGGACCAGCAATTTGGATATACGCCACTCGGCTGCCGCCATGGTGGTCTATGAGGCTCCGTGGAAGCTGCGCAACCTGGCCGGAAAGCTTGGCAACGGATGGATGGTCTCGGGAATCGGGCAGTTTCGCAGCGGCTTGCCTTACACCATGCGCACCTCGGGCTCGCTGGCCGAGGAGTTCACGACCACCGGAGCGGCCATCGTGGGGCTGGGACCGGGGATGAACGGCTCGGGCGGCGACAACCGGGTCTTCGGCCAGGGCAGCGACGGCCGCACCTACAACATTGGCCGCAACACCTACCGCTATCCGGCCACCTGGAAGGCGGACCTGCGGCTGGGCAGGCGTTTCGACCTGGGACATATGCGGAAGCTGGAGCTGCTGGCCGAGAGCTTCAACCTTTTCAACCACCAGAATGTGACCGAGCTGGAGACCACCGGCTATTACCTTGAGTCAGGCACTCCATCCGGCACCTTGCCCTCGCTGAACTTCCTCACCGGGTTGAAGGCCAACACCACCGCCTTCGGCCAGCCGCTGAACGTCAATGCAACCAACTTCTACGGGGAGCGGCAGATTCAGTTTGGGTTGAGGATGAGGTTCTGAATGGTTGAAGCCGATGTGCATACAATTACGACATCAAACGATGCCAGAATGGGTGCGTGGGGATTTTTATGAGAACAACGATAACGCTCGACGACGATCTGGTGCGGATGGCCCAGGAGTTCACTGGTGTGGTTGAGAAAACGGCTCTGGTGCGAGAGGCTCTTAAGTCCCTGATCGCGAGGGAAAGCTCCCGCAGGCTGGCGGCGCTGGGAGGCACAATGCCGGAATTGGAAGATATTCCACGCCGGAGGGTAAGCGAAAAATGATTCTGGCTGGCACGCGGGTGCCGGCCTGACCGATGCGCACCTGATTGCTTCCATCTTCCTCAATCCGTCCACGCTGTTGTGGACGAAGGATAAGCGGCTCCGTGGCATAGCCGAAGCTCTCGGCATTCATGCGAATATATGATTTCCGAATGCAGGATGAACTCCTTCCGGGACCCAGGTGACTCCATGACGAATTCCGCGCCTAACGCACTCGATTCCAAACCGCATTTACGCAAGACGATGGGCTTTTGGGATGTGCTGTTGTTCAATATCGCCGCGGTGCTCGGGCCTCGCTGGATCGCGGCTGCGGGGCACAACGGCACTTCCTCGATCAGCTTGTGGGTCATTGCCGCGGTGTTCTTTTTCGTGCCCGGAGCGCTGGTGATCAATGAGCTTTCCTCGCGCTTTCCTGAAGAGGGCGGGCTGTACGTCTGGTCCAGGGAAGCCTTCGGACCCTTTCACGGGTTTGTCGCCGGCTGGACCTACTGGATTTATACCGTCTTCTATTTCCCCGGCCTGCTTCTGGCCAGCGCCTCAATGAGCGCATACATTGTGGGCGGACGCGGCGCCGCGCTGGCGCAGGACCGGACGTTTCTGCTGACGGTCTCTCTGGCCATGCTGCTGGTGGCCGTGGTTCTGAACATCATCGGCCTGAACATCGGCAAGTGGCTCCAAAATGCAGGCGGCGTTGGAACCTATGTGCCCTTGCTGATGCTGACAGGCATCGCCGCGGTTGTTTGTTGGCGGCACGGTTCCGTGACGCATTTCAGCGCCTCCAACATGATGCCCGTGTGGAACTGGGACACGGTAAACTTCTGGTCGCAGATCGCCTTCGCATTCACTGGACTGGAACTTGTTTCCGCCATGAGCGGAGAAGTGCGCGATCCGCGCCGGACGCTTCCGCGGGCCGTATTTGGCGCCGGGGCGCTGATTGCCTTTATGTATATTGCCGGGACGTTTGCCATTCTCTCGCTGGTGCCCGCCGCCGATCTGGATCCCCAGAGTGGCGTCTTTAGCGCCATTACGGTTGGATCTGTGGCGCTGCGCATAGGCTTTCTGGGAATTCTCGCGGCCATCCTGGTCACCGTGGGCAACGCCGGCGGCGTAGGCAGCACCGTGGCCGGTATTGCGCGTGTTCCGTTTGTTGTGGGCATCGACCGCTACCTGCCGGCCGCGTTCGGCAGGATTCATCCTCGCTGGAAGACCCCTCATATCTCCATTCTCGTGCAGGCCATCGTTTCCGGCGCCATTCTGCTGGTGAGCCAGATCAATGAGACGACGCGCGGGGCTTATCAATTTTTAATCGATGCCGGCATCATTCTCTACTTCATTCCATTTCTGTACATGTTCGCGGCCGTTATCAAGCTGGCGCGCCGCAAAGACCGCGGAGAGAATCGACACGCCGTGTTGGTGCCGGGAGGAATTGCCGGCGTTTGGGTTGCCGGCAGCCTGGGATTCATCGTCGTCCTGATCGGCATTCTTGTTTCGCTTGTGCCGCCGGGCGATTCCTCAGACAAGATGGGATTTGAATTGAAGCTGGTTGCGGGCACGGCCGCCTCGGTCCTGCTGGGCCTGATCTTGTATTGGCGTGGCGCCCGAGCAAAGCAGACCGAGTTGTGACGGTTGCCGCGCCGTTGAACTTGCTTACCGGGTTGAAGACGGAACAGAAGGCGTTTGGGCAGCCGCTGAATATTAATGCGACGAACTTCTACCGGGCGGGGCAGATTCAGGTGGGGTTGAGGATGGAGTTTCACGGGCTAACGCTGCCAGCCGCAGCCGGGTTCCGGGGCGACGGATTTGCCGTCGAGGAGGAAGCAGGTGGCGCCGTTGATGTCGGTGCGGAAGGTGCGGATGTGGGCGGCTTGGAGCGCTTCGAGCACCTCCTGGCGGGGATGGCCATAGCGGTTATGGAGGCCGCAGGAGATGACGGCCCACTGCGGGGAGACGCGGGCGAGGAACTCGGGACGCGTGGAGGTGATGCTGCCGTGATGGCCGACTTTGAGCAGGGTGCTCGCGAGGCCGGGCTCAGCCAGCATGGCCTGCTCGATGGGGGCTTCGGCATCACCTTCCAACATGACGGAGGTTGCGCCGTAGGCCATATGCAGGACCAGCGAGTCGTTGTTGGTGGGTTCAAGGCCGGGCTGGTAGTTGGGGAAAGGCGCGAGGACGCTGATTTGCGTGCTGCCCAGGGTGAGCGCGTCGCCGGCGCGGAGAGAGCGGACGCGGACATGGAGATCGGCGGCTTGGTTGAGCAGCGCGTTGTAAGCGCCGAAGCGGGGGTTGTTGCCGACCCATAGCTCGGCGGGATGGAAGTTACGCAGCACGGCGGGCAGGCCGCCCATGTGGTCGGAGTGGGCGTGGGTGAGGGCCACCGCGTCCAGGCGGCGGATGCCGCGCGACCAGAGAGCCTGAGAGACTACCTCCTCGCCGATGTCGAAGTCCTGCGGAGCCTGGTGCGGACCCCCGCCAAAGCCGCCGCCATCGACCAGAAGGGTCTTGCCGTCGGGGGTGATGAGCAGCAGCGAGTCGCCCTGGCCCACGTCGATGGCCTCCATCAGCAGCGCGTCGCGCGGGTGAATGACAGGGCGGGGCGCGACGGCTGAAAGGGCGGCCAACAGCAGTGCAGCCCAGGCGGCGCGACGTTGCCAGTGGGCGGAATGAGTTGGGGACGAAACGGCCAGGTGAGCCAGCAAGATGGCCGCTCCCAGGAGCGCGCAGAAGGCCGCCGATTGCCAAAGGAGCGGCGCGGGAATGCGGAAGTCGCCGAAGGTGAGGGAACCGAAGAGACGCACGAGACCGGTCCCGAAGTGAAGCGGCAGGGCGACCAACATGGCCGGAACTACTGCGTAGGCCGGACCAATCAGAGCAAAGAGTAAAGTAATCAACGCAGCCGGCATGAGCACGACAAGCAGCGGCAGGATGAACAGATTCACGGGCAGCGCAAAGATGGTGATGCGGTTGAAATAGACGGCCATGGGCAGGGCCATGGCCAGCTCGACCACACAGGAGACGACTATGAGTTCGAAAATGCTGAGAATGAGGCGTAGCGCGAAGAGAAAGCCGCGCCATGCGACGCGACCGGCGAATCGCTCGCTCGCATCTTCGTGCAACACTTCTGCGGTCATGCTCATCGTGGCGGGAAACAGGTCGAGTTGTGGGTGTGGCTCTGCAACGCTTTTCGTCGCGCTGGGGACGCCGGAGGTCGTGCGACCGGGTTGGAACTCTGAGGGCAATGCTGGTGCAAACATGCGCAGAATCACGCGGAACTGAGCCAGTTGCGGAGGCATCCCGGCGTCGAGAACGGTTAGGTGCAGTTTGCGCGTGGCGGTCAGGTAGGGGTGGATGGTGCCCTGGAGCAGCGGAGCGGCGACGCCGGCGATGGCGACCACGGCGAGCAGCGTCATCTGGAAGCTGGCGTCGAATAGGCTGCGAGGGCTCACGGCCAGCAGGCACAGCGCGGCAAAGCCGATGGTGTTGAGCGGGCTGCGCTCGCGATAGAGCAGGCGGCCCACGAGGTAGAGCGTGACCATCCACAGCGAGCGTTGCACGGGCGTGGCGAAGCCGGTGAAGAGTGCGTAGCCGAAGGAGGCGCCGATGGTGATGAACGTGGCCGGGACGCGGGGGAGACGCAGGCGGCGCGCAACCCAGAAGATGCATCCGGCGACGATGGCCAGGTGGAAGCCGGAGACGACCAGCATGTGAAAAGAGCCGGTGCGCTCAAAGCCGACGCGCAGGGAATGGGTGAGGTAGGTGCGGTCGCCGGTAACCATGGCGGCCAGCATGATGGCGTCGTCCTGAGTAAGGCGCAGGGCAGCGGGCAGGTGGCGCATGGCCGCGGGCAAGGCCAGCAGACGGGCGCTGGAGGCGTGTTGCCAACCGTTGACGCGGCAGGAGAGGAAAGCGCCTAGAGACGGACCGAGACGGTCTACGCGATCGATGGCGACAGTGGCCGTGGAGGTGATGTTCTGGTCGAGGAGAAAATCCGCGCGGCTCCAGACGCCGGGATCGTGATAGGTCTCCGGAGGGAGTAAGCGGACGACGGCGCGGACGCGCTCGCCGCAATGGAAGGGCTGTGGGCCAGGCTGGGTGGATGGGCCTGCTGGCGTGGCGGCCGCGGAGGGCCAGCGCACGGTGAGGCGTACGCCGCCTGCGATGGGGGTCTGAGCGTCTTCGGCGTCGGTGACGACTTCGAGCGAGGAGACGCGGAGATCGATACGCTGGGAAGGTTTTTGCTCGGGGTCGGGGACGGCGGGCTGGTTGGCATCGTTGTCGTTGAGGCTTTGCTCGATCTCGCCGCGCACCGGGCCGGCATCCACGACGGTTCCTTCCACCGTGCGCAGCAAACCGTCAGAGAGCGCGGCCAGCGCGGGCGCAGGGGCTGGATGGGGCTCCATCCAGGAGCACCACGCGCCCAGCAGGAGCCACAAGATTGCCAGCGGCAGCCACGCGATGCGTTGCGCGCGCAGCGCCGCCAGGCCGCAGAGCGCGGCAACCAACGCCAGCGCGACCAGCACCAGGCTGGGCCGCAGCCAAAGCCAATGGGTGGCCGCGATCCCGGCTGCAAACAGCCACGCGGCATGGAAGAGGGGTACGGCGCTCAGGCCGGCGGAGGCGGGACTGTCGAGGGTCTGTCCGGAGGTGGGGGAGTCGGACTGCATTGCGCCTGAAAAATGAAAAGCTGTTCTGGGGGTCAAGCCTATCAGGAGCGGCGCAACTGGACCACTGTCTCCAAATGGAAAGTCTGGGGAAAGAGGTCGGCGAGGGTGAGGTTTTGTATCGCGTAGCCCGTGGCGAGCAACGCGCGCAGATCGCGGGCCAGGGTAGCCGGGTCGCAGGAGACGTAAACCAGAGCGGGGGCCGCGATCTCGGCGAGCAGCGTGGTAATCTCCGCGCCGAGGCCGGTGCGCGGCGGGTCAACAACAATCAGATCGGGGCGAGTCGAATCGGGATGCGCTGGCTTGCGGCTGCGGCGGAGAAAATCGATGGTCGCGGACCGGACCGCGGTTCCGGCTGTGCCTTTGAGGTTTTCTTCGAGTGCTTTCACCGCTGACGGCGCGGACTCGACGGCGACTGCGCGGGCAAAGCTCGCCGTGAGCTGGCGGGCGAAGAGGCCTACGCCGGCAAAAAGGTCCCAGGCTAGCGAGCCCGAGTGGCCGGCGGTGACACGCTCGACGAGTGCGTCGGCCAGCCAGCGGTTCACCTGGAAAAAAGCTCCATGGTCAACGCGATAGTCGAAGCCGGCGGCGCGGTAGGCGAGGGAGATTGCGCCCCATGCGGCTATGGTTCGCGGGGACTGGGCTTGGATCTGTTCTCCGGGTCGGCCTTCGGCCACAAGCTCCGCGCCTTTGAGCGCGGGAATACGCTCGTGCAGCGCCTGAGCTAACTCGTCGAAGCGAATCCTGGCGCGATTGGCGCTGAAAATGGTGACCAGCAGCGCGGATTCGGCGGCGTCGCAGAAGAGTGAGATTTCAGTGGGCCGCAGGGCGGGCGCAAAGTTGCGCAAGACGGAAGCGGCGGACTGCGCAGCCTCGACCAGCAGCGGCGCTGCGATGGGGCACTCGCGGATGGGAATGATCGCATGCCACCCCAGCGACGAAGACCTGCCGCTGGGGACCCCGGCGTGGGATTGACGGCCGCGGTAACCGGGGTTTCCTTCAAGGTCAAAGGCGAGCCGGATGCGATTCCGATAATGCCAGGGGTCGGCGGAGAGTACAGCAATTTCATCGGGGACTTGAACGCCGCCGCGCTCCAGCGTTTCGCGGAGGATGGCCTGCTTAAACTTGAGTTGTGTCTCGTAGTTTGTGTGCTGATAGTGGCAGCCGCCGCATGCGCCGAAGTGAGGACAGGCGGGGGCAATGCGCTCCGCTGCGGCTGAGATGATTTCATCGGGATCGGCGGTGTCGTAGCCGCGCTTGTTCTGCGTGATGCGTACTCGCACCTGCTCGCCGGGCAGCGTGAGCGGCACAAAGACGGCCTTGCCCTCCATGCGAGCAAGGAAAGCGCCGCCATAAATTGGTTTTTCGATTTGCACAATTTGGGAGACGGCGAGCGAGGGCTGCGAGGACCGGGGCTCGGCATGCTGCTTCCGTGGGCGTTGAGGCTTGGGCGGCTTCATTGCTGGCTCATGTAGAAGAGGCTGAGGCGCGGCAGGCGCAAGTGAACCAGCAGTTGCTTCTGCACAAACTGGCGTTCCACCTGGCGCAGCTGTACGGCGCCCATGCGGCTGCGATAGGGAGCCAGCTCGCGCGCCGCGTGCTCTTTGAGGCCCACGAGCAAATCTTCGGGAGCCGCGGCGGTCAGCGCGACAAACAGTTTTTCTTCGAGCACGGTGAGGGTGCGTTCGAGGGCTTCCAGATCGTGGGCCGGGGCGTTATCCGAGGTGGTGCGTACTTCGGCGGCCAGTTGGCGCAGGCGGACGGCGGTTGCACTGCACGCTTCGGGAGCTACGGCAGCGGCATCCAGAGCTGCCGCGGCAGATTCAAGATGAGCGGCAACGCGCTCCCGCTCAAAGCCCGACTCGCGGCTCTGGGTCGGCGTGGTGGCTGTGCCGGCGGCGGCTTCGCGCAGATCTTCGGCTGCCTCCACCACCGCCTGCGCGCACCACGCCAGGCCGTTGATGCGCCGCATCCTGCCGCGCTTTTGCCGGGCTTCGTACTTGTCGAATGCGGCATCGATGCCGCGCAGGACCGCATCCAGCGGAATGCCGGCCTCGCGCCAGGTTTCGATCAGCGCCCAATCCAGCGTCGAGAGCAACAGAAGTGCCCCGCGCCGCTGCTGGAAGCGCTCTTCGATCTCGGTGAAGTAGTTGAAGTAGTTGAGCACGGCCGCGCCTCAGTGTGCCCGGCTGCGTGGCCGCGGCGTGCGGTTGCGCTCGAAGAGGATGAGCAGGCCATCGAGGGTGAGCATGTCGTCGATCTCGGAGATGAAGCGCGAGTCCTCGGAGATTTGCCGCGCGAGGCCTCCCGTGGCGATGACCCGCGCTGGCGCGCCCAGCTCGGCGACGATGCGCTCCAGGATGCCATCCACGAGGCCGATGTAGCCGTAGTAGAGGCCGCTCTGCAGGTGGGTGACGGTATTGGTGCCGATGACCTTGGCGGGGCGCTTGATGTCCACGCGGCTCAGTCGCGCGGCGTGCGAGAAGAGCGCATCGGCGCTGATGCCCAGGCCCGGCGCAATCGCCCCACCCAGGTACTCGCCGCGGGCCGAAATGACGTCGAACGTGGTGGCCGTGCCGAAGTCCACCACGATGCAGGGGCCGCCGTAGCGCTCGAAGGCGGCGATGGCGTTCACCAGCCGGTCCGCGCCCAGCTCCGAGGGGTTGTCCACCAGCACCGGCATGCCGGTCTTGATGCCCGGCTCAACAAACAGTGGCTGGACGTGGAAGTAGGTTTCGCAGACCTGGCGCAGCGTGGTCTCGATTGGCGGCACCACCGAGGAGATGATGATGTGGTGCACCTGGCTGGGGGCCATGCCATTCATCTCGAAGAGATTGACGAAGAGCACGCCGTATTCGTCGGCGGTCTGGTTTCGGTGCGTGGTGACGCGCCAGTGCGCTGCCAGTTCGGGCTTCTCACCACCCCCGCGACGAAGACCTGTCGCGGGGGACCCCGGTTTTTCCGCATCCAGCCGGTAAAGGCCAAGCACCGTATTCGTATTGCCGACATCGATGGCAAGCAGCATGGTTATTCGTCCATTTCGTCAGTGCGAATGCCGCCGGTCTGCACCGTTACCAATCCGGCAGCGGTGCGCACCAGCAGGAATCCGTGCTCGTCCAACCCGGCTGTAACGCCCGTGCAGGCTTGCGGGCCACGCACCTCGACCCTTCGGCCGCGCACCCAAGTCGAAGCCTGTTCCACGCGCAAGGGAATCGTCTTACCCGTCGCCGGATCGAGCAACGCGCGCGTCTCACGCTCCAGCGATTTTAGCAGGGAGACGAGCAAATCCTGGCGATCAATGCGGCGGCCGGCTTCCAAATCCAGCGAAGTCGCGGGCGTGGCCAACCCAGAATCAAAGCCACGCTGGTGGACGTTGATGCCGACGCCCACCACAGCATAATCAACCGAGCCGCCCGAAGTCTTCGCTTCGACCAGAATGCCACCTGTTTTGCGCGGGCCGATGAGCAGATCGTTGGGCCAGCGCAGGTCAACGATGAGCCCGGCTGCGAGACCGGCGACGACGCGAATCGCATCGGCAGCAGCGAGGCCGGCGGCCAGCGGCAACAGCGGCAGACGGACGGCGGGAATTTGCGGACGCAGCAGGACGCTTACGTAAAGTCCTTCACCGGCGGCGGAGTGCCAGGCGCGATCGCCGCGCCCGCGTCCGGCCAGTTGCTCATCGGCAAAGTAGGCCGAGCCGTGCGGCGCGGCACTGCGTGCGGCAGCCAATGCGTCTGTATTGGTGGAATCGGTTACCGGAGAAAAGTGGAGCTTGCCGGCAAAGATGGTGTCCGCGAGCGCGGCGTCCAGTGCCGGAAGATCGAACATTGCCTAGCTAGGCTCCGCAGTGATGCTCATCGAGATGTCCGCTGCCCTGGCCGAGTGGGTCAGAGCGCCCACGCTGATGAAGTCCACACCGGTCTCGGCATAAGCGCGGATGTTGTCAAGAACAATGCCGCCCGAGGCCTCAGTGGGAATCCAGCGCGCCTGTGGCTCGAGGTTGGGCTGGCCTTGCGCCTGCTGTCCCGGCGCTACTTCCTTGATGCGTTCCACGGATCGCTTCACTTCTTTCGGAGTCATGTTGTCGAGGAGAATCGCTTCGGCGCCGAATTCGAGCGCCTCCTCAAGCTCCCGCGGCGAGCGCACTTCCACCTCCACGCGCTGGCCTTTCCTGCGCAGTTCCAGAGCCTGTGTCAGCACCTTGGACAGGCCGCCGCCGAGAGAAATGTGGTTGTTCTTGATGAGAATGCCACTGGCCAGATCGATGCGGTGATTGGTGCCTCCGCCGCACTGCACGGCGTATTTTTCGAGAACTCTGAGGCCGGGAACGGTCTTGCGCGTATCCAGCACATGGGCGTGGGTTCCGTGAATTGCGTCTACATATTTCCGGGTCAGCGTGGCGATGCCGCTGAGGTGCTGCATGAGGTTGAGCATCACGCGCTCGCAACTGAGCAACACGCGGGCATTGTGGCGAATGACGGCCAGCACCTCACCATTGCGGACGCGCACACCGTCGAAGATCTCGGGGCTGCTGATGACCTCGAAGCGGGTCTGCGACTGCGGACGCCGGTCCAACCGGGCAAAGATTTCAAGAAAACGCGGCACTGCACCCAGACCGGCTACCACCAACTCCTGGCGGGCTATGATCGAGGCCGTGGCGCGCAGGTCAGGATCGATAGTGAGGTTGGTGGTGGCGTCGCCGGCGGCCTTGTCTTCCAGCAAGGCCTGCTCCAGCAATGCGTCGATGCGGCTGCTCTTCCAGTCCATGGTTCCTTTTTCGCCCGCTTAGGGATGAGTTTGGGGTTTCTGGCGCATGAGAAAGTCATAAATAACCGTCTTGACGCTATCATCTGTCTGACCCGAGATTGAGTAAAAGTGAGTCCCGTTGCTCCGATCGATCTGAAGCACGTAATTCGACGAGCTGCCGGAGCCCCCCCCCACGAATTTCTGCCATGGACTTAGTTTGCCGTGCCTGCGCTGGTCGATGAGATTGATCTCCCCAAGGTCGGTATACCAGAGGACAGAGATGATGTTACGGGAATCACGCACCATGATCCCACGAGTAGCCAGAAGAAGGAACTGAGAGTAGGTGCCGGTGTGCGACCGGGTTCCGGCCAGATCAACGATAGCCAGGGCCATGCCGAGCCTTCCCAGGTGACCGGCGATCATCTCTTCGACCTGCGGGGTAAATTGCTGTGCGGTCAGGCAGCCGGGCGCGTCGCCGAACGAGATGGACGGCGTCGCCTCGCGTGGTTGAATGACGACGCTCTCCACCGGCAATTCCTCCGAAACCGTGTTGTGCTCCTTCAGTTCCCGGTAAGCAACCTGAATCTGCTTGAAGTGTTCTTCCGCATCCGCCCGCAAGCTGGCGTAACTCTCATAGAGATCAGGATGCCATTGTTTGACCGCTTCCTGATACGCCTCTTGAATGGCGGATTCAGAAGGGATACCGTACGCGATTCCAAGGGTTCTGTAGTGCTGCCGGCATTGAACGCAGTCGCAAGACATGGCTAATTTCCCTTCTTCAGGTTCTCCAGCGCGGCGCGGGCCTTTTCAAGCAGCAACCGCGTCTCGGATTCCTGCTTTTTTAACCCCTCGACCACATGCGCCGGCGCCTTGGCCAGAAAGCCCTCGTTGCCCAACTGGCGTTCCGCGGATGCCATGCCTTTCTCATACTTCGCGATGTCCTTTGTCAAACGGTCGCGCTCCATGGCGACATCGATCGTCTTTTCATATTCAACAACGATATCGGTAGGTCCAACTGAATACCATGCAAGGGCTGAGTACTTCCCAGATGAATCGCGATGAGCAAATTCCACCCATTCAACTGATGAGACCTGTGCGAGCTTCTTTACAGTCTCGATGTTTCGCGCAATTGTTTCGTACCCGTCGTGCGCGCCCTCCCACATCAGAATCTTTAGTGACGTTGGCTGCTTCTCGGGTACCGCAAGTTCCTTCCTACGCGCGCGAATACCTGTGATGATGAATTGCAACCCAAGCATTGCCTCTGGTGCATGGGAACCGAGAATCGCCTGATCCGCCTGCGGATACCGCGTTAATGCGATCGACTTAGTGGGAGGGTTGCCATCGTAGAGCACGTGCCAAATCTCCTCGGTGATAAAAGGCATAAACGGCGAGAGCAACCGCAGAGCCGCTTCAAAGACCGAAACGAGCGTTGTTAATGCGGCCTTTGTCTGTGCTTTGTCTGCTGTTTCAGAGAAGTCGAGCCGTAACTTAACGATCTCCAGGTACCAATCGCAGAAACTGCCCCAGAAGAACTGATAGATGGTGTTGGCCGCATCGTCGTAGCGATAGTTCTCCAGCGACTGGTTGACCTTGGCCGCGGTCGCGTGTAACTCAGCGACGATCCAGCGGGCTTCGAGCGGGGCATCGGCGGCGGCTGTGGGCATGGAGCCGAGAGCGGAGGGATCGACGGCGATGCCGATTTCGGCGGCGCGGTCCACGTTCATGAACAGGAAGCGTGCGGCGTTCCAAATCTTGTTCGCGAAGGCGCGATAGCCCTCGGTGCGGGCTACGTTGAAGGCGATGTCGGTGCCGGGCGAGGCCATGGAGGCCAGCGTGAAGCGGACCGCATCGGTCCCGTACTGCTTGACGATCTCGATGGGGTCGAGGACGTTGCCCTTGGTCTTGGACATCTTCTCGCGGTTGGCGTCGCGCACCAGGGCGTGGATGTAAACCTCGCGGAACGGAACGGATTCGGCAAGCGGGCGCGGGCTGCCGTCGGGGAGCGGAACGTCGGCGGCGAACCAGCAGCCGAACATGATCATGCGGGCTACCCAGAAGAAGAGAATGTCGAAGCCGGTGACCAGCAGGCTGGTGGGATAAAAGGCGTCGAAATCCGCCCGATTTTCCGCAGCGATATTCGGCCAGCCAAAGACGGAGACAGGCAGGAGGCCCGCGGAGAACCAGGTGTCGAGTACGTCGGTTTCCTGCGTGATCTGGGCCGAGCCGCAGTGGGCGCAGGCGGTGGGGTCCGGACTCGCGTTGGGGCGGGCGACGGTGATCTTGTGGCACGTGGAACAATGCCACGCCGGGATTCGATGGCCCCACCAGAGCTGGCGCGAGATGCACCAGTCGTGAATGTTGCGCATCCACTCGAAGTAGGTTTTCCCGTACTGCTCGGGAGTGAAGCGGATGTAGCCCTTTTCGACGGCCTCGATGGCGCGGTCGGCAAGCGGCTGAATCTTGACGAACCATTGCGTCGAAAGGCGCGGCTCGACGACGGTTTTGCAGCGGTCGCAGTGGCCTACGTTGTTGGTGTAGTCCTTCACGGCTCCGAGGAGCTTCCGCTCTTCCAGGTCTTGGACGATTTTCTTGCGCGCCGCGTAGCGGTCGAGACCGGCGTACGCGCCGCCTTCGGCGTTGATGTGGCCGGTCGAGTCCATCACGTTGATGGAGGGTAGGTTGTGGCGCTGGCCCAGGGCAAAGTCGTTGGGATCGTGGGCCGGGGTCACCTTCACCGCGCCGGTGCCGAAGTCGCGGCTGACCCACTCGTCGAGGATGATGGGAATCTCGCGGCCGACAAGCGGCAGGCGGAGCTTCTTGCCGTGGAAATGGAGGTAGCGCTCGTCTTCGGGATGGATGGCTACGGCTACGTCGCCGAGCATGGTCTCGGGGCGCGTGGTGGCGATGGTGAGAAATTCGCCGGTCGGCGTGTTGTCCGCGTCAACGACCGGGGTCCCCGCGTCCGCCTCGGCGGATTCGTCCGTGGGGTCAACGACCGGGTAGCGAATCTCCCACAGATGGCCCTTCTGCTCGACATGGACGACTTCGAGGTCGCTGATAGCGGTTTGGCAGCGCGGGCACCAGTTGACGATGTACGCGCCGCGATAGATGAGCCCTTGCTCGTGAAGGCGGACGAAGGCCTCGCGCACCGCGGCGGAGAGATTCTCGTCCATGGTGAAGTACTCGCGCTGCCAATCGACGGATGCGCCCAGGCGCTTCATCTGGTCGAGGATGGCGCCGCCGTAGTGGCGCTTCCACTGCCATACGCGCTCGACGAAGGCCTCGCGGCCAAGCTGCTGGCGGGACGTGCCTTCCGTGGCGAGTTGCCGCTCGACCATCATCTGCGTGGCGATGCCGGCGTGGTCGGTGCCGGGGAGCCACAGGGCGCGGCGGCCGGTCATGCGCCGCCAGCGGGTGAGGATGTCGATCTCCGTCTGGTTGAGCATGTGGCCCATGTGCAGGCGGCCAGTGACGTTGGGCGGCGGCAGGAGGATGGTGAAGGGGGCGGCCTGCGGCGCGGCGGCAGATCCGGATGCATCGGCGGCGGGCGTGGGCTGGGCGAAGAGGTTCTCGCGCACCCAGTACTCGGCCCAGTGATCTTCAATGGCGGTGGGGTCGTAGGCTTTGGGCAGGTCGTGAGGCATGGGAGTTCGGAACGAGCCCCCGCGGGTCTGACCCTTGTTAATAAGGGACTTCCGAGCGAGGGGACCACCCTCACTTTAGCAGATGCGGGGCAAAGAGCAATCAGACGCAAACCTGGGAAACGCACGATGCAGCAAAGGGAAAAGGCCGCACCGGATGGGGAGCGGCCTTTTGTTGTTGAATCGGTTGTCAGATTAGAACGGGTTCAGCTTGGTCAGCCCCTTCTTCTTTTTCTTCTTGCTGGAAGATTCGTCGCTGGAGTCGACTTTGGGCTTCTTCTTGTTGGCGTCGGCAGTGGACTGAGCCGGTGTGGAGCCGGGCTTGACCTCATTCACCTGGTCGGGGGCCTCGGCCGGCTTTTCAGTGGCGGGCAGCGCGGTGTTGGTGGGCCCCACCGGCTTGATCACGGCGTTGGGGTCTGCCACGGCAGCACCGGAGGGTGCGCTCAGGACCTGGGCGCTCACGCCGGTGCCGCCCTCCGGCGGTTGAAGCTGCAAGGGCGCCGTGGAGGGTTGGTCGCTGCGCGGAGGCTCGTTGGCGCCAGTGGGCGGGACTGCGCCGATGGGCGAGGGAGCAGGTTTGCCGGCGTTGACGGCGGCGTTGAACAGCGCAATGTTCTGCTTGGTAATATCCGGCGCGAGGGTGCGCTTGGGGTCGTCCAGGCTTGGCTCGCCCACATGCACGGCCTCCACCACCGTAGGCCCATGCTTGATGATGTCGAAGGTCTTGTCGGTAAAGTGCAGAGGCTGGCGGCTGCGCTCTTCGGCGTCGTTCTCGGCAACCGCTTCCTGGGTAGGCTCGGGAACGGGGCGGTTCATGGCGACCAGCCTGTCGCGGGCATCCTCCACGTGGGGCGCCATGGGATAGCGAGTGATGACCTTGGCGTAGGCAGCGGCGGCCCGGTCCTGGTAGACCGCGCGCATCCGTTCCTTGATCGCGCCGGGAAAGTTGGGCGCCATCTGGATAGAGTGGGCCTCGCCGGCATAGGCATCGCCGATGCCCAGCAGCGCCTGGTCGCTCTTGGAGTAAAGCGGGTAGGTATCGACCACGGTCTCCAGCCGGGCGATGGCGGCGGCAAAGTTCTCGCGGCTCTCATAGTAGAGGCCGATCCCGGTCTCCCGCTCGGCCAGAACCTCCTGCACGTCGCGCAGCTTCTGCTTGGCGCGGGGCACCAGCGTGGAGTCAGGGAACTGGTTGATCATGTTCCGGTACTCCTGCTCGGCGCGCTGAACGTTGATGTAGTCGCGGTCGGGCTTCTCCATCTGCGCGTAGAAGATGTCGGCCACCTTCATCTGCGCCTCGGCTGCTTCGGGGGCGTTGGGGAAGAAGGTAATGAAATCCTTGTACTCGGCCTCGGCCTGGGTATAGGCTGCTGTGCCGCCCTCCTTGAACCAACTGTCGCCCACGGCCAGCTTGGCGCGCATCCGATACTCGGACTCGGGATAGGTGTTGAGCATGGTCTGCAGGTCAAGCCGGGACACGTCAAAGTGATCTTTTTTCATGGCCAGAATAGCCTTGTCGTAGAGCTCCTTGTCGGGTTGCTTGGAGTTCACGCCGGCCAGCGGGTTGACGCTCAGGTCCTGGTTCTTCTTTTTCTTGGGCTTCTTCTCCTTGGCTTGGGCAGAAACTGCGCCCAGGACCAGAATGGCCAGAGCCACCGCGGCAATCTTCTTGGACAACCGGTTCATACCACCTCATTGCGGCAGCGCCCTCAAGCACAGGCCATCCGCCTTTTAGGAATATTCCTGAATCTTACGCGCAACCTTGTCTTATTCGCTTACTCGTTTGCGGCCTTGCGGGCCGCCGCCAGCAGGGAACGCGCGTCCTGCTCCGTGCAGCCTGCGCCGAACACGGCATTACCCGCCACCAGCAGATCCGCACCTGCTTGGACGACCCGGGCCACCGTGTCGTGAGCCACGCCGCCGTCCACTTCGATTCTAAATGCCAGCCCCAGCTCCTGGCGCAATTCGGCGAGCCGGCGGATCTTATCCAGCGAAAAAGGGATGAATTCCTGCCCCCCGAAGCCCGGATTCACGCTCATGATCAGCACGTGGTGGACCATGGGCAGAATGTCCAGGATCAACTCGACGCGGGTAGCCGGATTCAGCACCACGCCTGGCTTCATGCCGTGGTGGGCAATCAGCTGCAGCGAGCGGTGCAGGTGTGGGCAGGCCTCGTAGTGGACGCTCACCCAGTTGGCGCCGGCCTCTGCAAAGGCGGGAATGAACTCGTTCGGGTTCTCGATCATCAGATGGCAGTCGAGCGGCAGGCTGGTGACCTTGCGCAGGCACTTCACCACCGGCGGCCCAATCGTGATGTTAGGCACAAAATGGCCGTCCATCATGTCCACGTGGATGGCCGTGCCGCCGCCGCGCTCGGCCGCGGCAACCTCGTCGGCCAGGTGGGCAAAATCCGCCGATAAGATGGATGGAAGCAGCTCAACCATGGGGTTTCCCGGTGCGTCTCCTTGCAGGGTCAGTGTATCAGCGACGGCAGGCCAGAGTCTCCAACACGCTATGAGCTGGGGCCCGGAGGCTTGATCCTGCTGCCAAACACCCGCCCCACCCCGCGCAGCATGGCCTTTACCGGCCAGCGGCCTTCGGAGTCGGGGAAGAAGATTTCTCCGGCGCGGCGGGCTTCGGGGCGGTAGTACCAGCGCTTGAGCAGCGCCAGATGGCCATGGCGGAGGGTGGACGATGGGGCCGCGGAGGATTCTTCCAGTGCGGCCAGTGCCGCCTCCATGCGGGCTTCGAGCACGCCGCGCGGAATCTTTGCGGGGACGTTGCTCGAAGAACTTCCCTCAGGGGCTAAAGCCCCAGCTGATACTTCTGGATTGATGTACGAACTGAAGTCCGTACCCTTCAATGAAGCGAGTTCTTCCTCAGCCAGCTGAGGCATTGGGGCCTCGGGGATGGGTTCGATAGCCATCGGATGCGCGAAGAGCGAAGTGGACCCCGACTGCTCGTTCTGGATTCTCATGCCCAGGGTTGAGAATCCAGCGGGGCCGCGCAGGCGGGCATTCTCAAAGAGAAAGACGGCCACTTCGTCCGGATTAGCTGAAGCTTGCAGAATGACCGCCCGCAATTGGCTGAGCGGGCGGACCAGCTCGGCGGCGAGCGCGCGCACGCTCTCTACCCGCTGGACTTGCGCATGAATCGCCGCGGCGGATTCGAATTCGAGGTTGGCGGAGGCTTGTTCGCGTTCGGCGCGGAGGGTGACGAGCCGGCTGTCGCCGCGCGTGGCCAGAAAGCTCTCGACCGCCGCGGCCTCCTCGCCGTAGCGCTCATCGGTGCAGCCCTGGTAGCAGGGCGCCAGGCACATCTTCATCTCGGAATAGACGCAGCCGGGGTGGCTGGGGTTGGGGTCCAGCTCGTCGGTGCAGCGGCGCAGCAGAAACAGCTTGAGCGCCTCGTCGGCGTAGCGCTCCGCCGCCGCCCGCGAGGAGAACGGGCCGTAGGACCAATCGGCCTCGCGCTGGCTGGGCCGGTGAGTCACCGTGATGCGCGGATACGGGTTGCCGCCCAGGAAGCGCACAAAAGCCGGAGCCGCGAGGTGCATGCGTTCGAGAGCCTTGAGGCCGTAAATTTCTTCCAGGAGGGAGAACTGTGCGAGCAGGGACTCGAACTCCGAGCCGGTGAGCCGCCAGGCGATGCGACGCACACGTCCGGCCAATTGCAAGCGGCGGGGATGCCTGGGCGAGGGCTGGAGCAGACGTTCCAGGCGCCCGCGCAGGTTGGGCGTGCGGCCTATATAAGGCTCGGCGTAGGCCTCTGCGCCCCGTCCCACGGACGAAAGCCTGTCCCTCCACCCCAGCGAGCCAAAATCGCTCGCCGGGGACCCCGAATCCGTGGGGACCCCGGTAAAGTAGAGGGCGAAGACCGCCGGGGTTTGGGGCAGTTGGGCCAGCGCGGCCCTGGGGTTGGCCGGGTCGAAGGGCAGCGACTGTGAAAGAGATTCGCTTTGCATGGCCACTCCGCTCAGGCTCCCGCGATGGTCATGCCGTCCACGCGCAGGGTGGGTGAGGCGACCGAGCCGCGGAAGACAAGGTCATTGCCGATGGCGGTCACGTTCAAGAGCATCTCGGCGAGGTTGCCGGCGATGGTCACCTCTTCCACGGCGTGGGTGAGCTGACCGTTCTCGATCCACAGGCCGGTTGCGCCGCGGGAGTAGTCGCCGGTGACCACGTTGACGCCAAAGCCCATCAGGCTGGTGACGTAGAGGCCGGCGTGAACATCTCCGATGATTTGATCTTGGGAGAGTGTGCCCGGCTCCAAATAGAGGTTGCCGCAGCCGATGCCGGGCGTGCCGGCCAGGCCGCGCGCTGCGTTGTGAGTGGACTGTAGCCCCAACTTGCGGGCGGTGTAAGTGTTCAAAAGGTAGCTGCGCAGGACGCCATTTTCGACCACAATGGTGCGCTTTGAGGGTAGTCCTTCGCCATCGAAGGGCGAACTGCCGAAGCCGCCTGCGCCGGTGGGCAGCAGCATGGTGTTGTCGTCGATGAGGTGCAGGGTGGAAGCGGCGATCTGTTCGCCCAGCCGGCCGGCCAGGAAGGACGCGCCGCGCCAGATGGAGTCGCCGGAAGCCGCTTCGAAGACCGCTCCGATCAGCGACTGCGCAACCTCCGGCGCAAAGACGATGGGAACCCGTTGGGTGGGAACGCGGCGTGCTCCGAGACGGCGAAGGGTGCGGCGAGCGGCTTCCTGGCCGATGGACTCGGGCGATTCGAGGTCGGCAAGGCGCCGCGCGCCGCTCCACCAGCCGTCGCGTTGCATTTGTCCGTTCAAGTCCATGGCCAGCGGGGCCGCGGAGACGCCTGCGTAGCTGGTCCGGTAGCCGCCCACAAAGCCGCGCGAGTTGGCCAGAACCTTGCGCCCGGTGGCCGCGTCGAAGCTGCCGCCGTCGGAGTTGGTAATGCGCGGGTCGGCGGCCAGCGCCGCCGCTTCAGCCCGCCGCGCCCACTCGATCCGCTCCGGGCCGGGGAGCGAGTACACATCCTCGTAGTAGAGGTGCAGATCGCCGGGAATGGAGCCAAATTCGGCCGTGTCCGGCAGGCCGGTGAAGGGGTCTTCCTCGGTGACTTTGGCCAGCGCCATAGCGCCGTCGACAAGCTGGCGAATGCCCTCCGCGGTGAGATCGCTGGTGGAGGCTGAGGCGGACTTTGTGCCCAGAAACACTCGCAGCCCCAATCCCCGCGAGCCGGATTCTGTCAGTGTCTCCACTTCGCCCAAGCGCACGTTGACGCTGAACTCGTCGCCCTCGCGGACTACGGCTTCGGCGTCGCTGGCGCCGGCCTTCATGGCCAGTGCCACCACATCGGCGGCCAGGGATTCGAGGTCGAGCGCGGTTTCGGGGAATTGAGCAGCGGCTTGGGGCATGGGTCAACAGTAACAAAAGTGAAAGAGTGAAGAAGTGAAAAGTGGGCCTGGAGGGCTACAGAAGTGTCGGCCTGGAGGAGGACGAACAGGGGGTTTGGACCAGGATTTGCAGGAAAGTCGGCTTGCCGGCGGATAAAAATCGGGAAAAGTCTGCGCGGGGGTGGGCCGATTGAGGCAAACGTCTGCAAAATAAGGTGTATTTGGGGCTATTTGGGGGGTATTTGGGCGGGTTTGCGGAGCATGGAGGGCGTCCGCGGGCGTAATCTTGCAATATATATTCAATCGGATATAATGATGTTATGAAAGTCCTGCGGTTTCTCGGCGATTCGCATAAGGCCTTGTGCGATTTTCCCAAGGATGCGCGTCAAAATGCCGGTCGCCAGCTTTTGAAGGTGCAACGAGGGGATTTGCCGGACGATTTTCAGCCAATGTCCGATGTCGGCAAAGGTGTGGAGGAGATTCGGGTCTGGGAGGAATCGGGGACTTTCCGCGTGATGTATGTGGCGAGACTCGCCGACGCGGTTTATGTTCTTCACGCATTTCAAAAGAAGACGCGGGAGACTTCCAAGCGGGATAAAGAGATTGCCAAACTGCGGTTCAAACAGTTGATGCGAGGTGATTGATGAGCGAACTGGAAATGCGGGAATTTGCCAATGTCTGGGATGCGATTGCGGACACGCCGGAAGAGGCGGCGAACCTGAGTTTGCGCTCCGATCTGATGGACGAGATCGAGGCGATTATCAAGACGAATGGCTGGACACAGAAAGAAGCGGCGAAGCGCTGCGGAGTGACGCAGCCGCGCATCAACGATCTGCTGCGAGGGCGGATTGCGCGCTTTTCGCTCGATGCGCTGGTCAATATCGCTTCAGCGCTGGGGCGCAAGGTTCGGGTTAGTCTTGAGGATGCGGCGTGATAAAGAGCTATAGAAAGAGATATCCCAGGTCTGAGAATCCAGACCTGGGGCACCCGGCCGTGGCCCAGAGGTAGAATGATGGCTTGGCCGAGGTAATTCCCAATGGATCGAGAAGAGGCTAAGCCGTCCCCGCCACAGGGTTTGCAGCCCGTGCTCGGGACAACCCTCGACATCGTCTCGAAGTCTGTCGCGGCCTTTGCGATTGTTCTGTATGGCTGCGGCTTTCTGATTACGTCAATTCACCAGTTCAGCTACGGATTTGTGGAGACTAATCCATTTCGTCCAAGGATCGCTTCCGCTGGCACTTGGTTCCTCCTGTTTACGGCGGTGCCGCTAGCTATTGCAAGAGGTATGCAAAGGTATCGGCATCTCTGGGCGGGACAAGAGAAATGGTGGCATAATATCGGTGCTATTCTCTTTGAATACTACGTCGCCTGTTTCTTCTTCGGTCCAGCTTTTTTTTGGATGTTTGATTTCTATGTCGACCCCGTGGCAGTCTTGCCAACTCCGACAACATGGAAAATGGTTGAAGCTGTTCTTGCCCTTCTTGCCGTTCTTGTTCTCATCACTCTTTGCGTCTGGAAGCGTGTTCCGTGGTATGTATCAGGTATAGCCTCGATCATTCTTGTTGGCAATTTCATTCGATCTGCCTCGATCGAACTGTTTGCGTTCGGGCACTTTCGGTTCAGCGCCATTTGGCTTTGGTTCTTTGCCATTGGGATAATTGCGCTTCTTGAGATGAAGGTGCGCTCCTGGAAGCCGAGACTTGGGGACTGGACCCAGACAATTTTTCTCGTGCTTGGAGCACTGCTAATATTTGCGTCGTACTACTATCCGCACATAAAGTCCTCCTGGGGCGGAGGGTCTCCGATCCCGGTAACTATCTACTTCACGAAAGATTCGATCATCATGCCTAACCAAAGTGTTGGGGCCTTGCTTGTAGACGAATCGGACGCGGGATTATATGTTGTCGGCAAGAACGACAAGAAGGCGACGTTCATACCTCGCGGCTCGGTTGGGCTGGTCTACTATTCCGACGACGTCTCCGGCTTTTCCCTTGCAAAGCCTAAATGACGGGGGATATCCCGCGTTCACTTGAGGGGTGAAGAATGGATGCGCTTCTCACCGTCGAAACAGTCGCCCAGGCTGCATCCTTTATTCCGCTGAAAGTGCTCTCCGTGAGAAGCCATCGGCGGATCAATTGAGGCCGACATCAATTTCACTTTTCCAAAGCATTCGGGGCAACGGAATGTCTCATCTCGCAGGTGAAGTCCATCTTCTACTGAGATAGGCTGCCAACCAAATGTTCGGTCTTTACCAATACCAGACCATTTCCTGACTTCCACCTGAACCATTCTAGCCATCGTTCGCTCCAAGACTATCTTCCCGTTCCCCCCACCGTCATTTTGTCCAGTTTGATGGTGGGCATGCCGACGCCGACGGGGACGGACTGGCCGTTTTTGCCACAGGTGCCGATGCCTTCGTCGAGCTTGAGGTCGTGGCCGACCATGGAGACGTATTTGAGGGCTTCGGGGCCGTTGCCGATGAGCGTGGCGTCGCGCACCGGAGCGGTGATCTTGCCGTCTTCGATGAGGTAGGCTTCGGAGGCGGAGAAGACGAATTTTCCGTTGGTGATGTCCACCTGGCCGCCGCCGAAGTTGACCGCATAGAGGCCGCGCTTGACGCTGCGCAGAATGTCCTCGGGCGCGTCGTCGCCGGCCAGCATGTAGGTGTTGGTCATGCGCGGCATGGGAATGCACTGGTAGCTCTCGCGGCGGCCGGAGCCGGTGTTGGCCGCGCCAGTGAGCCGGGCGGAGAGCTTGTCAGTGAGGTAGCCGCGCAGGACGCCGCCCTCGATGAGGACGGTCTCCTGGGTCGCGGAACCCTCGTCGTCCACATTGAGCGAGCCGCGGCGGCCGGCCATGGTTCCGTTGTCCACCACGGTGACTTTGGGACTGGCGACCTGCTGGCCGATGAGGCCGGCGAAGGCGGAGGTCTTCTTGCGGTTGAAGTCGGCCTCGAGGCCGTGGCCCACCGCCTCATGCAACAGGATTCCCGGCCAGCCGGGGCCGAGCACGACTTCCATCTCGCCGGCCGGAGCGGGAACGGCGCCAAGTTGCAGGATGGCTCCGCGGGCGGCCTCGCGGGCCAAGGTCTCGGGGCTCTTCGATCCTGTGAATTGTTCCAGGCCGGCGCGCCCGCCGCCGCCCGCCGAGCCTTTGGTGGTGTTTGCGCCCTCTTTAGCAATGACGAAGACATTGAGCCGGCAAAGGGGCTGGGTATCGCTGGCGAATGCGCCGTCAGAGGCGGCGATGAGGATGCGGCGCAGCTCTTCAGAGTAGCCGGCGCGAACCTGGACGATGCGGGGATCGAAGGCGCGGGCGGCGCGATCGGCGCGCAGAATCAGCTCGAGGCGCGCGGCCAAATCCAGATCGAATCCGCCCAGCGGAACGGGATAGAGGTCCGCGTTGGGCGCTTCGGTGAATCCCTGCACGAGCTGACTGGCCGGCCCGGAGGCGATGAGCGCGGCGGTGCGGGCGGCGTGGAGCAGGCGGTCGGGGCTCAGATTGTCGGTGTAGGCGTAGCCGGTGCGCTCGCCGGAGAGCACGCGGATGCCGCAGCCAGCGCTGGTTCCCTGGCTGGCGGATTTGACGATCTGCTCGTCGACGCCCAGCGCGGTGGCCGTGACCGACTCGAAGTAGAGGTCGGCGTAGTCGCCGCCGGCCGCGAGGGCCTCGCCCAGGCAGCGCTCCAGGAGGCGCTCGGTGATTCCGAATTTTTCAAAGAAGTAGCGTTTGTGGCCAGGATGCGGGGAAGCAGCCGGATTGGTCATCGTGTGTTTAGTTTACGCTGCTTTGCGTACCGGCGAGGGACAGCATCGCACCCATTTCCTTTCTTGATGCGGCGCCATCGACCCTCTACCATCCTGTGCCGGATTCGTGCTACATTTATGCCATGAAAAAGATTCTTGCATCTGTCCTGCTTCTGATGGTGTTTGCCAGTCCGGTGTTCGCCGCCCAGGAGCACCATCATCACCATCATCACCACCATCATCACCATCACGCCTAACAACGGACCGGCGCAGCCTGTTTTCCTATGCGGGCCAGCCGGCAGGTCCTGAGCAAGAAAGCATGGTAAGGTTCGTGCCATGAAAGATCTGGACGACCTTCGTTACCCGATCGGCCGCTTCAGCCCACCCGCGAGCAGCCTGGCCGGAGTGCGCGCAGCGCACATCGAAACGCTGCGCCAGCTACCGGTGCGCCTGCGCTCGGCCGTGAGCGGCCTGAGTGATGCTCAGCTCGACACGCCCTACCGGGAAGGCGGCTGGACAGTGCGCCAGGTGGTACACCACGTGGCCGACAGCCACGCCAACGCCTACATCCGCACCAGGCAGGCGCTCACCGAGGATTGGCCCACCGTCAAGACCTACGACGAGGCCGCCTGGGCCAATCTGGCCGATAGCCGCCGGCTGCCCGTCGATATTTCCCTCGCGATGATCGAGGCGCTGCACGGACGCTGGGTGGCGCTGCTGGAATCTCTTTCCGACGAGGACTTCCAGAAGGGCTACAACCACCCCGAGTCGGGCCGCGTCAATCTGGCCAAGGCGCTGGCCATGTACGACTGGCACTCGCGCCACCACACCGCGCATATCACCAGTCTCCGCACTCGCAATGGCTGGTAGGGACCGCATGGCCGCTGCCGTCGGCGCTGCAACTCCGGAACGGCTGTCCCAAAGCATCGAAGAGTACCTGGCGGACCACCCGGCGGCAGCGGTGCTGGAGGATGGCCGCGTCCTGTTCGACATGCGCAGTGCCCACTACGCGGTAACCGAGTCGCATGGCCGCTGCTTGTTGCAACTGTGGAGCGAGGAGCGCAACCTGATGCGCACGGTGGTGGATGTGCAGGAGCGCGCGCAATGCCTGCGCCTGACGACCCGCCGCATGGGCGCAGCCAAGCCGCAGGCACTGGAATTAGTGCCTACCAGCGACCGCCGCACGCCCACTGCCCGCGAGGCTGGGCGGAGAAATTACCAGAGGGTGTTAGAGCGTGCCCTGGCGCGGAGCTTCATTGGGTCCAAGGTGGACGGAATGCGGTCGGCGATGGACCTGGAGCACAGCTTTGGGCCGGCGTACGTGCGCGGACGATTGCTGCGCGGAACAGCGGCGGATGCGGTGATCGGGGTGGGCGAGGCGGAGTCCGGATCCATCGTGGACGGCATTCTGACGCTGGGGATTCTCTGGCTGGACCACTGTCGTCAAAAGGGCGACGGGCGGCGGCACTTTGGCGGGCTGAAGGCGATTGTGCCCACCGGAGCCTGGCGGACGACGGCGGAGCGAATGGCTTGGCTGAACCACGCCGCCGCCGATTTTCAGCTTTTTACCCTCGACGAGCGCAGCGAAGAGCTTGCTCCGGTGGACTTTCGCGACACCGGGAACCTGGAGTCGCGGCTGGTTCGCGCGTTTTCTGCCGCGGCGGCCATCGAACGCTGCCAGGCCGGGATCGACCGGCTGCTGGCGCTGGTTCCGCAGGCGGCCAGGGAGCGGGTGGAGGTTCGGGCGGCTTCCGCTACCGAGGTTGGGCTGCTGCTGCATGGCCTGGAATTTGCGCGTGTGCGGCACGGCGTGGCAGCCCACTCGTTTGCCCGCGAGGACGAGATCACGTTTGGCGCGGGAGCCAACGAGACGCCGCTAACGCAAGAAAACGAAGGACTTTGCCGGGATCTGTGCGCGCGGCTGTTTTTGAGCCGGCACGCGGACGGGGCGCACACCGATCCGCTGTTCCGGCTGCAACCGGAGCGCTGGCTGGAGGCTCGGCTGCGGGGCGGAATTGCCGAGCTATTGCCAGGGCTGCGCGGCGATCTGCTGTATTCGCAGGTTCCGGCGCTCTCAGTTGGAGACCGGGGTTTGCTGGATCTGCTGACGCTGGACCGCAACGGGCGTCTGGCGGTGATCGAGCTCAAGGCCGATGAGGACCTGCACCTGCCCTTGCAGGCGCTGGACTACTGGATTCGCGTGCGGGCGCTCAACGGCGACCGGCAGCCAGGGGCGGGCGGCGGGAGGCCGCTGTCGGCCTTCGAGCGGCAGGGGTACTTTCCGGGCACGGAGGTTTCGCCGCTTGCGCCGCGGCTGCTGCTGGCCGGCCCGGCGTTGCGCATTCATCCCGCCAACGAGCCGGTGCTGCGCTACCTTTCTCCCCAGGTGGAGTGGGAGTTGATCGCGCTGAGCGAGCATTGGCGGCGGGAGTTGAAGGTAGTCTTCCGGAAGCGGAGCGGGGACGCGCGGACTTAAAAACGGGAGGGCGTGGGACTTGATGAGGAGCCGAAGATGTCGGCTTGCAGGCGGCCGAAAGCCCCCAAATTCTTCCAAAATCAGGGAAAGTGGGTTTGCATGTGGACGGAAAAGGACGAAAGTCAGCCCGCAGACCAGCGGAATTTGCAAGAACTGTGCGAAAACAGCGCGTTTTGCGTGGTTTTTGACGCGATTTTGGTGTGATATTTGAGACAGAAACGAACCTAACATGCCGCGGAAAACATCACGCATCAATCATCAAACATCAAATCGGACAGCAGAACGAATACAAGACACTCTGGCACAATAGGAATATATATGCTACCATCTTGCAGATGATCGAAATCCGGGAATATCTCGGGCGGGACGGGCGGAATCTGTTCGGCGATTGGTTTGACCGGCTCAGCTCCGAGGCGGCGCGCCGGGTGACCACCGCGCTTTACCGGCTGGGGTTGGGGAACTTTTCGAATGTCAAGGGCGTTGGCGGCGGGGTCTTTGAGTGCCGCATCGACTTCGGTCCGGGATACCGGGTTTACTTCGGGAAAGACGGAGAGCGGATCGTGATTCTGCTCTGCGGCGGCACGAAGCAGCGCCAGCAGGACGATATTGCATTGGCCGGCGATTGCTGGCAGGACTACAAGCGGCAGAAGAGGAGTGAGCCATGGCGTTGACGCGGGATTTTCGGGAGACGGTGCAGGCGCGGGTGCGGAGCGATCAAGAGTTTCGCCGCGGCTTGCTGAGCGATGCTATCGAGGCTCTCCTGGCTGGCGAGGGAGATTTGGGCCGCGAGATTCTGCGCGACTTCATCAACGCGACGCTGGGCTTTCCCGAGCTGGCTCGGAAGACCGGCATTCACGTGAAGACGCTGCATCAGATGTTCGGCCCCAAGGGAAATCCGACTGCGGCGAATCTCTTCAATATCATCGCCTGCTTGCAGGAGCACGAAGGGGTGCGGTTGCAGGTGGTGGCGTAGGCGCGCTTCCCGAATTGGGTGCCACACCGAATTCGATGCCCATGTGTGATAATTTCACAATAAGCGCCACTTTTAGGTACCGCGATGCCGTCCAAACGTGGTAAGGTGTGAATATTCCACATGGTGACCCAATGATAGTCTCACTTTCTGTGTCGAATTTCCGTTCGTTCTCGTCTGAGGAAACCTTCTCTCTCACCGCTAGCAACCGCTTATTCGGAAGCCACGACTCCCACGCTGTCCCAATACCGGATTCCGACCAAAAAGTCTTGCGGGCCGGGGTTATTTATGGAGCAAATGGTGCGGGGAAGTCCAATCTTTTCAAGGCGCTTCGTTATGTGAAGTCAGTCGCTCTGAGCCGGAGGAAAAAAGGGAGCGGCACGGGCCGGGAGCCATTTCGCCTTGGTGGAACAACTGACGAGCCCTCGAGCTTTGATCTGCAGTTCATCGTAGGGGGAAAGCTCTACAGGTTTGGATTCAAGACGGACGACCAGCGAATCAGTGAGGAATGGCTAGCTCAGGTGATCGACAAGCGTGAGAAACTCCTCTATGAAAGAATCACGGATCTCGACGGGAAGGTGACCGTCGATGCCACTGGGTTGAACGGTTCTAACGATAAACTAACCGCTCTCGCAACAATCGGCGGCCCTCAGAACCAAAGCTTTCTAGCCACAGTCAATGTAACGCTGGAAACGTCGGATTATGGGGAACAACTAGGAGAAGTTCTCAACTGGTTCAAGCAAGGCCTTAAATTGATTGGGCCCGGCTCATCATTTGGGCGGCTTGGTCACTATTTCGCCAATAATCCGGGCTGTGCAGAGTTTGCCAGTTCTTTCTTAAAGTCTGTGTCTACTGGCGTTGACCACTTGGAAGTATCTAAGAAGGAGATCACAGAAGAAGACCTTCGGAGCCTGTTGCCCGAGGGCCTCGTCTCGCAAGTATTGAAGGATGTGCAAGAAGAAGAGGATGGAACAGCTCTCGTTAAGCTTAGCGAGGGAAACGAGTTGTTCATCGAGCGTACGGCCGAAAACCACTACTATCGAATCACCATCAGATCCGCTCATGAAAGTCTCAAAGGAGACATCGTCCCATTTGATCTGGACGAAGAATCAGACGGTACAAGGAGATTGTTGAATTTGATGCCCGCGCTACATACGTTGCATACCAGCGGTACGGTCTACGTGATCGATGAAATTGACCGAAGTATGCACCCAAATCTGGTAAGGGAATATCTGGATTTCTTTCTACAATCCTGCTCAGATTGCCGAGCCCAGATTATTGTCACAACTCATGAATCAAATCTGCTCGACTTAGAATTGCTACGCCGGGATGAGATATGGTTTGCTGAAAAGGATCAAGGTTCTGCTACTCGGCTCTACTCGCTTACGGACTTCAAAGTGCGAACAGATCTCGATATACGCAAGCATTACCTGCAAGGCCGTTTTGGAGCGGTACCGTTCTTAGGCGATATTAATCGCTTGCGCGATGGAGAGAGACAAACAACATGAGCCTAATTACCCTCAAGCCACGACCGATTCCATCGAGAGATAAAGATCCAGACAGGTTGAGAGATGACCGACTCTTCATCATCGCGTGCGATGATACCTACGCTCCAGACCAATACTTCGGGTTCTTCAAGTTCACGCGTGTCAAGATTCACGTCGTTCCGACCTTGAACGGTACGTCAGCGGCAGGTGCTGTGTTAGCGAGGCTGCTCGAATTCAAGCATGACGATGATGACGAGCGCTGGCTGATGTTAGACACGGATCACTTCGTCCAAGGCCCCCATCTGGCAGGGTTCATCCGCGCTCTCCAGGATGCAGAGGACAACGGCGTCAAAGTTGCGCTGAGTAAGCCATGCTTTGAGCTTTGGTTGCTGCTACATCATGAGCCAGAAACATCCCTTTCCCAATTGCCAGATGCTTCTGCTGTCGAAGGGGCATTGCGTACAAGATTAGGAGAGTACAACAAGACAAATCTGAAACAGAAACATTATCCCATTTCCGCTGTTACCGTAGCTTGTGAGCGTGCAGAGAGACTGGATTTGAATGTCGCGGGCGGAGCTATTCCAAATGCAAATACAAGCCGAGTATATCTGATATGGAAAGCTATCGCGGCTAAAGCTCTTCCTACACAATTCCCGATTGAACTTCACGGATTGTTGCCGCATATTAATCGGGGCATCGGCGGGTCGTAGGGCTGGCCGAGATATACATCCTGAAGTCCTTCAGTCTACGACCAGAGAATTGACGCCGCTTGCGCATTCTCTCACTTCTTCAGCGGCTTGCGGGCGAAGTAGTAGAGGGAGAAGGCCAGCGCGGCGAAGGCCACGACGGAAACCCAGTCATGGTAGAGGAAGGTGTGCGGNNACGCCGAGGAGGCCGATGATGCCGCCGGCGGCGATGAGGCCGGAGGCGTAAAGCGAACCCGGAGAGACGTCGCCTTCCGATTCCGCGCCGCCGGCTTTTTTGAGGGCCGCATCGACCATCCAGCGGACGACTCCGCCGGTAAAGATGGCCAGGGTGGTTCCGATGGAGAGGTACGCGCCCACCGCGAACGAAAGCGAGCGGATTCCCAAGAGCTCGACCCCGATGACCAGGAAGACGCCGAGCAGCACCAGTCCCCAGGGCAGTTTGCGGCTGAGGATGCCGCTGATGACGGTGGCCATGAGGCGGGCCTGGGGCGCTGCGGCCTTTTCGCTGCCGATGCCCGAGATCCACTGGACTTCGATCTGTCCGGTGGTGGGCGAGTAGAGATATTTTCCGTCGGCCAGCTCCGGCGAGCCAAGCGCGTTCAGCACCACATACTCGCTCTTGTGGTGGATGGTTGAGGTCTTGTTTGCGCCGATGACCGGAAACTGCTCGTTGAGGCTGGTCGTATCCTGCTGCTGGTTGACGCCGGGGTGGGGCGCGGTGAGGTTCCATGCCTGCGGGGCTGCGTGGAACTCCGTCAGGCCCTCGTTCATGAGCCGGAGGGTGAAGCCGATGGCCACGGTGGAGACGACGATGCCGATGAGGAAGGCGAACCGCTGCAGGCGGGGCGTGGCGCCGACAAGAAAGCCGGTCTTGAGGTCCTGGGAGGTATCGCCGGCCTCGGCAGAGGCGATGCAGACCACGCCGCCGATGGTGATGGCGAGAGCGCCGAAGGCGGGGGCGGTCCAGCCTTTGACGAGGAAGATGGCGGAGGTGGCCATGAGCGTGGCGATGGTCATGCCGGAGATGGGGTTGGCGGAGGAGCCGATGAGGCCCACGATGCGCGAACTGACGGTAACGAAGAGGAAGCCGAAGAAGACGATCAGCACCGAGGCGGCCAGGTTGGCCCACACGCCGACGAAGGCTCCGGGGACCGGCTTGAACTCCAGGAAGAAGAACATGAGGATGATGAGCAGGATGGAGCCTATGATGGCCGTGCTCATGGAGAAGTCCCGCTCCGTGCGGATGGCTTCGGCTTTGGCCGCCTTGCCGCCGCGCATGTTCCTGAAGCCGGAGCTGAGCGCGCTGACGATGGTGGGCATGGTCTTGATGAGGGTGATGAGTCCGGCGGCGGCAACGGCTCCGGCGCCCATGGGGCGGATGTAGGTCTTCCACAGGTCGCTGGGGCCCATGTCCGCGATGGGCACGGTGCCGGGGTAGACGGGATGGCCGAGTTCCTTGCCGAAGAAGTAGATGAGCGGCATAAGCACCAGCCAGGAGAAGACGCCGCCGGCAAAGATGATGCCGGCTGTCTTGGGGCCGATGATGTAGCCCACGCCCAGATATTCCGGAGTGGCGTCAGCCTTGATGGACGCGCCTTTGAGCACGTGCTGGGGGCCGAAGTCGGGCTGGAACTCGGGCGTGCCGGGCCATGCGCCGAAGAGGTTCTCGTTCTGGAAGAAGGTGTAGAGCGCGCCCAGGCCGAGGCCGAAGAAGACGCGGCTGGCAAACGAGCCGCCCTTCTCGCCGGCAATGAGCACGTCGGCGCAGGCCGTGCCCTCAGGAAATTTCAGGGTGGCGTGCTCCTCGACGATGAGCGGGCGGCGGAGGGGCACCATGAACAGCACGCCGAGAAAGCCGCCGATCAAGGCCAGCATGAAGATGCGCGAGTACTCGAGGTCGAAGCCGAGGAAGATGAGCGCGGGGAGAGTGAAGATGACGCCCGCGGCGATGGACTGGCCGGCGTTGCCGGTGGTCTGGACGATGACGTTCTCAAGGATGGAGCTGCGGCCGAAGGCGCGGAGAATGCTGATCGAAAGCACCGCGATGGGGATGGAGGCGGCCACCGTGAGGCCCGCGCGCAGGCCTACATAGACCGTGACGGCGCCAAACATGATGCCGAAGAACGAGCCAAGCAGAACGGCGCGGAGGGTGAACTCGGGGCGGTTCTCGCCGGGAGAAACAAAAGGCTGAAAGACGGGGGGTTGAACGTCGGGCACGGATAGCCTCCATGTGAGCGCAAGCGGTCTTGCTGGAATTCTCTGAAAGGGAGTGTAGCAGTGAAGGGGGCTGAGGCGACAAGCTTGGCGGGCGGGCTTGGCGAAGCAGGCCCCGAGCGCGTAGGGTATGGGGCGACGCCGCAATCGGCACAACCGGAGAACGGAACCGCCATGACCAACCCAGACATTGCTCCCACGCCTGTGCAGCGGCTGCTCTCGCTGGACGTGCTGCGCGGCATCACCATCGCCTTCATGATCATGGTGAACAACAACGGCGGGCCCGGCTCGTGGGGCTTTATGAACCACGCCGCGTGGAATGGGCTGACGCCGACCGACCTGGTGTTTCCCACCTTTGTGTTTGTGGTGGGGGCGTCGATCGTGTTTGCGTTTGAGGCGCGGCTGGCTCGCGGCGCAACGCCGGCGGAGTTGGCCTGGCACACGGCGCGGCGGGCGGGAATCCTGTTTCTGCTGGGGATTGTGGTGAACGGGTTTCCGTTCTTCGAGCTCGACCACCTGCGGATTTATGGGGTCTTGCAGCGGATTGCGGTCTGCTACCTGGCGGTGGGTCTGTTTTATCTGTGGGACAAGCGGGTGTGGACCAAGGTGGCGGCGCTGGCGGCGGCGCTGGTGGGCTACTGGGTTCTGCTGCGCTGGGTTCCGGTGCCGGGAGCCGGCGTGCCGGGGCGCGATATTCCCTTCATGGATCAGAATTTGAACCTGGCGTCCTGGCTCGACCGGCTTCTCATGCCCCATCACCTCTATCTGGACTGGTCAGGCCCCGGCCTGCACAACGTGCGCGATCCCGAGGGGCTGCTCAGCGACATTCCCGCCGTGGGCACGGCGCTGCTGGGCCTGCTCGCCGGGCTGTGGCTGCGGGGGCGCAGAGCGGTCAAGGCCAAGGCGCTGGGACTGGCCGCGGCCAGCGTGGGTTGCCTGGCCTCCGGCTACCTGTGGTCTCTCCGGTTTCCGCTCAACAAGAACCTGTGGACCAGTTCGTATGTGCTGGTGGCGGCGGGATGGTCGCTGGCCGTGCTGACGGTGGCGTACTGGGCCGTGGAGCAGCGCGGCTGGGGCAAGGGCCGGGGAAAAGGATGGATGTGGCCGTGGCTGGTCTTCGGGTCGAACGCCATCGTGGCTTACATGTTCAGCGAGCTGCTGCCCGGCGCGTTGGGGCTCATTCGATTCAGCGCGGGCGGGCGGCGGACGGACGCGCTGGCCTGGGTCTTCGCCCACGCCTTCGCGCACATCCCCGATCCGGGCTGGGCCGCGTTTGCCTTCTCGGTCTCGTTCACGGCGGTCTGCTTTGTGCCGGCGTGGGTGCTTTATCACAAGCGAATTTTTGTGAAGGTGTAGGGGTGGCGGCGAAGAGATCGACCAGGAAAAAATCGAACTGAGCGCCAGCACCGGGAAGCGCACCAGGGGCGCGGTGCTCGATAGGACTGAATGGTTGGTTTCCGGGTTGCCGACCACCCAGGAATTGGCCGTTTGGAGAACACAAGGGCGTTTATGGGTACGAATCCCGTTCGGCTCTGTTATTTGTCTGGCCAGTTCTCCGGAACAAGTGCTGGTGGCTTAGTCCAGGGTAGCTCAACCAGCGCCTTCTGGAACCAATCGTCCCGCAGGTTTGCGTGTTCGGTTACGATGAGCTGGAAGCCGGGGACATCCTTTTGGGTGAATTTTAAAAGCAGCTTAAATAATCGGCGGACCGCGGCCAGGTCCGCATCTGCTTCCGTCTTCTGAATAGAACCGTCGGCCTCTTTGTAGACCTTTTCTGAGGGGAAGTAGACCTGCGTTGGCTGATCGATCAGAAGGAATTGGGGTATCGGGCGGTTGTTTTGAGCGGCAAATTCGTGCAGAGCCAGCAATGCTGAGAGGTGATAGGCCAGATGGTTTTCACCACCTCCGGTGCGACCCATCGGTACCATCCGTTCAGCGCGATCAAAGACGATGGTGAGACTATTTAGATCAAGCCGCACAGGAAATTCACTGAATTCCGCTTTAAACGCCCGAATGTACTGCGAGACTCGCGAGGAGATATTGTTCAGGATCGAAGTCAGCCGCTCGTTGCTGTCGTCGGCACTAATCTTTCTCTCTAGATCGTCGACTTTGGACTTAAGACGGCGATGCTCCTTTTCGCGCAATGCTAGCTCCTCATTGGAAACCAGGTTCTCCAGGAACAGGCTAATGCGCCCGACCACACGCGCTGCTGCGTTGTTGCGCGAGCCCATCTCCGCGAGGACTTCATTGGCCGCGATCGCTGCAGAAAGCTCCGCTTCCTTGCTTTTGGTCGCATCCACAATTTCCTGAACTTTACCTTCCAACTCGGCCAGATATGCTTCAAGCTTGGGACGCTCGCCCGCAACGATTCCCATTTCCGCTTCTAGCGACGCCAGTTCGTCGAGCAGCGCTTTGGCAACCGGGGACCCTAAGGCCAAGTTTTCTTCGCAGAATGGCCACTGCCATTTGCCTGTCTGGTGATTTTTGGGGAGGGCTTTGATCGAAGCGAGCCTATCCTTCTGTTCCGCCGCCTCGCTCTCAAAACCACCGGCCTTCATCGAGAACTGGTGCGCGGCGTCAATCTTTGATTGAATCTCCCGCCGTCCCTTGCGCAGCTGGCTGAGCTCGTCTTCCAGCCTAGAGACCCGGTCCCCGTCGTCGACCGCAACTGAATCCGGCCTCCATTTCAACGCAGCGCGCAAGGCGTCAATCACTCCATCCGCAGCGACCTGTTGGTACTCCTGACTGATAATGCTAACTGTCTTGGCCTCCGAAAAAAGGCTAATGCCTCTCTGTTGAGATGTGTCGATGGCATCACGAGCCTGCTCGAGGAGCTTTGCGTTGAGCTTCAAGTCTCGCTGCGCGATCCGAAGTTTGATTTCCAGTTCGTACCGATCATTAGAAGAGACGCCGAGGAGGATTGGCAGCGTGTCACGGATCGCTTGCGGTTGGAATGGTTCGTTCTGGCGATAAAAGAGTTGATCCTTGTTGGCGACGAGGCCCTGTTTCTGGAAGAGATAGTAGTACGTGTGCTTGACGTTTGCGTTATAGCTGTCTCGGCTGTGTTCGATGGAAACTTCAGTGCGGTTCTCCGGGATACCCAGGAGCCGCGACAGAAGAGCGACGACAGCATCGTCATCCGTGTTAACCGCTAGTTCTTTAAATTCGGGTGCAACTAGTTTGGCTCCGCGTCGCTGCATGCAAACGCTGCAGCTCGCGCCTCCTTCAGCCGGGATCGGCTTAGCTATCAGCACCTGCTCTTGGGCGAATTCATAGATGACAGCGAACCAAGCTACCTTGTCACGAATGACACCCTCGGGCACGTTACAGGTAGAGCGTCCCATGCAGTATTCGATGATTTCCGAGAGTGCCGATTTGCCGGTGGATGATCGGCCCGTGATCACGTTGAGCCCGTTAACTTTGAACTGAAGGTTCCGACGCCGACCGTCGTGGCTATAGATGTGAATCGACCTGATCTTCATGGCCTTACTCCAAAAGTCGTGTATACCGTTACCCGATCCGCGATGCGGGCGAATTCTTTTCCGATGATGCGAGCAACGCGTTGGCAGACGATGGATTCGCTCGTACCGGTGACGGCTTTGCGAATCCGACCCGGTGAGGTCTTAAGTCGACCATCTTGCGATACATCGAAGCAGCCTCTCTCCATCAATAGGCCGAATGCTTCAAATGCAAACGGCATCAGGGCACTTGCACGGTCAGCGAAGCCAACCAGGAGTTGGGGATTTTTTCGACTGTGTTCAAGAGATAGCTGCGGGGACTGTCTGCAATCATTTGGCGGGAGTCTTTCTGCAGACACAGCGGTAACACGAGGAGCGTAAGCGAGAAGGGCATTCCGTCGGGGTTCTCTTCTTCGTACCCTTGCAGAGCCCTGAAAAGTATCAGGCCGCAGAAGGCGGGATTGAAGAGATTTCTAACTTCAAAGGGCCGTTGGTCCCACCTCTTCATTCACTCACCCCCAACAGATTCCCTATTCGGCTCAAGAAACGTGGGTGCCAGTACACCCGCGGCAGCGGGCGGGTGTTCGCGAGAATATGGAAACCGCCGCGCACAACGTACGGCTCGGTCACACGCTCGCGGATGCGAAGCGTACTTGAGTTGCCGCTTTCCAGATCGGCCCACCTGTACAGAGCCTGACCCGCTTTCAAGAGGACCTCATCGGCGCTTTCCTCGGTCAAGTGTTCAAAGACCACGTCCCTGAAGCGCCCCCACTCATCGACGAGGCGATCTTCGTATTCTTCCATTTCACCCGAGACAAGAAGGTTCTCGCGTGCCCAGGCCGAGCGTTGTTCGAAGGCCCTGTAGTAGTCCAAGATGGCATTGCGGATTCTGCTGGATGTGATGCCGATCTCTCGCAGCTGGACAACGAAGAGCCGCGGATCGCTCTCCGCGTCAATCTCGCCTGCGGGCGCTTTGCCTCGAAAAGTGATAGGAAGGTTATCGGATTTGTACTCATCGGCAAAGGATGAGAGCTTGTCCGAGACTTCGAAGCCATATATCGCTTCTGTACGCTTACCGCACAGCAAATTGACGACAGTATCGTTCCACCAGCCTTCGAGACGCTGGAAGATCGCGTCTCTGAAATCGCGCCGTATGCTGCGCATGTGCTGACCTTTGATTATTGACGGGACATCGTCGATCCGGGGAGAGCCATCGAATATGACGATGCGCGACAGGAAATCATCCCTCTCCTTATCGCTGAGCTTGCGGAACTCTTGGGCAACGGCCTTGATCAGTTTCGATCTGGTCTTGGCGAGCGCCTCATCCATAAGCTGAGACAGCGGGGTTGCTGCATCACCCTTTGACAGAGGATCAAGGAGAAAGTCGTGTAGAAAAGAGGATTCAGAAACAGTGCTCGTTGTGAACAGAAAGAAGCGGAGACTCGCCTCGCTACGCCGGTCGCGGTTGTAACGCGCCAGCCAGATCCGAACGGACTTCCAGAAATCGATGGAAAGGTCGGTCAGCCGATCACCTACCTCCTTGTGTTTGAGAGATCCGAGCGTCTTGACGCCGTCTTTATCGAGGAAATCAAGGTCATCGTCCTTCTCGATAAGGACGGAAGTGCTCTCTGGCAGTCGTAAGAGTTCGAGTAAGGCAAAGCGCGGCTGGTAGATGTACCCGAGGCCCTGTTCACCAGCTGAATACTGATCTGTGGACTTACTTTCCATGCTCACCTCCATCCGTGAGTTTGGAGGGGTCGCGGAAATTGGCGGCCGGTGCAGAGAACTCATAGAGGCCGCAATAATCGATCACCGATGTGCGGTATTTCATTCGGTCTCCCCTGAGGAAAACTTTGATGGAAGCTCGCGCGCCAATTGTAGACGTCATGAGGCGATTTAGGGAAGAAGATAATGCCTTGATCATCTGCTACATAGCGTGGGCCTCGTGGATACCTCCCGGAATGTCGGCTTCTGGGAAGTGTGAGATCGCTCCCGAGTCACTGCTTACCCGGAGACTGAACCACGACCGAATGACCACAGTCAGCGCAAACGCAGAAAACCCCGCATTTTCATCGCCTTAAGCCTGCATCCTGCTCTTTTCGAGCCTCTTCCACAAAATCACTGTTCAATTCCCGACAACCCTTTCATCCAATTCGCAACTTTGTTGGCAGCCAATCCGCAAAACAGGGTGGCCGGAAAGGTTAACCCCTCAAAAAAGTACAACCCCATAAGCGAACATCTGGCGTTTTTACGCACCGTTGAAGCGAACATTGAACGCCTTCGCACGAACCACCTAGGCCAACATTTGCGCCCCGGCCCGCACTACAATCATCTCTTGCTCCCTGAAGACCAACGCGACCGCCTGGACGTGGTGCTTGTCTCCCCGCGCAACCCGCTGAATATCGGAGCGGCGGTGCGGGCGATGGCCAACTTCGGCTTTGCGCGGCTGGCGGTGGTGGCGCCCTACGCGCCGCATTGGCGCGAGGCTCGCTCGGCGGTGGGCGCGCCGGAGCTTCTCCAAAACGCGATCGAGGCAACGTCTCTGGCCGAGGCTGTGGCCGGCTGCACGCTGGTGGTGGGCACGGGAACCGTCACCTATCGCAAGCCGGAGCAGCCGGTGGTTTCGTTGCCGGAGTTTGCGCCGCTGGTACGGCGGGAACTGGGGCGCGGCGGACGAGTGGCCGTGGTCTTTGGGCCGGAAAATCACGGGCTTACGCGGGAGGACCTGTCGTATTGCCACCTGCTGGTCGAGATCCCCACCGATCCGCACCAGCCTTCGATGAACCTGGGCCAGGCCGTGGCTGTTTGCCTCTATGAGCTGGCGGTGCGCGCCTTCCGGCTCCAGGCATCCGCGCTCGAGATGAGGACCGCGCAGGCTGCGGACAAGGAAGAGGAGCGCAGCCCCGCCGCGCCCTCCGGCGACCTGGAGCTTCTGGCCGGGGTGGTGGAAGAGGCCATGCTGGCCGCGGACTACTCCCCGCGCTCGATGCAGGCGGTAAACCGGCACGACCTGCGCCTGCTGCTGCGCAGGCTGGCTCCCACGAAGCGGGATACGCGCCACATTCTGGGGCTGTTCCGGCGAATTCTGTGGCGATTGAACCACAGAAATTGAACCAAAGAACTGGTGAACCGGGCCAGAAAGGAGTCTGAGCGGCGTCGAAGTCGCGGGCGGGAGCGCGAACATGATTCTTTTTGCACCGCGGGAACCAAATCCTGTTAGAGTGGCGCTCAAAGGTTTCCCGATGTTTCTCCCTATGGTTTTCCTACGCAAGATGTCCTCCGTTGCGGCAACGGCCCGGGTTGGCGCCTTGGCCTTTTGCGGCGCGCTGGGCCTAGCGCTCGTTCCGGCGTTGAGTCCGACTGCATTCGCGCAACAGCCGACGCCCGCGCAGCAGCCCAGCACGGCCCAACAGCCTGACGCTCCCGCGCCAGAGACGCAGCAGACAACGCCAGCCCAAGTGCCGGCCGCCGCTCCGCAGGAGAATCAGCCAGCCACGGCCCCGGCGGAGCAAGCCCCCGCAAGCGCACCCGCTCCAGCCGCGACACCCGCTCCAGCCGCCAAGCCCGCGGCAGCGCAAGCCTCCAAACCCGAGCCCCCGCAGGAGGCCGGCATCACGGAGGAGGAGCTGAAGCAAATGCTGGTAGGCAAGGCGCTTTACCTGCGCGGCGGGTACCTGGACAATACCCTCAGCTTCAGCGAGCGCGGCACGCTGATCGGCCATTCGCCGCAGGGCTCGTACACGCTCAGCGCCATCCAGATCGACAGAGTGCACCTGAGCAAGCACAAGGTGGAGCTGGAAGGGGCGCGCTACGGTTTGCACTTTCTGGGCGCTCTGCCCTATGAGGATCCCACCAAGGCCCTGGACCGGGTGAAAATCACGCCCAAGAAGAAAGTGGTCAGAATCACCATCGACCGCGAGCTGGTGGTGACGCCCAAGAAGAAGAAAGAACCCAAGGCCGACAAGGATAAGAAAGCCAAGCCCGCGGCCCCGGCAGCACCAGGAACTCCCGCTGCGCAGGGAGCCGCGGCCGCGCCAGCCGCCTCAACACCAGCCTCCGCGGCAGCGCCAGATTCAGCGTCAGCCGCAACCCCGGCAGCGCCTGCCGCTCAGCCAACCGCCGAACCTGCCGAGTTGAGCGAGGCCGACCAGTTGAAGACCTCCATCGCCGCCGCACCCGAGGCCGAGCGCCCGGCTGACCCCAAGAGCATAACCACCACCACCTCGCCGGCGCACGCTACAAAACTCCTCAAGGACGCGCTCGACCGGATCTTCGCCCAGGGACTCGACGAACGCATGATAGCCGCCATGCCCGACTTCTGGAAGCTCTACTACCAGGCGGTGGCCGCGAGGACCGATTACCGGCCCAAGGATCCCACCGTGCTGCGGCAGAGCACCGTGGACAAGAAAGCAGTGCTCGTGACCAGGTTCGAGCCGGAGTCGAACGACTTTGCGCAGGCCAGCGGAGTGGCCGGCATGGCCCTCTATCACACGGTGATCGGCGCCGACGGCAAGCCGGCAGAGATCGCGGTGGCCCGGCCCATCGGTTTCGGGCTGGACGAGAACGCAGTAGAGGCGATTCGCAAGGCCACCTTCGAGCCGGCCCTCCTGGACGGCAAGCCGGTCCCGGTTCTGCTGGACCTGGTGGTGCAGTTCCGCATTTACTCGAAGAGAACCGCGGTGGCCGGCAAGCCGGAGGCGGCAGACAAGCTGGCCGAGCCGCAACTGCCCGGACCCTACAGCATGCAACGTCCGTAGATCAGAGAGAAATCAGAGTCAACGTGCCCCATGGTCCGAGGCCGCAGCCAAAACTACTCCTCCTGCCGGATGATCTCCTCGAGCTTGGGCTTGTGCTTGACGTCGCGGCCGGTGCGCGGCTCGGTCGAGATCACGCGCGCGGGCCTGGGCTGGCCGACGCGCTCACGGGCGTTGGCCTTGACCGCCTTGGTGGCCGAAAACCGGGCTGGCTTGCGTTTCGTCATGGCAAGGATGAGTATGGAATAAATTCCGCCGGAGCGGAAGAGCCCGGGGGCCGGAGAGCGATGGAAGAGCGAGATTTTTTCAACGAGACGACGGAACAGCGGACGCATACCCTCACCTGCCCCAAGTGCGGGCAGGCGGGCGAGTACAAGGTCACCTGGGTGGTGCGGCGCAAGCGGGCGCAACTGCCCCGCAACGCCGACGAGCGCGACCGCGCCCGCTTCGCCAAGGCGCAGTCGTATATGGTGCGCCGCGACGACAAGCTGGCCTGCGTCAACATCCGCTGCCGCAAGCCCTTCGAGATCAGCTCGCTGCAGTCGGTGGCGTTCTTGTCCGATTGAGCGGGATTGCGCGCGCCGGCGCTTTGTCCCGGTAGTAGAATCGTTCCTTCCCCATCCAGCACACCCTCGGAGGCAGGGGTGCGCACCGCATCCTTCGAGGAGGAACCATGCACATTCCAGCCCGTTTCCCGGTCAGACGCCCGGCCGCTCTGCTTGCCCTGATGGCTTCGCTGTGGGCAGTGCCCGCCCTCTGCCAACAAGCACCCATCCAGTTGCCCCAGCCGCAGATCGCCGCCGGCATGCCACTGATGCAGGTCCTTGCCCAGCGGCAGACCACGCGCGCCTTCCGTGACCAGCCGCTCCCCCTGCAGACGCTCTCCAACCTGCTGTGGGCGGCCTTTGGCGTCAACCGGCCGCGCGAGGTGAAGCCGGGGCTGGGCCGCACCGCGCCCTCGGCCATGAACAGCCAGGACATCGAACTCGACGTGGTTCTGGCGGATGGAGTCTACGTCTACGAGGCCGAAGCGAACCGCCTGCGCCCGACTGTGGCCGGCGACGTGCGTGGCAAAATCAGCCCACCGGCCGCAACCCACGCGGCCGTGACCATTGTTTATGTGGCCGCCGCCAAGGACGACTCCGCCCAGGTCGATACCGGATTCATCGCCCAGAATGTGTATCTGTTTGCGGCCTCGGAGGGGCTGAACGCCTGGTTCTATACGTACCATGGGCTGGATGTGGCCACGGCTTTGAAACTGCCCGCCGAAAAGAAGGCGCTCTACGCGCAATCGGTCGGGTATCCGCCAAAGTAGCGCGATTCTCGGTGGCGGGTCAGTTTCCGGATGGCCGAGGAACCACCCGGAACAGGTTTCCCACCAGTTATTGGACCATTCGCATGGCTGTTCTTATTTCTTGCCCTCGGCTACGTGGCCGCGCCCATCACGCACTTCATTTCCTTTGAAGTGGGCAACCTTATCGGTACGCTTTGACGGCTCGGGTTTCTCGCCACGTTGTGGCTTTGGGCCGTTATAGCCGTGTTCGGGATGAAGACGGTTATTTACGTGGCCCTGGAAGTTGTCATGGCCATGAAACCACGGGCCAGTGCCAATGAAGATACCGCCTGTAAACCATTCCGGGCCGTAGTAGCCGTATGGAGCACAGTCATAAGGCGCGGCGTCATAGTAGCCGTAGGGACAATCGGGTGCAACTCCAATTTCCACAGCAATCTGAGCCGCTGCTTTCGGAGCGGTTGCCATCATAAAGCATCCAGCAACAGCCGCCAGTACAACAAGCCTGAATCCGGTCATAAGCCCTCCTCACTAGTGTGGGGCCGTCATCGAACGCCCCTAGCCTAGGCACCATAACGGGCCGGATCGTCATCGTCTGAGCAAAATGGACCACATGCGATATGTGCAATATGGGATCAACGCAAAAATCGGAATCATCAGTACGTTTGCTGGATTACCGGCAAACCCGAAACTGAACCACGGGCCGATTTTCAAGCCGTTTGACTTTACCGGCGCGGCGCAGTTCGCGTGAGCAAGGCGGCAGAACAGGCGGAGCGTGTACCCGTGCCGTTCCACTGGCGCAGCCCACTGTGTATGTGATTGAATCGAGGGTGTGAGCGGCGAGGCCCGGAGGCCACCAGCACGGCCCGCCAGGAGAGACAAGATGGCAAATTTACTGCTTCCCCCGGAAGAGCGCAACCTGACCCCCGACCAGGTGGAGGCGCTGGACAAGCGGCGCGACCTGGGCCACGCCTTCCTGGTCATCGCCGGCCAGTTTGCGGTGATCGCCACCATTCTGCTGCTCTGGGTTGGCCAGGACCTGACCTACTCGCCGGGCTGGGCGCATCCCATCGCCTATTACTTCGCCATCGCCGTGGGGATCATCGTGGTCTTAGGCATCGCAGGGATTGTGCTGCGCAGGGGGACGCCGCGGATCGACTGAGGCCGCTTCGAGGGCCTGACTGGGGAGCCTCCGATTAAGTTCGAACGCATGCGAGAGCATTCCCTCGGGGCTAAAGCCCGTGGGCGTTTTGCCGTATTTGCGGCACGGCTAAAGCCGTGCCCTTTCAAAACCGCGAGTTTTTCCGCGGCCTGTAAAGCCCGCGTCCTTTCAGAACAGCGACTTGTATGAGATGCCCTGGGCCACGCGGAGGCATGGAGCCGCAAATCGTCATGCATGACCGCCCCCAAACGGTATAGCCTTGAGGTTGCCGATGGCCGCTGTTTCCCCAAACCCTTCCCCCACGCCGACTCCCAACTCACGGCTGACCGACAGCCTGGGCCGAGTCATTCACGATGAAGGCGTGAGCGCGTTTCCCTGTTGCACATTCAGTCGGGTGTGTCAGAATGCTCTTGAGACTCCCCCAATGGGTCCCAAGTGACACACGAGACGGAAAACCGCATCCCGCTCGCAGATCTGCTTGTCTTCCACCAGTTGACGCGCTCGCTCACCTCGAGCTTCGACCTGGACACCATCCTGCGCACAATTCTCGAGCACATGGAGCGGATTATCGAGGCGGAGTTGTGGACGCTGCTGATGCTCGACGAAGCCAGCCAGGAGCTTTACTACGCGCTCGCCGCGGGCGGAGAACAGGAGGCGCTGAGCGGCCTGCGGGTGAAGGTGGGCGAGGGCGTGGCCGGCTGGGTGGCGCAGCACGGCGAGACGCTGATCGTTCCCGAGTCGGAGGACGATCCGCGGCTGACGAAGGAACATGCCGTCGTGCCGCAAAAAGTGCGCTCGGTGATTGCCATGCCGTTGCGGGGGCGCAAAGGCACGCATGGCGTGATCGAGATCTTCAACCCGCGCGCCGACCAGATGACCGACTACACCATCGCGTTTCTGCACATCCTGGCCGACCACGCGGCCATCGCAATCGAGAATGCGCGCGACGTGACCCGCATCCAGCAGTTGAGCATCACCGACGACTGCACCGGCCTCTACAACGCGCGCCATCTCTACGATGTGCTGGGCCGGGAGCTGGAGCGCTGCGGCCGGCTGGGGCTGCCGGTGAGCCTGGCCTTTCTTGACCTCGACTGCTTCAAGCTGGTCAACGACGCGCACGGCCACCTGGTGGGCAGCGAGTTGCTGGCTCGCACCGGGCACCGGCTCCGGGAGTTGAGCCGCAAGCAGGACTGGTGCTTCCGCTACGGCGGCGACGAGTTCGTCATCCTGATGCCGGAAACCGGCGCCGAGGCCGCCCTGGCCCAGGCCGCTGAACTGCTCCGCGCACTGATGGAAACACAATTCCGGATGAAGAGCGGGCTCACCCTGAGCGTGAGCGCCAGCGTGGGAGTGGCAACGAGTCCCGCCGATGGCACCACCGTCCACGCCATCATCGGCTTGGCCGACACGCGCATGTACGCGGTGAAGAGCGATGGCCCCGGCCAGGTGCGCGGCGCGTAGGGCTCCTCCGCCCTGCCCGCAAGGCACATTCAGCGCCAAACCCTGCAAAGACTCAAGAAATTGAGCAAATTGTTACATTCCGTTGCAGAACGAGCCCGTAGACTGGCTTTCGTGGCTTCCCAGGAAGTTCCGGAGCGTCCCGCCATGAACACGACGGCCAACCCACTCAAACACTTCCGCGTACGGCCGATGACCCTTGACGATATCCCAGCGGTCATCGATCTGCAGGTACGCGCCTTTCCCGGCAAGCCGCCCTGGGGGGCCGCGCAGTTGGCCCGTCATCTGGAGATCTTCCCCGAGGGCCAACTTGTAGCCGAGGACGAGACCGGCCGCGTCCTGGGTTCAGCCAGTTCGCTGATTATCGACTGGGACGATTACGCCGAGTCGGCCAACTGGTCGGCGATCACCGGGCGGGGAACATTCGATACCCACAACCCGCTTGGCAAGACCCTTTATGGCGCCGATATGGGCGTCGCCCCCGAGGCGCGCAAACAGGGCATCGGCGCTCTGCTCTACGAGGCGCGCAAGGACCTGATCCGGGAGCGCGGGCTCAAGCGGCTGCTCACCGGCGGCCGCATCGCCGGCTACGACGAAGTCGGGGAACAATTGACACCGAAGGAATTCGTGGCCGAGGTGGTCGCCGGCAAACGATGGGACCCCGCGCTCACCTTCCAGCTCGAAAACGGACTGGTGGTCCTGGATGTGGTTCCGGAATACATGCACGATATCGAATCGCGCGGCTTTGCCACCGTGCTCGAATGGCTGAACCCGGAGTACACCTCCTCGGTCGGCCTGCAGGCGAGCCTACAGCACGCAGCCCTGGAACAGGCCGCCGCGGAGGCCTTGCGCGGGACTCCGCGCCCACGCCGCGTCCGCATCGCCGCCGTCCAGTACCTGCTCCGGCCCATCGCCTGCTTTGACGACTTCGTGAAACAGGTGGAGTTCTTCGTTCACAGTGCCAAGGAGTACCACGCCCATTTCGTTCTGTTCCCCGAATACTTCACCATGCAGCTTCTCAGCTATATCAATGAGCCCGCCCCGGCCCTGGCAGTGCGCCGCCTGGCCCGGATGGCGCCCGAATACGAGGCGCTGTTCATGCGGCTGGCCAAGGAAACGGGCATCTACATCATCGGTGGAACCCACCCCGTCTTCCAGCGGGGCAAGATCTTCAACGCCGCGCACCTGTTCACACCCAACGGGCAGGTCTTCCGCCAGAAAAAAGTCCACCTGACCTCCACCGAGAGCGGCCCCTATCAGCTCAGCCGCGGCCACGGCCTCTACGTCTACCACACCGACTTCGGCAACATCGCCATCCTGGTCTGTTACGACGTCGAGTTTCCCGAGGTGGCCAGGGTGATGGCCGAGGCCGGTGCCGAGATTCTCTTCGTTCCCTCCTGCACCGACGGCCGCGAGGGCTTCTGCCGCGTCCGCTACTGCGCCCAGGCCCGTGCCATCGAGAACCAGATATACGTCGCCATGACCGGCACTGTGGGCAATCTCCCCCTGGTCCCCTACATGGCCACCAACTACGGCCAGGCCGCCATTCTCACCCCCTCGGATTACTTCTTCGCCCGGGACGGAATCGCCGCCGAGGGCACCATCAACCAGGAACAACTGGTAGTCGCCGACGTCGATCTCGATCTGCTGGACGAACAACGGGTCAACGGCAGCGTCATTCCGCTGCAGGACCTCATTAAAGACGCCTACGACAACGTGGTCCACTACTCCGACTACAAAGGGCAAAAGCCGGTTGAGCCGGAGCTGCACGAGATCGTCCTTAGCAAATGACGGCGGCTGGTAAACGGAAAAGAGCGCAACCGGGGGCTTCTCTTGCCCCTTGCAGCCTGCCAACAGAGCACGAGCGCTCTATTCTTCTGCGTCTGAGGGTTTTTCGGTGATCTGATCGCCGGCCAGCCGTTCAAGCTGATTCCGCCAGTCGAGGGATTCGACGAAACTCTTCGACTCGCGCCAGTTGGGCTCGACGATGACGTGCAGCTCCAGATAAACGCGGGTGCCGAGAAAAGACTCGATCTGGCGGCGGGCGGCGGTGCCGATCTCCTTGAGCTTGGCGCCGCCCTTGCCGATCAGGATGGCTTTCTGGCCGGCGCGCTCGCAGTAGATGGTGGCGGCGATGCGGGTGAGCGGGAGGCGGGCCGGCGCTGCGCCCTTTTTTTGTGGGCGGGCGGGAGCCGGCTCCTCGAATTGCTCGATGACCACGGTCGAAGCGTAGGGGACTTCTTCGCCCGTCTCCACCAGAATGCTCTCGCGAATCAGCTCGGCGACCATGAAGCGCTGGGGCTGGTCGGTGTACTGGTCTTTGGGGTAGTAGCGCTCGCCCGTGGGGAGGACTTCGACGATCTTGCGCACCAACAGATCAAGGCCGTCGCGCTTGCGGGCGCTGACCGGAATGATCTGGGCGAATTTGAACTGGCGGGTCAGCGTGTCGATCAGCGGAAGAAGATAGTCTTTGGGAACCAGGTCAATCTTGGTGAGCAACAGAAAGACCGGGCAGTCGAGCTTGCGGATGAGGCCGAAGAGAAATTCGTCCTCGCTGGCCCAGTTTGTGCGCTCGTGCCGGGGAGCCGGGGCTTCCGAACTCCCAGGTCCCAAAATCGGGACCTGGGGCACCCGCAACTGCAGGTCCTTCGACTCCGCTGCGCTCCGCTCAGGATGACAATCATTGGTAGATTCTTCGGTGGGCTCTGCGGCCGCTTCCAGTTGCACTCTGCGCGTGGCGTCCATCAGCACCAGCACCAGGTCGCGGGTCTCCAGGGCTTCGTAGACCTCCTGCAACATGCGGCGGTCCAGGTGCGAACCGGGCTTGTGGACGCCGGGCGTATCCACAAAGACGATCTGCGCCGCTGGTTGAACGCCCTTGCGCGCCGGAACCTCGACCACCCCGGCGATGCGGTTGCGGGTGGTTTGCGGCTTGGCGGAGACGATGGCTACCTTTTCGCCGGTGAGGGCGTTGAGAAGCGTGCTTTTGCCGGCGTTGGGCCGGCCCAGAATGGCGACAAATCCGGATTTCAAAGGGGGTAAATGCTCCTGACTGAGTTTACGGTATTTTCTGCCGGGTAAGCTGCGGGAGGGCCGGCTATGGATTCGTGGTTTCCCACCCATGCGCCAGAAAAAAAGCGCATGGATGGGGCACGGAGCATTTTGCGCGATTCATGCAGGTTGCGCGGTAGCGGCTTTCGCCGCTGGCGGGAAGACGCGCAGGCGCTCGACGCGACGATCGGTGGAGGCGACCACCTCCATGCGCAGGCCGGCGGATTCGAGCAGGACGACCTCGCCGGGCACCGGGATGCGGCCTTCGATCTCGCTGACCAGACCGCCGAGGGTGGTGGCTTCGTAGGCTTCGTCGAGATCGCTCAGGGCGGTTTGCTCGCCGAAGAGGTCGGGCAACTGAGCGACGGGAAAGTTGCCGGGAACCAGCCATACGCCGCCCGATTCGCGCTGCGGCTCCTCAATGGCCGCGTCCTCCTCGTGCTCGTCCTTGATGTTGCCGACGATCTCTTCCAGCAGGTCTTCGATGGTGACCAGGCCGGAGACGCCGCCGTATTCGTCGATCACGATGCGCATGTGCTGTTTTTCCCGCTGCATCTCGCGCAAAAGCTCGTAGCCGCGCTTGGTTTCCGGGACGAAGACCGCGGGGCGCTGGATGCCGGCCACGGTGCGGGTGCGGGCTTCCTCGTCGGCGATCTGCAACAGGTCGTGGGCGAAGGCGATGCCGGTCACGTTGTCGATGGAGCCGGAGTAAACCGGCACGCGGGAAAAGTTGTGCTCGCGCAGTTGGTTGAGGAATTCTTCGAGGGTGATCGACTCGGGGACGGCAAAGACCTCCGGGCGCGGAGTCATCACCTCGCGGACCAGCTTGTCGCCGAATTCGACGGCGGAGCGGACCAGGTCGATGTCGCTTTCCTCGAGAATGCCCTCCTCTTCGCCGGCTTCGAGCAGCGCCTCCACATCGACAGCGGTCTCTTCCTCGGGCGTGGCCTGCTCCTCGGCCAGCGAGGCCACGGAGAAGAAGAAGCGGACGAAGACGGTAATGGGCGTCATGAGCCAGAGCAGCAGGCGGATGGGCCAGACCAACCGCGCCGCCCAGCGGCCACGCGTGCGGTTAAAGAGCAGCGAAGGCAGAAGCTGGTTGCAAAAGACCACCACCAGCACCACGCCGAGAACGGCCTGGGCGATCTCCGCATAGGTGGGCCGGGCCAGATGAGGAGCGCGATCGAAGAGAACCGCGCCGAACTCCAGCGCGATGATGCCCAGAGCGAGCTGCTGCAGGACCGCGGCGGAGATGGCGGCGTGCTCGCGGCTCAGGCCCAGTTGCGGCTCGACCAGCTCCTCCCAGGCGTCCAGGTTCTCCTCGATTTCGTGGGTCAGAATCTTGCCGAATTCGGAGTAGACGCGGCTGATGTAGGAGGCCAGCGTCTCGATCACGGCCAGGGTGACGATCAGGAGGATGAAGAGCGGGGTCATAGGCGCGGACTCCGTTTGGTCGGCACGCGGCTTGTATTTCGAGGTTTCCCAGGTCTCAAAATCGAAACCTGGGGCACCCGCTCACTAGTTGAGGTTCGAGGTTTCCCACCCTTTCCGCCAAAAGCTGCGGAAAGGATGGGGCACGGAGCTTTTGTGGCGGGTTTGCGGACGGAGGGCCTGGGCTGGGCGGCGCGCTCGATGAGGCCTTGCGGCAGTCCCAGGCGGGCGCGGAGCAGACGTTCGCGGCGGGCCATCCGGCCGTTGTCGGCCTCGTGATCGTAGCCGGCCAGATGCAACAGTCCGTGCAGAATAAGCACCTTGATTTCAGTGGAGAGCGAGTGGCCCTGCTCGGTGGCCTGGCCGAGCGCCGTGGTTACGCTGATGGCCAGGTCGCCTGCGATCTCTTCGGCGCCAATGCCTTCGGCGGGAAACGAGAGCACGTCGGTGGCCTTGTTCTGGCCCCGGAACTGGCGATTGAGCCCTCGGATGGCCGCATCGGTGGTCAGCAGCACGGTGACCTGGCCGCGCAAGCGCACGGCTGCCTGCGCCTGCCCCAAAAAGCGGGTCAGCGTGCGCGCGGAGGGCAGACGGAAATTGGGGGATTCTTGGGCAGCGGCAGGCGCAGCAGTCCGCTTCGCCGAAGTTGCCTTCGGCGCAGGGTCGGGGTCCATATCTGGGTGGAGGAGGATCATCGTGCCCGGAGCCGTTGTGTGCGAGGCTCCGGTAGCTCTCATTCTACGCGGGTTCGACTTATCCCACCCTCACGGCAAGCTGGAAGATCGGGTACCCCCCACCCCTATTTTGCAAACAAATTCCTTGTTTTCTTGAGTTTACGGATGGGGTTGCGCTGTAAAATCCTGATAACAAAGAAGTTCCATGCAAAATCGTCCAGGATAAGGAGTTACGTGACGTTTCGGCCTCTGCCGACAGCTTCCGGCTGAAAGGCCGCGCGAAGACTTCTGAGATCATTGTGCGACGAAGCAAGGAAATAATCTGCAACCACCTGCGGTGGGGCCAATCGCTCGCTTTTCGCTCGCATGGGGTTCGTGGTCTCCCAGGTCCCCAAATGCGAGGGACCCGGGGCACCGGCGTACAATTCGTGGCAGATCAATTCGACTGCTGCAAATGCCGCGCGGTAGGGGAGCGCGGAAAGAGAGACACCATGAACTCGCGATCCTGTCGTTGGCTGATTGTTTCGGCCCTAGTCATTACAGCGTCCAGCGCATGGGCACAGCAGAGCGCGCCGCCAGCATCCGATCAAAATGTTAACCAAGGCTCGAAAGGACTAGCGCCTGCGCCAACTACGAAGGCCAGCGTGGGCGCCCAAGCTGCTCTTCCATCTCAAAAATCCAACGCCCAAAAACTGCTCATGGATTCGATTGAGAAGCTCGACGTGTCAGGGGTGAAAACTGCGCTGGATAAAGGGGCTAATCCCAACTGGGTATCTAATGCGGGGCAGACCTACTCAGTCTCAGCGATAGGGACACTGGCAATTTTTGTCGGGGGGAAGGAGACGGACATCTGGGGGCACAAGACGGAGGCTGAGGAGGAGGGTACAGAAATCCTTAAGATGCTGTTCAAAGCAGGTGCCAAACTACAGCCGTGCCACCCCAGCCAAGTGTTTTGTGAACAAGACCATCTTTCCATACCCATTGCAGAGGGACTGGTACTCTTCACGGAGGCCCTTCTCAAGAATGGGCTTAGCCCAACCAAGGAGATAGAAGGGGAGCTGCCCGTAGAAATCGAGAGGATAACTCCTATGGAGATTGCGGTCCAGGAGGGCCGAGCAAACATCATTGGGCTCCTGAAAAAGTATGGAGCGCCCTCGTTGGAGCCAAGAGACGCGGCTCAGCAGGCGCTCATAGGGGCGGCTGGGGATCACGATCTCCCTCGAATGGAGGATGCAATCGGCGATGGGGCTTGGGTGAATGGGAGCAATCGACAGGGAGAGACCGCCTTGGTTATAGCTTGCGCCGCTAGCGGACTTTACTCCGTTGAGGAGTCCGCCGCTATTCTATACCTGCTTAAGAAAGGCGCAGACCCCGCAGTCAAGGGCAACGACGGCATTGGTCAGACGACCGCGCTTCACGCTGTGATGTTTAGGAGTTCCCTTGTATTCGACAACAGATTCCAGGCGAGTAACGAACGCTTTAAGGATAGTCCAGTGCGCGCCAGAGAAGTTATCGAGGCGCTCTTAAGACACGGGGCGCTCGTCTCTGCACGGGACTGGCATGGACAGACTCCCCTGCATGTTGCGGCCCGGGGGAACAATATCGTCGGAGCAACAAAGCTCATAGAAGCAGGCGCCAAAATAATGCCACATGATGATGAAGGCAAAACCCCTCTCGACTATGCGGAATCCGCCGAAATGATAAAGCTGCTAAAGGATCACGGCGCAAAGGAACAATGAGCCTTCGACAGAAGGATGAAGAGAAACTATGATTCGCTCTGAACCGGCTGAACGGATAAGTTCATTGGAAGGCAAACGGCGGTAGGCGGTGTCCGGCGGCCTAGCTCCCGTCACCCCGATCCCGTAGCTTCCGAGCGAGTTGCACAAGATCAAGAAGCTGATTTACCTCCCCTGGCAATGCGCGCCGTTTACGCTCCTGAATGGCAGCTTTTTCTCCCTTATCGGTCAATTTCAGATTCTCGAAGAAGACCCCGTCGGCGCTCTTTGATCGTTTGCCTCGAATAAGCCCGCGAACAATATGTCCTTCTATCACGCTGCGGATGTGAGCAAATGCAGCGCGGTACTCCGGGGAGGTGATTTGGAGGCTGGGGTTCAGCCTCTCGGTCAACGTGTAGTTCGAGAAGGGAATATCTGGACACTCGTAGATTGCGATCAGAACGTCGCCCTCAGTGCCGTCGAATTCAGTTTCGGGTCGCGGCATCCAATTCACCCCTTTCTAAGTTTAATGGCGGCTGGTACATCAGCCGGGTGCACCAGGCCCCGCTTTTGGGATCTGGGAATGACACCAACCCTCTTACTGCGGCTTCCCCGCCTTCGCGGCCTGCGCCGATGCCCGGCTTTCGCGCTCCGACGTGCCCACCTCGATCGGCTCGCCGAGGGCCAGCGGTAACTCCTGCTGCTGCTGCGACTTGACGGATTCGTAAGCCCGCACGATGCGCTGCACCAGGGCGTGGCGCACCACGTCGCAGTCCTCAAAGTGGCAGAACTGGATGCCCTCGACGCCATCGAGAATGTTGATCGCGTCCAGCAGTCCCGACTTGCGCGGGTTGGGCAGGTCGATCTGGGTGATGTCGCCGGTGATGACCGACTTGGAGCTGTTGCCCATGCGGGTGAGGAACATCTTCATCTGCTCGATGGTGGTGTTCTGGGCCTCGTCCATGATGATGAAGGCGTCGTTCAGAGTGCGCCCGCGCATGAAGGCCAGCGGCGCGACCTCGATGACGTTCTTCTCCAGCATCTTGTCGACCTTCTCCGGTTCGAGCAGGTCGTAGAGGGCGTCATAGAGCGGGCGCAGGTAAGGGTCTACCTTCTCCTGGAGCGTGCCGGGCAGAAAGCCGAGGCGCTCGCCGGCCTCGACCGCGGGACGGACCAGGACAATGCGGCTCACCTTCTTGGCGTTCAGGGCGGCCACGGCCATGGCCACGGCCAGATAGGTCTTGCCGGTGCCCGCCGGTCCCACGCCGAAGACCATGTCGTACTGCTCGATGGCCTCGACGTACTTCCGCTGGTTGATGGAGCGCGGCTGGACGGTGCGCTTGACGCCCGCCGAGCGCTGCTTGCCGGCGTCGGCCAGTGAGCGCAGCGTGGTTGCGGGATCGGCCACAACCAGGCGCAACAGGCCGTTCAGTTCGCCATTGTGCGGGTTGACGCCCTGCCGGCGCAACGCCTCGAAGTCCTGGAAGATGCGCTGAACGCGCGCCACGCCCTCTTCCGGTCCCTCCACGTGCACGGCGTCGGAGCGAAGATCGATGCGGATGCCGAGCTTGTCTTCCATGAGCCTGAGATTTTCATCGCGAGTCCCAAAGAGGGGCTCGAGGTTGGGCGTGATCTCCAGAGCGATCTTCAAAGGATTCAATGCCCTCCAAGAGGACGTGCGGTTGAGGTGGATAAGGCGCAGGGCCGGCCGGCAGCGCGATGGACAGGCTGCGGGCAAACGGCTGAATGTGCGGAGAACCTGCGGGCGCGGTGCAGAGTCGAGCCGAAGCTCTGGGCTGAGTGGCGGGACCGCGGGATGGAATAGGCTACCAAATCCGGTGTCAGTATTCGGTATCTGGGCTTGAGAGTAGCGCCAGTGGAGCGGAGAGTCAATGCGGGCGTCAAGGATTTTTGGTGAAAAGTGTGCCTTTGCGGGTACCTTTGTTCGCCTGACACTCCCGGCGGCCTCTGCGCTCCGCGGTGCGAAGTCCGTGGCGCACGCGCATTGACCCGCCGCCCGGTTTCCCGTAGACTAAGAAATTGCGAGGGATGCGGATAGAGTTGCATTCTGACCCCGCATCAATCCCCCTGAAATCAGGGCTCACACTTTTGCCCCTGACAACAGGGCTCAGAAATAAAGGATAAGCAATGGCAAACCATGTATCGTCGCTGAAGCGCGCCCGCCAGACAGTGACCCGCACCGAAGTGAACCACTCCAACCGCAGCCGCGTGCGCACCAGCCTGCGGGCTCTGCGCGAGGCTCTCGCCAAGGGCGACGTGAAGGCCGCCCAGGCGCAGTATCGCGAGACCGTTTCCACGCTGGACAAGAGCGTGCAGAAGGGCATTCTGCACGACAACACCGTCTCCCGCTACAAGAGCCGCCTGAACGCGCGGCTGAAGGCGCTGGCGACGGCCAAGGCATAGCACAGAGTAGCCCGGCGAGGGCTGAGAGGAATCCGAGTTCAGCATGAGCGGCCTGGGGCAACCCGGGCCGTTTCTGTTTTTTGGCGTAAGAATCAGCAGAATCACTGATTCAACCCAGCAGCTCAAAGATCCCCGCTGCGCCCATGCCGCCGCCGACGCACATGGTGACCATGCCGTAGCGGACCTGGCGGCGGCGCATCTCGGCGAGCAGCGTGGCGGTGAGCTTGGCGCCGGTGCAGCCCAGCGGATGACCGAGGGCGATGGCGCCTCCGTTGACGTTGATGCGCTCCGGATCAAGGCCCAGTTCGCGGATGACGGCCAGAGCCTGCGCGGCAAAGGCCTCGTTGAATTCGATCAGGCCGATCTCGGCCAGGGTGAAACCGGCGCGACGGAGCGCCTTGCGAATGGCGGAAATGGGACCCATGCCCATCTCCTCGGGCAGGCAGCCGGTGGCGGCGTAGGCCACCAGGCGGGCAAGGGGGCGAATCCCCAGTTCCTGTGCCCGTCCGGCTTCCATCAAGACTGCTGCAGCCGCGCCGTCTGAGGTCTGCGAGGAGTTGCCGGCGGTGACCGTTCCCTGCGCGTGAAAGGCGGGCTTGAGTTTGGCCAGGGCTTCGGCGGAAGTGTCCGCGCGCGGGCCTTCATCGGCGGAAAAGATCGATTCCGATACCGACGGCTTCCCGGCTTTCGCGCCGGGAACGGCAGTGGTGATCGTTACCGGGATCAGCTCTTCGGCAAAGCGTCCGGCGGCCTGCGCGGCGACGGCTTTCCGGTGGCTGGACAGGGCGAAGGCGTCCTGATCTTCGCGGGAGACGCCGTAGTGGCGGGCGACCCGCTCGGCGGTGAGGCCCATGGTAAGGAGAGCGGCGGGATAGTGCTCGGCGAGCCAGGGATTGGGGCTGGGTTTGAGGCCGCCAAAGGGAAGCAGGCTCATGGATTCCGCGCCGCCCGCCACCACCACCCGGTCGCCGCCGGAGCGGATGCGCAGATCGGCCAGAGCAATGGCCTCGAGACCCGAGGAGCACAGCCGGTTGACGGTGACGCCGGGAACCTCGACCGGCAACTGGGCGCGCAGAGCGGCAAAGCGGGCGATGTTCCAGCCCTGCTCGCCCTCCGGCTGGGCGCAGCCCAGGATCACATCGTCGATTTCGGCGCGGTCGAGGGTAGGAACCCGCTGCAAAGCCCCATTCAACGCAGTTGCGGCCAGGTCGTCGGGACGGGTGGTGGAAAGAGCGCCTTTGGGGGCGCGGCCGACGGGAGTGCGAACGGCGCTGACGAGAACGGCTTCCGGCATGGGTGACGCTCCTTGACGATCATTTGGGCCTGGCGCGGCAAACCGTTACTCCGGCATCTCCAGCACGATCCAGGCATTTTTCAAATAGAAGTGGTAGACGGTGCCGTGGTCGACGAGCGAATCGGCCAGGGCGTCGTGGTCCACGAGCGCCGGGCGATGCAGCAAGCCGATCTGTGCCGTGCGAATCTGCCCGGGCGAGGCAGGATCAATGCCCCAATTGAAGCCGAGAACGCCGCTCGGATCGTGGGCTTGCAGGCGCTCGGTTTCGGGCGAGGCGGCCAGCACCAGCAGCTTGGCCGGGGCGCTGGAAAAGTAGACCAGCAGCGAGACCGTTCCCTGCGCCGAGCACAGGACCGCCCAATCGGAGGAGCCGGGGCGCTCCAGGCTGGCGTGGACGACGTTCTCCGGGTGGTGAGCCTCGTAGGTCTGCGGAATGAGACAGCCGCGGCGGTTGAGCAGGTCTTGAGCTGCGGCTGGCAGCTCAGGAAACGAACTGACCGGCAGATGGCGGATAAGGTACGGGGTCGAGCGGCCGGCGAGGACGATCTGGCCGGATTCCGTGAGTTGGGCAGGATTTGGCTGTGCCGGAGGCAAGGCGCTCTGGCTCATGGCCGGGAAGGTTCCCAACGCCAGAGACGCAACCGAGAGCAGGATAGTTGTCGCTTTCATGGTTAGTTCCGCAGCGGCTTGCCGGTTTTTAACGTAAAGGCGATGCGCTCCTGGGTCTTGCGTTCGCCGCAGAGGGAGAGAAACGCCTCGCGCTCCAGGTCCAGCAGGTATTGCTCGGTCACCGGAGAACCCGCCGTCACACGGCCGCCGGCCAGGATGTATGCCGCCCAGCGGGCCACCTTCTGGTCGTGTTCCGAGGCGTAGCCGGCTTCGCCCATCAGAAAGACGCCGGTCTCCAGCGTGGCCAGCGCCGCCGTGCCGGGAGCGGGAATCTGCGTGCGCGGTTGCGGAGCGGTGTAGCCGGCCCCGGCCAATGCTGCAGCCTGGGCCTTGGCATCGAGCAGCAGGCGCTCGCGGTTCATGGTGATGCGGTCCGCCGGCGCCAGCAGGCCCAGCGAACGGGCCTCGGCGGCCGAGGTGGAGACCTTGGCCAGGGCGATGGTCTCAAACGTCCGCCGGAGCGCCGTGGCCATCTCCGCCGATTGGGCAAAGCGCGAGGGCGGATCGCGGGGATCGGGCGGGGCCAGCGCAACGGCTTGGTCCACGGCGCGCAGCAGCATCTCCTTTGTGCCGCCTCCGGCCGGAATTAGGCCCACCCCGGCCTCGACCAAGCCGATGTAGGTCTCCGCGTGGGGCTGGCGGCGCGCGGCGTGGAGGCAAATCTCCGCGCCACCGCCGAGCGTGAGGCCAAACGGCGCCGCCACCACCGGGCGCGGGCAGAACTTGATGGCTGCGGTCATCTGCTGGAAGCCGTGAATGACCGCGGCCAACTCCTCCCACTCGCCCTCCTGCGCGACCAGCAGCAGTTGCATCAGGTTGGCGCCAACGCAGAAGTTTTCGCGGTCGCTGGCAATCACGAAGCCGGCAAAGTCGCGCACCGCATCGGAGGAGGGGTTGAGCACCGCCGACGCCAGCGCCAGCACGTCGCCACCGATGGCGTTCTTGAGCGAGTGCAGCTCGATGCAGCCGATGCCGTCGCCCAGATCGACCAGCGAGGCGCCGGCGTTCGAGCGGACCACGCCATTGGAGCGGCGGAAATCCGCGATGCGAGTGTGACCGGAGACGGCGGCAACGGGCTCCAGTTGGCCGTTCTCCGGCTGGAAGCATTCCCGGCCATCCTGGGCGTACCAGGTCGCCGCGGCGACCGAGGACGGCTGCCCGGCTGCCAGGTCGCCGCGGCGACCCAGCCCGCCGCGGCGGGCGAGCAGTGTTTCGATGCGCGGGCTCACCGGCAAGCCCAGCGCCTTCATGCGGGCAACGGTCGAGGCGACCCCGGCCGCATCAGCCATCTCGAACGGACCCAGCTCCCAGTTGAAGCCGGAGCGCATGGCGCGGTCGATGGAGGCCGCATCGCCGGCCACTTCGCCGATGCGGTCCGCGGCAAAGTTCCATAGCGAAGCCAGAAAAGGCCACAGGAAGGCCGCTGCCTTGTCCTTGGCGGGATCATTCGCCAGCAGAAGGCGCAACCGCTCGGGAACCGTCGCGGCGTTTTTGGCCATTTCAAGTGCCGGGAGCGCGGGTTTGGCGGCGGGACGGTACTCGAAGGTGGCAAGGTCGAGCACCAACCTAACCTCTTTTCCATCTTCGCCGCGGACCTTCTTGTAGAAGCCCTGGCCGGCCTTCCACCCCGGCGACGAAGACCCGTCGCCGGGGACCCCGGCCTTGTCGCCCAGCCAGCCGCGCTTCATCATCTCGTCCAAAACGGAAGAAAAGCCGCCCTGCGTCACGCCCTGGGGGAAGTTCGCGGCCACGTGGGCCAAGATGTCGATGCCCACCAGGTCCGCCAGCCGGAAGGTGCCGGTGCGAGGCCAGCCGATGGCCTGCCCGGTCAGCGCGTCCACCTCTTCAATGGTCAGCCCCTGCTCCAGCATCAGGGTTGCCGCGTTGAACATGACGGCGATGCCGATGCGGTTGGCGATGAAGTTGGGCGTGTCGTTGGCAAACACCACCTGCTTGCCCAGGGCGCGGTCGGCGAAGGCGGCAAAGGCGGCTGCCACGGCCGGATCGGTCTCGGCGGTGGGAATCACCTCGAGCAGCCGCATATAGCGCGGCGGATTGAAGAAGTGCGTTCCGAAGAAGCGGTCCCGGCGGGCCGCCAGCCCTGCGGCGATCTGGTTCACCGGAAGTCCAGAGGTATTGGTGGTGAGCACTGCGTGGGGCGCAAGATGGGGCACAACGCGCGCCAGTAGGGCTGTCTTGATGGCCAGATTTTCAGCGACGGCTTCGACCACCCAGTCGCACTGGGCCAGTTTGGGCAGGTCGTCCTCGAAATTGCCGGGGGTGATGAGCGCGGCCAGCGACGGCTCATAGAAAGCGGCGGGCTTGGCCTTGGCCAAAGCATCAATTGCCGCTAGAGCCAGCCGATTGCGGCGCTCCGCGCTTTCGTCCTTTGGAACAAGGTCGAGCAGAAGCGTCGGGATTCCGGCGTTGGCTAAGTGGGCGGCAATGCGGGAACCCATGGTTCCGGCGCCCAGCACCGCGGCGCGGCGCACCAGAAACGGCAGAGCAACAACGGCAAACGGCTGGGCGGCAAAGCCGGAAGCGGGAGTTGCGGCGGGAGTTGAGGCCGGGGAAGTGGTGCTCATGCGGGTTCTCCCTGCGCGGATTGGAGTGAGCAAACCTCCGCCACGCGGAAACCATTGAAGCATACGAAGCGCGGGGCGCGCGGTCAAGGATGCAAGCAGATTCTTACCGTAGAAAAGTTTACCCGGCTAAGGCGCTGCATCCAGCAGCGCACTCAAGCCCTTCAAATCCTTGACGACAATCCGGCGCGCCTCCACCTCCAGAAGCCCTTCCGCCTGCAGGCGCATCAGATTGCGCGAGATCAGTTCGCGCACGGTTCCCAGCTGATTGGCCAGCTCCTGATGGGTCGAGGGCAGTTGAAACTCTATGCCTTGGCCGGTCTGCGCGCCTTCGCTCTGCGCGAACTTGAGCAGAGTGGCGACCAGGCGCTGGCGAATGGTGGTGAAGGACAGCTCCTCGATGATGCCCACCAGCCGCCTGAGCCGCGCGCCGACCACCGAGAGCACCTTGAGTGCGACCTGGGGATGTTCGAGGCAGTAGCTCTGAAAGTCCTGCCGCGAGATGAAGGCGATCTGCGTCTCCTCAATGGCGACGGCCGAGGCTGGGTAGACGCCTCCATCGAAGATGGGAAGTTCAGCCACGGACTCTCCCGGTTGATTGACGGCCAGCACCTGCTCCCGGCCGCTGGCCGAAGTCTTGAAGATGCGCACCTTACCCGTGGCGATGATGTGCAATCCATGGCAAGGCTCGCCCTCGGAGAAAAGCAGTTCGCCACTTTTGAGCCGCTTGCGCGCGGTGCGGGCGGCCAGCGTGCGCAGCTCCTCCGGCGAGAGGCCGGAGAACAATGCCGTGTCCTGCAAGACGGCAACAATGTCGAATCGTTGAAGGCTCACTCGTGGATTCTATCAGCCTACGAATCTGTTCGCCGCTCTCGATCAAAAGCCGGACAACCTACTCGTTTTGCGAAAAGTGACCAAAGTCGCTGCGCGCGGCGGGATCGCTCCTCCATGCTGTCAGGGAAGGAGATCAAAATGACTACTGCCACACAGACCGTCCGTGAGATTGCTCTCGAACAACCTTCCTCGATTCGGGTCTTCGAGCACTATGGAATCGACTATTGCTGCGGGGGGCGCAAGCCTCTTGCCGAAGCCTGCGCAGCCAGTCAGATCGAGGTGGATGCGGTGATCGCCGCACTCGAATCCGCCGCCATCGATCCCGCTCCCGCCGCTGAAGACTGGTCGCGGAGGCCGATGGAGGAGCTCGCTGCCCACATCGTCTCCAAGCATCATTCTTACGTGAAAACAGAGTTGCCGCGACTGGCCGTCCTCGCGCAAAAAGTCGTGCGTCGCCACGGCGAAACCCAGGCCGAGCTGCCGGCGATTCAATCGTTACTGGCGCAACTGGATGAGGAGTTGACTCAACACCTGGTCAAGGAAGAGGCCATCCTCTTTCCTTACATCGTCAAGTTGGAGCGCGCCGGCGCCGGGGGGTCCATGCCTAGCTCCTGCTTTGGAACGGTAGCAAATCCCATTCGCATGATGACCCAGGAGCACGATGCCGCTGGAGCGCTGCTGGCCGAGATGCGCCGCCTGAGCCACAACTTCACAACGCCGCAGGACGCCTGCCCCACCTACCATGCCTTCTATGACGGATTGAGAGAGTTTGAACAGGACCTGCACCAGCACATTCATCTGGAAAACAACATCCTGTTTCCCCGCGCCATCGAAGCGGAATCGACACGCTGACTGGAATGAACCGGGCGCTAGAGTTTCTTGCGCAGGTATTCAAAGACCAGGTAGCCGATGAGCGCGCAGACGAGCGCGATCACGAAATTCGTACCTGTAAAGATGTCGTTGAGGGCGAACGCCAGACTCTTCCCGGGTCCACGGGAGGCGGTAAATTCTCCCATCAATAGATTGGAATAAAACAGAAAGACGATGAACGCAACTTCAATCACGGCCCGCCAGAGCGGGGTGAGGCGCCGGCGATTTTTCTGCTCCCTCTGCATCGTGTCTACATGGTACTAACGACGGCATCAGGATGGCATCAGGAATCGATCAACGCCCCCCTTGCGCCATGTCGATGCTGGAACCGTTTGACTCGGCCTTTCGTAACCTTCAGCAGAATGAAACAGCTCTACAGCTGGTCCTGGGTGGAAGAGCAGGTTGCGCAAACCATCGTAGCCTGGAAAGACGGCGCTGCGCGACCGTGGCAAGGCGGGCCAATTTATAGCCTGAGAGAGCAGCAAAAGCGGGAAAATGCCTATGACGAAGGGTTGCGAGCCGTTGAGCGGGAGGCGAGGAAGGCCCCGCGGACCAAAGCGCAGCGCCTCGAAGCACAGCAGCGAATCGTTGCGGCATTCCCTCGCTTCGCGGCCATCGCGCTTGGCCTGGAGGGGGAGACAATTCAGCTCCTCACCAACGGTTTCTTGCCGATAGGCACGCAGCTTGCGCGGTGGGCAAGGCGGTTCGACGCAACCCTTAGCATGGCCGATATGATCCAGGCATGCCGCAATGCCTGGACCGCTTGCGGCTTGCAACCGCTGCTCGGCGAGCCCTTGGAACTCACACCATCGATCCTGGGATACAGCCTCCTTTATCCGTATAGCGACAACTATCTGGACGATGGAAATGTATCCAATGCGGAGAAGCTTCAGTTCAGTGCGCGCTTTCGGGACCGGTTGTGCGGCCAGAGGCTTGCAGCCCGGAACCGCCGGGAAGCGGCAGTGTGGACGATGGTTCAGTTGATCGAAGAACAATATCCTCGCCCGCGTTACCCCCAGGTCTTTGAGTGCTTGTTAGCCATCCATCGAGCACAGGAGCTAAGTATCGCGCAATTCAACAACTGTGGACTTTGCGAGGATTCCGATGTGTTGCGGATAAGCTGTGCCAAAGGCGGGACTTCCGTACTCGCGGATGCCTGCCTCTCGCATGGCTGGCTGAGCGAGGAAGAAAGCGGATTCTCGTTCGAGTGGGGCGCTTTACTGCAGCTGGGAGACGATTTGCAGGACGTGCGGGAGGATCTGCAGCGTGGTTCGGCGACACTGTTCTCACGCGCTGCCGCAACGGGCCAGCCGTTGGACAGCCTCGCAATTCAGCTTCTGAACTTCAGCGAGCGAGTTGCAGACCGGATCGATCGCTCGCCCAACGGTCCCAAGATGCTTAAGGACCTGCTGCGGATGAGCTGGAGATCGCTCATCCTCATGGCTGTGGCCGACGCGCAGGAATTCTTTTCTCCAGCATTCCTGGTCGAACTTGAACACAGTTCTCCCTTTCGCTTCGATTTCCTGCGCACACGGAACAAGAGACTGGCGGGGCGGCAAGGTCTGTATGCGGTCCTCTTCGAGGCCTTTCTGGAGGCCGGTGAGGACGAAAATGAAGGACTGCCTTTGCTTGCCGATCGCTTGGAATCCTCGCTTGAAGCTGAGGCTGCTCTTCTTCCGGACGCGATCGCCATGGGTAGCTCCTGCGCCTGATGTCCACAACGGTACATATCTACTTGAAGCATTGTTTGCGGCTTGCCGGCAACTCAGAGACTTGCCGACCACGGGGACCAGCCGGTTTGACCCCCTTTGGTCGAGGGCACTAGCTTGGAAGAGTGCGGGGGTTGCGGTTTCGCGCTTCCCGAACAAGGAGACTGGATGCAAAGCAGAATTTCTTCCTGGTTTTGGAAGAGCTTTTTGGCCCTGACGCTGGCTGAGATTGCCTTCGCCGGCGCGCAGGCCCAGGACTTGAAGAGTTTCGAGCAGAGGATTACGACCAAGGTGCTGCCCAACGGTCTCACGCTGATCGTTTGCGAGCGGCAGGAGGCGCCGGTCTTCAGCTATTCCACCTTTATCGACGCCGGCGACGTGAACGACCCCTCGGGCGAGAGCGGGCTAGCGCACATGTTCGAGCATCTGGCCTTCAAGGGGACCAGCGAGATCGGCACCACGGACTACGCCGACGAAAAGGTGGCGCTGGCCAAGGTGGAGGCGGCCAACAACGCCTACGAGGCCGAGTACCTGAAGGCCGTCGGCCGCGATGAGCACAAGCTCGCCGAGCTGGAAAAGGCCTTCAAAGAGGCTACGGACGAGGCGCACAAGTTCGTGATCCCCAACCAGTTTACCGATATTGCCGAGCGCAACGGAGCCGAGGGCGTGAACGCCTCCACCGGGCTGGATGAGACGAGGTTCTTCTGGTCGATGCCGGAAAACCGGCTGGAGCTTTGGGCGTGGCTGGAGAGCAGCCGCCTGGCCGACACGGTGCCGCGCGAGTTCTACAAGGAACGCGACGTGGTAATCGAAGAGCGGCGGATGCGCACCGATTCCAACCCCAATGGCCGTCTCTTCGAGCAGTTCGTGGCCACCGCCTATGTGGCGCACAACTACGGACGCAGCAACATCGGCTGGCCCAGCGAGGTGAGCCAGATCAACGCCACCGAGGCCATGGAATTCCACAAGAAGTACTACGTGGGGGCCAACATCGTGGTGGCCGTGGTGGGCGACGTCAAAGCATCGGACACGCTGCCGGTGCTGGAGAAATATTTCAGCCGGATTCCCGCCGGTCCCAAGCCGGAGGAGATGACCACCGTCGAGCCCAAACAGTTTGCCGAGAAGACGGTTGCGATCCGCGAGGCCACGCAGCCCATCTATATGGAGGGCTACCACCGGCCCGACTACCACGACCCCGACGACGCGGTCTACGACGCCATCAGCGACATTATGTCGAACGGCCGGGTCTCGCGGCTCTATCGCAGCCTCGTCCGCGACCAGCAGATTGCCGCCGGAGCCGAAGGAGTGAGTCCGTATCCGGGCGGCAAGTACCCCGGTCTGTTCGTCTTCTTTGCCGTTCCCCTGCCGGGGCACACACCGGCGGAGATGCGCGACGCCATCCATAAAGAAATTGACAAGCTGAAGACCGCGGACGTCAGCGACGAAGAGCTGGCCATGTACAAGACGCGAACTCGCGCCGACCTGCTGCGCGGCCTGGCAGACAACCAGGGACTGGCGAACAATCTGGCCGAGTACCAGACCCGCTTTGGCGACTGGCGGGAGCTCTTCCTGCAACTTGACCGGGTGGACAAGGTGACCAAGGCCGATATCCGGCGCGTGGCCAACCAGGTGTTTGTCGCCGGCAACCGCACCGGCGCATGGATCGAGACAGCGGCTCCCGCGACGACAGCCAGGAAAGATGGAGGCGCGCAATGAAGAGCCTGTGGAGTGGTCAGCCTAGATTGCGGCCTATACAAGTTTGTGCTGTTCCCACCCTAGCCGCAAAAGCAAAGACGCGGCGAGGGTGGGGCACCCGGGGTTCGGTAGTAAAGATGTTTCCCATTTTTGCGCTGGTCGGCGCTCTTTTGGGGGCGTTGGCTGCGCCCACCGCGCTCCATGCGCAGCAAAACAAGCCATGGGAGAAGATTCCGATACCCAAGTTGCATGATTTCAAGCCCCAGCAGCCCAAACGCATCGAGCTCAAGAACGGAATCGTCGTCTTTTTGCAGGAGGATCACGAGCTGCCGTTTGTGTCTGGATCGGTGCTCATTCCCGGCGGGTCGCGGGACGAGGATCCGGCCAAGACTGGTTTGGCAGGTCTTTACGGCCAGGCGTGGCGGACCAGCGGGGCAAAACTCAGTGGCGACGCACTGGACGATCTGCTCGAGGCCAAGGCCGCCCACATTGAAACCGAAGCCGACGAAGACTCGACCGCGCTCTCGTGGGATTCGTTGAAGGGCGATGCGGACCAGGTCTTTTCCCTCGCTTTGGACTTGCTTTTACACCCCAAGTTCAATGCGGAAAAGCTCGAACTGGCCCAGGAACAGGAAGCCACGGGCATCATCCGGCGCAACGACGACGAATCGGGGATCGCCGGCCGCGAGGCGGCCAAGCTGGTTTACGGGGCCAACAGCCCCTACACCCGGCAGCCGGAGCTGGCTACCATCGGCGCGGTCACCGTGGACGATCTGAAGGCGTGGCACGACCGCACCATCGGCGGCAAGCTGATCGTGGCTATCGGCGGCGACTTCGACCCCGTGGCCATGGAGGCCAAGCTGCGCGCGGCCTTTGAAGGGCTGCCGCCGGTGAAGCCCGCGCCGGCCCGCTACGACGTCTTTGCCGGTCCCGCGCCAGGCATCTCCTTCATCGACAAGGAAGACGTCAACCAATCCAATGTGGAGATCGTGGGCCTGGGCACGGACCGCCGCAATCCCGACGTTCCCGCGCTCGCCGTGATGAACGAAATCCTGGGCGGCGGCTTTACCAGCCGGCTCTTCCAGAAGGTACGCACCGAACTGGGCCTGGCCTATGCTGTGGGCGGCGGCTTAAGCTTCGCTTATGACCACCCGGCTGCGTTCCGCGTGGTTGTACTCACCAAGAGCGCCTCCACCGTGGACGCCACCAGGGCCGCGCTCGGCGAGATCGACGGGATGACCACCAGGCCCTTCACCGAAGAGGAGCTCACACGCGCCAAGGACAACCTTCTCAACTCGTTCCTCTTCCGCTACGACACCAGGGAAAAGGTGCTGGCCGAGCGGGTGCGGCTTGAGTTCTACGGCTATCCGGCCGACTATCTGGAGAGTTACAGGGTGGCCCTCGAAAAGGTAACGCTGGCCGACCTGAATGCGGTAGCCAAGAAGTACATTCACCCCGGCAAGCTGGCCGTGCTGGTGGTAGGCAACGGGCCGGAGATCAAGCCGGGACTGGAGGAACTGAAGCTGGGGCCGGTGCATCCGATCGACATTACCATTCCCACGCCCATGCCCAAGCGACCCGAGCAGCAAAAGTAGGCTCGATCCGAGAATGGCGACCTGAACAATGAGCGGCAAAAATCGCCGGTCTGGAGTGGCTGACAACGATCCAGGCCGGCGTTTTTAAGAAATCTCCGTGCGATGCCGGCGCCCTGGCTGGTTCAGGCACTGAGCTCCCTCGGCATTCAAACAGCGCGCTAGATAGGTTTTCACATTCGCTTGACTAATAGGATGCGATGGAGAAAGACAAGGGAGTCATTAAGTTCAGGCCGCGCAACTTGACGCTTGACAAAGGACCGGCTCTATTTTAACATCAGAGAAATTTTCCCCGGCGGCGAAGTACTTCGCGCCAATCACGGCAGTCAAGTACTTCACCACCAACTTCCCCCCAGGCAAACAGAAAAGGAGATCGCTATGGCCAAGGTAGGCTCTCGCACGATTCGCTGCTACACGACCGCTATTGCTGCGGCGGTATTGTTGCTTTGCGCTGCAAGTGAATTGCACGCGGCAAACAGGATTTTCGACCTTTACATCAAGAACATCGACTCGCAGCCGATCACCATCAAACTACTGACTGAAGAAAACAACTGTTACGAGGGCAATGTGCCGCTGGGCCAGATTTGGGAGAACTTGGCCCCTGGAAGCACGATCAAGATCACGCTGGCCCGCGTTCAAGGCCATGGATGCGACGGAAGACAGGGTGAATTCACTCTCGAATTCACACCTGGCGTCGGCGTGAAAACGAAACAGCACTTCGACTTTGACAATGGAGGAAATCTTGGACTTACGGGGGGCTATCCCAACCAATATCCCGGCAGCCTTAGCGGTAAGAATCGCGTCAATGAAAGCTACACTTACACGACTTTTCAACACCCTCCGGTAACTGCTGGCGAAGCACTAGGGAGATGGTCTCTGCTCTGCCAGCAGATATGCAACTATTCGGCCCAGGACGCCCGAACGACTAGCCAAACAACCACGAAGACATATAGCGATGAGGAGAAGCGTGCGATCAAAACAAGTCTCGAATCAAAGCTGGAGTTCGAGGGCGTCGGCTCCCTAACGGGCACGATTGAAACAAGCTATGAGAAGACGATCGGACATTCGATGAGCGAATCGTTTCAGCGAGGGGAGACCTGGACCGACACGCGAAGTTACGTCTACACCCCCGAGCAGATGCGCGACCTTAATATCTTTGCCCTGTGGCAATGGATCGCTGAAACCAAACTGAGCACCGGGGAAATAGTGACTGTCAGAAGCCCGAAGATCACTTGCACCCCGGATGCCAATTCGCCCCAGTATCTACCGGGCATGCCGCAGGACCTGAAGGCTTGCCGAAACCGGAATTGACCGCTTCCGCTTCTAAGGCGGGTGGCCCAGGTTCCATAAGAAACAAATGCGGGTGCCCCAGGTCTCGCCATTGAGACCTGGGATAACTCGTACCTCAACGATCCAGTCTCAAAATACCCACAACGCCCGTGCCCCATCCTTCGCGTCCTATGCGAAGGGTGGGATACCGCGAACCCAAACCGTCCGTCTCTCTTGCCCCGACCGGCTGTGTACCCCACCCGCGCTTTCGCCGTTGCACAAAATTACCTCCCGTTCGTGCATACTGGCAATAGCAGAGGCGGCGATGCGGAGCCGCCCTGCCGCCGCCCGGCGAGGTCACCCCCCCTATATACTGTGAAACCGTGAAACTGTGAACTTTTTGGCGGCGAGTAGCCCACGTCCAGCAACCAGAAAATCCGCGTGCCCCAAGTCTCGATTCTGAGAGATGCAAGACCAAGCCCCCCCGCCAACCGCTCTCGTGGACCGGGAAACTACAATGGGGAAGGAATAGTATCCGGATGGGGAGCGAAGCATGGAAGGGAACGCAAAGCTGGCCGTGGTCATCATGGCGGCGGGCAAGGGGACGCGGCTGAAGTCGCAGCGGCCCAAGGTGCTGCACGAGATTGGCGGCAAGCCGCTGCTGGCCCACGTGATTGCCGCCGCCAGCCAGGTTGTGGCTCCGGGCGACATCTATGCCGTGATCGGTCACCAGGCAGAGCGGGTGAAGGCAGCAGTGGCCGCATCGGGCGTCCGCTTCGTCGAGCAAACAGAGCAGCGCGGCACCGGCCACGCCATCCAGTGCGCACGCGAAGCCATCGCCGGCTACGAGTACATTCTGGTGCTTTCCGGCGATGTGCCGCTCATCCGGGCGGAGACGATCGAGCAACTCTGGCAATTTCACCAGTCCGAGCAGGCGGCAATGACGATTCTGACCGCCGCTCCCCCCTGCCCCACCGGCTACGGGCGGGTTTTGCGCCAGTCTCCAGATTCTCCGGAAGTCGAAGCCATCGTCGAGCAGAAATCCCTCACGCCGCCGCAGCAGACTGTCCGTGAGATCAACTCCGGCATCTACGCCTTCAAGACCGCGCCGCTGCTCGCGCACCTTGACAAGCTCACCGCCAACAACGCCCACCGTGAGCTTTACCTCACCGATATGGCAGGTCTGCTGCGCGCTGCCGGGGAGCGCGTGGTCGCCGTCGAGGCTGCCGAAGCGGCTGAAGTGTTGGGCGCCAACACCATCGCCGAGCTGGTTGCTCTGGACTCGACCCTCCGCGCCGCGGCTGCCAGCCGTTTAATGGCCGCGGGCGTCACCATCTTCCGCCCGGAAACATGCGTGATCGACGCCGAGGTCGAAGTTGCGCCCGACACGGTCATCGAGCCGTTTGTGCAGTTGCTGGGCTTGACCCGCATCGGCGCCGAATGCCTGATCCGCTCCTACACGGTGATCGAGAATTGCACGGTTGGCGACAATGTGCTGATTCGCCAGGGCTGCGTGCTGGCGGAGAGCACGGTCGGGGATGGGGCCAAAATCGGCCCCTTCGCTCACCTGCGTCCAGGCAGCCAGATCGGCGAAGACGCGCACGTGGGCAACTTTGTGGAGACCAAGAAGGCACGGCTGGGCAAGGGCGCGAAGGCCAACCATCTTACCTACCTGGGCGATGCCGAGGTAGGCGAGGGCAGCAACATCGGCGCCGGAGTGATTACCTGCAACTACGACGGCGTCCGCAAGCACACTACAAAGATCGGCAAGGGCGTCTTCGTGGGCAGCGATTCCACGCTGGTGGCGCCGGTGACGGTGGAGGATGGAGCCTACATCGGCGCTGGCTCCTGCATTACAAAGGACGTGCCTGCGGGCGCTCTGGCCGTGGGTCGGGTTCGCCAGATCACCAAGGAAGGCTGGGTTGCAGCCCGGCGCGCCCGCCAGAAGACGCCGGAATAGCCTGTTTGGGTTGTCCAAATTACACGTTTAATTCATCTTCTGGCATGAAGATTGATCATCAAGGCGGGCTCATGCTTGTGCAGAGGCAGCTCTTCGTGGAACGTTGGACCGTTACGGCGCGTATCTGTAATGGATTCAGGCAAGGCGCATCGTTTTGATACGGTACTAATCTCGGCGTTTTTGTATCCGATCTAGTACTGGGAAGCCTATAACAGGGTAAAGGTCGTTTCAAGAGGACACACCTTCGCGGCCGTTCCCTCGGCTGGCGAGGATCGTGGGAGGAACCAGCTTGGCATTGAACCTGGCGGCAATGGGAGCACCGAACCCCGCGGAGAATCCACGCGCGGAGGGAGAAGCGCGCACGGTTGCAAGACTGCGCAGGCCGGCCCGGATTCTGGTCGTGGATGACGAGGCGCACGTCCGGTCGATGATCGGCGCCACCCTGGAACACCGGGGATATGACGTGCAACTGGCCACCAGCGCCCGCGATGCGTTGGAAACGCTGGAACGGGACGCCTTCGACCTGGTGCTGACCGACATCGTGATGCGGGATGGAAACGGCATTGCCATGCTGGAATGCATCCGCGCGCAGCAACCGAACCTTCCCGTGGTCGTGGTCACTGCGATTCACGACATCAGCGTGGCCATCGACTCCATGCGCCGCGGCGCCTATGACTACCTGCTCAAGCCCTTCGAGCGCGAGCATCTGGCGAGCACGGTGGAGCGCGCCCTCGACCACCGGCAGGCCTTGCAGGAGAGCCACAACTACCAGCAGAGCCTGGAGCAGGTGGTGCGCGCCCGGACGGAGATGCTCCGTCAGGCCATGGAAGATCTGGAACACTCCTACGACGTGACCCTGGAGGCGCTTGGCGACGCTCTGGACCTGAAGGACTCCGAGACCGAAGGACACTCCAAGCGCGTAACCGCTTACACGATCGCGCTGGCCCGGGCCATGGGCGTCGCGCCAGCCGAGATCAAGGTGATCGCGCGCGGCGCTTTTCTGCACGACATCGGCAAGATGGCCATTCCCGACGAGATCCTGCGCAAACCTGGCACGTTGAACCCGGATGAGATGGGGGTCATGCGCGACCATTGCACGCGCGGCTACCACATGCTGCGCAAAATTCCCTTTCTTGCGGAAGCGGCGGAGATTGTCTTCTCCCATCAGGAGCACTACGACGGCAACGGCTATCCGAGCCGGCTGCGCGGAGCCGAGATTCCCATCGGCGCACGTATGTTCGCCGTCGCCGACGCTCTCGACGCCATCACCAGCGACCGGCCCTACCGCAGGGCGCGCAACTTCGACGTAGCGCGCGAAGAGATTCTGCGCTGCTCCGGAACGCAGTTCGATCCCGGCGTTGTCGAGGTCTTTCTCAAGATTCCGAATGATCTTTGGCATGAGCTGCGCTCTGAAATCACCGGCCAGAACAAGCGATTCTCGACCTTCGACATCGCAAACACCCTCGTTCCACCCACGATCTGAAGTATTTTTCAATTCTGCCGCCTGCAGGGGCTAGAACCCTGCATCCAAGAGATGTGTACTGAAATCTCCTTTGGAGCAGAAGCCATGCCCGCACTTTCCGCCGTAGAAGTTGCTTCTTATTTGAAAACCCTGCCGTCCTGGCAGATCGAGAACGGCGAGCTGGTCCGAACCTTTCAATTTGAGGACTTCCGCGCCGCGCTGCGCTTCGTCAACCGTGTGGGTGACCTTGCGGAAGAGGCTGGCCACCATCCGGATATCGACATCCGCTACAACCGGGTCCGCCTGGGCCTGGTGACACACGACGCCGGCGGTCTGACAGCGAAGGACTTCGATCTGGCAGCCCGCATCGAGTAGCTGCCCTGACAGCCTGGGCATGCGGCCCGTTTGCGCCGGAACGTGAGACGCCCCGAGCTTACCCGGCCCCGGCGATCAGGACACTACCCGTTCGCCGAATCGTCCTTAGGAATCCCAAAATGCGGGTTTGAGGACCTTTCATCAGCCTGATGGAGCTTTTTGAGGGTATTTCGATACCACCAAGCTGCTGCCAGCCCTCCGGCGAGCACCGAAGCAGCGGCAATAGTCCCCAGCTTGACCCAGCCAACCGATGGAGCGGCTGCCGTTTGTGAAGTGGAGGAAGCGCTAGAATCCAAAGAGTTTGACATGCCTGAAAGAGCCTCTGGCCCGACCTGTTCCTGTTCTCTGCCCCAAAAAGCGAAGTCTGGGCTTTAGATGCGGAACGATCAAGAAAGATCGTCTGCCACCCGCTAAAAATAATTTCGATTTTTGTATTTGACATCAACCAAATCTATGCTATGGTGTATATATTCCAGTGATGGAGACGGTAGAGCTTGCCTCTCCAGAACTGGAAGTAGTTTGCGTCACTGGCCTCCCGGCACGAACAGCAAGACCGTTCGTGCCGTTTTTTTTGCGCCCAAATCGCCGCGCGCACGTTGCGCGTTCTGTCGCCGCACGGTATATCCCACTCCAGATCACCCCAACGACGAAGATCTGTCGCTACCACCCCAAGAAGCAAAAGCCACTTCTTGGGGGCCCCGGTCGTTGGGGACCCCGAAGCCGCAAAAATCCGCCGCGGTCCGCCGCAGCGGAGCGAGGGTGGGGCACCCCTGCTTTCGATTCATGCTCGCTCCGGTCTAAAATGATGCCAAGAGGGTCTTATGACGAACAACTGGATGAAGCGCCGTTGGGTTTTCGGTTTGGCTATCTTCGCAGTGACCGCGGCCAGCTATGCGCAGTGGTCGAACCCGGCCGACGATATTCCCGCCTATCATCCCTCCGCGCCGCTCAAGGTGAGCGCCCTGCCGCCGATTCTGGCCGGCGCCCAGTTGACGGGGGAACACTTCCGCTATCCCTGGCAGGTGCACGCCTACCAGTTGGCAGCCAAGATCAGCAGCGTAATCTACCAACTTCCCTGCAACTGCCGTTGCGACCGCTCGCTGGGCCACACCAGCCTGCGCAGTTGCTATGAGAATGCGCACAGCACTGAGTGCGACACCTGCGCCAAGGAAGGCTTCTTCGCCTATCAGCAGATCAAGGCCGGCAAGACTCCGGCCGAGATTCGCGCCGCCATCGCGCGCCATGAATACGAGAGCATCGATCTGGAGAAGCAGTAGGCCGGCCGGCGGAAAAACCGGAATTGGCATAGAATGGAAGTAGCAGCACGAGCCAGTTGCTCCGGCTCGCACCCGATGTGGGGGCGTCACGGTTTCGACGGGATCGATTGCGGCTTGGGAGTCATGCCGGGGTGTGGGCACCCGTAATCGCCTGCAAAACAAAAGTTGCCAACGAAAATCTGGCACTTGCAGCTTAATTAAATAAGCTGCCGTCTTCCACGGCTTTGCCTATGGGCTGTGAGCGGACGTCATACAGTAGGCTGGCTTGAGCGGCTCGGTCCGTGTTGTTTCAAGCGAGATCATCGGACTAGTTTTCGGCGCATCTTGTCCGTTCTGAGTGCCGAGGGCGAAACCAAAAGGAACCGGGCAAAGCATGAACACTCCTGGCTGACAGCGATTTCGGACGCGGGTTCGACTCCCGCCGCCTCCACCAATTTTGCGCGTTATCAATAGCTTACCGGCGGTTTTGACTGGCCTGTACAGCGTGCGTTTATTCCCTCCTCCATGCGGCATTCCGCGCCCCTGTCATGCGTAAAAAATGCCTTGCCCCGTGTCTATAGCGTGCGTATACTTGCGTGATTCCTCAGCAGTTGCTTAAATGCAGCTGTTTTTTCCGATATTTCACCTCAATGACACAGATAAGGAGAATGTATGGGAAAAATCAACTTGGGTCGTGTAATCCTCGGGGGCATCGTCGCCGGGATCGTTGCAGACATCCTGGGTTTCCTGGTCGATGGCGTATTGCTGGCGCCTCAATGGAATTACGGGTTGAAGGCGCTAGGGCATACCGATATCTCGTCAAACCAGATCATTTGGTTCAACCTGCTCGGAATCGCGGGTGGCATTGCGCTGGTCTGGATTTACGCTGCCATCCGGCCCCGCTTTGGCGCCGGAGTGAAGACCGCCGTCTGCGCCGGCGTTGCCTATTGGGTTGTCGGTGTGCTGCTCTCCAACTTCAGCTTCATGTGGGTTACACACCTTTTTTCTCGTCACCTTACGGCCTACACAACCGCGTGCGGCCTTGTCGAGCTGATCATTGCCGCGATTGCCGGCGCTGCTCTTTACCAGGAATAAGCCGGCTCCAGCCGCACCAATCTCAATCCAGGCAATTCCCCACCACGCAGTGCAGGCCCATCATCAGAATGGGCCTGCACGTGTCCTTCACACTGCCTAATGTGGCCGATGGCTATTTCGTGTGCGCATGGACTACATATCGTTCCGGCGCCGCGCCGATAAAGTGAAATGGATAACAGGTCACGAGGGTAATTGCGGGTTTTGCCGAGGGGGCCAGGATTGCGGTGTCGCCGGGAGCAGTGATCTGCACCCAATCCACCTCGTAGCGAGTTAGCCCTGTTGCGGTCTGAATCCGGATTTCGTCGCTCTCGCGAATGTCTTTCAGCTCGCGAAAGTATGTATCGCGGTGCCCTGCGATTCCAATGTTACCCGGCTCTCCGGGAAGCGCGGTCCCTTCGATATGTCCCGCACCAAGCCGCAGCGTCCGCGATGTGGTTCCCTCCAGAATTGCCACCGACATTCCAAGCCTTGGAATCTCAATGCGGCCCAGAACATCGCCCTCCTTGACAGCAGCCCTGGGCAGGCCGGCATTGTGCTGTACTTCCGAGCGCATCTGCCGATCGAGGGTATTGTTTGCAACTTCCTGGTAGAACCTTGCGTGGAGCAGAGTAACCGCGACATAAGAGAGCGCAAGGATCCCAACGATAAGAAAAAGTCCCTGGGTCCAACGAAGAAACCCTCGGCCCCGCCCTGCTAGCCTCTTCCGCTCGGTTGTGGATATCATGCCCGCTTACCTTACCGCCGGCGGCGAGGGCGCTAAAGGCACGGAGTACCCAGCCCGGGTGCGGACCGACAAGCGCCCACGCCCCGGCGCGCCGGCCTTCGCCTCGATGACCCTATACCTGCCATCTTGCTTTGTTATCGCGGGAACGTAGGCCAGAGTGTACTGATTGCGGATATCGCGAGCGATCCCTTCGCAGATCGAGGCGATGTCTTTCGACGATTCGGGAAAGAAGGCCTCGCCGCCCGTCTCCTTCGCAAACCGGCTCAGCACAGCGGGGTTCTGATCGCCGTCCTGCTCGTCGAAGATGCCGATCGCGTAGATGATTGCGGAAGACTGCTTTGCCATGCCGATAACCTGCGCCAGGCTATGCTTGCTCGCGTTGTCGCCGCCGTCGCTGATCAGGATCAGCACTTTCTTGTCGCGATTGCCCAGCTTGAGATGCTCGAGAGCGGCAGCTATCCCATCGTACAGCGCGGTCTGGCCGATCGCCTGGATTCTGGAGAGGGCCAGTTGCAGTCGATCCGTCCGGTCTGTGAACGGCATATCCGCGGGAAGGCCAAAGGATACGCGGTCGTTGAAATTGACGACAAACATCTGGTCCTGGGGATTGCTGGAGCGGGCAAATGCCAATGCCGCGGCAATCACATCGGCGCGTTTCGGCGCCATGCTTCCGCTGTTATCGACAAGAATGCCGACTGTAACCGGGATATCTTCGTGGCTGAAGTGCCTGATCTGCTGGAGCACTCCATCCTCATAGACCCGAAAATCGTCTTTGCCGAGCCCGGAAACAAGCGCGTTGCGGCGGTCCAGAACGGTTGCGCTCAGAATCACTATGTCGGCATTCAGCTTGAGGGTGTATTCGCCGCCAGGGCCGCTTTGCGATGGATGGGGATCCTGGGCCCAGGAAGCACAGGTCAGAAGGGTTGCGGCAATAACAGCAACCAAGCGCCGGAGCGCGTAGGCATTTCTCGCCGCAATGCACATTCGGGCATTGAAGAGCTGTGGGGAATGCCCGCCCGTTTCTCTTGGCGCTCTTCGCGCGGATGCGGTCATCTGAGTCATCCGTCCAGTCCTGCAATTCAATCTGAAGCGGCCGCCTTGGGAGTCCGCACGCGTGAATGGCCAAGGGAGGCGATACTCGCGCACCGCCTCCTTCGGCCCATCGTTCCCGGTTCACTTGAGGGGCAGAGTGATCCACCCCCCAATTGATTTAAGCAGTGCTCTTCAAGAGACCCGAGAGAAGAAAACCGCCGCCCAGCGTAAGCAGCCCAAGCAGCCCAATCAGGGGAAGATGACTGGCTGTCTTAGGCAGAGAGGCGACCAGCACGGGTTGCGGCGCGGCAGCAGGAGCTGGGGCAACTGCAACCACCTCGGCAGGAGGCGCTTCAACAACCAGGGCTGTATCGACCGTTTCACCCTTCGGGTTGACTGCCTCAATCGGCGCGGTGTTTAGAATCTCGACGGGCGCAGCCGCCAGCACGAGAGGCGTGGAGAGCACAGCCTCATTTGTTTCAGTGGCCAACTGGATGGCCCTGGGCCTGTCATAGACAAATTGGTCGCCCCATTCACGGCCGGGATAGAACCATGCCTTCAGAGCCTCAGGCTCTCCGGCGGGCCGCTCCCGAAAAGTGATGACGGTCTTTTTGGTAGCCTTCAACCGATAGTTGGGGATTGCGAGGATGGTGGTGTATACATGGGTTTCGTCCGGGCTTAAAATCTGGACGATGTGCCGGTCCGAGGGCGAGTCGAGAACCTTGATGATGTAAGTGCCAGCCGGCAAGATCTGGGCGCCTACGCCCGGAACTTCGACTGGCCCGCTGAAGGTGACAACAGTCTTCCTGTCCCGCTCGTCAGCCTTTGCTTTCGGCGTGGCGAGAAGACAAACTACGGTAAGGCACAGTACTGTTCCTAGTCCTTTGACAAGTTTCATTTCTCTCCGCTGTTCTCTCCGATTCACTTCCACGGCGGTTTTCATGCGGTCTCTTTATGCTGTCGGCATCACTAGTGTAGTCCGCCAGAAATA
>PMYL01000009.1 GCA_003170825.1 Acidobacteriaceae bacterium
TCCTGGCCGGTCATGGCGTCGGCGATGAACAAAATCTCTGATGGATTGAGGAGCTTTTTCAGCCGCTCCATCTCGGTCATGAGTTCTTCGTCGATGTGCAGGCGGCCGGCGGTATCGAGGATGAGGGTGTCGCAGCCCATGATGACGGCTTCGCGGCGGGCTTCTTTGGCGAGGCGCTCGACGAGGGCCGAATTGGCAGGCTCGCCTTTCTGGTCGCCTTCATAGAGGCGGGCCTCGATGGATTTGGCGACGACTTTGAGCTGCTCGCGGGCGGCGGGGCGGTAGACGTCCACCGAGACCAGCATGGGACGGTGACCGCCCTTTTTGAGCCAGGCGGCGAGCTTGCCGGCGGTGGTGGTTTTGCCGCTCCCTTGCAGGCCGGCCATGAGAATGACGGTGGGCGGCTGAGAGGCGAATTTGAAGCGGGCCGTGTCTTTGCCGAGGAGGGCGATCAGCTCGTCGCGGACGATCTTGACGACCTGCTCGGAGGGGGCGAGCGCGGTGAGGACCTCGGCGCCGACGGCTTTGACGCGTATCTGCTCGATCAGGTCGCGGGCGACGTTGAGGTTGACGTCGGCTTCGAGCAGGGCTACGCGGATTTCGCGCAGGGCCTCGGTGATGTTCTCCTCGGTGAGCGTGCCCTGGCCGCGGAGGGTTTTGAAGGCGCGCTGGAGTTTGTCTGTGAGGTTCTCAAACATAGGTCAAGTCCGAGTGTATCGCGGAGGCGGCGCCGGATGGGGCTCGATGTATCCCAACTTTGTGGAATATTTTCCTCGAAAAGCCGCGGAAAGGAGGGGGATACCCAGATTAGGAAGAACGGACAAAGGTTATTCCGCCGGGGCGATGAGGTACTGCTCCAGCTTGCCGTCGGGGTAGGCGTAGGTGGTGAGGCGGAGATGCCGGCCGGGGTAGACGATCTGAAAGGCGCGGAAGGTCATGCCGCCACGCAGCTCGGTGCTGGTCTGGCGGAAGGTGAGCGGCTCGCCGAGGGGGGCGAGGCTGGTTTGGAAGTCGGCGAGGGCTTCGGGGGTGAAGTAGTCGCTGAGGTTGGGGGCGAGCAGGGTGCGGTCGATGCGGCCGGCTTGCAGGCCGTGGTAGAGGTCGATGGCCTGCTGCTCGGGCGCGGTTGCGGGGGCGGCGAGGACTGCGGGGGCGGCGAGGCGGGCGATGGCGGAGGCCGCGCTGACGGCGTCCTGATTGGTGAGGACAGCTACGGCGACGCCATCGTCGACGAGGACTTCGTTGTCGGAGACGAAGCCGGAGACCTCGCCGGAGTGCTCGATGGAGCGGTGGCCGTCACGGTCCATGACTTCGACGCCCAGGCCGTAGTGGGTTCCCTTGCCGTCCTTGAGCTTGACCTCGGTGAACATTTGCTTGTAGCTCAAGGGCTTGAGGATGGATTGGGCGATCAGGCTCTCGTCCCAGAGGGCGAGGTCGTGGGCGGTCATGGCCAACTCGCCGGCGGCGAACATCCAGCCGCGGCCCTCCTTGGGGGCTACGCGCAGGGGACCGAGGGCGTGGCGATAGTAGGCTGTGGCGTCGGCCTGGGTGAGCTTGGCCTCGTCGGAGTTCCAGACGGAGTTCATGCCGAGGGGGCGGAAGATGCGGCGGGTGAGAAAGTCCATGAGGGGGTGGCCGGTGACGGTTTCCACGATGCGGCCGGCGATGACGAAGTTGGTGTTGGAGTACTGCCACTGGGTTCCAGGCTCGAAGTCGAGGGGCTTTTTGGCCCAGGTGTCGAGGATTTGCTGGGCGCTCTCGGGGGTGAGCATGGGGGTCATGACGTAGTCCTCGGGCCAGTAGTCCTGGTAGCCGGAGGTGTGGGAGAGGATCTGGCGGATGGTCACTTCGCCGCCGCGGGTAAGGCCGGGGACGTACTTGCCGACTGTGTCGTCAAGGGAGAGCTTGCCGTCTTCCTGGAGCAGCAGGATGGCGGCGGCGGTGAACTGCTTGGAGATGGAGCCGATGGAGTAGCGCATCTGGGGCGTGGCGGGGACGGCGGGGGTGGTTGGGGTGGCGAGACTGGCGCTGCCGTAGGCGTGGGTGTAGACGAGCTTGCCGGCCTTAACCACGGCGACAGAGGCGGAGGGGACGCCGGACTGTTCGAGAACCTGGGCGGCGATGCGGTCGATTCGATTTTGGAGGGCGGGATCGAGCGTTTCGACCGTTTGGGCCGGCGCGATGGAGGTAGCCAGCAACGGAAGTGACAGAATTGTGCAACCCAAGACTTTCGCAAGCTGTTTCATCGATACAAATCTCCTTCGCTTGGTTGCCCCGCCTGAAACCGACACCGACTAAGGTATCAGAAAGGGATCGGAGCGGTCTCGTGCGGCGATTCTTGTCGCTGGTGGCGGTGAGTTGCAGGGAATCGCCGACAAAAAAGTGGAGGAATGAGGCGGAAACTGGAGTAAACTAGTTTGTAAACTAGTTGGTTCACCCGGAGAACGGGTTGGAGGGTTTATGGCGGTTGAAGAATGCACTTATACCGAAATTGGCGCTTTTGACGCCAAGACGAAGCTCTCCGAGATTCTGCGCAAGGTCGAGCAGGGAGAGCGGTTCACGATCACTCTGCGTGGGCGGGCGGTGGCGAATCTGGTGCCTTTTGCGCCGGACCGGTCGCGGGCAAGAGCAGCCGCAGCCGTGGAAGCACTGCTCAATTTCCCCCGGATCGAAGGGATTCCTGGTGACACGGTTCTGGAATGGATTCGCGAAGGAAGAAAGTAAGAGCAGAGCATGGATTTGGTTCTGGATGCCTCCGCAACGCTGGCTTGGCTGGTCAGGCGCGTCGATCCAATAGAAGATCAATTGGCCGATGAAGTTCTGCGCTACATTCTGCCTCGGGATGCAGCTGTGCCGGCTCTGTGGTTCCCCGAGGTGGCCAACGGCGTACTGGTGGCCGAACGCAGAGGCGGCATTACAGTTTCCACGTCGGCATCGTTCCTCAGCATGGTCAGTGCGCTGCCGATTGTGGAGGATGCGACGCGACCGTCGGCGGTTCAAACTACAGTATTGACACTGGCCCGCGCCTACAAACTCACAGCCTATGACGCGATCTATCTGGAACTCGTCCTGCGCACCGGCAGAGAGCTGGCTACGTTCGACGGGCAGTTGGCAGACGCTGTGCGCAAGGCTGGCGGGCGGGTTTTTGGCGATCCGCAATCGGATGGCTCATTTTTTTATCGGCACGCGTGAATGCCGGAGCAGTAGACGGCAATTCGGGGCCAAAAGCAAGCGGCTTCGGGTTGCGCCTCCCTCAATGCATCCCCGGCGGCAGGGCTGCGGGCTTGACGGGTTTCTTGAAGAGCCATGCGGCGGCGGCGCAGAAGAGGGCTAACAATGCGGTCCAGCGGAAGACATCGACGTAGGCCATGAGGGCGGATTGCTGCTGCATGAGGCCGTAGAGCAGGCCGAAGGAGCCGGGGCGGGCCTGGGCGGGGCCGAGGCGGTGGGCGAGGTAAGCGGCGATGAGGGCCGATTTCTGCTGGAGGACGGGGTTGGAGGGGGAGAGGTTAGCGCCGATTTCGGACTGGTGGAGGGCGGCGCGGCGGATCAGCGCCGTGGTGGCCATGGAGATGCCGATGGAGCCGCCGATGTTGCGCAGCATGTTGGCGAGGCCGGTGGCGTTGCCCATCTCCTTGTTGGGGATGGTGGCCATCATCATGGTGGACATGGGGACAAAGACGAAGCTGAGGGCAAAGCCGGTGAGGGTGATGGGGATGAGGAGAGTGTAGGGGCCGATGTCGAGGTCGACGGTGCCGAAGATCATGGCGCAGACGGCGAAGCCGAGGAAGCCGGCCGAGAGCAGCTTGCGGTTGTCGATGCGGGAGCCGAGGAAGCCGATGATGGGCGAGCCGATAAAGGATCCGATGCCGCGCGGGCCGACGACCAGGCCGGCGGTGAAGGCGGTGTAGCCGAGAATCTCCTGGTAGTAGAGGGGCAGGATGGCGATGGTGATATAGATGCACATGCCGAGCATGGCAATCAGGAAGCAGCCGGTGCGGAAGTTGCGGTCTTTGAGGACGTGCAGGTCTACAAGACCTTTCGGATTGGACCAGGAGCGCCAGATCCAGCCGACGAGAGCGACGACGAGCGCGGCGACGGCGCAACGGACCCAGAGGGCGCCGAACCAGTCGTCTTCCTGGCCCTTGTCGAGGACGATCTGGAGGCAGCCGGTCCAGACGCACAGGAGGCCGAAGCCGATGTTGTCGAAGGGGCCGACCTTGGCGTTCTTGATGTAGGGCGGGTCGTGGACGAAGCGGGTGATCATGATGAACGCGAGAATGCCGACGGGGATGTTGATGTAAAAGGCGTAGCGCCAACTGAAGGTATCGGTAAGCCAGCCGCCCAGAGTGGGCCCGATCACCGGGGCCACCACGATGCCTAGTCCGTAGGCGGCCATGGACATGGAGCGCTTTTGGACGGGAAAGCTTTCGAGCAGGATGGATTGCGAGAGGGGCTGCAAGGCTCCGCCGCCGGCTCCCTGCACCACCCTGGCCAGCAGGATGATGCCCAGAGAGGGGGCGGCTCCGCAGAAAAAGGAGGCGACGGTGAAGATGGTGACGCAGATGAGCAGGAAGCGCTTGCGGCCGAAGCGGCGGGCGAACCAGTTGGAGGCGGGGAGGATGACGGCGTTGGCCACCAGGTAGCTGGTGAGGACCCAGGTGGCCTCGGAGTTGGAGGCGGAAAGGCTGCCGGCGATGTAAGGTAGGGCCACCGAGGCGATGGCGGTATCGAGCACCTCCATGAAGGTGGGCAGCATGACGGAGGCGGTGACCAGCCACGGGTTTACGCCCTGGGTGAGCGGGTAGCGGGCTTGGGCGGCGTCGGTGATCATCGGGAGCGCAACTTTTGAGGGTAAACGATTGGGGAGATGGGCGCCAGTGGCGAGGAGCGGAATGGTTGGGAAAGAGGAGAAAAGGCCGGTAAACGGACCGTAAAAGGCTATAGATAAGTGGAACTATCCCACCCTAGCGGCAAAAAGTCGCCGCGGCGACACGCCGCGAGAACCTGCCCTGAGCGCAACCGAAGGGGGGTGCACCCGGCGGGGTAGTTTATGGAGATGTGATCAAATAAAGTTGACACTATCTCACTCAATGATGCATCTTAATAGAGAGTCAGAAATTTATTGAACAGGCGGGAAACCAACCATGGCAAAGATTATCGGCATTGACCTCGGCACCACCAACTCGTGTGTCGCTGTAATGGAGGGCGGAGAGCCCAAAGTGATTGCAAATGAAGAGGGTGCGCGGACGACGCCCTCGATTGTGGCCTTCTCAAAGAGCGGGGAGCGGCTGGTGGGGCAGGTGGCGAAGCGGCAGGCGATCACCAACCCGGAGAACACCATTTTCTCGATCAAGCGGTTTATGGGCCGCCGGTACAACGAAGTGACCGACGAGATGAAGATGGTGCCCTTCAAGGTGGTGCAGCAGGGCGACCATGTGGGCGTGGTGGCGCAGCGCAAGGAGTACACGCCGCCCGAGATTTCGGCCATGATTCTGCAAAAGCTGAAGAAGAGCGCCGAGGCCTACCTGGGCGAGACGGTGACCGAGGCGGTGATCACGGTTCCGGCCTACTTCAACGACGCGCAGCGGCAGGCGACCAAGGACGCGGGCAAGATTGCCGGGCTGGACGTGAAGCGGATTGTGAACGAGCCGACGGCGGCTGCCCTGGCTTATGGGCTGGACAAGAAGAAGAACGAAACGATTGCCGTGTACGACTTTGGCGGCGGCACCTTCGACATCTCCATTCTTGAAGTGGGCGAGGGGGTGATCGAGGTCAAGTCGACCAACGGGGACACGCACCTGGGCGGCGACAACCTGGATCAGCGGATTGTGGAGTGGCTGATTGCCGAGTTCAAGCAGGAGCAGGGGCTGGATTTGGCGTCGAAGGGCAATGAGATGGCGCTGCAGCGGCTGAAGGACGCCGCGGAGAAGGCCAAGATCGAGCTGTCGACGACGATCGAGACGGAGATCAATCTGCCGTTTGTGACCGCGGACGCCACCGGCCCGAAGCACCTGGTGCGGAAGCTCACGCGGGCGAAGCTCGAGCAACTGGTCGAGGATCTGCTGGAGCGCTCGCTGGAGCCGTGCAAGAAGGCCATCGCCGACGCCAGCATCAGCGTCGACAAGATCGACGAGGTGGTTCTGGTGGGCGGGCAGACGCGCATGCCCAAGATTCAGGAGATGGTGAAGAAGCTGTTCGGGCGGGAGCCGCACCGGGGGGTGAATCCCGATGAGGTGGTGGCGGTGGGCGCGGCGGTGCAGGCGGGCGTGCTGGCGGGCGAGGTGAAGGACCTGCTGCTGCTGGACGTGACGCCGCTGACCTTGTCGATCGAGACGCTGGGCGGCGTGGCGACGACGATGATCCAGCGCAACACGACGATTCCGACCAAGAAGACGGAGACGTTTTCGACGGCAGCGGACTCGCAGACCGAGGTGGAGGTGCATGTGCTGCAAGGGGAACGGCCGCTGGCGGCGCAGAACCGGACGCTGGGCAAGTTCAAGCTGGGGGGGATTCCTCCGGCGCCGAGGGGGATTCCGCAGATTGAGGTGACGTTCGACATCGACGCCAACGGCATTCTCAACGTGACGGCCAAGGATAACGCGACGGGCAAGGACACGCGCATCACCATCACTTCGAGCTCAGGACTGAGCAAGGAAGAGGTGGAGCGGATGGCCAAGGACGCCGACGCGCACTCGACCGAGGACAAGGAGAAGCGCGAGGAGATCGAGGCGCGCAACTCGCTGGACGGGATGGTCTACAACATCGAAAAGATGCTGAAGGACAGCGGCGAAAAGGTGCAGGCTGCCGACAAGACCGAGGTCGAGGCGGCGCTGGCCGAGTCGAAGAAGGTGCTGGAAGGCACACCGACTTCAAGCGAGCTGAAGGCCTCGCACGAGAAGCTGACCCACGCCAGCCACAAGCTGGCGGAGGTGCTGTACAAGGCGAATGCGGCTGCTGCCAGTGCTCCGACGCCGCCAGTGACCGGGGAGCCGGCGGCAGAGCAGAAGAAGGACGAAGGCGTGATCGACGCGGAGTATGTGGACGTGGAAGAGAAGAAGTAAGCGGAGTTAGCAAGTTAGCGGGGGTGAGCGACGGTCCGTCGCCCACCCCAGTTTGTTTCATAGCTTAGGGGACTGCGTGCGGATAGCCCGCAAGCGGGAAAAATACATTGATTGTGGTGTTCACCTCTGTTGCTTCGTTGTTCAGCAGGTAGGGTCTGTAGACCCACTTCTTCACCGCGTCGAGAGCTGCCTGTTGCAGCATCAATGGACCGCTGATAACGCTCACGGACAAAACGCGTCCGTCCTTCCCGATGATTGCCTGTAGCACCACCATCCCCTCTACGTGCGCTGCCTTTGCGATGGGCGGGTAGACCGGTTCAACCTGCTGAAGGTGCAGTCTCTGGGCCTCGGCAGCTGTGATTGTAACCAGGGGCGGCCAAGGCTGCGCATCTGCCGGTGGTGTAAAGTCGGCATCGTCGATTGTTTTCAGAGCCTCAACCTTTTCGAGGTGCGCCTTAAAGAGCGGTTTCCCTCCGCGCGCGCCCTCCAGGTCCCCGGGAAGGTAGCGGTCATGGAAGCCAACCAGATTGTTATGGATGGATTGGAACTCGTATACACCCATTCCGCGCACCCTGACTCGGAGCGCTGGTTTATCAGTATCCAGACAATAAGTAGGGCCTAAATAAGAATAGTGCGGCGGTGCAGTCAGATTTCCAGTCTCGTACAAGCATAGGAGATTTGTGCTGCCAGAGTTGCGTTTCTTTATGCTATACGTAGGATGCTTAGTCGCTAGTTCGTTCTGCTCTAGGTGTGAAGTTTCAGGA
>PMYL01000027.1:0-208 GCA_003170825.1 Acidobacteriaceae bacterium
TTCTTCGGGCCCAAGCGCTAAGCAACACTAACCAATCGCCTCAAAAATGGAAACAGTTTAAGCGAAAGGCATTTGGGGTGATAGACGGAGTGAGATATACGACCGGGCAAGCACAGGCTATATCGAACTGCGTCGGCCTCGGCCTTAGCAACGGGCTGAGTGGACAGAAAGCCCTGTGGTGGCCCGACCTGCGCACGAACCAGACCGC
>PMYL01000027.1:274-51978 GCA_003170825.1 Acidobacteriaceae bacterium
CCTGTGACATAAAATAGCTTTCGCGCATGTTTAGGAGAACCCTTGCAGCCCACGGCCCCCTCAAACCGTCCAGTCCCACGATCAAGTCTCCACCGCCGCGTTAGTCGTCGCCCTGATCAGCCCACACAGCCACTCTACTCCACAAAGGAACCATTGGTATCATTTATCTATGCGTCAGGACCCAACAAACCGTCGGCGCCTCACCCTGATATTTCGGGCTGTGATTGAAATTGCGTTTATCGTCTTTCTCTATTATTCAAATCTCCTGATGGGGGAATTTACCAAGATTAATGGAAGAGGGAAGAGTATAAGGTTCGCCTTGAGCGATATCTTCACGGGTACGAATTTCTCGATCGCCATTGTCTCTGCGCTGGTCGGGTGGGCTGTGATTGAATACCTTCGACAAAAGCTTTCTGTCCCCATGCCAGCCAGGAACAGCGAGAGGAAATGAGCGAATCGGCAGGCGCTGAATGTGGTCCCCGGGCCATTTGAGTCGACAAGCCAACCAGCTTCTCCCACCCATGCACCCTTGACGGCAAACCCGCCAAGAATCAGCCAGCCGTCTCGACTAGCCAGGCTTGCCGAAAGAACACGCAGCTCTGCCGAAAACTCACACTCCTCTGAGGCATCCACAGTCGTGATCGACCAAGGCTCGGAGATTCCCTCCCCTGCCTCCTGATCGCCGTCAACGACCTCTTCCTCTTCGCTCCCCTCCACGTCGTCCTGGTTGCCGTCCTTTTCGTCTCCATCCTCATCTAGCAAAGGATTGTCGTTGTCAAGGATCTCGATCTCGTACTCGCCCACGGTGAAATCGATGCTCTCGACTCCCTCCGGAAAGGAACGCAAGTCAGGCACCATAGAAAGGGATGCACTGAAATCGCTAAACTCAGGCTGGAGCACAGGTGCAGCGCCCCAGGTCATCGAGGTGAAGGAATCGCTGCCTGTTTGCGGATGGCAATACCAGCCGCCGCTTGTGATCTTCAAGACCTCGCCTTCGGCTCCAAATTCCCACCAGTGGAAGGTTTCTATCTCCCCAAACTTGCGTTTGGGGGAGCACACCGAGACCGAAGCGGTCACGCTGTCTGTTGCGCGAGGGAGTACGGTATGCGCGCCGGTGCAAAACTAGGCCACAGTGCGCCGCGTGAGCGGGGCGCTGCGGCGGAGTAAAAGTTTGCCACCGCCGGATATCAGTATAAGCGACAATCACCCCAAAACCCATCAAATTGACCAATCTTAGACCGGGTGCCTTTCGCTTTTTTCTCGATGTTGCCCCGGACAGAATAACGCGGGCAAATCCAGCGCTGTAGTCGATTTTGTAGCTGTCAAAGCACCCCAGAACCACAAGGATCAACAAGGTTAGGCAGGAACACGGTAAACAATTCAATCAAAAGCACTTAAGTTCACTCAATTTCAACAGGATTCAACAAACGATCTGATCTGTTTTGGGAGCAGAGGGTCGGGGGTTCGAATCCCTCCGCCCCGACCAGTTTAGCTTTTAGTTTCTAGAGTTTATCTTCGAGCAAGAAAAACCTTCTTGTTGAAGTTTGTGGCTCTGGGGTGCTTTAACCGCTACAAAATCGCCTACAGATTGGGTTCCTGATATCTTCATGGACCGCTATGCTCTTGAATTCTCAATGGTTCTGGAACGTGTCCAAGGGGGAACCATCTGTTTCCAGCGCAGATGCGCGACCAACATGCTGAAGCCGCCGCAGTTTCACCCGAAACAATTTATCCGGAGCGACAAAAAATCGCGGTTGATTCGACAACGGACCGCTATTTTGGCGAGCTACAGGAGATTCCAATTAAAGGTCTCGGCATTCAACCCAAGACAGAGCCAAACTTTAGTCACCACCCTTTTGGGTTATTGGTATTGACACAAATGAGGTATTGACATTACGTTGGTGTGACCTGTAGGCGATAAAGTCACATACACATGTGATTTAAATCACGCGTGGGTGGGGCTTAAGAACGCTTCATTTCAGCCGCAGTGTTTTGAACGATGAAAACGATGAAGTCGTGTCTAACAACAAATTTCTGTGAATTGGGTTGGAAAGAGGTGCAGGGGTATTCATTAGTTCGCCTGGTGGTCAACGTTCATCGTTCTCGCCGTGTTGACTCCCCCGGATTTGCCCAAGCGATTCTTCCTAGACCGTTGAGGGGTGGAATGTAGCAAGCTCGACTCGCAGACCACCCATTGAGCGGTAGACCCACAAAGAAAGCCGGAGCCGGTACGGAGGGGCAATTCCATGAATTTAATCTCTTCACAGACTTCGTCACCGAGTCTCGATTCGCAATATCCCGACTTCATTGGTGCAGGGACCTTATCGATTGCACTGATTGGCCCAGACGGGCAGCGCCGTAAAGCGGCAGCGAAAGTTCTTGCCGAATGCCATCTAGAGGAGGAATTCCGCGAGTTTTCTTCCTATCCTTCCAGCCTCGACGATGCGCCAAGGTTGCTCGGACAGCAATTCAACGTCATCCTCATTGACCTGGACAGCAACCCGGAATACGCCCTCGAACTGGCGGAGAGCATCAGCGCCAACAGCGTGGCGGCGGTGGTGGTCTACTCGGAGAAGGACGATCCGGAACTGGTCTTCCGGTGCGTGCGTTCAGGCGTCCGCGAGTTTCTGACTCTGCCCTTCACACAGAGCGCCATGGCGGAGGCTCTGGTTCGGGCCGCGGCCCGCCGTCCGGCAAATTGCCTGAAAAAGGCGGGCGGCAGGTTGCTTGTATTTTTCGGGGCCAAGGGCGGCGCCGGCGTCACCACGATCGCCTGCAATTTTGCGGCCGCCCTGGCCCAGGACCCTCGCCAAAACACTCTGTTGATCGATCTGAACCTCCCATTTGGAGACGCCGCGCTCAACCTGGGGCTCGAAGCTGAATACTCGACAATTAACGCTCTTCAGAACGCCAGCAGGCTTGATTCGAATCTTCTCTCCAAGCTCCTGGTCAAGCACAGTTCGGGACTCAACGTGCTCGCGGCTCCGGGTAAATTTCCCCAATACCGGGCCTCCAATGACCCCATCGAAAGACTTGAATTTCCCCTATACCAGGCCTCCGATGAGTCCATTCAAAGACTGGTGTCAGTTGCGCGACAGGACTTCGATAACGTGGTGGTCGATGTGGGATCGAAGCTTGATTTTGTCGGTACGGCTCTCTTCAAAGAAGCGATGACGATCTACCTGGTCACCCAGGCCGGCCTCTCAGAACTACGCAACTCAAATCGCCTGATCGGTCAGTTCTTCAGCGGAGGCGGCCCCAAACTCGAAGTCGTAATCAACCGGCATGAGCATCGCACCCCGGGGATCAATGACGAAAAAATTACGAAAGCTCTCACCAGACCGGCCGAGTGGCAGATTCCCAACGATGATGCCGCTGTGCGGCAGATGCAGAAAACAGCTACCCCGCTGGTGTTTGAAGATTCGCCCATTTCACGGCTGATCCGGCAGATGGCCAGCTCCGTTACCGGGCAGCCCGCACCCCGGGGAAAAAAGAAGGGTTTCATTTTTGGAAGTCTCCGCAGAAGTGCTTCGGCGAGGAATGGCGCCACCGAGAAACCGCTGAGCGTCACAGAGTTCATACCCACCTCGGCTAGCGCGTTGCGGCCTTTCGTCAGGGCGAACACCGCGGATCCGTTCGTCTATACTCCTTTCGCGCACACGGCGCCTCTGGCTGAACTGCGGACGTTCCTGGATATATCCACGCCAACGGACACCTCGGGCTGCACTGACCTCGCGGACACGAAGCCAGAGGAATTACAAAGCGGCAGCACCGCCTACCAGCAGAGCGAACCTGAGACGTACTCTGACAATTGCGCTACCGATGTGAAAGGAGCGGATGGCCAATGGCAGCTCAAGCAAATGCCAATGGCGCCTCAAGCAAATAAAGAGGAGACGCTGCCTGCAACGCTCCCCGCCGATTTCGCCGAATGGGACAGCGGAGGACCTCCCGCGACACTGCCCGACAACTTCGACGACTTCGACGCTGCTCCTGGTTCTTATGCCGCCCCACAGCCGCCCGCGAATCCCGCAACGGCGCAAGCTACCGTGTCGCATGGGGTAGCCGGATTACCTGAAATCACTGCTTGGCGCACGCCAGCAACAGCCAACGCGGATGCAGAAGAACTTTCTGAGCCGCTTCAGTCCAATCGCGCGAATCTTCCGGCAGAACTGGAAAGCGGGTTCGATGGCAAGAGAAAGCACAAGATGACGTTGGCGTTTGCCGCCATCGGCTTGACTCTGCTTCTGGTCAGCCCATCCCCGCAGAGGTATCATGAGTCACCGCCCAAGACGGCTGTGCTGAACCAATCGGTTGTTCAGCAGCCAACGATGGCGACGCCGGCAATACCGGCGTCGACACCGGCGAAGCCGAGACGATCAAAATACCTATAAGCAACGAGAGTCACGAGGAATCGCCTGATACTCAGCAAGTCATTCAATCAAAAGCACTTAATAGCACTCAATTCCAACAGGTTTCCATACACAGCCTGACCTGCTTTGGGAGCGGAGGATCGGGGGTTCGAATCCCTCCGCCCCGGCCAATTGAATACATAGTATTAAAAATCCACCAATCCTTTCTTGCTCACGGCGCCCTTTTGTGCGCCCCTTCCTTTGCGCTCTCTCCGAGGCTTGGCCACAACTTGGAGGAGCTTGATAGGATAAGTTCATCTCACGGTTTGAGAATGGCGACGGCAAGGCAGAGGGAGGCAGCGTGGACCCTCAACTCAGTCCCAATAGGAGGGCGCCATCAAAGAACGAATGCGATTGGGCGATCTGCTGATCCAGGCGAAGCTGGTCACCGTCGAAGATGTGGCAAAGGCACTCGAAGTTCAGGCCGATCAGGGCGGCCGGCTGGGCGACCGTTTGGTGTCCAGCGGAGCCATCGACCGGGAGGTGCTGGACGCCTTTATCCATCGCATGCCGTCAGAGCCCTCGGATATCGCGGCGACCAGGATCGACCCGATCGATCTCCTCAGCCTGTTGATGAAGCTGATCTATGTAGAACACCTGGAATCCGTCCGTCAGTTCGTCGATGCCATCAAGCTCCCGTATAGCATCGTGCTCGACTTAGTCCAGATGGCCATCGACCGTAAACTGCTGCAGACCCTCGGAACGCGCGCGTCCGAGAATATGCTTGACATGAGCTACACGTTCACCGACGAGGGCCGGCGTTGGGTGCTCGACGCCCTCAAACAATTGCGATATGCGGGACCCGCGCCCGTCACCATAGAAGAATTCTCCGACCAGGTCAACCTGCAAAAGATTGCCAACGAGTTCGTCACATTCGATCGCATACGAAATGGCCTTGGCGAACTGATCTTCGATGACAGCCTTATCGAACATATCGGACCGGCGTTGAACTCGGGCCGGGCCATACTCCTCTATGGTCCGCCCGGCAACGGCAAAACCTCCGTCGCGCTCAGCTTTGCAAGCGTATTCACCGACGTGATCTACGTGCCTTACGCGGTCATCGTCGAGGGGCAGATCATGCGCGTCTACGACCCCAGCCTTCATACTCTGCTGAGTTCCGCCCCCTCGAGCGACGACGACGCGCTCTCCTTCGTCCGGCGCGAGGAATATGACGCGCGCTGGGTCCCCTGCCGGCGGCCCTTTGTCCACACCGGTGGCGAGTTGACGCTGGAGATGCTCGATCTCAAATATGACGCCACGGCAAATGACTACGAGGCTCCTCTCCATGTGAAGGCACTGGGCGGCTGTTTTGTCATCGACGACTTCGGCCGCCAGTTGGTATCTCCCAAGGATCTGCTCAACCGTTGGATCACGCCACTGGAGAACCGGTTCGACTACCTGAAGCTGCATACGGGCAAGAGCTTCACCATCCCCTTCGAGGAGTTGGTTATCTTCTCAACGAACCTCGAGCCCGAAGACCTGATGGACCCTGCTTTCCTGCGCCGCCTTCCCTACAAGATCGAGGTAGGAGGACCCACTCTCGAACTTTACAAGCGCATATTTGAGAAGGAGTGCGAACGGCAAGGATTGACGTTTCCCGACGAATTATTCGACTCCATCGTGCAAAGGATCACAAAAGAGAAAGGGCTCGAACTCGCCGCCTATCAACCGAGGTTCCTCGTCGATCAGGTCGTCGCAACCTGCCGATTCATGGGGCAGGCGGCACATTTCGAGACACGGTTTATTGACTATGCGGTAGACAATCTGCGGGCGCGGCGCCACTCGCCGCCTTAGCCCCCTGTCCCGCCCACCGATCCGGCTGCAAGCCCCAGGCCCGACAGAACGCCTCTCATATAAGCAAAGCTGGCAATGACGCCGGGCATTGGATCGTCGCCATGTATCTCGTATTCGAGATCGACAAATCCCTTGTACTTCGTCGCAATCAGGGCTTCGAATATCTCTCGCACCGGCATGATGCCGTCTCCCACGGGAACCTGGCTCTCCTTGCTCTGGAAGTTTGTCAGATCCTTCATGTGCATGTTGAACAGCCGCGGCCCCACTTCGTGGATAGCCTGAACCAGGTCGTTTCCGGCACGCACCGCGTGCCCGACATCGATGCAGCATCCAATGCGCGGGTCCATATTCCTTACCGACTTCAGCACATCCAGCGGCGAAGGCCACACCTTATCCTCCGGACCATGGTTGTGAATGGCGATACGGATGTCGTACTCCTTCACAAACTTCTCGATGCGGGGAAGGGTTGCGGGCGCCGGGTCGCCGGCGACAATCACTGAAATGCCCGCTCGCTTGCAATACTCGAACTTGGCGCGGATATCGGCATCTTCGTCCTTTGCAAAGTAGATGGCTCCGGCAGCGTGGAGCTTGATCCCGGCCGCGGCATAGTCTTGCAGAGCTTTCGCCTCTTCCGCGGGGTCCGCGGGAAGGTGATCTTTGACGTCCTTCGCATTCAACGCGGTGACGTTGAGTTGCTTCATGAAGCCGATCATCTGCGCGCGGCTGAAGTTGCGGAACGTGTAGCTGGCCAGCCCCAAATGAATCGGCGATGGCTTACCGGCTGCCGCCGATGGCTGAGCGAAGGAGGGGACTGCGTTCGATGCAGCGCATGCTGCCGCAATGAGCGCGCCTGATTGAACGAAATTGCGGCGTGAGAAGGTTTGTTTCATAAGGGTAAGGCTCCTCGGGTGCTTCCGATCATGGTTACCGGTTCAAAATTCTACGCATCGGCCAGGTGTCTCAGTGATGGGGCGCCCAGCCCTTCTCATATTCGCGACCCCACATCTTCATCGCTTCTGTATCGTTCTGGACTTTCCCGTCTCGCGTGTCGAGATGCAATTCGCGGTTCACTTCCCAGGCGACGTTGGAAAGTTGAAGCATGGTGACGGCGACGTTGCCGATGGAAACAGGAGCGTTGAGCTTCTCTCCCGTGCGGATTGCCGCGATGAAGTTGGCAAAGTGCGCACCCGTCATGGAGTCGCGGCCTGTGAGGTCGGAGGACGAGGTCGCTTTGCCGGTCTTGAATTCGCTCGTCTTGTTCCCCTTCAGGTCGTAGACCTCATAGCCATCGCGGTCGACGAGCACCGAGCCCGTGGTTCCCATGATCGTGGACCCGCGGTCGCGATTGTAGAATTTCATCCCCTGGCAGCATTTCCCCTCCCAGGAGATCAACTTGTCGTCATATTCGAAGCTGGTGACCAGGGTGTCGTAAAACTGCCAATCGTCCTTGAAGTGGTATCTTCCGCCCGACGAAGTGATGCGGTTCGGATAGTCGACTCCGAGCGCCCAGCGGCAAACATCCACCTCATGCGTGCCGTTGTTCAAGGTCTCGCCGGTGCCGTAGATTTTGAACCAGTGCCAGTTATACGGTTGAACATTGTCCTTGTAGGGCCGCCGTGGCGCAGGTCCCTGCCAGAGATCCCAGTCGAGCTGCGCCGGTACGGGCGCTTCTTTCCCGATCCCGATCGACTTTCTTACGTTGCTGTACCAGGCTTTGGCATAGTAGGCCCTCCCGATCAGACCATTATGAATTTTGTCGACGATCTCGATGGTGTGGGGGGACGATCGCTGCTGCGTGCCCATCTGCACTTGCCTTCCATACTTCTGTTGGGCCTCAACCAGCAGCGCTCCTTCGGCAGGATTGTGGCTGCACGGCTTTTCAACATAAACGTTCTTGCCCGCCTGCACGCCGGCGATGGCCATCGGGGCGTGCCAGTGGTCGGGAGTGGCGATGGTGATGGCGTCCACGTCCTTCTGCTGGAGGATGTTTCGAAAGTCTTTGTCGACGGCGGGAGCATAGCCCAACTCAAGCTGCACGTCTTCGGCAAACTTTTTCAGGATATTGCTGTCCACATCGCAAACATAAGCGATCCGGGCGGTATCCTTGTTTGCCTTGAGCGCGGAAAGATGAGCATAGGCGCGCCCATGGAGGCCGATGACCGCAAAGTTGAGGCGATCGTTGGAGCCGAGGATCTGACCATAGCTCTTCGCGGTCGATCCGATAGCCAAGCCTGCGGCTCCTACCGCAAGCGTGTCGAGAAATTCACGTCGAGTTACCAATTTTTCTCTCCATCAAATCTGGACTAGTCAATCCCGGTTGCGATTGTATGCACCCTTCCGCAGGTCTAAAGGGCGCCGGACTCTTTCAAGGCTTGCTTCATGCCCGCCCAACTGATATAGGTGGACTGTTCCGCTGTGCCGCCTCCACGCCAGTGCGTCTCCAGGCTGACGGCCTCGCGATAACCGAGTTGCTCGAGCGCGCGGAACTGCGCAGTCCAGTCGATAATTCCCTTCCCAACCGGCGACCACTCGATCTTGCCTTCCGCGTTCTTCACGGCGTTCTTGACGTGGCAGTGGTGAATGCGGCTCTTCGGCAGGGCCTCCCAGCCACCGGGGAAGGCGTCGAGCTCGCCGCGCATTACGGCATTGGCGGGATCCCAGTTGAGCGCCAGATGCGGCGACTGGATCGCGTTCAGCGTACGCGCTGCCTCGCGGCCGGTCGCGGTGTTGCACTCAAACTCGTTCTCAAGCACAAGCAGAATATCCTGCCTGCCGGCGGCCTCGGCAGCCGAACGCAGCTTCTCATCGATCGCCGCGCGGTACGGAGCAACATCGTCCAGCCGCCAGAAGTCGAAGCAGCGGATTCGATCCGTGTTGAACTGTTTGGCCAGCGAGATCGACTGCTCCAGAATCTTATCCTGCTGCTTGAACGTGGTCTCGGCTGCTCCGTGCAGGTCCCCTTTGGACCCATACTGCGACTTCGGCGCGCCCGGCCAATCGGTCTTGAAGAACGGACTGGCGATGTCGGTGACCCGCAGGTTGTATTTCGCGAGAATCTTTTTCGCTTCGCCGATCTCGGCTGCGCTCAGATCCATGACGTTCTTGCCCCACATGGAGCGGAGTTCGATCCAGCTCATGCCGAAATCATGCGAGGCAACATAGCAGGCGCGGTCAAAGTCCGGCGAGATCTCATCATTGATGACCGCAATCCTGAATGGCGACTTCGATGCCTCAGCCTTGCCGAAGCGTGGGCGAGTGGCGCAGGCTGCGGCAGTCATCCCCGCGCCTCTGAGAAAACTCCGTCTGGAACTGCCTGCCATTTTGCTCCTTTTGCCGGGGGGCGGCCCGCGTCGATTGGACTGACGTATCTATTTTAGAGGGCCGGTCATGCGCTGCAAGCGGTTACCGGCCAGTGCAAGCGAACCAAATTCCACATTCGAACATGATATTGCCCGAATATCGAACGAACTCTACATTCCGCCGCCCAGCTTAGTCAAGGAGAATCCAGAACACGCAGGAAAGACTTCGTCCGGCTCCTTTCGCAGCTTCGAACATACGCAAAAGTCTGATTGGGATCGCCTCTGCCCTGGGAGATTGCGTCAGGCAGTGCAAACTTTTTATTGTCAGAGGGATGAGCATCCTTTGCGCCGGGAACGATGCGAAATCGCGTGGGCGAAGGCGTCGCCTTGGGGGCATAGCCTGCAACTCGATCAAAATGGACCATATTCAGCCACTCGATCTCAACTGATTCTATAAATAGACCGGCCCGTCTTCGTAAGCCGGGCGGAGGGTTTGAACCCTCCGCCCGGCCATGGAATCAAACGCCGGGTAGGCCTTCCAGTGGATCGGCCATTCTCACCGGCTGGTAGCGGCTAGCCTTTCCCGCCATGTGTGTGGCCGCGTCCATCGCGCTCTTCGTTCCCTTTGAACTTCTCGGGAGCTCTCCGCTGCGCTGCGGCTTTATCGCCAACCTTTGGCCTTTCGCCGTTATAGCCATGCTGTGGATCGAACGTGTTATCGACCCTGCCATGGAAGTCGTTGGAGCCATGAAACCACGGGCCGACACCGACGAAAACGCCGCCGTTGAACCATTCCGAGCCGTAGTAGCCGTCGGGAACGCAGTTATAAGGGGCGTAGTCATAGTAACCGTAGGGACAGTCAGGTGCGACTCCGACGTTGACGCTGATCTGAGCCTGTGTTTTGAGTGTGGTTGCCGTAAAGAACATTCCAGCAACAGCGGCAGCTAATACAACGAACTTGATTCCGCGCATGAATTCTCCTCACCATTGTCGGGGCCATCATCAACCTGCCCCAACGCTATTTACTCTAGCGGCTCGAATCATCCGGGTCTGAGCAATATGAAGCACCTGCGAAATCTGCGATACGGGCGCCGTTCCCGGCGCCGCTCAGCCTTTTTGCTAAGCCAGCACGACCTTCAGCGTAATGCCCACATCGGAGATCTTCTCCGCGAGCATCTCGACCTTCAATCCAGCTTCGTCCTGCTTCCACTTGAGCTCTCCTTTGTACCCAAGCAGTTCCACCTTGCGGATTTTGCCCGGATTCTGCGCGCTGGCGAGGCCAAGGGCGTTCACCACCGCCTCCTTCTCCGGCCAGCCCATGACGAAGGCGTAGAGCGTGCTGCCTTTGGTGGTGAAGCGAACATCCTCCGCGGTAAAGTCCGTGCGTTTGTCCTCGTTGAAGTTGCCGGCTTCGATTTTGACCTTGGTGGATGGGCCATCCCCGTAAATCTTCCACGGTCGCGAGGCATAGATGCCTTCGCTGTTCACCGCCATCCACGTGGTGATGCCTTCGAGCACCGTCATCTCCTCGAAGTCCAGTTCGCCCGAGTTGGGCAGCGGAAAGTTCAGCAGCAGGTTGCCGTTCTTGCTGACGATATCGACCAGCAGATCGATGACCTTCTTGGCCGTCTTGTATTGCTGGCCGCGCTTGTAGTGCCATTGGCCGATGCAGGTATCGGTTTGCCAGGGGTTCGCCGAGATGAGGCCGGAAACGCCGCGCTCATGATCCAGAAGGCATGTGCCGATAGAGCAGTCCGTCTGTTCTTTGCTGGTATAAACCGCCTCCGTCGCGCCACCGTGCAACTGCGCGCTGACGTTATAGAGGTGCGCGACCATCTTCAACCCGTACTCCTCGAAGGGAAGGTGGCCGTCGGTGTAAAGAAAGTCGGGCTGATACTTGTCGATGAGGTCGGTCATGCGGTCAAGGTAATGACGGCGCCACGACTCGGGGATGCCATCTTCGTTCCAATCCAGCTTGTCGCCGAACCGCGCGCAATCGGCATCGTGATACAAGTCTGCGTACTGTGGATCGATGCCGTCATAGGAAACACCGGCCAGCGGTCCGGTCTTGTCAGCGCCATGGCTTACGGACCACCACTTGTAACTGATCCAAAGATGCTCGCTGACGCCGAAGCGCAAACCTTGGTTCCGCGCCGCTTTCCGCCACAGGCCCACAACATCTTTCTTCGGCCCCATGTTCACCGCATTCCAGCGCGTGTACTTGGAGTTCCAAAGGTCAAAGTTATCGTGGTGAACGCCCATGCTGACGAAGTACTTTGCGCCCGCCTTCTTGTACAGGCCCATCAGGTGTTCCGAATCCCACTTGGCGGCTTTCCAGTTATTGACCAGGTCCTTGTAGCCGACCTTGGAGGGATGCCCGTAGTGTTCCACATGGTATTTGTATTGGTCCGATCCCTGCATATACATGTTGCGAGCGTACCAATCCCCGTCTTCGATCGCCGACTGCGGCCCCCAGTGCGCCCATATGCCGAACTTCGCATCGCGGAACCAGTCCGGAATCCGGTACCCCTTCAGTGACTCCCTGGTCGCCAGGAAGTTCCCGCCCTGCGCCGGCGCCTGGGCTGTTGCGAACCTTGAGAGAGCAAGTGCGGAACATGCACCGCCCATCCATCGCAGTAACTCGCGCCTGTTCAATGCCATTAGAGAATCCTTTCTTTCGGCGATCGGGCAGCGCGATGAGATCCTTTTCCTTAGCTGCTATGTAAACCGTCTTTCCGCCATCGCGCCACCATGATTCGAACGACGACAGAATTCGACTGACTGCATAGTAAACTAAAATGACTATATGGTCAGCACCACGTCGCCAAACACGGCGGCCGCGCCCATCGAGTGGCGGCCCTCAGTGAACCCGTGGATGGTTGCGGTCTCCGTGATGCTCGCGACCTTCATGGTGGTGCTCGACTCTTCAGTTGCCAACGTCGCTTTGCCGCATATCGCGGGCAACCTCTCGGCTTCCACGGACGAGTCGACGTGGGTTCTCACCAGTTATCTCGTTTCCAATGCCATCATGTTGCCCGCCGCCGGATGGATCGCGCGGCGCATCGGGCGCAAACGCCTGCTGATGATTTCGATTCTGGTGTTTACTGCCGCTTCCCTACTCTGCGGGGTAGCGATCGACATGCCGATGCTGATCGTTGCCCGGGTTCTGCAAGGCATCGGCGGCGGCGGCATGCAGCCTCTGGCCCAGTCCATCCTGCTGGAGAGTTTTCCGCCCAGCAAACACGGCACGGCGATGGCCGTCTTTGGCATGGGGATTGTGGTCGCTCCGGTGATTGGCCCAACGCTGGGCGGATGGATTACCGACAGCTATTCCTGGCGCTGGATCTTTTACATCAATCTTCCGGTGGGTTTGTTGGCCCTCTTCATGGTCAACCTGTTCGTCGAGGATCCTCCCTACCTTCGCCATGCCTTTCGAGGGGCCATCGATTATCTCGGCTTCGGGCTGATGGCCCTCTGGCTGGGCACGATGCAGTTGGTGCTGGACAAGGGGCAGGAGGCGGACTGGTTTGCGGCTCCATGGGTGCGATGGACGGCTGCCATATCCACGCTGGCGCTCGTCGGCTTCATCGTCCGCGAACTGACGGATCACGAGCCAATCGTCCAGTTGCGCGTGCTCCGCGACCGCAACTTCGCAATGGGGACGATGGTTGCCTGTGTCTACGGCTTCGTTCTCTATGGCACCACGGCCATGCTGCCGTTGTTTCTGCAAACCGTGCTGGGGTATTCGGCGCTGCAAAGCGGTCTGTCCGTGAGTCCGCGCGGCATCGGCGCCATGGCTTCCATGATGGCGGCGGGAATCCTGGTCCGGTACATCGATGGCCGCCTGCTGATGGCCTTCGGCTTTGTCCTGCTCGGCTACTCGACCTGGATGCTGGGCCAGATCAGTCTCGACATCGGCATGGCCTCGGTTATCCTGCCGAACGTGATCAGCGGCTTCGCCATGGGCTTCATCTTCGTTCCGCTGACCACCATGACCCTGAGCCGGCTGCGCAAGCAGGAGATCGGCAATGCCGCCGGCATCTACAACCTGATGCGCAACATCGGAGGCAGCATCGGCATCGCCAGCGTCACCACCCTGCTGGTGCGCGGCTCTCAGGCCCACCAGAATTATCTGGCGGCCGACGTTACAGCGGGAAATCCAACCGCGATGGCGCTGCTCCAGGGCCTGCAGGCAAAGTTTCGCCTCGGGGGAGCAAGCGCTTACACCGCGCATCTAGAGGCTCTGGGGGCTCTTTACCGGAGCGTCCAGCAGCAGGCAGCCGTCCTCGCTTATGCCGATAACTTCCGTTTGCTAGGGTATCTCTCGCTGGTCTGCATACCGCTGGTCCTGCTTTTCCAACGCGTACGCAAGCAATCGCGCTCTTCGAACATGATCGGCGAATGAGTATGCGCCCCGCTACTCCGCGCGCACCAGCAGGCAGGTGATGTTGTCGTGGCCGCCGGCTTTGTTGGCAGCGGTGACGAGGCGGCCGCACAGGTCGTCGAGGGGGAAATCGACGCCGAGCAGAGATTCAATCAGGGAATCGGAGAGTTCGCGGGTCAGGCCGTCGGAGCAGAGCAGAAAAAGGTCGCCGGGCTCGGCTTCCAGTTCGAAAACATCCGGAGTCACGCTGCTCTGGGTGCCCAGCGCCCTGGTAATGACGTTCCTGAGCGGCGAGCGCAGGGCCTCGGGGCGGGTCATGCGGCCCAGCCGGACCTGCTCCTCGACCAGCGAGTGGTCCAGGGTGAGCTGCTGCAGGCGGCAGTTGCGCAGCCGGTAACAGCGGCTGTCGCCGACGTTGAGCGCCCAGACGCGGCGCTCCTCCACCACCAGGCCCACCAGGGTGGTGCCCATGCCGCTGAGCTTGTGGTTGCGCTGGGCGCGGGAGAAGATCGCCTCGTTGGCGGCGCAGATGGCTTCCTCGGCCACCAGCGGCATAGGCGCAGTGCCGCTCCCGGCGCGGCGGCTGAGGAGCCGCAACATCTCGTCCACCGCCAGGGAACTGGCGATCTCCCCGGCCGCGGCGCCGCCCATGCCGTCACAAACGAGATAGACCCCGCGCGCCACGGAGAAACCGAATGCATCTTCGTTGGAAGGGCGCTTGCGGCCGCGGTCGGAAACCGCCGCAGCCGTGTAGTGGACGACAGCCGTGGCCAAGAAAAACTCCCCCGCTGCCCAGTTTACACGGGTTGGCGAAGGCCGGACCTGGTGAAGAGAATCGGGTAGTGTCCTATTTGTGCGTTGCCGGTATTGGGCGCGGAATGTTCAGAATTGGCCATCCATAGTTGGTCGAGCAGCGGTATAAGATTGAAGTGACCGATTTCTCACTGGATTTTGTTTGCCCTGTTTGCGAAGCGCAGCCTCAAGAAAAGTGCATGATGAATACTGGCGCTCCCCGTTTTGAATCTCATATTGAACGCAAGTGGATCGCCCAGGATCACCACCGCAACCCTGCGCTCACAAAACCACCGCCAGCAGCGCAGTAGCAGGACAGTACCGCTCAGCGCCCAGGCTGGTCCCCGGCGGCGCCCGCGAGCGGAGGCGGCGCGGGCAGCTCGAAAACCTGAATGGCGCCGTCGTTGAGCACGGCCACGCGCCGGCCCGAGGGCGAGATGGCCACGTTGCCGCCGGCATCGAGCGCCGGACTGGCCGGCGCCTCAAGCGCTACCTTGCCGTTAGCCGCATCGAAAACTCTCACCAACTGACCTTTCACGTCCTCTCTTTCGAGGAGCGAGTAGGCGTTGACCGCGTGGGTGACGGCCAGGGTCTCCCGCGCCAGCCGGGAGCCATCCGGCGCCATCACCAGCAGCGGCCAGACCGCCGCTGCTGAAGTCAGATCCTCCCAAAGGCGGCGGCCGTCGGTAGCCATCGCCACCAGCTTGTCCGCGCCCGCGGAAACGCATGCGGTCACCAGCACCTCCTGCTGCGAGACAAAGTCGATGGCGGGCGAGCAGGTCGAATCCACGCGCCCCAGAACCCTGCTCCCACCGCTGAAATAGTTCAGGTTCAGCAGCCACTGCCCGCCATTGGCGCGCAGGCTTTCCAGGTATCCGTCGGAGTTGATGGGCAGATGAACGGTGGAGCGGACGCGGCTGACCAGCATCACCTGGCCCGAATCCCGGCGCAGGATGCGCACCACCAGATCGGGCTGCCCGCCTGGCTGCGGTCCATCCACAACCATGTTGGCCTGAGCGGTGGACGGACTGGGCACATCCCCCGGCTTGGTTGCGGCCGCCGCGGGCTCGCGGGAGTTGGTCACCAGAAACTGCTGCGAAGGATCAAGCTCCAGCCAGAGCAGCGGCCCCGGAAAATGCAGAAAAGGCTTCAACTCCAGCGTGGCGTCGCCCTGCAGAAGACCGTCCCTGTCGCGCAGAAGGAAATGGCCGTCCTTGAGCATCCACAGGTAGCGCGACCCGTCATGCACCGGCCACAGGGCCTCGGCCTGGACCGTCCCCGCCGGCAGCGCCAGCACCACGGCGCGGATCTGGCGTTCACCGCTGCTGGCGCTGTCTCCGGCCTCGCGGCGAATGAGTCCCGGCACGCGAAAGGTGAACAGCAGGCGGTTTTCGTCCAGAAAGTCCAGCGAGGCAAAGCTGTTGCGCTGGCCCAGATAGAGAGGGCCGGGCGCAGAGAAGCCCAGCGGCTCCGCGGGAATGGTGAATGCAGGCGGAAGGGAGGGCTTGTCGGGAAGCCGGTCGGGAAGCATCCGTTCCCTAGCCTCGCGAGACTGGACCGCGCCGGACGGGTCCGGCCCAAACGCGGTGGTTGCCTGCGCCTGCGCCGCCGCCAAAGCGCACAGTGGCGCGCCGGCCAGCGCCAGCCACAGACCCGCCCGCAACCAAACACCCGTCTCAAAAGGCCGTTTCACCATCGAAGAGTATTTTCGCCGATGGGGCTGGTTTTGTGGAGTGATACGACTCGCTCATGCGTGTGCGACAGTAAAAGAGGGATGGCCAACGACTTGAAAACTGGCCGGCACGTCACGCTGCTGGGCTACGGCGCCTGCTTCGCTGCCGGCTGCGTGTGGGGCACGGGCTTCTACTTCGGCAGGCTGGCGCTGAACGAGATGAGCGTGGAGCACATGGTGCTCTACCGCTTTCTGTTTGCCTCCCTGGGCATGTTGCCGGTCGTGCTGGTCCATCGGAGCCGGTTTCGCCTCACCGGCGCCGAAGTCCGCCTGCTGCTCATCTGCGCGGCCCTCGGTGTGCCCGTCCAGTTTCTGCTCCAGTTCCATGGCCTGGCCCTGACCACCGTAAGCCACGCCTCGCTGATGGTGGGCGCCATGCCGGTGTTGCTGGCCGCAGCCGCCGCGTTCTTTGCCCCCAAGGGGTCCAATGAGGAGCGGCTTGACCGCATCGGCTGGCTGGCGCTGGCCGGTTCCACGGTGGGCGCGGCGCTCATCGTCCTGGGCGGCAGCCGGGGCCCAGCCGCGCGCGGAGAGCCCTCGCTGGCGGGCGATCTGCTGGTGGTCGCCTCGCTCGTCGCCGCATTGGCCTGGATTCTGCTCAGCAAGAAGCTGATGCTGACCCACAGCCCGCCGGTTGTGACGGCCTACACCATCCTCGCCGGAACCGTCATGCTGGCCGTCCTGATCCTCGGCCCCTGGCTGCTGAACCCGCTGCTGCGTCCCTTCGCACATCGCAACTTCCAGCCGCCGCCATTCGCCCACGTGAGCCCCACCGCCTGGGCAGCGCTGGCCATCAGCGGTCTGCTCTGCACGGCCACCACCACGCTGCTCTGGAACTGGGGCATCCACCATGTGCCGGCCTCGCGCGCAGGTGTCTTCCTGAACATCGAACCGGCGCTCGGCTCCTGGCTGGGCGTACAACTGCTCGGCGAACACCTGGGCCCGTACGCCTGGGCGGGCGGCGCGCTCATCCTTACGGCGGCCGTGACCCTCACCACGCGCGGCCACGAGCCAGACCCCGCCATCATCCTGGAATAGACACACCTCTCTCATCCCGCCAAACCTTGGTCACCACAGCCGTGCGGATTACCGGTAACGCCCGGCCAGGCACGGCCGATATCTTCATGAGTAATTCATGGAGACTCATGTGACCCTTTTAACCTGGAACCACACCTGTTCCGTCGGCGTAAGAGCCATGGACGATCAGCACGGCATCCTGATGGATACCATGAACGAGCTGCGCCAGGCGCTGGTGCGCGGCTCCGGCCGGGAACAGCTAAGCGAGCTGCTGGACCGGCTGATCGAGTTCACGCGCATGCACTTCTGGAGCGAGGAACAACTGATGGAGCAGAGCGCATTTCCCGGCCTGGCCGAGCACCGCGCCGAACACCACAGCATGCTGGCGCAGATGATCCAGTCGGCCCATCGTGTGCAATACGGTGAAGGAGTGCAGATGCGGCCGCTGCTCTGCTCCCTGCGCGATGGATTCCTCGAGCACATCGAGGGCCTGGACCAGGCGTATGGCCCATAGATGAATGAGCGGGGCGTGCTGTAAAACGGCATTCAAACTGCTTGCCTGCCGCTACGGGAGCGGCGCGCTGCTCTACACCTCGAAGGAAAGCTGGGTGGATGCGAACAACGGCGAAGCGGGCTTCGGCTCAGAAGCCAACTCGTAGACCAGCCGCTCCAGCACCAGCCGCTTGTCTGGCGGAGAAGATCGCAGTTCTAGGTCGGCGCGGGCAACCAGGCGCAGCGCCCGCGTCAGGTCGCGGCGGCTTTTGTAGCGGCGGGCCTGGCGGATGAGATCGTCGGCGGCAAACGGCGGCATCCTGAAACCTTGCCACAATGCCTGCCAGATGGCACGCGAGTCGCGCACGTTCTTCTCCAGGATCACCAGCATCTGGCGGAAGGTGCGGGCCAGCATGTAGAGATGTCCGATGGCCGCGTCCTCGCCGGCCTCGGAGCTGTTCAGCAGCCCATGCAGCAGGGCCAGCGCGCGCGCCCGGTCGCGGGCGCTGATGGCGTCGGTCAACTCATACAGAGAACGCTGCTTGGCCCCCAGCACCATGGTTTCCACGTCGCCCAGAGTGATGCGGCCACGGCCCAGCGCATAGAGCAGCAGCTTCTCCAGCTCCGAGGAGACGAGCATCATGTCCGCGCCCAGCGCATCCACCAGCTCACGGGCCGCATCGGGCTCCATGCGTGCGCCGGCTTCGTTCGCAGTGGCCACGGTCCAGCGCATCGCGTCTTCTTCGCTCACGCGGGCCAGTTCCACCATGCCGCAGTGCTCGCCCAAGGTCTCCGTAAGCCGCTCGAAGCGATTCTTGTCGTCCATCTCCATGCGCCGCGCGTCGGAGGGAATGCGCAGGAAGTCGGCCACAAAAATCAGCAGCGCCTGCGGGTTCGGCGAGCGGAAATAGCGGTCCAGCGCCGCAAATTCGTCCTTCTTGGCGCCGCGGGTGTAGAGCTGGCGCACGTTGCGCACAAAGATCACCTGAAACGGCGACATCAGCGAAGGCGTCTGCGCCCGGTCCAGCACCTCGAAGATCGAAGTGTTGGCCAGATCCAGGTCGGAGAGGCAGAAATCCCTCAGATCCGGCGGCACAAAAGCCTTGAGCACGGCCGAACGGCAGCGGTCCAATAAGAATATTTCGTCGCCGGCCAGCACGTAGCCGGCCTTGAGCGGCCCCGTGCCGGCGGCGGCAACCTCGATCTCCGCCACAAAGCGGCCCACGGCGGCAAATCCGGCGCCCCAGCGCCCGGCGCTCACCGGACCGGCCTCAGGAAATCGCGCTCTATGAATGTGTACATCATGCGGCTCCAGAATACCTTTGCCGGCTCGGCAAAGCCAGCCCTACGAACCAGGAGTGACCAGAAGTTGCAACGCGACTGCATTCTTCCAACGACGATTCACGGGAACCAGCGCCGCTCTAAAACCCTTCCAGCACATCGGCCACCAGCTGTCGCGCGAACTCGCGGCTGAGCCGCTCCATAGCCGCCGGATTCTCCTGAATGAAGGTCGGCAGGTCGGTGGTGGACTGGTACTGCTGGCGGAAGACATAGTTCTTGTTCTCGTAGAGGATCTTGCCGTCCCGGCCGGTGAGCGTGACCGAAGCCACAATGGTGATGAGGAAGCTGGACGACTGCTGCGTCGAGGAGTTGTAGGTCAGCGGCGTCACCGCTTCCTTGAGAATCGTCCCGTGCAGCACCGCGTCCGCGTCTCCGTCTGTATCCGGGGTCACCCGGAACCGTGTGCGCGTGGCAAATTCGCGGATCACCGCATCGGTCATCACCACTTCGGTGTGATAAGCCTCGGTGCGCGTGGCAAACACCGGCACGGAGAGCGTGCGCACATCGGGCGGCAAGTGGGTAGCCGCGCCCAGCGTGTGATACCCGCATCCGGAGAGCCCAAGCAAGGCAAAAGCGATCGGCACTAAAGCGAACTGGCGCATGACTCATCTTATCGCGCAACCGCGCCCGCGCACGGCGTACTATTGTCCCCATGAGCTGGATTGGATGGGCACTGCTTTCCGCTGCCTTTGCCGCCGCTACCGCACTCTTGGCCAAGGTGGGCGTGGCGCATGTGGACTCTAACCTGGCCATGGCGCTGCGCACCAGCGTCGTGCTGGTCTTTGCCTGGGGCATCGCGCTGGCGCTTGGCAAACACGGGGAAATTCGTTTGCTCGACCGCCGCACCGTGCTCTTTCTCACCCTCTCCGGGCTGGCCACCGGCCTGTCCTGGTTGTGCTACTTCCGCGCCCTCCAGTTGGGGCCGGCCTCGCGCGTGGCTCCGCTCGACAAGCTCTCGGTCCCCCTGGTCATGCTCTTCGCCTGGCTGCTGCTGGGCGAGAAGCTCACCGCTCCGGCACTTGTAGGCGGCCTGCTCATCACCGCCGGCGCCGTGGTGATGGTTCTGGGCTAACCGGATGCGGCTCGGGAAAACCTCTTCCCTATACTGAAAAGAGAGAACGCGCCTTTACAGGCTGCCGAAAAGCCCCCATGACCGCCAAGACACAATCCGAAGCCCAAACCGCCCCCGCCGTCCCACCCCGTCGCATCGTCCTCACCGGCTTCATGGGCTCGGGCAAGAGCACCATCGGTCCACTCGTCGCCGGACGCCTGGGCTGGAGCTTCCTCGATGTGGACGACGTCATCGAGGCCGAGGCCGGCGCCACTATCGCGGAACTCTTCGCCCGCCACGGCGAGGCTCCATTCCGCGACCGCGAGCATGCCACCATCACCCGCCTGGCCGCCGGCGACGCGCTGGTTCTCGCCCTGGGCGGCGGTGCCATCGAGCACCCCGCCACGCGCTCCCTGCTGCTCAACACTCCCGGCACGCTCCTGGTCCATCTGGAGGTCGAACTGGCCACCACCCTCACCCGCTGCCGCGGCACTGAGCACACCCGCCCCATCCTCGCCGACCAGGCCAACCTGGCCAGCCGCTACCAGCGCCGCCTCCCGCTCTACCGCACTGCTCACCTCTCGATTCCCGTCGATGCCCTCACTCCGGACGAAGTTGTAGACGCGATCCTGCAAGCCGCCCGCCTGGGCTAGCCGAATACGCCTACTATCTCCGTCAGATTGCATTCACGTGCAAAACGTGCTACACGTAAACCACGTGAACAGGAGGCACAGGCACTATGCCCGCACTCGACGAAAAACAAAACATCACCCTGCGCCTGAGCCGGCAGACGATCCAGAAGGCGCGCGTCCTCGCCGCCCGGCGTTCCACCTCCATCAGCGGCCTGCTCACCAGCCAGATCGAGCAGCTTGCAGGCACGGAAGACGATTACGAGCGCGCCATGAACCGCGCCTTTGCCCGGATGGAGAAGGGCTTCCATATGGGCGAAATCCCTCAATTGGACCGGGACGCGCTCCATGAGCGCTAACGTCTTCGTCGATACATGTGTATTGGTCTATGCCTACGACATCGACGCAGGGCGCAAACGGCAGACGGCGCAAGAGATACTGCTTGGCCTCAGGCAGCAGCGATCCGGCACCGTGAGTATGCAGGTCTTGCAGGAGTTCTACAATACGGTGACGCGAAAGCTGGCCTCGCCTCTACCGAAAGACGAGGCACGAGCGATTGTCGAAGACTTCGCTTACTGGTGCATCGAAACGACCCCGCAGGAGATCAAACGGGCCTTTCGTATCGAGGACGAGGCCCGGATCGGCTTCTGGGATGCGCTGATTGTTGCCGCGGCCATCAAGGCTGGCGCTACGCGTATTCTCTCCGAGGACCTGAACCCCGGCCAAACCATCGCCGGCGTTCTTGTTGAGAATCCCTTCGTCGTCCCTTGAGAACTCTGGCTGCGCAACCGGCAACTCGCGCGTAGGCGCCGATCGTCTGCTATCCTTTTCAATTACTGGGAGTGCATGAACATGGCAAAGAGCGTTAACAAAGTCTTCCTTTTAGGCAACGTGGGCAAAGACCCTGAAATCCGTTCTACCCCGAGCGGCACCATAGTGGCCACCTTTGGACTGGCAACCAGCGACCGGTTTCAGGATGCTCAGGGCAACTGGCAGGACCGCACCGAGTGGCACAACCTGGTCGCTTTCAAGCGCACTGCCGAGATTATTCGCGATTACGTAAAGAAGGGCTCCAAACTGTACATCGAGGGCAAGCTCCAGACCCGCAGTTGGGACGACAAGGAGTCCGGCCAGAAGCGCTACAAGACCGAAGTCGTGGTCTTCGACCTCTCGCTGCTCTCTGGCCGCGATGAGGGCTCGGGCGGCAGCCAGGGCGGATACAGCCGGCCGGCAAGTTCAGCCAGCTCGGCGGCCAGCTTCGACCAGCGCCCCGCCGGTGGCCAGGACGACATCGCCCAGCAAGCCGAAATCTCCGACGACGACATTCCGTTCTGAGTAAAGCAGTGGTCAGTTGTCAGTTATCAGCCATCAGTTGATGGCCGGGGAAAGCCCTTGTCTGTTCTATTCCCTTCCCTCCCGCGCCACGCCGATCTGCCGCTTCAAAATCGAGCGCCCCGGCCCCGAACGGCCGGCCCAGAATTGACAAGGGCGCGTGAATTGGAGAACCGCTCTAAGTTTCGCGCGTTTCCTCCGGCTCGCGCAGCGGATCGTTGTCGCGGTCCGTCACTTCAACCAATGCAGCCAGCCTTGCCGCCAGCTCCGGCTTCCAGCTTCCCTCCGGCGCGCGCCAGCTCCAGTTGCCGGCGGCGACGGCCGGCGTATTCATGCGCGCCTCCGAGCCGAGTTCGAACAAATCCTGTGCCGGGAGCACCGCCAGTTGCGCCACGCTTGCCTCAGTGGCCCGGATCAGCGGCCACACCGGGCTCTCGCCGACCGGTCCCGCGAAGGCCTCGACGGCGTTGCGCTCCGCCTTGCCGGCCGTCTGCCACCAGCCCTGCGTGGTGTCGTTGTCGTGGGTGCCGGTATAGGCCACGGTGTCCGGGGTGAATCGATGCGGCAGATGCGTTTGCGCGCCCTTGCCGCCAAAGCCGAACTGCAGCACCTTCATGCCCGGCATGCCCAACTCCTGCCGCAGCGCCTCCACCTGGCGAGTAATGAGGCCCAGGTCCTCGGCCACCAGCGGCAGCGGCCCAAGCGCCGCCTCAAGCGCGTGGAAGAGCTTGAGCCCCGGCGCCTTCACCCACGCGCCGTGTACCGCCGTCTTCTCCTCCGCCGGAATGGCCCAATAAGACTCGAAGCCGCGGAAGTGGTCCAGGCGGATGATGTCATACAGTTGACAGGCGCGGCGGATTCGGTCGATCCACCAGTCGAAACCCCGCTTCTCCATCACATCCCAGCGATAGAGCGGATTGCCCCAGCGCTGCCCGGTGGGCGAAAAGTAGTCCGGCGGCACGCCGGCGATGCGCACCGGCTTCAGATCCTCGTCCAGCTCGAAGAGCTCAGGGTGCATCCACACATCGGCCGAATCCATGTTGACGAAGATGGCTACGTCGCCCAGAATCCTGATTGCACTGCGCGCCGCGGCCTCGCGAAGGTTGTTCCACTGTTGCGAGAAAGCAAACTGCAGCGCCTGCTCCTGGGCCAGCGCGCGGCCGTGCTTTGCGGCCACCTTCGCCAGAGCCTCCGGCTGGCGGCGGCGCACCGGCTTGGGCCAGGCCGTCCATGCGCCGGTCGAAAACTGGCGGCGCAGCTCGGCATAGAGGGCGTAATCGGTGAGCCAGCCCGCCTCAGTCCGGCAAAACTCCTCGAACTGCTTCCACTGCCCTGCCAGCTTCGGGTCCTGCGACCCGCAATCCAGAAAGTTTCCCGCCGCTTCGTAGAGCAGCGGCAACTTCCGCGCCTCCACCTCGCCAAAGTCCACGTTTCCGCTCCGTCCGGCCAGCCCGCCGATCCGCTCCCCGTCAATCCAGCCCCAGTCGGAGAGAAATTCGAGGCTGATGAGGTTGGGATTGCCCGCAAAGGCCGATGAGCCCGCATACGGCGAGTTGCCGTAGCCCGTGGGGCCGAGCGGCAAAACCTGCCAGATGTGCTGTTTGGCCTCCGCCAGAAAGGCCACAAACTCGTGGGCGGCAGGCCCCAGGTCGCCAATGCCCCCATAGGACGGCAAAGAGCTTGCGTGCAGCAGAACTCCGGACGAACGTTGAAACTCCATGGCTTCATTATCTTCGCACCCAACCCGGAATGCCGGAGTCCTGCCCGGCCAAACAAGCCTGAGAACGCAAAAAGCCCGCATCCGGTAAGGAATGCGAGCTTTCTGTTCTCTTGTTCGGCCGGCCGGCTTACATCCCCGGAATCTCCGGCCCCTTCGATTTGGCGTTGATCTGGATGCGCTTGTTCTTCTTGTAGTCGTCCATGACGCCGCTCATGAAGACGTTGAAGGCATCCGACCGGCGCTGGTCCAGAACCCGGTCGCGCGTCTGGTCGAAGTTCTTGGCGATCTCGTCCGCGCTGGGCTCCTGCTTGTCCAACAGCTTGGCCACCACGCCGGTGCGCTGCGTGTTGATCGGACCGCTCAAGGCGCCTGGCGCCAGGTCAAAGAGTTGCGGGGCCACCTGGCCCACCTGGCCGAGGTCGGGCGCCTGGCCGGTCTCGCCCACCAGGTCGCTCGTCTTCACCGTCGCTCCCGCTTCCTTGGCTGCCTTGGCCAGATCGTTCGAGGCCTTGGCCTTGTCCGCCAGTTCCCTGGTCTTCTGGCTCAGCAACGCCGGCAATTTCTCGTCGCGATAGTCGTCCAGGACATGGCTCTTCCAGTCGGCAAAGCTGGGCGCGTGGGCCGGCGCAATCCCCGTGACCTGGAAGATCGCATAGCCCTCGCCGGTTGGCGCAAACTGCGGCGGGTCGCCCTGCTTGGACTGGAAGGCCTTGCCGATGAGTTGAGACCCGTCGGGCAGCGCCGAAATTACGCCATGGCTGTTGACCGGCGGCGTAGTCGCTACTTCCAGATGATGGGCCGCCGCGGTCTTCTCCAGGCCGTTCTTGATGGCCTCCGAGGTCAGCGCCCGCGCATAGTTGTCCTCGGCCTGCGCCGCCTTCTGGCGGATCAGCGTGGCCTGGATGGTGGGCAGCACCTCGTTGAGTTGCTGCGTGTGCGCCGTCTGGCGCTCTTCCACCTGCACAATGTGGTAGCCAAACTGGCTCTTCACGATCTTTGTGTCGCCGATCTTCTGGGTGAAGATGGCGTTGTCGAACTCCGGCACCATGCGGCCGCGCTGGGCAAAGCCCAGTTCACCGCCCTTGTCCTTGCTGCCGGGATCGTCGGAGTATTTCTTGGCGAGATCCGCAAAGTTCGCGCCGCCCTGAATCTGCTTGAGAATCCCCTCAGCCTTGGCCTTGGCCGCGGCATCGGTCTTGGCGTCCGCGCCCGGAGCCACCTTGATGAGAATGTGCCGCGAACTCGCCTGCTCCGGCGTCGAGTACTCGGACTGGTGCGCGGTAAAATACTGCTGAATCTCCTGCTGGCTGGGCTGCGGAACCCCGCCGGGCAGTTCATTGGGGGTAAAGGCAAAGTAGGTGATCTTGCGCTCTTCCGGCACCGCCGAGGCATAGCGCGCGGCGTTCTTCTGGAAGAAAGCCGAAAGCTCCCCGTCCGAGGGGTTGATCGTCTTGCGCACGTCGTCGGATGCGATCACCGCGTAGTCGAACTTGATCTTGACGTTGTCCTTGCGATAAGTATCGCGGACTTCCTGGTCGCCCACCGTAACCCCGGCCGTGATCAGCGCCCCCAGCCGCCGGATGACGATATCCTGCTTCATCTCTTGTTCAAACTCCGCGACCGGCATGTTGAACTGATTGGCGATGAAGGTGGTGTACCTGTCGGTGCCGATGAACTGGCCGTTAGGGAAGAGGAACTCGCCAAACTGGCCTTTGTGCAGAAACTGGATCACATCGTCGTCGGTGGCGCGAATGCCCAGCTTCTCCGCCTCCGCCAGCAGGATTTGCTTCTGCACCAGTTGCTGGCCGACGCGCTGTTCGATCAGGCCCAAAATGACCGGGCTGTCGGGGTAGCGCTGCTGCTGCAACTGCCGGCGGGCCATCTGCTCCACCCGCTGCTGGCTCACCGGCTCGCCCGAAGACAGGAAGCGGCTGTACCAGTGGGGGTAGATCACGGCATACGTATCGGCGGACGCGGCGCCCTGGCTGCTGGACAGGCCGGGGATCAGGTACAACACCATACCCACCGAGGCGGCGGCGATGATGACGATGAAAAATGCCTTGACTACGCGGCTGTTTTTCTGCTGCAGGAAACGGATCATGGATGGATTTGAACCTTCAACTCTCTATGCGCGGGCGTGGTGATTCCTCCGTAGCAGCACAGGGTCGGCTGGAGGTGGAAATCTCCCACGGATGCGCAATTCTCGCTCGACGCGATTCTCTGTGATTATAGACGAGCCGGAACCCGGAAAGCGCGGACGGAATGCTTCGAAGCCTGTTCTGCCGCATGGACGCGGCCCCAAAAGCAGAGCGGGCATCCCGATTTCCGGGATGCCCGCCGTTTCCATTGCAGATTGCCGGCTCTTACCGCCAGTAGTAGAACCCGCCAACCATAAAGTACGGCCGGTAGTACACCGGTCCATAGCCATAATACGGATAGGCAGCGTAATACCCAGCGCCGTGGGGGTAATAGCCGCGCCGGTAGAGGTTCGGGCCGCCTTGGTACAGCCCCTGTGCCAGCCGGGCCGCTTCCTGCGCGTTCACCGGCGTAACCGTAAGCGGCGTGTTCAGGTGAAAGTCCACCCGGGCCTCGGCGGGAATCCACACCTCCGGTCCGGGAGAAGCCGCTGAAGCCGCCGTGCCCGCGCCAGCGCCGGCCGCCGCGCCGACGGCGCAGCCCCAGCGTGACACGGCGCAGCCGATAATCGTGCCCACAATTGCGCCGCCAACGACATGACCGGCCGTCTGGCCGGCCTTATTCGGCCCCCTCACCTTGAACTGGTCGCTATCCAGAGGGTAGGTCTGTCCGCCAAGGTCCAGCGAAGTGAGATTGAGCGCCAACTCCGGGCTGCCGCCCAGGTTGCCGGCCTTCTTAACCTCGGTGACCACCCCATGCACAGTCGCGCCGCGCGGAATTGCCAGCACGCCGCCGACGGCCACGTCGCGGATCACGGTGAACTGAACCGGTTCGCCCTCCCTGGCCCTCCTGGTGCCCACTGACTCGCTGGTCCGCAACAGCAACAGGGTTCCCTGGGGTATGGTCACCGGGCCCTTGGGAGTCTCATAGGCCTGCACTGGAGGCCGCGCCGGCGCGTATTGAGGCTGCACGGGCGCATACCGGGGCCGCAAAGGCGGAAGCGGCGGATAAGGCGCCTGGGCCTGAGGCTGGCTTGGATAAGGAGGCTGGCCAGGGGCCGGCTGCGGCCCATCCGCTGGAGCGGGTGGAGGCGGAATGGGCGCCATTGAGTCGTCCGGCGGGTTGTCCGCCATCTGCTGCGCGCCGGGCTCCGCGCCATTCGGAGCCTGCGCATCCTGTGGATTGCCAACCTGCAGGCTATTGTGCACCTTGGTCACGCCCGCCACATGGCCGGCGATCGACTCCGCCAGTTCGCTGGAGGCCTCGCTCGACACCGTTCCGGAGAGCGTAACCTCGCTCTGGATGGTGGCGGCCGTGATGAGGTCGTTCTTCAGCGCCCTGGAGGCGTCGAGGGCATGCACAACGTCCATCTCGATCTGTCCGTCCGTGCGCTGGCCGGCCGATGGATCTGTGGCTGCGGCCGAGTCCTGAGCAAGCGCAATCACACTGCACAGGGCAACTACCCCGGCCCACGCCAGAACCTGCGGAAAAACTCTCTTCAGAAATGGCCTATTCATCGTTGTATTTCTCCTCTGTCTGAAGCACTTTTCCAACGGCTGTTGGATGCCGCACAGGTTGGAAGAATGCTCGAAGGTGCAGCTTCCGGCTCAATTCGTTAGACGAAGTTTGGCCGAAGCCGTCATCGGTGAGAACCCGGCGGCGGGGAAAAAGTTCCGCGCGGCGCAAAAGAGTCGTGGGCGTCTGAACCGCACGCTCCCCCGCTCTTCACCGTTTCCGGCGGATTCCTACTGGAGCGCCTGGTCGATGGCCGCGGCCAGCGTCTTCAACCCGGCCGCCACATCGGCTCCCAGGTGAACCCGCAGGGCGCGCCGTCCTCGCGACTCCAGCACCGCCAGGTCCCCGGCGGCCTGGGCATCAATCACCACGCCGAAGCTATACGTCTGCCCCGGAACATCCACGTCGACAGCATGGTCCGCGGTAATCTGCAAAAAGACGCCGCTGTTCGGACCGCCCTTGTAGTCCTGCCCGGTGGAGTGCAGGAAGCGCGGGCCAAATCCCAGGCAGGTGGCTACCCGCTTGGCGTCGCGCACCTTGTGCCGGAAGCCTTGGATCGCCGCCTCGTGCTCGGGGAACATGGGCAAAAAAGCCAGCGCGGCGAAGTAGTCGCCGGCATGAATCTGGTCCAGATGCGCGCGCAGATACCCGGCCAGCGTCTCGCTCGGCGCTGCCGCCTTCAGCGTGGCGGCGTAGGCTTCTGTCGCGTAGACCTCTATTCCTCCGTCCACGAGCACCGGCTCGCGCTCCGGCAGCTGGCCGGTCTGCTCATAGGCGGTGGTCAGGGTACGAGTTTCGATCTTGGCCGACTCCACGTCCGGCTGATTGAAGGGGTTGATGCCCATCACCGAGCCGGCCACCGCCGTGGCTACTTCCCAGGTGAAGAACTGCCCGAATATCTCGTATAGGTCTGCAATCTCAATGGCTATCACCGGATGGCCGGCAGCCTCGATCGCCGCCACTTTGGCGTCCAGGCTCGAATCAGCCGTCCCCGCCAGCCGGACATAAGTGAAGATGCGGTCGCTGCCGTAGACCTCGGGCGCTCCAATGGCTTCGCGGTCCACTGGGGTGATGCCCTTGCCCAGCTTGCCGGTGGATTCGGCGATCAACTGCTCCAGCCACGCGCCCAGGTCGTAGATCTCCGGCGAAGTGAAGATGGTGATCTTGTCGCGTCCGGCGTTGGCCGCCGTGCCCAGAATCAGGCCCAGTTCAACGGCGGAATTGTCCGCCGGTGGCAGTTTGGCCGCCGCCACGGCCTTGGCCGCCTCGGTCAGCAGCTTGCCCGTATCCAGCCCGGCCACCGTGGCTGCCACCACGCCAAAGTTCGACAGCGCCGAGTAGCGTCCGCCGATCTGTGGATTGCCATAGAAGATGTACCGGAAGCCGTCGGCCTTGGCCACCTGCTCCATCTTCGAGCCGGGGTCGGTAATGGCCACAAAATGGCTGCCGGCCTGCTCCGCGCCCACGGCATACTTCATCTCCTCATAGAAATATTGTTTCAGGATGTTCGGTTCCAGCGTGGAGCCGGATTTGCTGGCCACCACCACCAGCGTTTCGGCCAGGTTCACCTTGTCGCGAACGGCCTTCACCTGCGCCGGATCGGTGGAGTCGACGATGTGCAGCGCGGGAAAACCCACCTGCTGCCCGAAGGTCTCCGCCAGCACCTCGGGGCAAAGGCTGGAGCCGCCCATTCCGAGCAGAAGAACCGTCTTGAAGCCGCCGGTCTCTGCGTCCGCGCCCAGCTCGGCAAGGTTCGCCAGGTCCTTCTGTTGCCGCTCGACGATGTCGATCCAGCCCAGCCAGTTTTCCTCGCCGTCGCGGGTCCAAAGGCCGGGGTCTTTCTGCCAGAAACGGTCAACTTTGCTGTTGGCGGTCCAGTCGGCGGCGGCCAGATCCACGGCGCCGCGAAGTTCTTGAGGTAGTGCGAATCGGAAGCTCATATCGTTATTGATTGTGCCTGAAAACTCCGGATTCTGAAACGTGCAGCCGTCACGGCACAGCGTTCACCGATGGATATCTTGAGAAAAACCGGCCTACCGCGCTGCCGCGGCCAGGTTGCGGTCCAAACTCTGCTTCGCGGCCTCGAACGCCAGGCGAATCCCGGTCTCCAGATCGACCTTGGGCTCCCAACCAAGCGAGCGCAGCCGGCTGGAATCCATCAGCTTGCGCGGCGTTCCATCGGGTTTGGAGGCGTCGAACACCAGGCGGCCTTCAAAGCCCAGCACCCGGCAAACCGTCTCCGCCAGCTCGCGGATGGTCACGTCGCTGCCGTAGCCCACATTGATCAGCGGCGGAAAGCTCTCGCTCAGCAGTGTCCCATAGGTCTGGTCGTCGAGCGTCATCAGGTGTACGCAACCATCGGCAAAATCGTCGCTGAACAGAAACTCGCGCAGCGGCTTGCCGGTACCCCACACCACCACCTCGCTTCGCCCGGCGCAGCGGGCCTCGTAGACCTTGCGAATCAACGCCGGCAGTACATGAGAGTTTTCCAGATCGTAGTTGTCGCCGGGACCGTACATATTGGTGGGCATCGCGGCCAGGTAGCGCGTACCGTATTGCCGGTTGTAGGACCAGCACATCTCGATGCCGGCTATCTTGGCCAGCGCATAAGCCCGGTTTGTCGCCTCCAGCGGGCCGGTCAGCAGATACTCCTCGCGGATGGGCTGAGGGCAGTCGCGTGGATAGATGCAACTGGAGCCGAGAAACAGGAGCCGCTTGACGCCGTTGCGCCAGGCGGCGTCGATCACGTTGGTTTGAATTTGAAGGTTGTCGCGAATGAAGTCCGCCGGATAGGTGTTGTTGGCGTGGATGCCGCCCACCTTGGCCGCGGCCAGGAAGACAACCTCCGGCCGCTCCTGGGCAAAAAACGCGTCCACGGCTGCCGGCTGCTTCAGATCCAGCTCGGCATGGGTGCGGAAGACGAAATCGCTGAAACCGTTGCGCTCCAGGCTCCGCACCAGGGCGGAACCAGCCAGTCCGCGGTGCCCGGCTACATAGATGCGGCTGTCTTTCTTCATCAATCCCCCAGGGAAAAAGAAATCCGGCGGCCGGAACGCGGCGGCCCGCTCTCAATGTTCGTGGAAACCCGCCGCCGCCTCATAGCCGTGCTGCTGAACCAGAAGATCGCGCTTGGCCAGTTTCAGATCCTCGGTAACCATCTCCGTCACCAGTTCACGAAACGTGGTCCGCGACGTCCAGCCCAATTCGCGCCGCGCCTTCTCGGGATTGCCCAGCAGCGCCTCCACCTCGGCAGGGCGGAAATACCGGGGATCGACGCGCACAACGATCTCGCCGCGGTCGTTGACGGCATGTTCGTCCACGCCGGTTCCCTGCCAGTGCAGAGTCATGCCCAGTTCGGCGGCGGCAATGTCCACAAACTCCCGCACGCTGTGCTGCTCGCCGGTGGCGATCACGTAGTCCCGCGCCATTTCCTGTTGCAGCATCAGCCACTGCGCCTCCACATAGTCCCGCGCATGGCCCCAGTCGCGCAATGAGTCCAGGTTGCCCAGATAGAGGCAGTCCTGCAAGCCCACCTTGATGTGGGTCAGCGCGCGCGTAATCTTGCGAGTCACAAACGTCTCGCCCCGGATGGGCGACTCGTGATTGAAGAGAATACCGTTGCAGGCGTACATCCCGTAGGACTCGCGATAGTTCACCGTGATCCAGTAGCCGTAGACCTTGGCCACGCCGTACGGCGAACGCGGATAGAAAGGCGTGGCCTCCGACTGCGGAATCTCCCGCACCTGGCCGAACATCTCCGAAGTCGAGGCCTGATAGAAACGGGTCGTCTTCGTCAGCCCCAGCAGCCGGATCGCCTCCAGAACCCGCAGCGTGCCCAGCGCATCGGCATTGGCCGTGTACTCCGGCTCCTCAAACGACACCATCACGTGACTCTGCGCGGCCAGGTTGTAAATCTCGTCGGGCTGAATCTTCTGGACGATATTTACAAGGCTCGAAGTATCGGTCATGTCGCCATAGTGCAGCACCAGCCGGGGATGGTCGGAGTGCGGGTCCTGATACAGGTGGTCGATGCGCTGGGTATTGAAGAGCGAGGACCGGCGCTTGATTCCATGCACCTCATAGCCCTTCTTGAGCAGGAACTCCGCTAAATAGGCGCCATCCTGGCCGGTAACGCCGGTGATCAAAGCCTTCCGCATCGCGTGCCATCCTCTCGTTGCCCACACGTCTCAACCGGCAGCAGGCTTGTTGCTTGCGACTGCCCCAAACGGCATTCCCGTCCAGACAAATCGTCTGCTTCCATCTTAAACAAAGCAACCAGATGAGCGGGCAGGCGAATTGTTCCCGCCTTTGCCCGGCTGCGGAGAGCCTCTCAGGCAGGCCCGGCAAGGAGTTGCCGAAGGAACCGGATGACGAAGCGGGGGTTGTGCTTGAGGTAGCGTTTGGCCAAACGCCGCGGCTCGGATGCGAAGCGGAATACCCATTCAAGCCCGGAGTGCCTCATCCATCGGGGAGCCCGGGGTTTGTTGCCGGCGATGAAGTCGAAGGCGGCCCCGACGGCAAACATCACGGCGTGAACCCTGCCTACGTGCTCCATGATCCAGTTCTCCTGCTTCGGGCAGCCGAGGCCCACGAAGAGCAACCGCGCCCCAGAGGAGGCGATTCGATCGACGACGGCCAAGTCTTCTTCGGGCGTGAGGGCCCGGAAAGGCGGGCTTTCTTGAAAGACTATGTTGAGATTCGAGTGCCGCAAACGCACCGCGCCGATGAGCGAATCGAGAACGGCCTGGCTTCCGCCGTAGAAGCCGACCGATACCCCGGCTTTTTCGGCTGCCGCCAGCATGGCTGCCGTGGCGTCGGGGCCGCAGACCCGCTGGGCGTTGCGCTCCCCAAGCGCGCGAAGCGCCCATGCGAGAGGCATTCCGTCGGGGAAGACCACGTCGGCGCCATTCAGCAGGCGAAGGAAAGCCGGATCGTCAACGGCTTCCATGACCATGTGGACGTTGGCGAAGAAGAGTGCGCGGGACTGCCGCTCCTCGGCCCAGGCGAGACTGTGTTGAACCACCTTATCGTAGCTGCCGACGGCAACATTGACCCCGAGAATGGGCCGGGTGACGATGGGATTCTGAAGCTCGGCGGTCGTGGTCACGGTTGGGGCCTCCTCAGGGAAATTGTATGCGCCCCTGGACAAGGCCGAGCCTCGCGCCGATGCGCCGCCAGGCGCGGCATCCACCCTGGCCCTCAATGGGAATGAGGGCGGCTGAAGTGATACGACACGCCGACAGTGAAGCCTTGAGGGTTTAGCAGTCCGGCGGGCGTAGTGGCCTTAAAGAAATTGGGCCACCACTGGTATTCATAATCGGCCCGCACCCAAACACTCTGAAAGGCCCGGTATTCCACACCGCCGCCCACGCTGGTCACGGTGCGGGAGTCATGGTAACGCGCATGAGTTATGTTCGAGCCATAGTCTGTGTTGCCGTATCCCATAAGGAACTTTCCGTAAGGGCGGATGTTGCGGAAGTGGCGCCAGGAGTAAATCACCCCGCCCCCGGCAACGTCCTCCCGCAGATTCGACGGCTGAGACGGCGAACGGCCGTAGTTGAGATCGCGAGCCTCAGCTTCTATGCCGATTCCGCGCAGAAGCGACGGCGCACGGTTCGGGGTATAGTCGATCCACAGTGCGCCGCCATACATGCGACCGTGCCCCAAATCGGGGTTGTAGCCGGAAAGGCCGGCGCCGATAGCCAAAGACGGTCTTGACTCCGTGGCTGCCGGTGCGGTTTGTGCAAGAGTGGGGTATGCCGCGCAAACAAAAAGAAGTGCGAGGGCCAGCCCAGGATACGGCTTCAAACGCATTCTTTCTGTGTCTCCTTTTAAAGTTGAAGGACACCCTCCCCCAGAGGCATTCCCTTCCGGTAGAGTGTACATCTGCAATGTGAAAATGCAAGGCAAAGATTCTGCGAGCGTTCTCGGTCGTGGGCGTCCAATCTCGGGTTGGCGCTTCCTCCCCTGCGCAGATTCAGAAAAGCAACTCACCCGCCTCGTCTTCGATGGCGGCAATCAACCAGCGAAGCACTTCAACCCGCGGTCCTGCCAAACTCCGAATACTGGTTAGATGCAGCTCAGACGGCAAACGATCAACCGATTCCCGCCAGCCGGCCGCTGTCATTGGGTCTGTCCTGATTGGGTCTCTTTTGGCCAGTTGGGCGTGATGCGGATCAGGTCCAGGCCGCCCGCATCCTCGACCACAAACGCCGGCGAGGAAGCCGGAATGGCCACGATGCCGCGCGCGGGCAGGTCGAACGTCTCAAATCCCTGTCCGGCGATCCTGCCTGCCCCGGCGGCGGCAAACAGATACGCCAGCCCGCCGCGGCGGGCCAGCCCCAGGTTAGACAACCCAGCACCCGGCTCGCCCTCACCCGGCAGACCGGGGCCGCGCAGGCTAATGCTAGTCCGGCTGCCGGACACCGGAATCCGCTCCACGCGAAAATACTCCACATCCAGCAGAATCGTGCGGTCCGCCAGCACCCTGGCCGGCACCTTGCCGGCGCGGGTCACCAGCCGCGTGGCCTCCAATGCTTTCTCGATATGCAGCTCGCGGCCGCGTCCGTAGTCGTACATCCGGTAGGTCAGGTCGCAGTTCTGCTGCGTCTCCAGCAGAATCGACCCCGGCCAGATGGCGTGAACCGTCCCTGCATCCACAAAAATCACGTCTCCGGCCGCTACTGGCAACATGTTCAGGCTAGCCTCCAGCGTGCCCGCTTGAATCTCTTCCTTGACCTGATCCAGCGTCACGCCCGGCTTGAGCCCGGCCGCCACCTGCGCCCCCGGCTCGGCCGCCAGCGCATACCAGCATTCGCTCTTGCCGCGGGGCTGGCCGTACTTCTGCGCCAGTTTGTCGTCGGGATGCACCTGCACGCTCAGCTTTTCCCTTGCAAAAATCACCTTGATCAGCAGCGGCGAAGACTGCGACGGTGCTCCCGCTCCCAGCAGCGCCTCCGGCGCCTGCCCGAAGAGGCCGGCCAGCGTTTGCCCGCCTTGCGGGCCGGTCGCCACCAGGCACTCATCCCCGGTAAGCCAGACTTCCCCAATGGGCTCTCCCTCGGCGACACGGTCATACCAGGGACGAAGGTCCTGCCAGCCCCACACCCGGCCTACAAACCTGGGTTCGATGCGAAAAGGGGCCAGTTCCTTGAGCGCAGACTGTTCAGACGTAGCCATAAGATTGCCCCTATCCCCCACAACAAAAAATCGCTAGAAAATAAGCCGCTTGCCGGATCGGCGGCTGCAATCCAACTCTACCAGACAGACAAACCACTGGCAGCGTTTGCCCGACCCTGCCCGTTGCGGATAGCCTAGAGAATACCTTCACCGGCCCGGAATTCCCCGACGCCGCCCTACCGCGTGGAAATCCGCGAAGGAGACAGCAACAGCGTATGCCAGAACCAGTTTCCATCTGTGTGATCGGCTCCGGATATGTGGGACTCGTTGCGGCGGTCTGTTTTGCCGAAATGGGCCATCGCGTCCTCTGCGTGGACAACGACGAAGCCAGGGTGAAGACCCTCCGTGAAGGCGGCGTGCCCATCTTCGAAGACCGGCTGCCCGAGTTGCTGGCCAGGCATCTGAACCGCGGCGTCGAGTTCACTTGCGATCTGGGCGGAGCCGTCGAACGGAGCGAGGCCATCTTCATCGCCGTCGGCACCCCCCAGGGCGACACCGGCGGCGCCGACCTCTCCTACGTCGAGGCCGTGGTCTCTGAAATTGCCCGCTCTATCGGCAGCTACAAGGTGATCGTGGAAAAGAGCACCGTGCCGGTCTACACCAACGATTGGATTCGCCGCGTGCTGCACCGCCATGGGGTCGACCCGCAAAACTTCGACGTGGTTTCAAACCCCGAGTTCCTGCGCGAAGGCACGGCCGTGATCGACTTCCTGCATCCCGACCGCATCGTGGTGGGCGCGGACAACGAGCGCTCCGCCGATCTGCTGCGGCGCATCTATGAGCCGCTCACCGGCGGCAGCTATTACGCCCAACCCGGCGCTTTGCCGGGACCGTGCAGCGCCTCCCACCCGGCCCGGCTGCTGGTGACCTCGGCGCAGAGCGCGGAGATCATCAAGCACGCCTCCAATGCCTTCCTGGCGCTGAAAATCTCCTTCATCAATGCGGTGGCCAACCTGGCCGAGGCCGTGGGCGCGGACATCGAGGACATTGCCGCTGGCGTGGGCCTGGACAGCCGCATCGGCCCCAGGTTTCTGCGCGCGGGGCTGGGCTATGGCGGGTCCTGTTTCCCGAAAGATGTGGCCGCCTTCCACTGGGTGGCGCAACAGCGGGGCGTGGACTTTCAACTGCTCCAGGAGGTCCGCAAGATCAATGAGACTCAAAAGGATGTCTTCTTCAACAAGGTGCTTTCGGCGCTGTGGACTCTGCGCGGCAAGCGGCTGGCGGCGTTGGGCCTGGCCTTCAAGGGCGATACCGACGACGTTCGCGAGTCTCCCGCCATTGACGTCATCAGGAGACTCCTGGAGGCGGGCGCCACGGTCACGGCCTACGATCCGGCGGCCATGGAACGCGCCAAGGCAGTGCTGCCGCCCTCTGAGAAACTTCGCTATGCAGGAGACCCTTACGAAGCCGCCAAAGACGCCGACGCGGTGCTGATTCTGACCGACTGGAAGGAGTTTGCCGAGATCGACCTGGTGCGGCTCAACCAGGCCGTCCGTTTCCCGATCGTCGTTGACGGCCGCAACCTTTACAAACCGCGAGAGATGCTCGACCATGGATTCACCTATGTGAGCGTGGGCAGGCCGGCAAGCTATCAGGCGCAGCAAGGCAAGCCGCGTAAAATGGTGCTGTAAGTGCCCTGCCTTCCTATAATTCGATGCCGGTTTCGGCGCACCCCGATCTTCCAGCTTTGGAGCGCGACCCTGTGACCATGCGCGTACTGGTAACCGGCGCGGCCGGATTTCTTGGCTCTCACCTGACAGACCGCCTTCTGGGTGAGGGCCACACTGTTGTCGGCGTCGACAACCTCTCCACCGGCGACCCCGAAAACCTGGCCCATCTCGCCCAGGAGCCGCGCTTCCAATTCGTGGAGCGCGACATCTGCCGGCCCTTCGATCCGGGCCCGGTGGACTACGTCTTCAACCTGGCTTCCCCGGCCAGTCCCCCGGAGTATCTTCGCTTGGGGCTAGAAACTCTGCGCGTGGGCTCCGCCGGCACTGAAAACACCCTCGAGATCGCTGCCAGATATGGCGCCGGCCATCTGCACTCCTCCACCTCGGAGTGTTACGGCGACCCGCTCGTCCATCCGCAGAGAGAGAACTACTGGGGACATGTGAACCCGGTCGGCCCCCGCTCGGTCTACGACGAGGCCAAGCGCTACGGCGAGGCGCTGATCATGGCCTACCACCGTTCGCGCGGCGTCAACACCCATCTGGCCCGCATCTTCAACACCTACGGCCCCCGCCTGCACCCCAGCGACGGCCGGGTCGTCTCCAACTTCCTCATGCAGGCCCTGCGCGGCCAGCCGCTCACTGTCTATGGAGACGGCAGCCAGACCCGCAGCTTCTGCTACGTCGACGACCTCATCGAAGGAATCCTGCGCCTCTCGCGCTCCGGCGAGCACTTCCCGGTGAACCTCGGCAACCCCGGCGAATTCACCATCATCGAGTGCGCCCAGGCCGTGCTGGAGGTAACCGGCTCGAAGAGCACGCTGTGCTTTGAATCGCTGCCCGAGGACGACCCCGCCCGCCGCTGCCCCGACATCACCAAGGCCCGCACCCTGCTGGGCTGGGAGCCGCAAATTACTCTCCGGGAAGGACTGCGCAAGTCGCTGGAATTCTTCCGGAGCAAGGCCGCGGCCGGCGCCTGAAGCAACTGCTGAAAGCGCTATAACGGTTCCCAGTCGCCCCCTGCGCCAGCTTTGTTGCGCTCCCGCCTGTCTGCCACACAATGCGTTTGTCCAGTGTGCCTTGAACTGTGTAAGGTTCTATGCACGTCTTTACAGCCGTGTGCATTGTCGGCCAGAAACGCCAAAAATGCTTTTGTTTCTGAGTTTGGCAGCTTTTACGGCGGAAATTCCGTCACTCCATACAGAGTGATCGGGGACAAACGGGGTAGGTTCACATGCGTAGGCTGATTCTTCTGGGGTTGCTGGCAGTATTGGTTCTTCCCGCCGGCGCGGCCAAACGCGTAACGGTGGCGCAACTGGAGCAGTCCCTGGCCGCTGACAATGCGGCACATCGGGCCGATGCCGAGGTCGCCCGCCAGCTCGGCGACCTGGAACTTTCCGAGCGGCTGACGGAAGCTGCGCTGAACCGGTTCGCGGCCAAGTTGACTCTGAGCCCCCGGACGGCGCTGGCCCTCGAATTGCTCTCGGACCGATCGGCCTTCCTCGACCCACCGGCCAGCGAGTTGCCCGCCACCGCCTTTCCCGATGCCGCCACGCAAGAGCGCCTGATGGATGCGGCGCGAGGCTATGTGATCGATTCCCTGCAGCACCTGCCCAACTTCTTCGCCACCCGAATTACCAACCGGTTCGACGACAGCCCTCAGGCGCTGGTGCAAGGCCAATGGCCTGTGCGCGCTGGTCTGCATCCGGCCGGGACAACGACCCGGGAGATCACGTTCCGCGATGGCCATGAGATCCAGGACCCGGCCACGGACAAGGCCACGGCTTCCACCAGCGCCCGGAACGCGCAGCAGGAACTGGGACTCCATACCTGGGGCGAGTTCGGTCCGGCGCTGTCCGTGGTTCTCACCGACACGGCCAAAGGCAAGGTGACATTCAGCCACTGGGAACAGGCCTCGTCGGGCCTGGCGGCGGTCTTCCATTACTCGGTGCCCAGGGCCGCTTCGCACTACGCAGTCAATTACTGCTGTTTGCGAGAAGAGCAGTCTGACTACAATGTATTTGTGGGCCTGGGCCGTGACCAGTCCGCGTCACAGATGACCAGCGAGCCCACCTACATAACCTCGCGCCCCTTCAGCGAAACGCCCGGCTATCACGGCTCGCTTTCGATCGATCCCGCCACGGGAGCCGTCCTGCGCATCACGCTGGAAGCCGAATTGAAAGGCGGCGACCCCCTCCTCAAGGCCGCTACCGTCGTCGAGTATGGCCCCGTAACCATTGGCGACCGCAGCTATATCTGCCCGGTGCGCAGTCTGGCCTTTTCTGAAGAGGCAAACGCAAACGGCGGCCTTCAAGCCGCGACGCCGGAAGGGCCCACCAACTCCAGCTATGGAGGGTGGAACGGCCCCAACAGCCGCTCGGCCAACTCGCCGATTCTGCTGGTCAACGAGACCAGGTTCACCCACTATCACCGCCTGGTCGCCACGCTGAGAATTCTCGCCGATGCGCCGGAGCCCTCCGCGCCCAATCCAGGGGTTCAGAGCCCCGGCGCCCGGAATTCTGGAGTTCCCGTTGACGCTTCTTCAAGCCCCGTTCCTCTCAGCTCCGCGCCTCCCAGTCCCGCCGCGCCGCCATCCCTGGCCCAGGTAGCTGCCAACACTCCACCGGCAGAGCCGCCCGGCGCCGCCCGGCCCGTAGCCCAACCTGCGCCCCCGGCACAACCGGTCATCCCGGAGATCACCATGACCGCGGCAAACGGCGTGCCCGACGAGCCGGCCAACGCGGATCAACCCCAGAAGGGCAATTTCCAGCTAACACTCACCTCGCGCCTGGTGGATGTGGGCATCGTGGCTTACGACAAGAAGGGCCATCCGGTGAAGGACCTGAAAGCGGAAGACTTTGAGGTCTACGACAACGGCCGCAAGCAGGAGGTCCGCTTCTTCTCGCAATTCGTGAGCGAGGCTCCGGCCGCGCCGCCTGCCGCCATCGAGCCGGATCGCACCTTTTCCAACCGCGCCGTCGATGCGGCTGCCGGGCCATCGGCAACCACCGCCTCCGAAGCCGGCGCAACCATTCTCCTGATCGACGAAAGTCATATCGCCTGGGCAGACATGTCCCACGCACGCCAGGAGATCGTCAGGTTCCTCGGAGCCCTGGCCCCAGGCGAACGCGTGGGTCTCTACACCATGAACGGCCTCGGCTTTCGGGTCATCAACGAGGTCGCCACCGATCATGCCGCTTTGATTGCCCGCCTGCAGAAGTGGATGCCCACCGCCCAGTCTGTCTCCCAGGCGCAGGACGAGGAAACTCGCAACCGCCAGCAGTTCAGCGAGGTGCACAACGTCGCCGACCTCGACTCGGTGAACGGCAATCGCATCGATGAACCCGATGGGAACACTCCGGTCGATCCCCAGTTGATGACCATGGGCAGCAATCCGGCGCGCGCCTCGCTGATTATCCTTGAAGGCGTGGCGCGCCGCCTCGCCGCCCTGCCCGGGCACAAGAACCTGGTCTGGATCTCGAGCGACAACGTCTTCGCCGACTTCAGCGATCAGGATGTGAGCATCGATAAGGGCGACAAATTCATCGACAGTTTTGCCCTGCGCGCGCAGGAAGCCATGAATGACGCCCACGTGGCCGTCTTTCCCTTCAATGTCTCGCAGCTTGAAACCGCGGCCATCAACGCCGACATCCGGCACCGCAACGTGGAACTGACCCCGGCGGCCGCGGATATGGCCGCCGCTGGCGGAGCGGCGCTTCCGCGGAACGTGGCCCCGGGCCGCATCACCGCCGCGATGCAGCAGGACACACACCCCATCCAGTGGCCCGTCCGTCAGGTGGCCGAGGCCACCGGGGGACGGACCATCCGGCGCTCCGGCGATCTGGCCGCGGCGCTGTCGGGCATTGTGGAGGACGGCCATGCCACCTATCTGGTGAGCTTCTCTCCCCCAGGACCGGCAGACGGCCAGTACCACGCCATCACCGTCAAGCTCACCGGCAAACAGCACGGTCTCACGCTGCGCTACCGCACGGGCTATCTGTTCTCAAAGGAACCGGCCACGCTCAAGGATCGCTTCCAGCAGGCCGTGTGGCGACCCAGGGATATGAGCGAAGTTTCAGTCACCGCCGGCGTTACGCCCATGAACCCCGGCGCTAGCGTCAAGATCGACATCCTGGCCAGCGACCTCGGCCTCAGGCAACAGGCCGGCCGCTGGATGGACAAGCTGGACATCTTCTTCATCCAGCGCGATGACGCGGGAATTCGTGCCCAGATCGAGGGGCAGACGCTCGGGCTGCGGCTCAAATCGTCGACCTACCAGAACCTGTTGTCCGCCGGCGTTCCCTTCGAACGCTTTGTCCAGTTGCGGCCGGGAATGGCTTCGTTGCGTGTCCTGGTGGTGGACGAAAACTCCGGCCGCATGGGCTCGGTCACCATCCCCGCCCCGGCGCTGGCAGCTACCCATTGAGGGCGAAACGCAATTATGCAATTTGTCACAGTCAGGCGTGGCCGCAAATCTGTACAATCGTTGCGGCCCAATTCTCCGGAGGAATGAGCAAATGAAACGGTTGGGATGGATTCTCGCGCTTTTGATAGTGGCGGCGCCCGCGTGGTCCGCCAACAAGAAGATCACCGTACAACAACTCAAGGATCTGCTGATCTCATGGCAGCAGGCTAAAAAGGCCGATGCCCTAGTGGCGGATTATCTCAAGGATGTGAGACTGACCGAGCAAATGACTAGCGGCGTGAGGATCAGTCTGGTGCAATATGCGCCCGGTCCGTCCTCAATCGAGCAGATTAAAATCCTGGAGGGGTTGAGCGCTTTTTTGCCGCCACCTGCCTCCGACCTGCCCTCCACTCCGGCGCCCGATGCAGCCACGCAGAATGCCATACTAGCCAAGGCTCAGAACTATGTGACCAGCATCTATATGCAAAATCCCCATCTGACGGCAACCAAACAATCTTTCCGCTATCAGGATGATGAGGGGAATATGAGCACCACTCCGGGCATTTATGACAACGCGCCCAACATCGCCATCCGGCAACTGGAAATCAACAGCGACACAATCGATAGCGATCAGGGCGTAGAGAAAACTCCGAACAAAAAAGAAAGGACGCAGCGGACTGGCCTGATCTCCGATGGCGGACCGGGACCGTCCCTTGGAGTCGTTCTACAGGAAGCCACAGCCGCAGGCAAGCTGGCATGGCTGCGCTGGGAGACGGTCGACGGCCGGCCCGCTGCCGTATTCTCCTTCGCGGTCGAAAAGAAAAAGTCCCGCGTCGAGGTGAATCTCTGCTGCTTCCCCCATAGCGATACCGAAACCGATATCGCCGCCCCGGGTGAAGTTCCGATTCCGGGAAATGAGTGGAGGCCTTTCCGGAAATCCATTGGCTACCATGGCGAGATCTTTATCGACCCGGAAAAGGGAAATGTTCTCCGGCTCATCTTCCGCGCCGATCTCAAGCCTACGGACTTTGTTCACCAGGATGACATCCGTACCGACTACGGTACTGTGATCGCCGCGTCCAGGAATTATTTCCTGCCCATCGACAGCTTCATACTCACCGAAGTGGTTCCCAACGGTGACATCAGCGTTGCGCGCTATTTTGCGCGCCACGCTTTGTTCAAGGCGACCTATCAGAACTATCAACCCGCCGGTACGCCGCAAAAATAGCTTCTGGGGCCGGCAACAAACGTTCGGCTGGAAAGGATGCACCGAGCCCCATATCCTCGTTTCCATGCCCCATTCGCCCGTCTTCGACCACATGTTTCAGTTGCCGCTTCCCATTCTTGAGAAGCTGCCCCGCCCAGTGATCGTTTACTTGGTGCTAGTGCTGCTGCTGCGCCTCTGCTGAAGGTGCAGCCGGCGAGTAAATGAATAGTGCGCCTTCAGCCGCGCATCAATTCAACTGGAACATCAACCTGACACTGGCTCCAGAGGCGTTCGGTTGTCCAGGCTGTTGCCTGTTTGCTCTTGGCCAGCGCCAGACAAGCTCGATCCCCGAGCGAAAGCGCTCGACTGACATGCGCATACGCAGCCGTTACCTCCGCATCGGTCCTGCCAAAGGGAACCAATTCGACGCCTGCGAGAAGCGCCGAAAGGTCATCTCCGTACAGTAGTAGATTCTCTCTCTGCATCCGCGTCAGAATCTCGCACCAGTTCACTGAACTGATGAAAACCTCTGCATCAGAGCCCAACTCCAAGGCATCCAGCAGCTTGTACACACGTTCACCGCCCAACTCATTCAAAATCATCGCCAGAACAGCAGAAGCATCCAGAACAATCCTATTCACGGGCCGCCTCCTCACGCCGTTCCTCTAGGAACTCGTCCAGGATTCCGTCAAGGCTTCCACGCTGCCGTATGATTCCTGCACGAATGCTCTCCAGAGCCATCTTCCGGCTCAGAATACGGATTGTGCCCCGGTCGCTAGAGACAGTCAAACGGTCTCCTGTTTTCAACCCCAGTTCTTTTCGGATTGCCGCAGGGAGGACAATTCTGCCACTTTCCCCAAGAACTACCGTTTCCGTCATAATCTGCCACCTATTCATAAGTATGGCATATTTTAAAAAATATGGCAAAATATAGCACGAATGGCGCCGAAGGCGCGTCTGCCTAGACGGCTAGTCCCGGCAGCACTCATTCCCACTCGATGGTGCCGGGGGGCTTCGAGGTGATGTCGTAGACCACGCGGTTGATCCCCCGCACCTCGTTCACAATCCGGCTGGAAATGCGCTTCAGCACCTCGTAGGGCAGCGGCGTCCAGTCGGCGGTCATGCCGTCTTCCGAATGCACGGCCCGCACCGCCGCGGTATAAGCGTATGTCCGCTGGTCGCCCATCACGCCCACCGTCATCACCGGCAGCAGCACGGCGAAGCTCTGCCAGATCGATGAGTAAAGCCCGGCAGCCTTGATCTCCGCCACCACGATCTCGTCGGCCTCTTGGAGCAGCGCCACCCGCTCCCGCGTCACTTCGCCCAGGATGCGCACCGCCAGCCCCGGCCCCGGAAACGGCTGCCGGCCCAGAATGTCTTCCGGCATGTTCAGGTCGCGACCGATACGGCGGACTTCGTCTTTGAAGAGGTCGCGCAATGGCTCGATCAGCTTCAGCTTCATCCCCAACGGTAGCCCGCCCACGTTGTGGTGGCTCTTGATCGTCTGGCTGGGGCCCTTCACGCTGCTGGACTCGATCACGTCCGGGTAGAGCGTGCCTTGCACCAGCCAATCCACCCCGCCGGTCTCCTTGGCGATGCGCGTGGCCTCGTCGTCGAAGACGGCGATGAACTCCGCGCCGATGCGTTTGCGCTTGGTCTCCGGGTCGATCACCCCGGCCAGTTGCGCCAGGAACCGCTCGCACGCGTCCACGGCGACGATCTTCAGCCCCAGCTTGTCGCGCAGGTTCTTCTGCACACTCAGGAACTCGTTCTTGCGCAGGACGCCGTTGTTGACGAAGACGCAGGTCAACTGGCTGCCGATGGCCTTGTGCACCAGCACTGCCGCCACCGACGAGTCCACCCCGCCCGAAAGCCCGCAGATCACGTGGCCCTTGCCCACCTTCTCGCGGATCGCGGCCACCGTGCTCTCGATGAAGTGCGCGGGGGTCCAGTCGCCGCGCGCGCCGCAGATATTGAAGACGAAGTTTTTGATGAGTTGCGGCCCGAGCGGCGTGTGATGCACCTCGGGGTGGAACTGCACCGCCCAGATGCGCCGCTCCTCGTTGGCAATCCCCGCCAGTGCGTTCGAAGTCACTGCCGTCCGCCGGAAGCCCGCCGGAAGTTCCAGCGCCTCGTCGCCATGGCTCATCCATACCTGGAGCGTCGCTGGCAGCCCGGCAAACAGCGGCGAAGCACCATCTTCGATGGTCACCTCGGCATGCCCATATTCGCGCCGCGGCGCGGATTTCACCCTGCCGCCCAGGTGGTGGACGATAAAATGGAGCCCGTAGCAGATGCCCAGCACCGGCACGCCCAGTTCCAGCAGCTTGGGGTCGGCCGCCGGTGCGTCACTGTCATACACCGACGACGGCCCGCCCGACAGGACAATCCCCAGCGGCTTGAGAGCCTGAATCTCGGTGAGAGGCACCGTGCAGGGCAGCACGACGGAGAAGACATTCAGTTCGCGTATCCGCCGCGCAATCAACTGCGTATACTGCGAACCGAAATCGAGAATAACGATTGTCTGGGTGTCCACGTTTCAGTGTGGCAGGGACATGGGAGGAATGTAAAGACAACAACAAATCCATGCAAGCCTTCACGCAACTTCCTCTTCCGCAAGCAGATTTGAAGCCAGCCGCCAGCCCCCCCCGTGATAGGCTGTTCTGCAGCGCAGCCCGCACCGAAGTGGCTGCTCCAAACTCGATCTGGACTCAATCCAGGCCTCCATCCCCTGGGCGCTCTCGCCGCCGATGGACCTGGCCGATTGACCCTGTTTCCAAGAGGACATTCGATGAATTGTTTTCGTCTCGCTTCCATCCTGCTGCTGACTGCCGGAACCGCCCTCGCGCAGGCGCCCGCGGCCCCGCCAGCCGACGCATCCAAGCCCACGCCCCCTCCGATCATCAAGAGCTTCGACCTGACGGCCATCGACAAAACCGCCGACCCCTGCACGGACTTCTACCAGTACGCCTGCGGCAATTGGGTGAAGAACAACCCCATTCCAGCCGACCAGGTGCGTTGGGCGCGATCGTTTTCACTGCTCAGGGAGCGGAATCGCTACCTGCTCTGGCAGGATCTGGACGCCGCCGCCAAAGACCCAAAAACTCCGTTGCAGAAACAGTACGGCGACTTCTATGCCGCCTGCATGGACACGGACGTGGTGGAAAAGAAGGCCCTCACGCCGATCCAGCCTGCCTTTGCAGCCATCGACCGCCTCTCCGACGCCAAACAGCTCCCAGCCCTGCTCAGCCAGCTTGAGAACCACGGCACTCCCGACGGCTTCTTCAACTTCGACGTCGGGCAGGACGACAAGGATTCGTCGCAACAGATCGCCCAGCTCTTCCAAGGCGGCCTCTCGCTGCCCGACCGCGACTACTACATTGTCGATTCCAAGCGTTTCATCACCATCCGCGCCCAGTACATCGAGCATTTGAAGAAGATGTTCACCCTGGCCGGCGATACGCCCGAGCAGGCCGCCAAAGAAGCCGCCGCGGTCATGGAGATTGAGACCGCGCTGGCCAAGGCCTCCACCAGCCGCACCGACCTGCGCTCGCCCGCGAACCGTTACCACATCTATACTCTCGTCGATTTCGAGAAGCTCAGCCCCGCATTCGACTGGAGCGCGTATTTCAGCGCCGTCGGCATCGGCCACTTCGACAGCTTGAATGTGGCCACGCCGGAGTTCTTCAAGGCGCTCAACGGGCTCATCCCGAGCGAGCCCCTCGACTCCTGGAAAAGCTATCTGCGCTGGCACGCCCTCCACGGACAGGCTTTGGACCTGCCCAAGGCGTTCTTCGATGAGAACTTCGTCTTTTTCCGCAGGACGCTTTCTGGGCAGCAGGAGCCCGAGGCGCGCTGGAAGCAGTGCTCCACCATGACCGACAACGCGCTTGGAGAGGCCGTCGGCCAGGATTGGGTCAAGCAGAACTTTCCGCCCGCGGCCAAGGAGAGCATGGACAAGCTGGTCGCCGCTCTCGAGAAGTCCCTCGGCGACGACATCAAGACGCTGCCCTGGATGACCGGCGCCACAAAGAAAGCCGCCGAAGAGAAGCTGGCGCTGATCCGCAACAAGATCGGCTACCCGGAGAAGTGGCGCGACTACTCCAGCGTCAAGGTGGACCGCGCCGACCTGATCGGCAACGCGCACCGCAGCGCCGTCTACGAGCGCAACTACAACTTCGCCAAGCTGGGCAAGCCGGTGGACGAGAAGGAGTGGGGCATGACGCCGCCCACGGTCAACGCCTACTACAACCCCTCCTTCAACGACATCAACTTCCCCGCCGGCATCCTGCAGCCGCCCTTCTTCGACTTCACCATCGACCCGGCCGTGAACTTTGGCGGCATCGGCGTGGTCATCGGCCACGAGATGACCCACGGCTTCGACGACGAGGGCTCGCAGTACGACGGCAAGGGCAACCTGCGCGAATGGCAGACCCCCGAGGACCGCAAGGCTTTCACGGAGCGCACCGGCTGCGTGGCGAACGAATACAGCGGCTTTGAGGCGGCTCCGGCGAAGGGTGACACCCCGGCACAAATGCTGAAAGGCGATCTCACCCTGGGCGAGAACACCGCCGACAACGGCGGCCTGCGCATCGCCTACATGGCCCTCAAGGACACGCTGGCGGCCGAGGGCAAGACCATCGACGACAAGATCGACGGCTTCACTGAGGCGCAGCGCTACTTCCTCGGCTTCGCCCAGGTGTGGTGCCAGAACCAGACGGAGCAGTCGGCCCGCCAGTCTGCGCTCACTGACCCCCACTCGCCCGGCCAATGGCGCGTCAACGGCGCCGTGCAGAACTTCGATGCCTTTGGCAAAGCCTTCGGCTGCGCCAAGGGCCAGCCCATGGTTCCGGTGAACTCCTGCCGCGTCTGGTAATCATCGGTCGCTTGCTTCGGAGCCGTGGTTCCAACCAGCCATGGCTCCGGCCCTGCCGCCGAAGTTGCAGTGCGGTCCCGCAAACCGGAGTCCGCGCCGTCCGCAGCGCATCTTTCCCACGCCTGCTCGTTGACGTTTCCCGCCATTCCGGCGTCCAAACCCCATCCGCGCCGAAATTGGATCGCAAGGTTGCCGGGCGCCGGATTCGGTCGCGCCTGAGACGGGATGGCCTTGAAAATGCCTGGTTTTGCCCAGTCTCCGGCCAAAACTAGGCACAACCTACCCTTGGCTTTTACAATGCAACAGGGACCTGTCCCAACCCAGCTCTGCTGTGGAACTAGCAAACTTGGCGGCACACGCCTGACCAGGATGAAGGAATCGCATGAAGTTTACGAAATTCGGCAAGGCACTTCTGATGAGCGCCCTCTCTGCTGGCCTCGTCCTCAGCGTTACGTCTTGCAATCAGAGTTATACGGTCGGCTATTTGTATGTGACGGGTACAGTGACGGCCCAGTCCTCCGGCGACGGCACTATCACCGGCATCCAGATTGACCACAATACAGGCAAGATGTCCGCAATCCGTGGACTGCCCATCTCCTCCGGAGGCGCCAACCCGGTTCGTGCCGTCCTGCTCTCGGGTGGCCGCTTCCTGTTTGTCCTCAACCGCGGCGTAACCGCCTCGGGCGGCCCCGACTGCACCACGGCTGACCCCTGCCAGAACTCCAATATCACTGAGTACGCGGTCGGCGGCAACGGCGTCCTCACTGCGCAGGAGACCTTCTACACTCAGGGCATCAACCCTTTCCGCATGATCGCCGACAGCTCGGGAAGCTACCTTTTCGTGCTTGACCACGATTCCCTTTACAACGGCTCCCCTTCCAGCTCGACGAACCCGAACCCGTACTGCGCTGCCGCCCTGGCTGGCGCCACAACCTGCGGCGACATTACCGCCTTCACGGTCAACCAGACCACGGGGCGCTTGCAGCTCATCGTGAATGCCCAGGTTACCGCGGCAAACGGCGCGGCGCTGCCCTACTTCCCGGTGCCGGCCAATCCCGTCGACTTCGCGCAGGCTTCGAGCTACTTCCTCACGCTGAGCGGAACTTCAGCCACCAGCTATCCGTATACCGGGGGCGCCTCGGTTTTCCCCTACACCCTCAACCCCACAAACGGGCAGTTGACCATCAGTCAGAACAGCTCCCAGCCGCTGGGCATCGCGCAGGGCACGGCCATCGTGAGCGGCGGCAGCGTCGTCTACGTACTCGACAACGAACCCATCACGGTCACGGTAGACGGCGCCACCACCACCTCGCCCAGCCAGATTCTGCCCTGGTCCATCCAAGGCGGCGCACTCCAGGCAGAACCCGGCGGAATCGTCCCCGATGACCCCACGCTCTCCAATCCAACTTATTTGATCGTGGAATCCAAGGGCAAGTTCGTCTACGTGGCCAACCAGGGGAACAACACCCAAGGGGTCAACGCGCAGAGCGGCATTGCCGGCTATTTCATAACCACCAGCCCTGTTTACCAACTCAGCTTCATCCCCGGTGAACCGTACGGCACGGGCGCCGGGCCGCAGTGCCTGGTGGAAGATCCTTCGAACCAGTTCATTTACACGGCCAACTTCAACGATTCGTCCGTTACCGGCCGGGTGGTTGACCCGAACTCGGGCGCGCTCAACAAAATGCGCGTGACCGACACCTATGCGCTCCAAGGCCCGGCCACATGGTGCCTGGTTGACGGGCGTACCAACTAGAGCCGCGCCGAGTGCTGTTGTAACGGTGCGGGCGTCAGCCGGCTGGCTGGCTCACGCACGGGGTTTCCGCCCCAGAATCCGGTGATGATCGGATTCTTCTTCAAACGTAGCCGAATGCCGGGCGCGGCTTTTCCTCGGGCGTCCTGGAGTTCGATTCCAAACCTGTTTTTTTCGGGGCTTGAGGTTCTGGCCCGCTGACGAAAGATGCGCATGAAGTTCAACAAATCGAGCCAGCTGCTGCTGGTCTCCGTGGCCAGTCTCCTGGTGGCTGGGCTTGTGACCGCCTGTGGCACGCTCACCGTGGATTTCGTCTTCGTGGCCAGTTCCAAGGCCGCGGGAGCCAACAACTACGGCCAGATGGATGTCTTCGAGATCAACTCGGAGTCGGGCTTTATGCGCCAGATTCCCACCTCGCCCTTTCCTTCCGGCGGCCGCAACCCCGTGGCAGAAGCCGTCTCCTCCGACAACACGAACCTCTATGTGGTCAATCAGGACGACAACTCCATCGTCCAGTTCATCATCGGCAACGACGGAAAACTCTATCCGCAGAACACCGTGAATACGCCGGGAATCTACCCCCTGGCCGTCGCCGTGAGCGGAATGAACCTGTTCGTAGTCGATACCTACCAGCCCCTGCCCACCTGCTCCACCGCGGACCCGTGCTCGGGCTCGGTAGCCGTCTTTCCCATTACCGCCTCCTCCAGCTCTCCTCCCAGCGACGCGCTCGGACCGCCAATCGCCAATCCGGGCAATGGCACGAATTACTGGCCGCTGACGCTGTCGAGCAGCCCCAAGGACATTATTCTGCCCACGGCGGTCAACGTACTGCATTCAGGCGCAGCGGTCTTCGTGACCGCCTACGACACGACCGCCAGTACCGGCTATGTCTTTGGCTTTACGGTTGGAACAGGCGGTGTGCTTACCCCGGTCAACGGCGGCGTGCCCCATTATATGGGAGTTGGCGTTCATCCCTCCGCGATTGCAAGCGATTCCAGCAGCAGCTACGTGTACGTGACGGATTCCACCAACGGCATTGTGGTCAGTTACTCGGTCGCATCCGGGGTACTGACTAAGCTCAGCGACAGTCCTACCGGCGATCAACCCTCCGCGATCGTCGTCGATCCCTTGTACCCTTACGCCTACGTCGCCAACTCTCTGGACTCCACGGTGACGGCCTATTCGATCGGCAGCAGCGGTGCGCTCACCAGTCTCGGCGCCTACGCCACCGGCACGCAGCCGGTGGCCATCGGCATCGATCCGTCGACCAACCACTTTCTTTTCACCGCCAACTATCTTGGCAACGGGGTCGTCGGCACCGTCTCCGGCTTTGAGTTGAGTACCACCACTGGCACCCTCGTCAATTCGCAGAACTCTCCTTACACGGCCAACGCCCAGCCGACGGCCGTTGCCGCAATTTCGCATGGCGCCGCCCCGCAGAAATAAGAGCCGGCGCGGCCCCGGCCAGACTTGAGTAGCAACACCCCGTACCGGGCTTTTACAATGCATACGGGGCAACCTAACCAGTTTTCTTTGGGCTTCAACTTGATGGCCCACGACGAAGGAAGCGCATGAAGTTCAGCAAATTGAGCCAGCTCTTTCTGGTCTCACGGATATTTTTGATCGCTATGACGGGCCTTCTCATGGCCACCCTTTTGACGTCCTGCGAGATCGTCACCATCGACTATCTTTTCGTGGCCAACTCCGCAGGCTCGGGAACCGGCGCCGCCGGACAGATCGAAACCTACGATGTGGACTCTAAAACCGGCGCTCTGCGCTCTGGAGCGCCGACCGTTCCCAGCGGCGGAATCAATCCAATCTCCATGGCCATGACCTCCGACTATGCGAATCTTTACGTCGCCAACCAGGGAACCAGTTCGTCTCCCGGCTCCGTCGTCCACTTCGCCATCGCCTCCAATGGCGTCCTGACGCAGAAGGACACGGTCGCCACAAGCAGTACGCCCGTTTCCATCGCAGTAAACGCGCCCGGGACCTACCTGTATGTGGTCTCCGGCACGACTTCCGCCACACTCACGGCCTATTCCCTCTCCAGTGGCACGATCGGCGCCGCGGTTGCCACCAAGCCGCTCAAGCTCTACAACACCTACGCTTCCTACAGCAGCGACGTGATTGTTCCCACCGGAGTCACCGTCCTGGCCAACAGCAGCACAGTCTACGTCACGGCCTATGACCAGTCCGCCTACAATCCCGGCGGAACTACCACCAGCACCGCCAACCCCGGCTGGGTCTTCGGCTTCACCGTCGGCTCAGGCGGCGTTTTGACTGCGGCCACTAACCCTTACGAAGCGGGTGTCAAGCCCACCGCCATCGTCGCCGACCCCACAAACCGCTTTGTCTATGTCACCGACTTCGCCTCCAACGAGCTGATCGGCTACACGATTCAGGACGGCAGCACCCTGGATTTCATGGTCAACGGCCCCTTCAGCACCGGCAACGAACCCCAGGCAGTGGTTGTGGACCCGCGCGGCCTGTATATTTATGTTGCCAACGCGCTGGACTCCTCGGTCTTGGCCTACGTCATCACCCTGGCCACCGGCGCTCCCTCGGTCGCGGCCAACCCCACCGGCAGCGCCACCAACTCCACAGACACCATGCCGGTCGCCGTTCTGGTGGACGCGGCGCTGGGCCGCTTCGTCTATACCGCCAACTACCAGGGCAACTCCATCTCCGGCTTTGAACTGAACCCGAATACGGGCACGTTGGCTCCCACACAGGCCACGCCTTACCCCACGGGGTACAAGCCCTCCGCGCTGGCATCCGTTCCCCACGGCAACCATGCGGTGCAGTCGGTAAACCCATAACCCGGGGCCCCCAGGAAGCGGCCTTTGCTTCCTGGGGTGTAGCGACCGGTCTTCGTCGCTGGGGTGGTTAACGGCAAGCGCGTTCCAATGCAAAAAACGCCCAGCCTTCGCGGCTGGCGTTTTATTGCGCTAGGTGTGAAGTTTCAGGAGGT
>PMYL01000015.1 GCA_003170825.1 Acidobacteriaceae bacterium
CACTTGTACCTTGAATCCGCCCATGTGCTCTTATGGAATAGCGATGAAGCTAGGGTTTGGGTTGGGCGGCGAGCCACTGTTTCAGATTCGGTTCCTGGAGGGCGCGGAGTTCAATGCAGCCGTCGATGCGTTCGATGGCATGCTTGAGGGCCAGATCGGAGGCGGCCACTTTGTGCGTGGAGAAGAAGTTCTTTACGCCTTCGCGGGCATCGGCGGAGCAGAACGCGCCTGTTGAGCCTACGACGATGGCGCCTATCTCGGTGGTGAACTGGGCGTGGACCTTGTCCCAGTTGGTTTGGATGTACTTCCAGGCCTGGTCGCGGGTGGCGGGAATCTGGAGGGCGATGGCGAACTGGATGGCCGCGTCCTGATTGCGGACCTTGCCGGAGGCTGCGTAGTCCAGGGAGCGTTGAACAAGGGCGGGATCTTCAAACTGGGCGAGCAGGCGAAGGGCGCCCTCCTGGAACTCGGGATTGGCCGAGGTCTCAAAGACGTGCTGCAACTGGTCAAAGAGAGCGGCGTCGCCGTTGCGGGCGGCGACGGCGAGGGCGGTCTGGCCGAGCGTGGGATCGACGGAGGCGGGATCGGCGAGAAAATTCTGCGCGATCTGGCGGGCCTGGGCGAGGACGGCGGGATCCTTGCCATAGTAGCCGAGGATGCCGAAGAGCTGGGCGCGCAACTCGCGGGTGTTGGGCGAATCGGTCTCCGCGGGGGGGCCGAGTTTGGCGAACTGCGGCGCAAAGGTGGAGCGAACCCAGGCAGCGAGCGCGGCCTTCTCTTCAGAAGTGGCGGCAACGCGTTCAAAGATCGCGCCGACGCTATGGTAGGCATCTTCGACGACATCAGCGTTAGGGTCTGCTTTGATGGCGCCCATGAGGTCGAGATAGTCGCCGACGGTGGCCTTGTTGGCGCGGACCTGAGCCCACTCGTCGCCGATCAGGCTGATGCGCTCGGTGGGAGTGAGGCTGGTTTCCACGCCGGCCACGAGAGCCGCGTAGACGCTGGGCGGGTAGGCGCTGCGGTAATAGCCCTTGCCACCGGCATTGGCGAAGAAGAGGCCGGCGGCGGGCGCCTTCAATGTGGAATCGGCGGGGGTGAGGAGCTGACAGTCCTGGCCCTCAACTCCATTTTTGAAACAGACGGGGAGGGTCCATTTCTGGGCGGGGTCCGGCTCAATGCTGGGGCTGAGGAAGAAGCGCTTCTGCGCGACGGAAACTCGCCGCGGCGAGCCATTAGCCGGCTCGCCGAAGGTGAGGATGGGCGCGCCCGGCTGGGCCACCAGGCTCTCCATGATCTTGTCCACCGGCTTGTGGCTTGTCGCGGTCTGGGCGCCCCAGAAATCTTCCGCGGTGGCGTTCGCGTATTTGTGGGCGTCCAGGTAGTTGTGCACGCCCTGGCGGAAGGTCTCCTCGCCCAGATAGTTTTCAACGGTCAGCAACACGGCGGCAGCCTTGCCGTAGGCGATGCCGTCGAACATCTGGCTGATCTCGTCGGGGGTGTCGGCCTTGGCGCGGATGGCGCGGGTGGTGGGCTGCGCGTCCAGATTCAGTGAGTCGTCCACGCCGGAGGCCACCATCTGGTCGATATTCCACTCCGGATGCATGCGGGCCACCGCCTTGGTCTCCATCCAGGTGGCGAAGCCCTCGTTGAGCCAGATGTTGTCCCACCACTGCATGGTCACCAGGTCGCCGAACCACTGGTGGGCCATTTCGTGGGCAATGACCAGGGCGACTTCCTTCTTTGAGCCAACCGAGGCTGTTTTGGGATCGATGAGCAGGTCGGTCTCGCGGTAAGTGATGGCGCCGAAGTTCTCCATGGCGCCGGCCTCGAAGTCGGGCAGGGCGATAAGGTCGAGCTTCTTGAGCGGGTAAGGAATGCCGAAGTAGGTGTTGTAGTAGTGGAGCACGTATTTGGCCACATCGACGCCGTAAGGCGTGAGGGCGACCTTGTCGGGAGTGGAGCAGACGCGGATGGCTACGCCGTCGGATTCGCCGGCGGTGCACTGGAAGTCGCCGACAAGGAAGGCGACGAGGTAGGTGGACATTTTGGGGGTGGTAAAGAATTTAAGGGTGTGCTTGCCCGCAATGGGACCGGGTGTGTCGGCTTCGATGGGGCTGTTGGAGATGGCGGTGTCGGCAGCGTCGACGACCAGTGAGACATCATAGGAGGCCTTGAAGGCCGGTTCGTCGAAGCAGGGGAAGGCGCGGCGGGCGTCGGTGGCCTCGAACTGCGTGACGGCGTAGTTGCGGCGGGCAGTTTTGGAGAGATAGAAGCCGCGAAGTTCGTTGTTGAGGATGCCGGTGTAGGCGATGGAGAGGGTTGCCTTGCCGGCGGGGAGCTTTTCCGGAAAGGTGAAGGTGGCCTGTTGCTTGTCTTTGTCGAGGGCGAAGGCGGCGGTTTGCTGCTTGCCGTTGGCGGAGACGGAGACGGATTGGAATGTGATCTCGGCGGCGTTGAGGGTGATATGGTCCACCGGCTCGGCGAGGGTCACGTCGATGGTCTCGAAGCCGGAAAAAGTCGCGGCTTTGAGGTCGGGCGTGAGGGTGAGGGTATAGTGCTCGGGGCGGACGGTCGAAGGGAGGCGCTGGGCGTTTGCGGGGCGGACGGGGGCCAGGAAAAGACAAATCAGTGCGGCCGATGTTGCCAGAGCTACGCGAAACGATGGGGCGGAACAACGAATAATCATGGAAGCCTCGTGGGGTTGGGCGGTCATTGCGCCGCGGTCTTTTTCGGCAGCAGGGAGTCGAGCAGGAGGAGGCATGCGCCGGTGACGATGGAGGAGTCGGCCAGGTTGAAGTCGGGCCAGTGGTAGGTGAAGATGTGGACTTCAATGAAGTCGACGACCGAGCCGTAGAGGATGCGGTCGTGGACGTTGCCGAGGGCTCCGGCAAAAATGAGGGCGAGGGCGACGGTGGTGAGGGTGAAGCGGTTGCCGAGGCGGACCATGGCAACGAGGACGATCAAGGCTGCCAGAAGCGAGAAGCCGATCAAGGCCCAGCGGACCGTGTGGGGCGAAGCGGAGTCGGCGAAGAGCGAGAAGGCCGCGCCCTCGTTGGTCCAATGGGTGATGCGCAGAACGCGGGGTATGACCGCGATGGCGCCACCCATGGGGATGCGGAGCGTTACCAAGGTCTTGGTCAGGCGGTCGGCAAGGATGACCAGCGCGGAGATGAGCAAAAGCCAGGGCAGGCGGCGACCACCCCACGGACGAAGACCTGTGCGTGGGGACCCCGGGCGGCGAGGGGCTGGAAAGCTCACGAGGCGGCCTCCGGAGATTGCGGCTGTGGCGGGTCGATGCCCATTTCGGTGAGCGCGGATTGGCAGCGGGTGCAGACGTTCTGCCAGATGCCGTAGTTCGAGACTTCAGGCATGAAGTTCCAGCAGCGAGCGCACTTGTGGCCTGTTGCGGAGTATACGGCGAACGAGAGATAGTTCGACGTCGTCATTGTCTTGAAGAAGGGCTTTTCCTTCGCAGGAGCCCTGTATCCCGATTCCACCGCACCGTTGAGAACCAAAACCTTTGAAACATTGAGTAACTCCTTGAGTCCGTCCTCATGCTGTTTGAGGAGGCCGAAGATCTCTTCTTTCACAAGGAAATGGATCTCCGCTTCAAGAGACTTTCCGATCATCTTGTCTTGGCGGGCGTCTTCGAGGAGCCGAAGCGCCAGATCGCGAATATTGAGAAGGTCTTTCCACTCTTCGAGCAACGGCGCTGGATCTTCGGAGAAGATCTCAGCCGGGGCAGGGAATTGGGCGAGGTGGACGCTCGCTTCGCGGCCTTCGACGGCGGGGAGATAGTCCCAAACTTCGTCGGCGGTGAAGCTGAGGATGGGCGCGACGAGACGAACGAGGGTTTCGGTGATCTGCCAGAGCACGGTTTGCGCCGAGCGGCGCTCGTGGCTTGTGGGCGCGAAGGTGTACATGCGGTCCTTGAGCACATCGAGATAGAAGGAACTCAGGTCCACGATGGCAAACTCATTGACCGCGTGATAGACGCGATGAAACTCGAAGGCCGCGTACCAGCCAAGAATCTTTTCAGTCAGTTCACGTGTCCGGGCCAGCATATAACGGTCGAGCGGCAGAAGCTCCGCTTCTTTGATCCTGTCGCGGACGGGGTCAAAGCCGTTGAGATTGCCGAGCAGGAAGCGGAAGGTGTTGCGCAGCTTGCGATAGATGTCGGCGCAGCGCTGCATTAAGTTTTCGCTGGCGGCCATGTCTTCGCGGAAATCGATAGAGGCGACCCAGAGGCGGACGATTTCGCCGCCAAGGCGGTTGGCGATATCGACGGGATCGACTCCGTTGCCGAGGGACTTGGACATGGCGCGGCCCTGCTCGTCGAGGGTCCAGCCGGCGGTGGCGACGTGGGAGTAGGGCGCGCGGCCGCGCAAGGCCACCGAGGTGAGCAGCGAGGAGTGGAACCAGCCGCGGTGCTGGTCGCCGCCTTCGAGGTACAGGACTTGTGTGCCTTCGTTCTTTTGGAAAGCGGTGTAGGGCGCCTTGAGGTCGGGGTCGGCTTCGCAGACGGCAAACCAACTCGTGCCGGAGTCGAACCAGACGTCGAGAATGTCGGTTTCCTTGCGGAACTCGGTGTTGCCGCAGTGGGAGCAGACGGTGTTGGGCGGAAGCAGGCCGGACGTGTCGATGGTGTGCCAGGCTTCGGCGCCTTCGCGGTCGAAGAGATCGACGATGGCGCGGTTGAGCGCCGGGTCGTTGATGGGCTGGTTGCATTTCTCGCAGAGGAAGACGGCGATGGGTACGCCCCAGATGCGCTGGCGGCTGATGCACCAGTCGGGGCGGGTGGCGATCATGTTGGTGATGCGCTCCTTGCCCCAGGCCGGGTCCCAGACCACCTTATCAATTTCTTCGATGGCCAACTGGCGGAAGGTGGTTTCTGTGCCGTCGGCGCGTCGGACAGGGGTCTCGAGGCCGATGAACCACTGCTCGGTGGCGCGGAAGATGACCGGCTTGTGGCAGCGCCAGCAGTGCGGGTAAGAGTGTTGAAGATCGGAACAGGCCAGCAGCGCGCCGGACTCTTCGAGTATGGCGACGATGATGGGATTGGCGTCCCAGACCTTCTTGCCATCGAAGGCGGGCGGAGCGGTGTGGTCCCAGGCGCTCGGGTCGACGTGGATGTGGCCCGCGGCGTCCACGCGGCAGGTGGGGTCGAGGCCGTAACGGACGCCAGTGTAGAAGTCGTCCGCACCGTGGGCGGGGGCCGTGTGAACGGCTCCGGTGCCCTGGTCGGCGGTGACGTAGGTGGCCAGGACGCCGAGGATGCTGCGATCGAGGAAGGGATGGCTGAAGGTGACGCGGTCGAGCATGGCGCCTTTGAAGCGGGCGAGTTCGGTGGTTGGGCCTAACTGGCAGGCGGCAGCGACCGAGGCGGCCAGTTCAGCGGCGACGATGTAGACTGCCCCATCTTCCGCGACCAGCGCAACGTAGTCGAAGTCGGGATGAAAGGCTACGGCCAGGGACGCGGGCAGGGTCCAGGGGGTGGTGGTCCAGATGATGGTGGAGACCTGCTTGCCGGCGAGGGCTGGGTGGATGGCCGCCTGGTCCGAGGTAAGGCGGTAGCGCACGTAGACCGAGGGGCTGGTGTGGTTCTCGTACTCGACCTCGGCCTCGGCCAGGGCGGTTCGGTCGTGGATGCACCAGTAGACCGGTTTAAGGCCGCGGTAGACGAAGCCTTTCTCGAGGAAGCCGTAAAAGGCTTCGAGGGAGCGGGCCTCGTAGTCGCGGGCCATGGTCTTGTAGGGTTTGTCCCAGCGGCCGAAGCAGCCGATGCGCTCGAACTGCGAGGTTTGCAGGTCAACGTACTTTTGCGCGTAGGCGCGGCAGGCTTCGAGGACGGCGGGGACAGGCATTTCGAGCTTCTTGCGGCCCAGATGCTCATCCACCTTGATCTCGATGGGCAGGCCGTGGCAGTCGTAGCCGGGGACGTAGGGAGCGTCGAAGCCGGCCATGGTTTTGGACTTGACGACAAAATCCTTGAGGCCCTTGTTGAGGGCGTGGCCGAGGTGGATGGGGCCGTTGGCGTAAGGAGGGCCGTCGTGGAGAATATAGGAGGGACGGCCGCGGCCGGCTTTGCGCAGTTCTTCGTAAAGGCGGAGCGAGGCCCAGCGGGCCAGCCGAAGCGGTTCATTCTGTGGCAGATTGGCCTTCATCGGAAAGGCGGTCTGCGGCAAGGTAAGGGTCGCCTTCAACTCCGGCGCTGCGGGCATCGTCACTCCCTGGGATGGTGCGAACTTGTTCATTGGTTAGTGTAAATGGCGCGGGGCGAGGAATTTTGCGTTACAACCGTGCGCGTTCCCCGTCTATTGTTTATGGGAGACCGGACCACAGTGGAATATGAGACCCTGGAGTTCGAGACCCTGACCGGCGAGACAGAGACGGGCGCAGTCGAGCATAATAGACAGATGGGCCGGGAAGCGGGAAATGTTCCGTCCGGGCGCCCAGAGGCCACAGAACCAGCCGCAACTATGGCAAACGACCTGCTCATTCAGCCAGACACGGAATCCCAAGCCGCCGCGGTCATCGCGGACGGCTTCGAACTCGACCTCACCTTCGGGATTCCCATCGAGGAAAAGCCCATCTGGAGCGGGCTCTACGAGAGCATCCGCGACGTCTTTTTTCCGCCCAAGCTGCCGCCGCTGAAGTTGACCTCGACGCCGATTCCGGTTCCGGACCGGATGGCGGTGAAGCCGAATCCTTGGGCGATCGGCATCTCCACCACTCTTAACGTGGCCATTCTGATTGTCGCTCTCATCTTTGGCGTGGCGAAGGTCGTCGATCAGGTCAAGAAGAACAACTTGGTCGTGACGCCGGTCGATTTGACGGAATTCAAGGCCCCCAAGAAAGATGTTGCCGCGGGCGGCGGCGGCGGAAGCCCGGACAAGATCGAAGCGATCAAGGGCAAAATCCCCCCGCGCGAGCAGCCTGCGGTGATCACTCCCAAGTTGGAGCCGCCGCTTCCCTCGATCGATGTGCAGAAGGACATTATCATTCCCGACAATCCGAACCTGCCGAATTTTGGCGTCTCGAACTCTGCCAACGTCAAGCTGGCTTCGGGCGGAACCGGAACCGGCATGGGCCTGGGTTCAGGGCATGGAGATGGATACGGGCCGGGTTACGGCGGAAACATCGGTGGTGGTCTGGAGAGAATAGGCGGCCGGGTTTCGGTGCCCGTGGTTTTGTACGAGCCCGAGGCCGAGTTCTCCGACGAAGCGCGCCGGGCCAAGTACCAGGGAGTTTGCATCATCACGCTGATTGTGGATAAGGATGGGAATCCGCAGAATCCGCATGTGACCCGCGCGCTGGGCATGGGGCTGGACGAGAAGGCCCTGGAAGCGGTCCGCAAGTACAAGTTCAAACCGGCGATGAAGGACGGCAAGACGCCGGTGTCGGTCATGCTTAGCATCGAGGTCAACTTCCGCATGTATTGAAGGCGCGGGACGGTTGCGACAAAGGGAGCGGAGCGCATGGGCGCTTCGCTTTTCTTTTGCGCGCAAGAACTCCCTGAAGCGATAACCCTGAAGGCAACGACGGCTCTGCTGTGGTAATCTTCGCTGTTCAGGAATAGGGAGGCAAGGGCGATGAGGCTGCGGCGGTGGATGGGCGTGTTGGCGGGGTTGGCGATTGTGGCGGGGCTGGCGCGGGGGCTTCAAGCGCAGGCGGATTATCCGTTCCGGGACCCGAAGCTGGGCGACGACCAGCGGATTGCCGACCTGTTGGGCCGGCTGACGCTGGAAGAAAAAATTTTGCTGATGTCGGACCACCCAAAGATTCCGCGGCTGGGGCTGGTTTTCTCCGGCCAGGTGGAGGGGTTGCACGGGCTTGCGCTGGGCGGGCCGGGCGGCTGGGGCGGCAGGGGCAGGACGCCGCTGCCGACGACGACGTTTCCGCAGGAAAAAGGGCTGGGCGCGACCTGGGACCCGGAACTCGTGAAAAAGATTGCCTCGGTGGAGGGCTACGAGGCGCGCTACGACTACCAGAATCCGGTCTACGACCGGGGCGGGGTGGTGGTGCGGGCGCCCAACGCCGATCTGAGCCGCGATCCGCGCTGGGGCCGGACCGAGGAGTCGTATGGCGAGGACCCGTTTCTGGTGGGGACGCTGACGGTGGCTTTCGCGCAGGGGTTGCAAGGGCCCGATCCGAAACACTGGCAGGCCGCCTCGCTGATGAAGCACTTTTTGGCCAATGAGAATGAGGATGGGCGCTCCTACACCTCGTCGGACTTCGATGAACGGCTGTTTCGCGAGTACTACTCGGCGCCTTTTCGCATGGGCTTCGAGGAGGGCGGCTCGCGGGCGGTGATGGCGGCGTACAACTCGTGGAACGGCACGCCCATGCTGATCCATCCGGTGCTGAAGGACGTGATGATCCGTGAGTGGGGCAACGATGGGCTGATCTGCTCGGACGGCGGCGCGCTGGGGCTGCTGATTACCGCTCACAAGAGCTTTGCCGACAAGGAGCACGGCGTGGCGGCGGCGGTGAAGGCGGGCATCAACAACTTTCTCGATACCTATATCGACGACCTGCGCAAGGCGCTGAAGGACGGCCTGCTGACCGAGGCGGACATGGACGCCTCGCTGCACAATGAGCTGCGCGTCTTTCTGCGGCTTGGCGAGTTCGATGCGCCGGGAGTGGATCCTTACGGGGAGATCGGCCGGAATACGATCGGGACCAAAGATGAGGCGGGGCCGCCGTGGGATCGGGATTCAAGCAAGGCGCTGGCGCGGCTGGCGACGGACGAGTCGGTGGTGCTATTGAAAAACGAGGGCAATACGCTGCCGCTGGACCGCGCGAAGCTGAAGACCATTGCGGTGATCGGGCCGTGGGCGGACCAGGTGCTGCTGGATTGGTACAGCGGAACGCCGCCGTATGCGGTGAGTGCGCTGGAGGGGATTCGCGAAGGCGCCGGCAACCACCCCAACGACAAGGACCCGTCGTTGGGGACCCCGGACAGCGGCGTGAAGGTGCTGTTTGCCGACGGATCGGACCCCGCTGAGGCAGTGGCGCTGGCTCGCAAGGCGGACGTGGCGATTGTGGTGGTGGGCAATCATCCGGAGTGCAATGCCGGCTGGGACCAGTGCCCGACTCCCTCGAACGGCAAGGAGGATGTGGACCGCAAGACCATCGTGCTGGAGCAGGAGGAGCTGGTGAAGCAGGTCTTTGCGGCCAATCCGAAGACGATCGAGGTGCTGCGGGCGAGCTTTCCGTATGCGATCGTCTGGAGCCAGCAGAATCTGCCGGCCATTGTGCACATCACGCACAACAGCCAGGAAGAGGGCCACGGGCTGGCCGACGTGCTGTTTGGCGACTACTCGCCGGCCGGGCGGCTTACGCAGACTTGGCCCACGGGCGACGCGCAGTTGCTGCCCATTCTGGACTACAACCTGCTGCACGGAGAGACTTACCTCTACAGCAAGCAGAAGCCGCTTTACGCCTTCGGTTACGGGCTCAGCTACACGAGCTTTGCGTTTGAAGGGGTGAAACTGAGTGAGCCGAAGGTGACGGCCGAGGGCTCGGTTCAGGTGACGGTGAAGGTGAAGAACACGGGCAAGCGGGCTGGCGATGAGGTGGTGCAGTTGTATGTGCAGCACCTGGGCTCGGCTGTGACGCGGCCACAGTTGGAATTGAAGGGATTCAAGCGGGTGCGGATCGAGGCAGGGGCGGAGCGGGATGTGACGCTGGAGCTGAAGCCGCGTGACCTGGCGTACTGGGACGCGGCGGGCCACGTCTGGCGGGTGGAAAAGGAACAGGTGCGTGTGCTGGCCGGCGGATCGAGCGACAAGTTGCCTGTTCAGGCCGTTTTGGCTGTCGATTCGAGCGGAGAGTTCAAACCATAGAGAGTAAGGAGCTATGGTGGCAAGAACGCACTGCGGTCTTTGCCGCGAGAGCTGGGGGTCCAGAAAGCTTGCAGAGTGAGGAAGGAATGGTGCGCCCGGAGAGAGTCGAACTCCCGACCTACTGGTTCGTAGCCAGTCGCTCTATCCAGCTGAGCTACGGGCGCACACGGTTAGTCGCCGCGGCGACCATAGACAGATTATCAGGGTTTTTCAGGCGGCGCAATTGGTCGAGGGCCTGTTCAAAGGCCCTGTTCAGGCTGCGGGGGCCGGTTCGGGGTCGGACTGTGGCGGGATCATAGGCAGTTCCTCGTCGATCTCAAGGCCGGTCTCGCGGACGAGCTTGGTGACGGCGGCGGCGGTGAGCCGGGTAGCGTCGTACTCGACGCGGAGGGTGCGGGCGGCGTGGTCGAAGCTGAGACGGCGGATGCCGTAGACGTCCTTGGTGCTGGCCAGCGCCAAGGACGCCTGCTCAGTGGGCGGCGTGGTGTAGGACAAGAGAATTTCCACCGTGGTCATAAGGGAATGATAGCAAGGCGAGGGGCGCTGGAGTGCGATGCCACGCGCTACATGCTCTTGAGATAGGCGCGGATCTCGGGGTTGGACCAGTCCGGATCGCCGACGATCTTGCGGCGGATGACGCCTTGGCGGTCGATGATGTAGGTCTCGGGCCATCCCTCGGTGTGGTAAAGCCTGGCGGCGGACTGGCTGGGGTCGCGGACGGTGATGAAGTCGACGTGCCGGCGGACGAGGAAGCGGCTGTATGCGTTGGGGTCGTCGTCGATGCTGACGGCGAGAATGGCCAGGTCGGGCCGGTCGTGGTGGAGTTCGACTAACCCCGGCATCTCCTGAACGCACGGTGGGCACCAGGTGGCCCAGAAGTTGAGCAAGACAACCTGGCCCCGGTAGCTGGCCAGATGGATGGTGGTTGCGCCGTCGGAGACGGTGAAGTCGGGGGCTACCTTGCCGGTTTGGGCAGGATGGGCGCCGCGATCGCAGGCGGAGACGAGGGCCAACGGCAGGAGCAGAGTGGATGTGAGTAAACGAGGAAACCGCACATCCTTATAATACGGAGCGAAAGGGCGGATCGTCATGGGGAAGGACAGGCCTGAGGCGAACGGGACGGCTGGGGGAAACAAGCCGGTTCTCCACCCCACTGACAAAGACCCGTCCGTGGGGACCCCGGTGCTGGGGCTCTCCGGCGAGCCGGGCGAGCAGGTTGTCCGCCGCTGCGGATCGGGACGGTCTGAGTGGGCCGCCGGGACGGTGTTCGACCAGCCGGAGCCGGAGGAGCTGATCGAGCTTACGGTGATCGTTCCGGCGCGGAATGAGGAGGATTGCCTGGGCGCGTGCCTTCGGTCGCTGGTGAGCCAGTCGGAGGAGATCTTCGAGCTGGGCCGGGACTGGGAGCTGATTGTGGTGGACGACCACTCGACGGACCGCACGGTTGAAATTGCGCGCGGCTTTGCCGGGGTTACGGTGATGCAAGCGGGCGAACTGGAGCCGGACTGGACGGGGAAGGCGAACGCCATCTGGACGGCGGTCCGAAAGGCGCGTGGGCGGTGGCTGCTGTTTACGGATGCCGATACGATTCACGAACAAGGAAATCTGCGCCGGGCCATCCATGAGGCGGCGCGGCACGAGGTGGGAATGCTGAGCTATTCGCCACGGCAGATGGTGAGCGGCTTGGCGCAGCGGTCGTTGATGCCACTTATCTTCTGCGAGCTGGCGCTGGCCTATCCGCCGGCAAAGGTCTCGGACCCGAACCAGCGGATCGCCGCGGCCAACGGACAGTTTCTGCTGGTGGAGCGGGAGGCTTACCGTCGGCTGGGCGGACACGCGAGCGTGGCGGAGAAGGTGCTGGAGGATGTGGAACTGGCCTTTCTGGCCAAGCGGCGCAGGGTGAGGCTGCGCTTCCGCTATGCGGACGACGCGGTAGCCACGCGGATGTACCGGTCAACGGCAGCGATGATCGAGGGCTGGACCAAGAACCTGGCGCTGCTCTTTGATAACTGCCTGGCGCTGGCGGTGTGGCGGGCGCTGGATATCGTGCTGCTGGCGGGGTTGCCGGTGCTGACGGTGGAGCTTTGGAACGCTCGCTTTGCGGCGCATTCGTTGCAGTGGCTAGGCGCCGGGTGGGTGCTGGCGCTGTTGTGGGTGCGGACGCTGTTCCGGTTTTATGCGCGGGTGGCGAAGTCCAACTTTCCCTTTGTGGACTGCGCGCTCTCGCCGCTGGGACTGCCGTTGTTTGTGGCGTTGCTCTACCGGAGCTGGTTTCAGCATCGAATCCTGAAGCGGGTAAACTGGAAGGGCAGGAGCTACGCGGCGTAGGAGCATTTGCAGACCGAGGCCTGATTGGCAGCTCTTTTGAGGGGCTGAAATACGGGCAGTATCGTAGCGGAGGAGAGAATGAGGAATAACAGATATGCCGAATCAGGTATCGGCTTCGGGAGCGCATTTGCTCTGGTTATTTCGTGGGCAAAGTGGCACTCGTTCTGGTGGGCATTGCTGCACGGAATTCTCGGCTGGGCCTATGTGTTCTACTACTTCGTCATCAAAAGATATTGAGTGGAGATGCACGTGCAGCCAAGGCGGGGTTTGCGGCATCTTTTCCAGTGAGGGGTCAAAATGGTTTATTTAACGCGGCGGGCAATGTTTTCCGCTTCGCACTACTACTGGAACGAGGCCTGGTCGGCGGCCCAGAACGAGCAGGTCTTCGGGCGCTGCTCGAATCGCAACGGGCACGGGCACAATTACACGCTGGAGGTGACGGTGGCGGGCGAGCCCGACCCGGTGACCGGCTTTGTTGTGGATCTGAAGTGGCTGAAGGACGCGATGGAGCGAGAGGTGCTGGCCGCATGGGATCATCGCCACCTGAACCTGGAAGCGCCGGAGTTTGCCGAGCTGATTCCGACCACGGAGAACATTGCGATTGCGGCGTGGAATCGGCTGGAGCCGGCGGTGACGGCGGCTGCTAACGGGGATTCTCGCCGGGCGCGGTTGAGCCGGGTTCGCGTCTATGAAACGCCGGAGATTTTTGCCGAGTACCGGGGTCCCCACGGACAGGTCTTCGTCCGTGGGGTGGATTACCGGGGTGAGATGTGAGGGCATACTTTGGCCGCCGCTATATGTTGAGCGCCAGCCACCGGCTGCATACCGATGCGCTCTCGGCCGAGGAGAACCGGGCGGCGTATGGCAAGTGCAACAATCCGCAAGGCCACGGACATAATTACGTGGTGGAGGTGCTGGTGGGCGGCACGGTGGACCCGGAGACCGGGATGGTGGTGAACATGGCGGCGCTGGATGAGGCGGTGCGCGGCAAAGTGATGGAGCGATTTGACCACACCAACCTGAATCTGGACCCGCTGTTTGTGAATCGTGTGCCGACGACGGAGAATCTGTGTAAGGTGGTCTTCGGATTATTGAAGGACGCGCTGCCGACGGGTGAGCTGGAGCGAGTGCGCGTGGAAGAGACCGAGAACAATTTCTTTGAGTTCTACGGTGAGTGATTTTTGAGATTCGCGGAGTTGATGAGGGCTCCGGATTGAGGTTCGTGGTTTCCCACCCTAGCCGCAAAAATCCGCCGCGGCGGACGGCGAGGGTGGGGCACCCAGCGTTATGAGTGGAAGGACAAACGCAGGTTCTTCGACTGCGCAAGTCGCGAAGGGCGCGACTTGCTCCGCTCAGAATGACAATCATGAAGCGAGGATGAGAAGCATGGCGCAGCCGATTGCAGTGAGCAAGGCCGTTCGCGGGGCGGTTGGGATGGACGAAGGGCTGAGCGAGTTCAGCACCGAAGAGATGTATCGCGAGATTCTGCGCCGGTTAGGCGAGGACCCCAACCGCGAGGGCCTGCTGGCTACGCCGGGGCGCGTGGAGAAGTCGATGGCCTTTTTGACCAAGGGCTACGACGAGAACCCCACACGGATTCTGCGCGGGGCGCTCTTCGACGAGGACTACGACGAGATGGTGATCGTGAAGGATATCGAGATGTTCTCGCTCTGCGAGCATCATATGCTCCCTTTCTTCGGAAAGGTGCATGTGGCCTATATCCCCAAAGGAAAAGTCATCGGGCTGAGCAAGATTCCCCGCCTTGTCGAGGTTTTTGCGCGGCGCCTTCAGGTGCAGGAGCGGCTGACGCGGCAGATTGCGGACGCGATTCAAAATGCTATAGAACCGCAGGGCGTGGGGGTGGTCGTCGAGGCACGGCACCTGTGCATGATGATGCGCGGCATCGAGAAGCAGCACTCCTCGACGGTGACTTCGGCCATGGTGGGCTGCTTCCGCCAGAAAGAAACGCGGTTGGAGTTCCTGTCGCTGGTGCGACAGCCGGACTAGAGCGAGGATTGATTGGCTGCGGCGGGCGACCGGGAACCAATGCTTTATGCGGAATGTGAAAACGTTCTGGAGCTTCTTCCGTTTCCGGTCTGGATGTACGCGCTGAGATACCGTGTTCTCATCGCATGAGCCACGGCAAGCGCTTGATTGAACTTTTTCTTTCCAATCGCCTCGATCTTCTTCAGCGCCGCACGGTCATCCTGAGGGTCGAGCACTTTTTGAGCAATCTCCGCCAGTTGCTGCCAGTCGTGCCAATCGCCAATCCGATCCTTCACCGTGCCCAAGACATTCAAGAATTTTGGGTCCGCATCCTCGTCCAGTTGCAGGATGTAACGCAGCTCCTTGACCTTGAGGCGAAATGCATGGAGATTCTCCGCGTTCAACTCGGGCCAGCGGTTGAGCTCGGTCATGAGATTCAGCGCCGCATCCCCTTTGGGCCAGTTGCGGGCGACTTCGATCATTGCGCCGGGATTCTTTCCGTTCGACCTCTTTCCGAGTTGCCTGGAGAAGCGCTTCAGGGCGCTGCGAGCATCCTTCCGTTGCGCGGCAACCGTATCAAGGAGGCCGCGGGCGCACTCCATGCGCATGGCGCCCAAATGTTCGAGCAAGCGGGCCACAGAATTGTCAGAGTCGCCGCGATGATGGCTGGGGAGGGTCAGCGCGTTGCCGACCAGTACATCCATATCGCGCACTTCGCCCGCCGCCTTGCGCACCGGCTTGATCGTCTTCAGCAGGCGGCGGGTCATTTTTTTGTGGCCGAGCATCAACGCGGCGACGACCGCTTCAAGACGGCGCGCACGCGTCCGCAGATGGTGGACGTCTTCTGCTGGAGGGTCCTTGGGCAGGATCTTCAACGATTTGCGCAATTTGCGAACCGGTTTCTGGACGTTGCCGAGTTCGATTTCCATAATTCATAAGATGAAGAGGCTCACGCCGGGGTTGGCAAGGGCTCGACGGCAAATAGGGTGCGGCGCGACCGTGGGTGGGCGGCCGATGGCGCGGTGGTGCAACGCACCACGCGAAAATGCTCTAGAGTGGTTAGGTGAATGGGCTTCTGGTGGTGGACAAGCCGGGCGGCATGACCAGCCACGACGTGGTGGGACGGCTGCGCAGGATTACCGGCGAGCGCTCCATCGGCCATTTGGGCACGCTGGACCCGATGGCGACCGGCGTGTTGCCGCTGCTGCTGGGCAAGTTCACGCGGCTGGCGCAGTACTTTTCGTCCGCGGAGAAGAGCTATGCCGGGGCGATCCGCTTCGGATTTTCGACAGACACGTATGACGCCGAGGGCGAGCCGGAGGGGCCGGACGCGAAACCGGCGCTGACGCTGGACCAGGTGCGCGCGGCGGCAGGGCGGTTCCACGGTGAGATGGAGCAGATGCCGCCGCCTTACTCCGCAAAAAAGATTGAGGGCACGAGGGCTTACAAGCTGGCCCGCGAGGGCAAGCCGGTGGAACTGAAGGCGGCGAAGGTCCGTATTGCCAGCTTTGAGATTACCGGGCTGGGAAGTGCGGGGCTGGAGGGCGCAGAGGCCAGTTTCACGATGAGCATCAGCGCAGGGGGGTACGTGCGGTCTGTGGCTCACCAACTGGGCCAGGACCTGGGCTGCGGGGCGCATTTGAGCCGGCTGCGGCGGACACAGGCGGGGGTGTTTACGATCAGCGAGGCGCACACGCTGGCGGAACTGGAATCGCTGGCCGGAGATGTGGAGGCGCTGGAGGAGTTGTGCGTGCATCCGCGCAGCCTGTTGCCGGAGATGCCGTCTGTGACCGGGGACGCGATGGCGCTGGGGCGGCTGCGCAACGGCGCGCAGGCCAATCTGCCGGAGTTCTCGCAGGCGTCGCTGGTGAAAGTGTTTGCCGGGCAGCGGGAGTTGGCGGGGATTGCGAAGCGAGTGGCGGGAACGCTGTTTCAGCCGGTGGTGGTGATGGGGTGAAGCAGGGGTCACTGGCTTTTGTGCAGAAGGGGTTTGAGGACGGGGAACAGGGTGTCGGCGATGATCTCTGAGCCTTTGGCGGTGGGATGGATGCCGTCTGCCTGAATTGCGCCGGGGACATGGACCAGGTTTTTATAGAGCATGGGCACGAAGGCTGCGTGGTGTTGGGCGGCAATGTCGCGGAAGACCTGCTCGAAGGATTGGATATAGTCCTTGCCGTAGTTTGGGGGCAGAGTAATGCCGGCGAGCAGGATTTTGATGTGCGCGCTTTCGAGCGCGGTCAGCACCTGGTCGAGGTTGCGGCGGGTCTGGTCGGGGGGCAGGCCGCGAAGGCCGTCGTTGCCGCCGAACTCGACGATGACGATTTCCGGGTGCAGGAGCAGAATGGAACGGAGATTGGCGACGGCGTCCTTGGTGGTGGCGCCGCTCGTGCCCTGGTTCGAGACTTTGTAGCGGTAGCCGCGGGCGTCGAGTTTCTGTTGCAGGAAGTCGGGATAGGACTCGCCGGTCCGGAGGCCGTAGCCGGCGGTGATGCTGTCGCCATAGCAGACCAGGACGGGCCGGCCGGCGGCCCGCGTTTGCGCAATCAAGGCAGGGCCGGCCAGAAGAATCAGCCAAAGCGAAACGATAAACCTGCGGCGAACGTCCACAGGAACAGTGTAGCGAAGAGCAGGGATCAGGACGAAGGCGTTCGGGAGGATGGCGAGTGATCGAGGTTCGGGACGCGAAGAAGTGGATACAGAACGGCGCGCGGCGGGTGGAGATTCTGAAGGGGATTTCTCTCGTGATTCCGGCGGGGCAGTTTGTGGCCATTGTGGGGGCGAGCGGGAGCGGGAAGAGCACGTTGCTGGGCCTGCTGGCGGGCCTCGATACGCCGAGTTCGGGCGAGATCTGGCTGGATGGGGCGCCGATTCACAATCTGGCCGAGGCGGAACTGGCCGCGGTGCGGGGCAAGAAGATCGGGTTTGTTTTCCAGTCCTATCAACTGATCGAGACGCTGACGGCTCTTGAAAACGTCTTGCTGCCGTATGAGCTGAACGTGGAGGGCAGCGGGCTGAAGCAGGCGCGGCGGCTGCTGGACGAGGTTGGGCTGACCGAGCGCATGGACCACTACCCGGTGCAGCTCTCGGGCGGCGAACAGCAGCGTGTGGCGCTGGCGCGGGCCTTCGTGGTCGAGCCGCCGATTGTGATGGCCGATGAGCCGACGGGGAATCTGGACTCGGCGAACGGGCGGCTGGTGCTGGACCTGCTGCTGGAGCGGAATAAGAAGTCAGGGACGACGCTGGTGCTGGTGACGCACGACCCGGAAGTGGCGAGCAGGGCGGATCGCAAGATCGTTTTGCGGGATGGAATGGTGGTGGAAGATAGCTTGCCGTTCGCGGGGCCGTTGACGGGGGCGGATGCGATTGCGGCTGCTGGGCCGGGTGTGGGGTTGGGGCAGAATGGCTAAGCAGGCATTGAGCTGGAAGCGAGCTGGGGCCATCGGCTGGCGTGACTTGAAGTCCGCGCCGGGGAAGTTTGGCTTTGTGGTGCTGTCGGTGGCGGTGGGGGTTGCTGCGCTGGTGGGGGTGCGGGGGTTCAGCGAGAGCTTCCGGCGTACTTTGAGTACGGAAGCGCGGTCGCTGATGGCCGGGGACCTGAGCGCGCGCATCTTTCACGAGCCGACGGACGAGGAAAAGGGAAAGATTGCGGTTATTGAGCGGCAGGGAACTGGCGGAATTCGTTCGACGTGGGTGACGGAAACCATTTCCATGGCTTCCGTGCCGCCGGACCCGGTGCCGCTGCTGGTTTCGCTCAAGGCCGTGGACCCAGGCGAGTATCCCTACTACGGCACGGCGGAACTGGAGCCGGGTCGCCGCGGCGACAGCCTGAAGCAGGCTCTGGAGGGCGACTCGGCGGTGGTGGCGGAGGAGTTTCTGATTCGCCTGAATGCGCAGGTGGGCCAGACGCTGCGGCTGGGCGGCAGGAACTTCAGGATTGCGGCGGTGCTGAGGCAGGAGCCGGATCGCATCAGCGCCGGAGCGGGACTGGGGCCGCGAGTGATGATCTCGCAGGCGGCGCTGGCACGCACCGGACTCCTGGCGCCGGGAAGCCGGGCCAGTGAGAGGCTGCTGATGAAGCTGCCGCCGCAAGCCGACCCCGTGACGCTGCGCAAGCAGGTGGAGGCGGCGCTGCCGGACGCGCAGGTGATGGACTTCCGCGAGGGCAATCCGGCGCTGAGCCAGGGGCTGGATAACGCGACTGCGATCCTGAGCCTGATCTGCCTGGTGGCCATGGTGCTGGGGGCGATCGGCGTGGCGATGGCGATGCATGCGCATCTGGAGCAACGGATGGACATGCTGGCCATTCTGAAGGCCGTGGGCGCGGGATCGGCTGATTTGCTGCGCATCTTTCTGTTGCAGACGCTGGGGCTGGGGCTGGCCGGAGGTGTGTTGGGCGTGGCTGCCGGGGTGGGCGTGATGGCCGCGCTGCCGGCGGTATTCGGCAAGCTGCTCCCGGTTCATGCGGCGCTTGAATTTCCCTGGCGGTCGATCGCAGCCGGGATGGGAACGGGGCTGCTGACGACGCTGCTGTTCTGTTTGCCGCCGCTGTTGGACGTGCGGAATGTCAGGCCGGTGCTGGTGTTGCGGCGGCTGGTGGAGCATGGGCCCGAGGGCATTGGCGGATGGTTTGCGCGCTGGTGGGCGCGGCGGTTGCAACTGGGGATTTCCGTGGCGGTGGTGCTGGCTCTGGGCGGAATCGCGTGGGCGCTGTCGGACTCGGCCAAGGTGGGCACGTGGTTTGCTGTGTTGTTTGCGATTGCGCTGGTGGTTCTGCTGGTGCTGGCGGCGGTGGCGTTGTGGACGCTGCGCTTTCTGCTGAACCGAGTACGGCTGCGGTTGCCGTCGTTCCTGCGGCATGGGCTGGCCAACCTTTACCGGCCGGGTAACCAGTCGGCGGCGGTGCTGGCGGCGCTGGGGACAGGCGTGATGCTGATCCTGGCGGTCTACCTGATGCAGGCGGCGCTGGTGAGGGATATTCGCGAGACGGCCTCGCCTAAGCTGCCCAATATTTTCCTGGTGGATGTGAGCACGGATGAGGTTGCGGGGGTGAAGGATTTCTTTCAGCACCAGGCGGGGGTGAGCCAGGCGCTGGATCTGATGCCGGTGGTGACGGGGCGGTTTCTATCGCTCAACGGCAAGCCGGTGGAGCAGCTCAAGGAGCAGCATTTTCCGCGGCGGATGCTGCAAAACGCCGAATTGAGCTGGGCGGATGCGCCTCCGGCGGGCGACAAGGTGACGCAGGGCAAGTGGTGGACGGATGGGGGCGCGGCTGAGTTGGCCGTTGGCGAAGGCGTGGCCCAGCGGCTGCACCTGGGCGTGGGCTCGGCGGTGGAGTTGGAGACGGGCGGAACAGTGCGGGCGCTGAAGGTTGCCGCGATTTATCGAGCGGACGGGCAGCACTTGGGCATGCGCGTTTCGTTTGTGCTGCCGTCAGGGCAGCTCAAGGACCAGGCGGCGACGTGGTACGGCGGGGCGCACATCGATCCGAAACAGGTGGCGGCAATGGAGCGGGCGCTGTTTGTAGCCTATCCCTCGATCACGGTCATCAACCTTGCCGATGTGCTGGAGCGGATTGAGAGCGTGGTCGATCAGATTACGTTTGTGGTGCGATTCCTGGCGGGGTTCTCGATCTTTGCGGGGTTGATGATTCTGGCCTCGAGCATTGCCGGCACACGCTTCCGGCGGATGCGGGAGGCGGTGGTGCTGAAGACGCTGGGGGCTACGCGAATGCGCATCGTCCGCACCTTCAGCGTCGAGTTCAGCGTCCTCGGCCTGCTGGCCGGCTCGGTCGGCGTCATCTTCGCCAATCTGCTCACGCGGGTGCTGCTGCACAAGCTGGAAGTGGGGTTTCACATCGAGTGGCGCGCCACCTTGATTGCACTCGTCGGCACGGCGCTTCTGGCCACGGCCACCGGCTGGATCGCCAGCTACCGCATCCTCGGCCTGCGCCCGCTGGAAGTGCTGCGCGAGGAATAAAACTCGCCGCTTATCGTTGCGCCGACATCTAGGTCCACGCTATGGTCCATCCATTGCTGAACAATAGAGCCTGAATGAATAGGGGCAAAGCTTTTCATGGCTCAGGATGATTCATCGGGGCTGATGATCGGGCCACCTGCCAAAGCTTTTCATGATACATTTGATTCTTCGGAGCTGATGAGAGGGCGAACTGGCCCATGACACAAGGTACCGTTCTAGCCCTCCCATTTCTACATCATCTTTAACGCTCGAAAGGCGTTGACGTATGACATTTCAGGTTGCACTGGTTGGAACCGACGGCGTGCTTATTGCTAGCGACAGAAGAAGTATCTACTTTTCCTATGAGAGCGACGATGATCCTTGCGCGTCTTCCCAACCAAGCGAGGTTTGCAAAATAGTGCGCTCCGAGTCCGATGAGGTTGTCTGTGCTTTCGCTGGAAGTCCCTATTCCAGTTCTATTGCAAAAGCTATCGTAGACTCTGCCGAATTCCTGAATGCTAGGACCGACAGCGACCGCGAAGTCGTTATCAAATCAATCCTCGGGAAACAGGGGAAAGGGCCGCAACAACGGGACGAAATCATAATCGTCCGCAAAATGGATCTAGGGCACGTCGTTGTTCTATCTCGCAAGGGATATAGTGATCCTACATTCACCGAATGCACTACGCAGATTTGCATGGGGAATAACATGATTCCGGCGCGTTTCATCCCGCGACACTTTTGGAGAAAGCGTCCAATTGCAGAGTTGGAGCCTCTCGCTCTGCTTACTCTTTCATGCGCGGTGTGGGAAGAGAAATCAATGATCGGTGGGGGGTTTGACTTCTTATTTATCACCGCAGATGGATTCAAGCCTTGCCATTACGACGAAGACGATCCCAGAATTGAACAGGCGAGAAAATCGTTTGAGAAAGCCGCACAACCAATGATTTGTACTAGCAATTCTTGAATCGTCCAGATGTGATCCGTGACGCCCGATTCCATCGCGGGAGTGACGGCCGAGGCATTCATTTTGAAACAGTGTGTTCCGCAAACCACTTGCTCGCGCGCGCCTGTGCCTGCGACAGATCAGCGGGCGTCAGGTGAGATGCTGCCTGGTCCCGAGACTTTGTTGCCTTTTCCAAAACAGGAGCGTCGAGCTTCCCCGAAGCAGCTAAGTCAAGCCAGAAATACGATTCCGCAAAGTCTTGGGGCACGCCTTGGCCCAGAAAGCAAATAAGGCCGAGATAGTATTGCGCGCCTGCGTCACCCTGTTCGGCCGCTTTCCGGGTCCAGTTTGCAGCCTGCACATCATCTTGCAGGACACCCTTGCCAGTGGAGTACAGAATGCCAAGTCTGCTTTGAGCGTCTGCGTATCCCTGCTCGGCAGCTTTCCGATACCATGTGGCAGCCAGTGTATAGTCTTGCGGCATTCCTTGGCCGATCTCATAGAGGTTGCCCAAGTGGAATTCGGCATCTGCAAGCCCCTGGTCAGCCGCCTTGCGATACCAAAATGCGGCTTGTGTCCAATCTGGCGGCAAGCGCCCGTCACCAAGGTAATACTCTCCCAAGAGAAACTGCGCATTTGCGTAACCTTGGTCAGCCGCCTTGCGATACCAGACCACAGCTTGTCCATCGTCGCGCGTGACTCCCTGACCATTGACGTAGAGGGAGCCAAGGTTCGATTCCGCCCCTGCAAGTCCTTGCTCGGCAGCTTTGCGATACCACATGGCAGCTTTGAAGTAATCCTGCTGCACACCCCGGCCAAGATCGTATGCAATCCCAAGGTTCAATTGCGCTGGTGCCAAACCCCGCTCTGCTGCTTTTTGGAACCAGAAGACGGCCTTCGTGTGGTTTTGCGGTACACCATCGCCACGGTCATAGGCCACACCAAGGTCGAATTGCGAAAGTACATCTCCAGCCTGAGCCTTGGATTGCAACGCTTTGACGGTACTCTGCGCCGCTGCGACAGCGGTCAATATCGCGCCGACCACCGCGAGCTGCGCAAGAAACAACAATCTCCGTCTCATAACTGTCACCATTCCTCGCCTACCAGTATATGCGCGGCTCTGGCAGGTAGGTGGCCCTGATCTCAAACATTGTTTTATCAAATTGAGGGTACACCAGGTCCCTCGCCTTTGGGGACCGGGGGCACCCTCAGATTTATTGAATAGTAAAAGTCAACAGACCGGGGCCACCCGCCTTGTGAGAAACTGGAAGAGCAGACAAAATCTCCCAGAAATCTCCGCTCGCGCAGCAGAACCCAGGCGAGATTGAGGAACAGTTCCATTCTCAGCCCCGGTTCTATACCAGGGATGTTGTATGTCAGTGAAAAAGGGCACGATGTGCTTTATATTGCACGCGAGTCAACGAGCATCGTGCAAGGAGTTTCCAAAGGTTTGATAAGCGATTGCTTTGGCACAAGCTTCGGCTCCAGCGCAACGTCGTAGCGGTCTGGGCAGGGAGGCTTTTTGCGGTTACGGGAGGGTTTGACCGGGGCGGGGAATCCCCTTATGATGAACAGGTTGGCTTTTGGTGTCCGGCGCCCTGCCGCGGCCCAGGCCGATCCGGCTGCAAGTTGGCCGCGCAGTTCGCGCTTGCTGCCCCCTCGTTCAATGGTAGGACAGCTGCCTCTGGAGCAGCCTATCGGGGTTCGAATCCCTGGGGGGCAGCCAAAATTCCGTGATAAATCCTTCAGGTTCCTTAGGCCAACGCGTGATGGCGCTGCGCCAGGGGTTCCGCCTTTGCGGCCAGGTAGCTGTCAATGGCAGCGGCGGCCTTGCGGCCTTCCGAGATGGCCCAGACCACCAGCGACTGGCCGCGGCGCATATCGCCAGCGGCAAAGATGCCGTCGACGGAGGTCATGTAGCCGTCCTTTGTAGCGACGTTGCCGCGGTTGTCGAGGGCGAGGCCCAACTGCTCGATCATGCCCGAGCGGATGGGGCCGAGGAAGCCCATGGCGAGCAGGACCAGATCGACGTCGAGGGTGAACTCGGAACCGGGAATGGGCTCGAAGGACGGAGGCGGGCCTACGCGCACCAGGTGCAACTGCTTGACGTTGCCGTTTTCGTCGCCGGTGAACTTCACGCTATTGACGCTCCAGTCGCGGATGCCGCCCTCTTCATGGGAGCTTTCAGTGCGCAACTGCAAGGGCCACAGCGGCCAGGGGGTGGAGGCGGCGCGCTGTTCGGGCGGCCTGGGCATGATCTCGAACTGGTGAACGCTCAAGGGGCGCTGACGGAGGCTGGTGCCCAGGCAGTCGGCGCCGGTGTCGCCGCCGCCGATGATGACCACGCGCTTGCCCTCGGCGAGAATGGCGATGGAGGGATCGACCAGATCGCCTTCGCAGCGGCGGTTCTGCTGGGGCAGGAACTCCATGGCGAAGTGGATTCCGTTGAGTTCGCGGCCGGGGATGTTGAGGTTGCGGGGCTGCTCGGAGCCGCCGCAGAGCAGGATGGCGTCATAGTGTCCGGTGAGAGTATCCACCGAGACGTTGACGCCTACATTCGAATTGGTGACAAAGGTGACGCCCTCGGCGCGCATCTGCTCAATGCGGCGGTCGAGGACGCGCTTTTCGAGTTTGAAGTTGGGAATGCCGTAGCGCAACAGGCCGCCGATGCGGTCGTTTTTCTCATAGACGGTGACGGAGTGGCCGGCGCGGCGCAACTGCTGCGCGGCGGCCAGGCCCGCGGGCCCGCTGCCCACCACGGCCACGCGCTTGCCGGTGTTGTGCTCTGGCGGCTCGGGATGAATCCAGCCTTCCTCCCAGGCGCGCTCGACGATGCTGCGCTCGATGAGCTTGATGGAGACGGCGGGCTGGCTGATGGCGAGCACGCAGGCGGCCTCGCAGGGCGCGGGACAGATGCGGCCGGTGAACTCCGGAAAGTTATTGGTGGAGTGGAGGCGGCGGATCGCGGCTTCCCAACGTCCGTTATAGACCAGGTCGTTCCAGTCGGGAATCAGATTGTTGACCGGACAGCCGGTGTGGCAGAAGGGCACGCCGCAATCCATGCAGCGGGCGCCCTGCTCGCGCTGTTTCTCTTCACCGAAGGGCTCGTAGATTTCAAACCAGTCCTGAAGCCGCTCCTTGACCTTGCGGCGGGCGGGTTGTTCGCGCTCAATTTCCAGGAATCCTGTCACCTTACCCATGCTGCACCTCGGCTGCCGCCGCCACGGGCGACGAAGTTGTTGGGGGCGTGTAAACCGCTTCGACGCGCTCAATGCCCAGGACGCGCTTGTACTCGTGCGGGAAGACCTTGATGAAGCGCGGCTGCGCGCCGGCCCAATGCTCCAGAATCCAGGCGGCGCGCGGGCTGCCGGTCAGGTCGCGATGGCGTTCCAGCAGGCCGCGCACCTCGGCCACGTCCGCATCGGAGATCAGAGGCTCCAGATCGACGCTGGTCTTGTTGCAGCGGCGCGCGGTGAAGTCGCCCTGCTCGTCGTAGACAAAGGCGCGTCCGCCGTTCATGCCGGCGGCGAAGTTGCGTCCGGTCTTTCCGATCACGACCACCGTGCCGTTGGTCATGTACTCGCAGCCGTGGTCGCCCACGCCCTCGACCACCGCGATGGCGCCGGAGTTGCGCACGGCGAAGCGCTCACCGGCGATGCCGTTCAGGAAGGCTTCGCCGCTGGTTGCGCCGTAGAGCACGACGTTGCCCACCAGGATGCTCTCTTCGGGCAGGAAGCTCGAGGTTTTGGGCGGATAGGCGATGATGCGCCCGCCGGAGAGTCCCTTGCCCAGATAATCGTTGGAGTCGCCTTCGAGTTCCAGCGTGACGCCGTTGGGAACGAATGCGCCGAAGCTCTGGCCGGCCGAGCCGGTGAATTTGAAATGAATCGTGCCGTCCGGCAATCCGGCCGATCCGTAGCGGAGGGCGATCTGGCCGCCCAGCATGGCGCCCACGGTGCGATGCACGTTGCGTATGGCGAAGCTGGCAGTGACCGGCGACTTCGATTCAAGGGCAGGCGCGGCCTTTTCGATGAGGGCGTGATCAAGCGCCGCATTGAGTCCGTGATCCTGCGCCTGCACCTTGCGGCGCGCCACGCGCGAAGGCACAGTGGGCGCATAAAGGATCGAGGAGAGATCGATGCCCTTGGCCTTCCAGTGGGTGTCGGCGATGGCGGCGTCGATCTTGTCCACGCGGCCCACCATCTCATCGAAGGTGCGGAAGCCCAGCCTGGCCATCAGCTGGCGGACCTGCTCGGCGATGAAGAAGAAGAAGTTGACCACGTGCTCGGGCTGTCCCTTGAAGCGCGCGCGCAACACCGGGTCCTGCGTGGCGATGCCCACCGAGCAGGTGTTCAGGTGGCACTTGCGCATCATGATGCAGCCCATGCTGATCAGAGGCGCAGTGGAGAAGCCGAACTGCTCGGCGCCCAGGAGGGCTGCGATGACCACGTCGCGGCCGGTCTGGAGTTTGCCGTCGGTCTGCACCTTGATGCGCCCGCGCAGGTCGTTGAGCAGCAGCACCTGTTGCGTCTCGGCCAGTCCCAACTCCCACGGCAGCCCGGCGTGCTTGATGGAGCTGAGCGGCGATGCGCCGGTGCCGCCGCTGTCGCCGGAGATGAGCACCACATCGGCATGCGCCTTGCTGACGCCCGCGGCCACCGTGCCCACGCCCACCTCGGAGACCAGCTTGACGGCGATGCGGGCCTTGGGATTGACGTTCTTCAAGTCGTGGATGAGTTGCGCCAGGTCTTCGATGGAGTAGATGTCGTGGTGCGGCGGGGGCGAGATGAGGGCCACGCCGGGAATCGAGTGGCGCGTCCGGGCGATAATCTCATCCACCTTGTGGCCGGGCAATTGCCCGCCCTCGCCGGGCTTTGCGCCCTGCGCCATCTTGATCTGCAACTCGTCGGCGTTGACCAGATAATTGGTAGTCACGCCGAAGCGGCCGCTGGCCACCTGCTTGACGGCGCTGCGGCGCAGATCGCCGTTGGGGTCGCGCTGGAAACGCTCTTCGTCCTCGCCGCCCTCGCCGGTGTTGGACATGCCGCCGATGCGGTTCATGGCGATGGCCAGCGTCTCGTGCGCCTCTTTGCTGATGGAGCCAAAGCTCATGGCGCCGGTGCTGAAGCGCTTGACGATCTCCTTGGCCGGCTCCACTTTATCAATCGGCAGCGGCTTGTCGGAGTACTTGAGCTGGAGCAGGCCGCGCAGGGTACAGAGATGGCGGTTCTGATCGTCGAGCAGATCGGTGTACTCCTGGAAGGTGGCCGGGTTGTTCTGCCGAACGGCTTGCTGCAGCTTGCTGATGGTGTCTGGATTCTGCATATGATACTCGCCGCCCAGACGGAACTGATATTGGCCGCCGACGACCAGCTCGGTTTCAGACTCAGTGAGCGGCTCGAAGGCGTACTGGTGCTTGAGCAGCGCCTCGCGCGCCAGCACGTCCAGGCCGACGCCCTCGATGCGCGAAGCGGTGCCGGAGAAGTAGCCGTCAACCAGCGATTGATTCAGGCCCACGGCCTCGAAGACCTGCGCGCCGCGATAGCTTTGCAGCGTGCTGATGCCCATCTTCGAGAAGGTCTTGAGCAGGCCCTTGTTGATGGCCTTGATGAAGTTCTTTTCCGCATGGTTGGCGGTGACGTTGTGAGGCAGGAGGCCAAGCCGCTTCAGGTCGTGGATGGTCTCGATGGCCAGATAAGGATTGATGGCGCTGGCGCCATAGCCGATGAGCAGGGCGAAGTGCATGACCTCGCGCGGCTCTCCGCTCTCGATAATGAGAGCAACCTGGGTGCGGGTCTTGTCGCGGACCAGACGGTTATGCACGGCAGCCATGGCCAGCAGGCTGGGAATGGGCGCATAGGTCGCATCCACGCCGCGGTCGGAGAGGATCAGCAGCGTGTAGCCGGACTCCACCGCGTGAGCGGCGCGATTGCTCAGATCTTCGAGCGCGTGCTTCAGGCCATGCTCACCGTCTGCTGCGCGGAAAAGAGTCTGCAGCGTAGTGGCCAGCAGGTCGCCGGAGGAGACGCGGCGCAGCTTTTCCAGATCGCGGTTGGTCAGGATGGGATGGGGCAGCTTGAGCGTGTGGCAGTTGTCCGGCTGCTCGTCCAGAATGTTGCGCTCTGTGCCGATATAGCTGATCAGCGACATCACCAGCTCTTCGCGGATGGGATCGATGGGCGGGTTGGTGACCTGAGCAAAGAGCTGCTTGAAGTAGCTGAACAAGGACTGCGGACGGTCGGAGAGACAGGCCAGCGGCACATCGGTTCCCATGGAGCCAATCGGTTCCTCGCCCTTTGCGCCCATCGGCCCCAACAAGATTCTCAAGTCTTCTTCGCTGTAGCCGTAGGCCCTCTGGCGTCGCAGCAGGGTCTCGGGATTGGACGCGATGATACGCGAGGGCTCAGGCAACTGATCGAGGGTGATCTGCTGTTCCTTCAGCCAGGTTGCGTAAGGCTGGCGCGCGGCCAACTGCTTCTTGATTTCGGCGTCGGAGATGATGCGCTGTTGGACGGTATCGACCAGGAACATGCGGCCCGGCTGCAGGCGGCCCTTCTTGCGCACGTCTTCGGGCGGCACTTCGAGGACGCCGGCCTCGGAGGCCAGCACGACCAGATCGTCCTTGGTGACGACGTAGCGGCCGGGACGCAGGCCGTTGCGGTCCAGCGTAGCGCCGATGACGCGGCCGTCGGTGAAGGCTATGGCCGCCGGTCCGTCCCAGGGCTCCATCAGCGAGGCGTGGTATTCGTAGAAGGCGCGCTTGTCCTCGTCCATATCCGGGTTTCCAGCCCAGGCCTCGGGAATCAGCATGGCCATCACGTGGGGCAGCGAACGTCCCGACTGAAAGAGGAACTCCACGGCGTTGTCGATGGAAGCCGAGTCGCTGCCGCCGGGGGTGATGACCGGATACAGCTTGTCAATCTGGCCGTCGTAAAGCGGGCTCTCCAGGATCGACTGGCGGGCGTTCATCCAACTGACGTTGCCCCGGATGGTGTTGATTTCGCCGTTGTGCGCGACGTAGCGGTAGGGGTGAGCCAGTTTCCAACTGGGAAAAGTATTGGTGGAGAAGCGCTGGTGCACCAGGCAGAGGGCGCTTGTGACCAGGGGATTGGCCAGCTCGAAGTAGAACTTTTCAATCTGCGGAGCCAGCATCAGGCCCTTGTAGACGATGGTGCGACAGGAGAACGAGGGGATGTAGAACATTTCCTTGTCTTCGATCTCGGAAGCGGCAATCTCATTCTCGACGCGGCGGCGGACCCTGTAGAGCAGGCGCTCGAAACTGTCCTCGTCCAACCCGGCCTGATCCAATCCCTGGGGCCGGCTTACGAACAACTGCTCGATGTAGGGCTGCGAGGCGCGGGCTTCGCGGCCGACCGCGTCGCCGTTGACCGGCGTATCGCGCCAGCCGAGCACGGTCAGTCCCTCCTCCTGTGCAATGCGCTCAAGGATGCCCTCGCACTGCAAGCGGACATGCTTTTCCACGGGCAGAAAGCACATGGCCACACCGTAGGCGCCAGGCGCAGGCAACTGCATTCCCAGTTCGCCGCATTGGCGCGCAAAAAAGGCGTGCGGAATCTGAATCAGGATGCCTGCGCCGTCACCGGTCTCCGGATCGCACCCGCAGGCGCCGCGATGGGTGAGGTTGATGAGCACCTCGAGGCCCTTGCGGATAATCTCATGGCTTTTTTCGCCCTTAATGCTGGCGACCAGTCCCATGCCGCAGGCATCGTGCTCATTCCGTGGATGATAGAGGCCCTGCGGTTGTGGAGTGCGGAGACGGCGGTCCGATGTATGCATGGCAACCTCTTCGATGAAGCTTTTTTGGTGCAGTATGCATTGCCTGGCCCGAAAGACACCACCTCGCGACGATGCCTGTGAGGGAAATCGTCCTGGTCTTTCCTGAATAGGCATGCCGGAGCAGGCCTGGCCACGTGTGGGACTAAGCTGACTTCTTTAATATAACGAAAATTTCGCTTTTCGGCAGAACTTCCTTTCGTGGCGCCGTTCGAATGGGCATGCCGATTGCTGTGGAGAACGCAATCGTCTCCGACAAGGATCGCGGCGGCGCCGCTCCGCGGGATGCGGAGGTCTTCCCGTGAGTGGAGGGCGCGCTGGACAAGCCGGGAGACCGGTTGCTCTTGCTGAACGCTCGTCCACAGTTCCTGTCAGCAGGAGATCGTCAATGCGGTGGCGCGCACCTGGCGCAGTGGCAGTGCAGTGGCCGCGGTAAGGGACTGCTGAATTTCCGCAAGTACTGAGAGGGCGATGGTTTCGGGCAGGCCGGCACAGGTGGCGACGAGGCAGTCGGCAAAGCTGCCGTTGATGGGCTGGCCGGTGAGTTGGTTCAGTTCGCTTTCCTGAAGTCGAAGACAGCGAGGTTCATTTGGCCTTCGGTGAGGATGTGGACGGTGAGGACGGTTTTGCCGGCGGGAAGGCGGAGTTTGGCGATGGCGGGGGCGACGTTCCAATGATGCCACTGGCGCCAGGGGAGGGGATCGGCGGCATCGAAGGTTGAGACGATGGTGAGTGGGCCGGTGGCGGGTTCTCCGTTGACGTCGAGGGAGATGGTTCCGCCGCGGTTGGAGGTGTAGAGCAGATCGGCCGAGTACTCGCCGGCTTCGGCTACCTGAACGGTGACGTTGAACCACTCGCCGGGGGCGGTCCAACCGACGTAGAGGAGGTTTGCGGGGGGCACGACCCGGTCGTAGGGGTTGTCGTCGACTTTGGGGTCGAGGTTGAACTTGGTGTAGGAGGTGCTGACGCCCTCGTTCATGCGGAACTCGTTCAGATAGGTTCCGTTGGCGGGGTTGAGTGCGCCGCTGCCGTGATTTTTGGCGTCGGCGTAGTGATAAGCGACGCCTTCGCCGCCCAGGTCGTAGTAGGCGCATAGGACCTTGCCGGGAATCGCCTGGGCACCGCTTTGATAGCGGCTGTCGTGGTAGGGGGTTCCTTTGTAGTGTGCCAGGAAGTCGGCCTTCGAGGCGCAGAGGGCGGTGGCGGCGAAGAGCACGGCGAGGATGGGCAAGGGAAAAGAAGAGCGGACGACGGATTTTTTCACGGAGTGGCGCCTCGGCTTACGGCTTACAGCTTACAGCTTTCAGCTATCAGTTGTCAGTGGTCGGCAAGCCGTCAAGCCGGCGCGTCGGGACCTGGGCCAGCCGCCTTCCCGTCCTAAACAATGTTGTAGGTACTTGAAAGCTGCCCGGACAGGATATGGAGGTTTTCAGGAGCGTAGTTCGAGGCTGGAGTCTGGCACCGTTGCTGGACACTGGCGTATAGCGAGGAGCCCGCGATGATGTTGCGGGGGTGCGGAAAGAGGCGATATAGCCCCGTCAGGGAGTTATGGAGGGTTGCCAGGGCGTCGGCAAGCTGGGGCTGGGGCGGAAATGCGCCCGGGTTGAACTGCAGGCCGCAGTTCTGTGCGTAGTCTGCCATCCAGTGCAGAGTGATGTTGGAGAGCGCGCATCCACCTTGATCGGGAGGGTATGCGCCACCGCCCACGTCGCAATGGACGCCGGAGAACCACACCTGCGTGAGGGATTGTCCGGGCGCCGTGGCAGGGGTCCAGAGAGTGGGTTGGAACTGGAGTCTATGTTCATCGATGGACAGCGCCTGAACGGCGTTCAGGACGTCCGGGTGCAGGCCGGTATCGAGGAAGCCGTATTGGACAACATCGATTCCGCCGAAGATGGCGGGAATCCCCAGGGAGCCGACGGTATCCCAGACCCCAAGCAGCTGAATCTTGGCGTTATCCATTTGATAGGTTTCGTTCAGGGTGTCGAGGAGCATCTGGCGCTGGGAGACATTGCGATAGGCCTCGAATGCCATATCGAGGCATTGGGGATCGTTCTGGTTCACAGTGGGGAGCCCGGCAACGGCAATCATGCCCGCCAGGCTGCGGGCGGTGTAGGCTCCGCGGCTGAAGCCGAAGATGAAGATCCGGTCGCCGGGGAGATATTGAGCGGCTATGTCGATATAGCCCCGCTTGATCTTTCGAAAGAGCCCGTCTCCCAAAGCGCCGCCGAGGAGATCGCTGATCGGATCCCCATCCGTGCCGACGCCCGGGTCGTAGGAGGTCAATTGGACGCCGTCGATGTTGGAGGCCGCGGAGTACAGCTTGACGACATTTGAGTTATTGGATGGCTCGTCCCAGGTTCCGTCGGCAAAGAAAGCGATGTTCTTGGGCATGGATTCTCCTTTTCAGCAGCTCACGTTTAGCGGTTCGATGCTTGGAGCCCGGATTGGAGAAAGAGTATGTCCACGGCGGGGGGTGAGTCAATTGGGAAAAATCGCCTGGCAGGCGGGGCGCTGGCGGGCAGCTACTCCTGTAAAGTTGGGAGAAGCACCTCGTATTTTTCGTGCCAGTTCCTCACGCCTCAGGCGCTCTTCTTTTGACGATTCCTTCCAATTCGGATGTGCTGGCTGGGTTGCTGCGCTCGGTCTTCGGGTTTGCGCGGTTTCGGGTGGGGCAGGAGGCGGTTTGCCGTGCGGCGATCAAGGGGCGGGACTTGCTGCTGGTGATGCCGACGGGGGCAGGGAAGAGCCTGTGCTACCAGTTGCCGGCGATTGCGCGGGGCGGGACGGCGCTGGTGATTTCGCCGCTGATTGCGCTGATGGAGGACCAGGCGGCGAAGCTGGCTGCGCTGGGACTGCGGGTGGCGCGGATTCATTCGGGGCTGGAGCGTGGCGTGGCGCGTCAGGCTTGCGCGGATTATTTGAACGGGAGCTTGCAGTTCCTGTTCATTGCGCCGGAACGGCTGCGGGTGCCGGGGTTTGCCCAGATGCTGGCCAAGCGGAAGCTGGCGCTGATTGCGATCGATGAGGCGCATTGCATCTCGCAGTGGGGGCACGACTTCAGGCCCGACTACCGGATGCTGGGGCAATACCTGCCGGGGCTGCGGGCGGGGGCAGATGCGGCGCCGGTGTTGGCGCTGACGGCTACGGCGACGCCGACGGTGCAGGCGGACATTCTGGCGCAACTGGGGATGGTGGAGCCGGTGAAGTTCATTCACGGGTTTCGGCGGGAAAACCTGGCCATTGAGGTGGTGGAGGTTCCGGTGCCGGAGCGGGCGGGGGCGATTGCGCGTCTGCTGGCGGAGCCGGGGCGGCGGCCGGCGATTGTGTATGCGACTTCAAGGAAGAATGCCGAACGGCTGGCGGAAGAGTTGTCGGATACGGCGTGGGGGCGGCGGATTGCGGCAGCAGCGTACCACGCGGGGCTGGATGCTGAGACGCGGGAGCGGGTGCAGACGGGGTTCCAGGCGGGCGAGCTGGAGGTGGTGGTGGCGACGATCGCGTTTGGGATGGGGATCGACAAGGCGGATATACGGACGGTGATCCATGCGGGGCTGCCGGCGACGCTGGAGGGCTATTACCAGGAGATTGGGCGGGCGGGGCGGGACGGCGGGATGAGCCGGACCTATCTGATGCACAGCTATGCCGACCAGAGGACGCACGACTTCTTTTTGAATCGGGATTATCCGCCGGTTGGGCAACTGATGGAGGTGTTCAAGGCGCTGAGGGAGGAGGCGCAGCCCGTGGAGGAGTTGCGGGTGGGATCGCGACTGGGCGAGGAGGAGTTCGACAAGGCGCTGGAGAAGCTGGAGATCCACGGCGGGGCGCGAATGGACTTTGGCTCGCCGCGGCGAGTAACGGTGGGCGGGACGGGCTGGAAGAAGACGTATGCGGTGCAGGCGCAGTACCGGGCGGAACAGTTTGAGAAGGTGCTGCGGTTTACCACACAGAACGAGTGCCGGATGGCGGCGCTGGTGCGGCACTTTGGGGATGTGGAGGATGCGAGCCGGCCGTGCGGGGTTTGCGATGTGTGCGATCCGGCGGGGGCGGTGCTGCGGCTGTTTCGGCGGGCGGCGGCGGCGGAGCGGGAGCTGGCGCGGGCGATTGTGGAGGAGCTGCGCGGGGTGGCTTACAAGGCGGCGGGGACGCTGCAACGGAGTCTCGGCGGGGCGGCGAGGATGAGCCGGGGCGAGTTCGATGGGCTGCTGGGGGCGATGGCGCAGGCGGGGCTGATCGAGATGGAAGAGGCGGAGTACGAGAAGGATGGGGAGGTCAGGCGGTTCCGCAAGGTGCGGCTGACGGATGCGGGACGGGAGATGCGGGCGGGGAACCCGGTGGAGCTGCTGATCAGCGACGGGATTGTGGAGGAGTTTAGCGGGCGGGTTGAGGCTGCGGGGCGGGCGAAGAAGGGGAAGGCGGCTGCGGGCAAGGAGGCAACGAAGCCGGGATTGGCCGGGGCGGGTAAGGCTGGGACGGCGAAGGCGGAGACTGCGGCGGCGGCGCGGCTGCCGGCGGAGGGTGAGGCGCTGGCGGCGCGGATCAGGGAGTGGCGTGGGGCGGAGGCGAAACGGCTGAGGGTTCCGGCGTATGTGGTGATGCACGACCGGACGGTGACGGCGCTGGCGCAGACGCGGCCGCGGAGTCCGAAGGAGTTGCTGGCGATCGATGGCATTGGGCCGGCCAAGGTGGAGAAGTTTGGCGAGGCGATTCTGGGGCTTTGCGCGGGTGGGCCGGGTGAGGGGATGCAAGGTTGGCCATGAGGGTTTTCGATACCGCGGAAATTCCCGGGATCGCAGTCCAGGAAACTCGCGCGACCACCATCAACGTTACATTGAAGCTTGGGAAGGCCTCCGAATCCGTTGAGGTTACGGCTAATCCCATGCTCAACGCGACCGACGGCTATACGCTGAACTCCGCGCAGATTGAGCTTACCCCTCTGGCCACCGGCAGCTTTACCCAGCATGCTGTGCTTTCGCCGGGCGTGGCAAAGGCGAAGCTGAGCAGGCCTGGCCGGCTCAACTGGAGCGCCAGCCACTCCAGCAGCGAGATGCGATGCGGAGCTCTTATTTCCAAGGCGTGCTCGACCCTGGTTTTAACGGGCAATCCGGAAGTATGCACCGACAGCCTGGACTTGCACCGATCGACCAGTACCGAACCCAGACGAGCAGAGCGCTCATCGGAAGAAGCTGAAGCCTTTTTTCTTTTCCGGGTATACGCTCAGGCCGCAAGCTGTGCCGGCCATTTTACGGATCATGAGTGAAATGGGCGAGTCCTGGAGCGCGAGCGGGGTAGCAGTGTCCTGCATCTGCCGGACCGTGGCGTAATCGTTGGGAATCTTCCACTGGACGGGCCTGGAGAGCGCCTTCGCAACTTGCTCATCATTGATTCCCATAGAGCCTGGCTTATACCGGTTGAGCACGATTTCGAGGTTGGGGCCACCTGTGGTGAAGTACTGGCCTATCAGGCGATTTGCATTGCGCAGTTCGGGAATGCTGACCTGCGTGACCAGATAGATGGTGGAAGCCTGGTTGAGGAGAGCCGTGCCGGTTGGATCAAGCCTGGATCCCGCATCGACTACCACGTTATCGAAGTCCTTGCGGGCGACGGCCAGCAGCTTGTCAATGGCTTCGTGCGAGGCCTCGACGAGGAGGAATTTGCCTGGGGCCGCGAGTACCCACAACCCCGAACTATGCCTGACGAGCAGTCCGGAGAGGAAATTCGAGTCGAGGCGGGCAGTATCCTCAAGAGCGTTGACAGTCGAGTATTCAGAGGTGATCCCGAGGTTGAGGGCCGCGTCTCCAAGGGGGAGATTGAGATCGATCAAGAGGGTGTTCTGGGCGAGGTCATGGGCCAGCGATACGGCGAAATTGCAGGCGACGGTGGTGACGCCGGAGCCGCCCTTGGCGCCGAGAAACACGAACAACCTGCCGGTTGCTTTCCTGGAGGGGATCGTTGCCGGACGGCGGACCGAAACCCGCACCAGAGCTTCGGCCATGGCGCCGGGAGCGCAGGGCAGAGTGAGAAACTCGCGAGCGCCCGCTTGCATGCAGCGGATCAGCAGTTCCGGAGCGGCATGAGCCGAATAGACGATCACGGTTGCCGAGTCATGGGCACAGATGCTCCCCACCAGATCGAGGGCGCATTCCGGGTCACTGTCCAGGTCAATGAGGACGACGTCGTAATTCTGCTCCAGCATCTTCTGCAAATAATCGTGGCCGTGAGGGTAGGAAGAAAACTCCTGGATCGCGCCAGCCTGGCAGCCGGCAATCTCGCCGGCTACCGTCTTGCGGCGCCGGTCTTCCGGGCCGACGATCGCGATGGACAAGACGCTGGCGCTAAGTGCATCGGGAATCTGGATAGAGGCTGACATGACGAAACTTCTTCTCCAAGCTGCGTGCAACACTCCCGCGGGCTACCGCGATTGTTCAACTGTGTGAACCTATTATAAAACAAATCAAAAACTGCTCAGTAGGGTTATCGGCAGCAGGGAAGCCGACATTAGAATTCTTTGAGACGCGGCTCATCGCATAACCTCCGCCTCGTCATTAAGAACTTTAGAAACAATTGGTTACGATACTTACCATTCTGTCACGACGGAGGTCGCGGGTTGGAGCGCTGTCGTCCCCGCCCTACATCCCAATGGGCCTGGCGGGGACGGCGACGAGAGGGACAGTTACCCATGGGCGCAATTAGAGCGGAACCAGAGTAAACGTGTCATTGCAGAGAGTTTTCTGGGTGGCTTTTGCTTCCACCCCTGCGACGAAGACCCCGCCGCGGCGGGCTGGGGACCCCGGTTGAGGAAAAACCACTTGGCAATGTTACTTTCGTGGTACATCAATGCTGGTTCCGTTGTAGCCCGGAATTCCACGGATTGTGCGTTCTCATAGCGCCTTGTCAACGTACGGCCCTTGTGACGCCAGGAACTCACGGGCGGCCATTCAGATTCGAGAGTCTCGTGTGGTACATTTGCGCCATGATCATCAAAAGTTTGGCGATGGTCGCGGTACTGTTGGCTATGACGCAGGCGCCCGTGCCAGTTTCCGGGCAGGCAGCCGGTCATGCCGGCGCCGATCGGCAGACTCCGCCCTCTTTGACTCCTTCCAATGCCGCCCCGCAAAGCACAGGCAACCCAGCCGCCAAAGGCGATTGCAATGGTTTTCCCTGCGACACGCAGCAGCCTCACGTCGTCGTTACTCTTCCGGCTCCAACGCCGCAACCCTGGCTCTTGCGCGATCGAATCGCATGGGGGGCAAACCTGCTGCTGGCCGTTGTGGGATACGTCGGCATCATGCTGGCCGTCTCCACGCTGAAAAAGATCGACCGCCAGACACGCTTCGCAGAAGCCGCCGCGGAAACAGCCTCCAATAGCGCTCAGGCCGCATTGTTGCATGCTCAAGCCATCATCGATTCAGAAAGGCCCTGGCTCGTGATTACGGTCGAGCCAGCCCTGAACACTGAGAACAGTTTCACCGTTATGGCCACGAACCGTGGCCGTTCCCCTGCCCTAATCGTCGGCACTCTGGAGCAGATCATGATTGCAATCGATGAAGTCCAGCTCCCCAATACCCCTCAGTATGAGGACAGGGAACCGAAAGCCCCGCTTGTTCCCATCATTCTGCTTCCGGGTGAATCCACGGCCATCAAGCCATTCAACCGGGATGATCTGAAAGGGATTTGCGAATCCGAGGCAGAACTGAAGCGCGTGGAAAACTGGCAGGAAAAGGTCTTTATATACGGAAAGCTTATCTACCGGGATTTGATTGCGCCTGGGGACAAGCAAATCCATGAAACGAACTGGTTTTGCTGGTACATCCACGGACGGCAGAAGAGCGGTTTGGTCATTGCCGGACCGCCTGCATACAACGTGCACACTTAGAACGCGCAAAGGAGAGGGAAGCACGCCCAACGGAGAATGCCGGACGACCGCGCCGGATCGACGACTCTTCTTCTATTCTTCTGCCCGGCTTCCGGGCGCAGTTCGCATCAGTATCACGGAGTTGTTGTCAGAATAGACGATCTTCCACTCATGCAAGAGCGGCAAGACGCGAGCCATGGGGGATTGGCGGGCCAAGAGGCAAAAATTGATCCTGTACTTCTGAAGGAGCGCATTCGGGTCGCTCTGCAGCATCGCCCAGTTTCCGAATTCGCCGAGGAAACCCGACCATTCGTAAACGTCGGTTCGACCGTCCATCATGACCGGGTATTCCGGCGCCGCCCAGATTAGGTAGCCTCCAAATGAATAGTCGTTCAACATGGGCCCGGAAAGATGATTGGCTTTGATGAATTCCACCGCCTTAACAGGGCTTTGATCCTCGACCTGTTTTTCCAGGTTTTGCCGGCTCGGAAAGGCCAAGAGCGCTACCAGCATCGAAAGTCCAATGAACGCCGCATTTGGCCAGATGCGATCCTCTTCGGCCTTGTAACCGTCCCACGAAGTTGAGAGCTGACGCGACAGAACAGGCGCGGCCAATATGCCGAAGACAGCCAGCATGCGCAGATGGCTGGCAGCCAGCCATGTGCCAAGCGCCAGGAGAAGCAACTCATCCCAAAACAACTCGGTTCGACGCACGACCACCAGTAGAAAGCAGCATAGAAGAACGACCAACAGTCCAACTCCGCGCGCGTCACTCAACTGCAGCGGCGCCCACTCCTCCACGTTGCCGAGAAGGATATGCATATTCAGCATGGTGTCGAAGGGGTAGAGGATTTGCTTGATGCCGACCGGATTGAGGAACAACGCCGCAACCGAGAGGATCATCGCCAGCATAAACATCCCGCGGCAGCGCGGATCCCAGCGTTGCGATACCAGGGAACCCATCTGAAAGCTGAAAAGGGAAGTGAAAAGAAAGACTCCCGCCAGGGCAATCCCGAGAATGAAAGACCCGTGGCAGTTAATCCAGACTGCGAACAGTATCGGCAGCCAGAAAAACCAGCGGGGATTGCGAGTGCGTCCGAGGCGGATCAGCACGAGTTCCGCGATCAACAAGAGGTAGGCAATCATCTGCGGCCGAATCGCAAAGCCGATGGTGGCAAAGAACCAAATGGCCATGGCCCCCACGAAAGCCACTTTGGCATTTCCCGAGTAAAGCGAACAAAGACCATACCCGGCGACGAGAAGAGCTCCGGTGAAGAGGCATAACCAGAGCATCAGGCCAGAAAGGCCGCCCCATTTGCAGGCGCCGTAAATGGCTACCTGCGCGAGCCATTCCTGCGGTATCAAGGCCTGGTGGTTGCTTGTATAGGAAAAGAGATCTGCAAGAGGAATGGCATGGGTCGTCCAGATGATCTCACCTGTCTTGAGGTGCCACCACAGATCCGGGTCGTCGAAACGCGACCGTACCGTCAGCACAGCGAGCACGACCAGAACGCTGGCCAGCATTACCGGGAACGAGAAGATCCTTCGTAGAATTCGAATGGGCACAGAATAGCCTTGTTCCCGGCACCCAGGGATGCTGTGCTCAGGCAGTCACCGACTGCCGGAGGTCCTGCTCGACGAAAAGCGGGTCGGGTTCGGTAAGCCTGATCAAGCGATGCAAATAGGCCCGGGAGATGCATAGGCTGCGGGCAGCCAGCGTCTTATTCCCATTGTGCTCACGAACGGCTGCAACGGCCAGTTTGATCTTATAGTCGCGAAGCTGCCGTTCAAAAGAGCCTGCGGGATTGTAATCGCCGATGTCAACAATATCGCCGGCGTCGGCAACATCGTCGTCCGGGGCGTTCAGAGTCACATCTTCCGCACGGATGCTCTGTCCGGTGGCGAGGATAATGGCCCTCTGCATCGCGTTTTCCAGTTCGCGCACATTGCCGGGCCAGGGGTAACTCTGGAGCAGGGCCAGCGCGTCCGGCTCAATATCCTCCATCGGCTTTTGAAAGACCTTCGAGTAGTGCCGCAGAAAATGCATCGCAATCGCAGGGATGTCTTCCGGATGCTCCTGGAGCGCCGGTGTTTCAATCTGCATGACGTTAATGCGGTAGAAGAGATCCTGGCGGAATTTTCCTTCGGCCACCAATTTGGCCAGGTCCTGGTGAGTGGCGAAGATCAGGCGTGCCCTCAAGGGGATGAGCCGGTTGCTGCCCAGACGGCTGAATTCCATCTGCTGCAGCGCGCGCAGGAGCTTGACCTGCGTAAACAGGCTCAGGTCCCCGATCTCATCGAGGAAAAGCGTGCCGTCGCCGGCCTTCTCGAAATAGCCTTCACGCATCCCTACCGTGCCGGTGAATGCGCCCTTTTCATGCCCGAACAGTTCGGCCTCGATCAGAGTTTCAGGGATGGCGCCGCAGGAAACAGCCACGAACGGACGGTCGGAGCGGGAACCCAGATTGTGAATGGCGCGGGCGATCAATTCTTTGCCGGTGCCACTTTCGCCGGTGATGAGCACCGTGGCATTGAGATTGGTTACGCGGCGGACGAGCTGATAGACCCGCTGCATGAGTGAGCTAGAGCCGATCAACTGGTCGCAACTGGCTGGCTCCTCGAGTTGATGCTGCACACCCTGAAGTTGTTGCTTCAGCAAGGAGTTCTCGAACGCCCGGATGAGCATGGTCTTGAGATCGCGAATGGAGGGCGGTCTGCGGCAGTATCCGAAGGCTCCCGTCTTAACGAGTTCGAAAGCGGTCGAGCGCAGGCCATCATCGGCCATGACCACCGAGGGCACATTCGATGCGATCAAGCGCCGGGAAAACTCAAGGCGCTCCTGCAACGAATCATGATTCGAATTCAACTCAAGAATCACGACATCGCAGCCCCCGGCCGACACAAGGTTGCTCATCCCTTCCTCATCCGACTCCGACAGAACCTGGAATTCCTTCCCGAGGACAGAAGAAAGAAGAGGGTGCAGCGCGCGATCTTCCGAATACAATCCGACTTTAATCATGATTGGGCGGCCTCTCTCACTTTCCGTAACCACGCCGCCTCAAGGGCGAAGCGGAAACTTGTCAACATCCTCATCATCAAGAATCCGATACATCGCTCACAATGCCTGTTTCGTGCCAGTCAAGTGCAACGTTGGTAGCACATTTGAGGTGGCGGCGGGTAACAAACCTCGCTTGGCGACCGAACATCGCCTGGCGAAGCCCACTACACGGCGTCCCCCGGTTGGGAACAAGCCTTAAAGCGCAACGTAAATGCTCGCCTAAATGCTTTTTGATCCGTGCAAATAATGGTAGTGACCGGGTTGGAGCCACGTCAATGCCACCTTGGTAACAAAACTTCAAAGAACTGAGAAAGCAAACGCCTGGGACAGAGGAGGGAAGTGGATGGGGTAGTGAGATCTCCCGAAAGCAGTCCAATTCAGCACAGGCCGATTCGGCATGATTAGAAGTTAACGTATTCATTTGCATTAGTTTACGAAGAATGCAACTGGCAGGAACCGCAGTACGATCCCAATTGGCCGAACAGTTTTATATCTGTGTCAATACAACTCTTGCGCACCGCTACTATTACTAAGGTAACGTTTCTTTAGTTACTAGCAATTTGGATTCTTCGTGGATTCGCGCCGGTTTTCATGCGGTCGATGGCGCCAATTGGCACGTCAATTGCGAAATATAGGCGAGGCTCTAGGCAAAAAGCTGGCGTTGCCTCTTCTGGCTCTCAGGGTTGCCGTCTATTGCTTTGCGTCTCGAAGCCGCGATCTCTACGGCATCGATCCGTAAACCTCACCCTGGCAATCAGTTGATTCGCCCCTTGCGTCCATCACCGCCACCGGCCCGGTTATTTCTTTAGCGAATCCGACGCTGCACCTCCCACGCCCCGCGCTGGCGGCCCCTGGAGGGTGTATACGCCCTGCTTCACTCCGGGAAACCGCCCGTAAACATCCGTGTACACCGGACGGGGACAGCACGCCGTAAACTGCCCAAATTGAGGCAGTTTGGGGCCTCCGGCGATTTGGTCTGACAATTGCTATAAAGATCGAGTCCCCTAAATTCTAGGGGGGAAGGAGCATGGGTATGCACTCGTTCGCCTGGTGGCCAACGCTCATCGTACTAGCCGTGGCGACCTTCACGGATCTGCGCAGCCGCCGCATCCCAAACTGGCTGGTGCTTCCTTTCCTTCTGGCGGGAATTGCGGTTTCCCCTTGGCGTCAGAACTGGCCCGGCATCGGTCGTGGCTTGGGCTGGCACGGCATCGGCCAAAGCTTGGCCGGTCTGGGACTTGGCATCCTGATCTACGGTTTTTTGTTCTGGATGGGCGGCATGGGGGCAGGGGACGTGAAGCTGTGTGCCGCGATCGGGGCCTGGATTGGCCCGGGTCAATTGTTGATCGCATTGGTCATCGCCGGCATGGCCGGGGGAATCATGGTTCTGTGCTGGGCCGCCTTTGGCGGATTTTTCAAGGAACTGTTTACGGGCGCGGGCGATCTGGTATTCGGTTGGAAGGAGCGCGGATTGCAACGCGATCCGGATCTGGTTTTGACCAATCCCCTGAAACGCAAAATGCCCTACGCTCCGGCCATCGCCATTGGAACACTGATTTCCTTTTTTTCTCATTGAGGCCGGAACAGGGACTATGATCGTCTGGAAGACGGCCAATGGGACCACCAGTAAATTCAGACCAATGGCGTGAATTTGGAACGCCGATTCTTTTTTTTCTCATTGACGACCGGAACGAGGACTATGATGAATTATCAATCTCAGGTTAACCCGCAAGGCCAGTTCCATGCAGCAGGGAGGACCAATTCCGTGAATACAGACTCTTCCCAATATCTCGATGCCCAATTTCCCGACTCCTTTGGCGCCGCTCGTCTATCGATTGCGGTGATCGGCCCTGACGAAAGTCTCCGCAACGCGGTAGCGAAGGCTTTTGCCGAATGCCAGCAAGGGGGCGATGTCCGGGAATTCGCATCCTACCCGCCCGGCCTGGACGATGTGCCAAGGTTGCTCGAGCAGCGTTACGACGTTATCGTCATCGATCTGGACAGCAATCCCGAATACGCCCTTGAACTGGTGGAGAGCATCGGCGCCAACGGCGTAGCGACCGTGATGGTCTATTCGGCGAAGGCCGATCCGGACCTGCTGGTACGCTGCATGCGAGCGGGCGCTCGCGAGTTTCTGACTCAGCCCTTCGCCCTAAACACCATGGCCGAGGCCATGGTCCGGGCAGCGGCCCGCCGTCCGGCAAATCACCCCCTGAAGAAGGCAGGCGGCAGGTTGCTCGTATTTTTCGGCGCCAAGGGCGGCGCCGGTGTCACCACCATCGCCTGCAATTTTGCGGTAGCGCTGGCTCAGGACCCTTCCCAAAGCACCCTGTTGCTCGATCTCGATCTGCCGCTGGGAGACGCCGCGCTCAACCTCGGGCTGGTCGCGGAATACTCGACAGTCAACGCTCTTCAGGAGTCCGGCCGGCTGGATTCGAGTTTTCTCTCCAAGCTTCTGATCAAGCATAGTTCGGGGCTATACGTGCTCGCGGCTCCGGGTAAATTGCCGCAGTACCAGGCCTCCGATGAGTCCATCGACAGGCTGCTGACAGTTGCGCGCCAGGACTTCGATAACGTGGTGATCGATATGGGATCGAGGCTTGATTTAATGGGTACGGCTCTCTTCAAAGAAGCGAAGACGATCTACCTGGTAACACAGGCCGGCATCCCCGAACTGCGCAACTCAAATCGCCTGATCAGCCAGTTCTTCAGCGCGGGCGACCCCAAACTCGAAATCGTGATCAACCGATATCAGCTTCGCGCCCTGGGAGTGGATGACGAACATATTACGAAGGCTCTCACCAGGCCGGCGCAGTGGAAAATTCCCAACGATTATGACGCTGTGCGGCAGATGCAGAACACCGCTACCCCGCTGGTGCTGGAAGATTCGCCCATTTCACGGCTGATCCGGGAGATGGCCGGCTCCGTTACCGGGCAGCCCGTACCCCAGGGAAAAAAGAAAGGTTTCAGTTTTAGAAGTCTTGGCAGGAAGAGCGCCGCCGCCGAGGAGCCGCTGAGCATTACACCACGATCGACACCTGGACCGGTTCACGGCGGCGCCACGCTAGGCGCGACTCAACCTGACGCCAGGGCGAACACCCCGGAACCGTTGGTCCATACTCCTCCCGCGGGCACGGTGCCTTCGTCTGGACCGCGGACGTTCTTAAGTACATCCACGCCAACGGAGACCGCAGACCGCGCTGACCGCGCGGACACGAAGCAGGAGGCATTGCCAAGCGGCAGCACCCCCAATCGGCAGAGCGAACCTGCAACGCGCATTTACAAAGGCGTTACCTATGTAAAGGGAGCGGACGGCCAATGGCACCAGCAGGCAACTGAGACCCATGTCGTGACTCAGGAGACGCCGACCATCGCATGGTCGACGCCCGATCCGATTACCTACGGCACCGCGCTCAGCGACACTCAGCTCAATGCCACGGCATCGGTTGAGGGAAAATTCGTCTACGCTCCTGCCGTAGGGTACGTGTTCCCGGCGGGAACGCATACGCTCTGGGTAATCTTCACTCCGGCGGACACTACGAAGTACACCACGGCACAGGCCGACGCGTCGCTCGCTGTCACCAAGGCGACGCCGACCGTCACATGGCCGAAGCCCTTTTCGATTCCTTACGGCACCGCGCTCAGCGCCACGCAGCTCAATGCCAGGGCATCGGTTCCGGGAACATTCGCCTACACTCCCGCCGCAGGCACCGTGCTTACAGCAGGGATCCAGACGCTCTCGGCAACCTTCACTCCGGCGGTCGCCACGAACTACACCCCGGCGGAAGCCGAAGCGCAGCTCACTGTCACCAAGTCGGCGCCGGCCATCACATGGCCGACGCCCGCTCCGATTGCCTACGGCACTGCGCTCAGCGACGCTCAGCTCAATGCCACGGCATCGGTTGAGGGAAGATTCGTCTACATTCCCGCCGCAGGCGCCGTGCTCGCGGCGGGAACGCATACGCCCTCGGTAACCTTCACTCCGGCGGACGCCACGAACCACACCACGGCACAGGCCGCCGTGTCGCTCACTGTCACCAAGGCGACGCCGACCATTACATGGCCGACGCCCGATCCGATTGCCTACGGCACCGCGCTCAGCGCCACTCAGCTCAATGCCAGGGCATCGGTTGAGGGAAGATTCGCCTACACTCCCGCCGCAGGCGCCGTGCTTACAGCGGGAACACAGACGCTTACGGCAACCTTCACTCCGACGGACGCCGCGGACTGCACCACGGCGCAGGCCGCCGTGTCGCTCACTGTCACCAAGGCGACGCCAACCATTATCGCGTGGCCGACACCCCATGACATTTCCTACGGCTCCGCGCTCAGCGCCGCTCAGCTCAATGCCACAGCGCCGGTTCCGGGAACGTTCGCCTACACGCCCGCCGCAGGCGATGTGCTCGCGGCGGGAACGCATACGCTCTCGGTAACCTTTACTCCAGCGGACTCCAACCTCCCCACGGCGCAGGGCACCGTGTCGCTCACTGTCACCAAGGCGACGCCAACCATCACGTGGCCGACACCCCATGACATTTCCTACGGCACAGCGCTCAGCGCCGCGCAGCTCAATGTCACGGCATCGATTCCGGGAACGTTCGCCTACACTCCCGCCGCAGGCGACGTGCTTACAGCGGGAACACAAATGCTCTCGGCAACCTTCACTCCGACGGACACCACGAAGTACACCACGGCGGAGGCCGCCGTGTCGCTCACTGTCACCAAGGCGACGCCGACCATCACATGGCTGACGCCCGATCCGATTGCCTACGGCTCCGCGCTCAGCGCCGCTCAGCTCAATGCCAGGGCATCGGTTCCGGGAACATTCGCCTACACTCCCGCCGCAGGCACCGTGCTTACAGCGGGAACGCAGACGCTCTCGGCTACCTTCAATCCGACGGACACCGCGGACTACACGACGGCGCAAGCCACTGTGTCGCTTGTGGTGGATGAGTTGCCCAACCTCGCTTCGGTCACGCTGGCAGCGGTCGATGCGGATGCTGAAGATCTATTTCAGCCGTTTCAGACCGATGGCGACAATAAGAGAGGTCAGAAGAGCAGGATCGAGAGCAAGACCCCACAAAGCGGCAAAACCCCCAACCAGCAGGGCGAACCTGAAACGCGCGCTTACAAAGGCGCTACGTATGTGAAAGGAGCCGATGGCCAATGGCACCTACAGTAAAAATAGAGGGGAAGCAACCCGCGACACTCCCCGCGGATTTCGGTGCGTGGGATAGTGGAGAACATCCCGAGACACTACCTGACAACTTCGACGACTTCGATGCTGTCCCGAAGCCGCCTACGAAGCCTACGAAGCCTACGAAGCCTGCGACGGCGCAAGCCACCGTGTCGCATGTTGTGGAAGGTCAGAAACGCAGGGTCGAGGGCAGGATCGAGGGCAAGAGCGAGGGCAAGATCGAGGGCAGGAGCGAGGGCAAGAGCGAGGGCAAGAGCAAGAATAAGATGATGGTGACGTTTGTCTCCATCGGTGCGGTTCTGCTCATCCTCATCCCGCTGGGCTATTTTAAGTTGCTGCCCAAGCTGGCCAAGCAGGGGCAGTCGGTAGTGCCGCAGCCGACGACGACGTCGCTGACGCCGACGCAGACGACGTCGCTGACGCCGACGACCAAGCCGAAGCCGGCGCCGACGCCGCTGACGGAGACGCCGGAGGCAGTACCCACGCCTCGCGTGCAGTCGGAGATGATGAACAATCAGCTGAATGCGCCCACGCGGATTTCGCACGATATTAAGACGATGTCCGAGAAGGACGCGCCGCCCTCATCGGGCTTTGGCGCGACCGGCATGGAAGGCCTGAGCGGCAATTCGGGCGGCGCGGTTGGCAGCGTATTCAGTGGAAAGACCGGGCCTAGGGTGACGGCGGAGGTTTCCAAGGCGCTCAACGTTTCCGGCGGCGTCATGGCGGGCAGGGTGATTGCGAAAACTTCGCCTGTTTATCCGCCCCTCGCCCGTACTGCGCGCGTAGCCGGCACGGTGGTTTTGCATGCCACCATTTCCAAGGCGGGGACGATCGCAAATGTCAACGTAGTGAGTGGGCCGGCCATGTTGCGCCAGGCCGCTCTCGATGCCGTGAAGACCTGGCGCTACAGGCCCTACCTGCTCAACAACGAGCCCGTGGAAGTGGAGACCACGGTGAATGTGATTTTCGCCTTGGGTGGATGACGAACTTTCTGCCTCCTTCCCGCTTTTTTGTGAAAGGGGCTGCTTTTCAAAACGATGGCCGCGGACGAGGATAATCTCCCGACGGAAGGCAGAATGTGGAATTACTGAATCTGGAGAAATACAAAGCGGAAATACACCGGACCCTGATCTCCAAGCTGGATCTGGAGAAATTGTCGCGCGTCAATTCCAGCCAGGCACGCCACGCAGTGTCCGGCATTGTCAAAGAGATCATCGCCGACCAGCGGGTGCCCCTGAACTTCGACGAGCAGGAAAAGATCCAGGCTGACCTGCTGGACGAAGTCTTTGGTCTTGGTCCGCTGGAACCCCTGCTCCGGGATCCGAAGATTTCAGACATCCTGGTCAATGACAAGGATCATGTTTTCATTGAGAAGGGCGGACTTCTTCAGAAGGTCAGTACGGCTTTTCGCGACGATCGCCATCTGCTGCAGATCATCGACCGCATTGTGTCGCGCGTGGGCCGCAGAGTGGATGAGTCCTCGCCGATGGTGGATGCTCGCCTGCCTGACGGTTCCCGCGTGAATGCCATCATTCCGCCACTGGCGCTCGACGGTCCTTCCTTGTCCATCCGCCGCTTCGGGACAGGCCCCATTGCCGCCAACCAGCTGGTACAGCTGAAGAGCATTTCCGCGGAGATGATGGAAGTGCTCGCTTCCGCGGTGAAAGCCAAGATCAGCATCCTCATCTCCGGCGGCACAGGCGCTGGTAAGACCACGCTTCTGAATATCCTGTCCCAGTACATCCCGAACAGCGAGCGCCTGGTCACCATTGAAGATGCGGCCGAACTCCGTCTCGCCCAGGAAAACATTGTGCGTCTCGAAACTCGTCCGCCCAACATTGAAGGACAGGGAGCGATCCGCCAGCGCCAACTGCTGATCAACGCCCTCCGCATGCGTCCCGACCGCATCATCATCGGCGAGGTTCGCGGAGAGGAAGCCTTCGACATGCTGCAGGCGATGAATACCGGCCATGAAGGTTCGATGACCACAATTCACGCCAACACTCCTCGCGATGCCATCGCCAGGCTCGAATCCATGGTCCAGATGGGCAATATGAACATACCTGAAAAATCCGTTCGCCAGCAGATAACATCAGCCATCACCATCGTCGTCCAGGCTTCCCGCATGAGCGATGGCACACGCAAAGTAACCAGTATCTCCGAGATCACCGGCATGGAAGAGAACGTAATCAGCATGCAGGAGATATTCTCATTCAACAAAAAGGGGATTGGACCTGATGGCAAGGTGATCGGCGTATTCCTGCCGACCCATATTCGTCCCAGGTTCCTTGATCGGCTCCGCGTCTCCGGCATCATTCTGCCGCCGAGCCTGTTCGAGCGCGAGACGCCGGTCAACTGAGTAGAAAGGGGAAGGGGGATCAATAGATATGGGACCGATCATGATTGTGGTATTCCTGGGCGTGTTCGCGTTCGTCGCTCTTCTGATGGTCGCCAGCGGGGCTGGCGCCGCTGAGCAGGCCAAACATGTTCTCGCTTCGCTGGACTCGGCCCTGGCCACCGAAAGCGCGGAAGCGCGCGATCAAATCCTCAATCTTCGCAAGAGCGATTCGTTCAGCGCCATCCCCTGGCTCAATCTAAGGCTGCGGAAGCTCCAACTGGGGCCGCTGCTGCACAACCTGCTGAGTCAGGCAAATCTCAAGTGGACCGCGGGAGGCATGCTTGCCATGTCCGCGGTCGGCTTTATATTCTCGGCCTATCTGGTTTACTGGTACTTCGGCAGATCCATACTCCTGGCTCTTATTGCCGGGTTGCTGCTGGGCTTCGCGCCTTTGGGCTGGGCGCTCCATAAGCGAAGTAAACGCTTCAACAAGTTTCAGGAGGGGTTGCCGGAAGCGCTCGATCTGATGGTAAGCGCCCTCCGCGCCGGGCATAGTCTCATCGCCGCAATGGGTTTAGTGGCTCGTGAGTGCAGCGACCCGGTCGGCCCCGAATTCAAGGCATGTTTCGAGGAGCAGAACTACGGCCTTGAACTGAAGACGGCTATCGACAACATGATCAACCGCGTTCCGCTGCAAGATCTCAGAATTGTCTCAACCGCGATCATGATCCAAAAAGAGAGCGGAGGAAACCTTGCCGAGGTGCTCGACAAGACCGCTCATGTAATTCGGGAGCGGTTCCGGCTGAAGCGGCAGGTCGGGGTCCACACAGCTCAGGGGCGCTTGACAGGGTGGGTCCTCACCCTTCTCCCTATCGTACTGGGAGTCGCTCTATACTTCGTCAACCCCACAATGATGAGCATTTTGTGGACGAATCCGATCGGCATCAAGCTCCTCTGGATAGCTAGCATCATGATCGTGATTGGCGGTTTGATCATTCGCAAAATTGTCAACATAGATATTTGAAGGGGACTTATGGGATTTGCGATTTCTGCTTTTGTTGTCGTTTTTCTGTTGATCGCGAGCGGTGGACTGCTGCTGTTCTATCGCGAAGCGATGCTTCAGCGGATCTCCGAGGTGATCAACCCGCAGGCCAAGCAGCAGCGGACCCTGTTGAGCACCATCCAACAGACAGGGCTTTCCATTAGCGGCGTGGTGGAACACTTCGAGAATATCCTGCCGAAAAGCCAGGCGGAAGTCTCCGTGGTCAAGCAGCGCCTCATCCGCGCCGGCTATCGCCGGGACACTGCGATCAAGATATTCTATGGCTCCAAGGTATTGGTTCCCCTGCTGCTCTGCGTTGTGGCTGGGGTCAGCGGACTCGGGAACATTGGCGGGTTTTTCGTGTATATCGCAGCCCTGGGTTTTGGATTCCTGGCGCCGGATTTCTGGCTGGGGCGGCGGATTACCGTCCGCCAACGCCGTATTCGGCGCGGCCTTCCAGACGCGCTTGATCTTCTTGTCATCTGCATCGAGGCCGGACTGAGCCTGGACCAGGGGACGGCACGCACCGCGCAGGAATTGAGCAAAGCGCAGCCGGAGTTGAGCGATGAATTGACCATCGTCGTGCTGGAGCAACGCGCCGGACGGCCTCGTGCCGATACCTGGAAACATTGGGCGGACCGCACCGGCGTGGATGCTGTGCGCAATCTCGTCTCCATGCTGGTTCAATCGGAACAGTTTGGAACCAGCATCGCCAAGACATTACGCGTTCATTCCGACACCCTCAGGACCCAGCGTGTGCAGCATGTGGAGGAGATGGCGGCGAAGAGCACCATCAAGCTGATCTTCCCGCTTGTTCTTTTCATCTTTCCCGCGCTTTTCGTGGTTGTTATGGGTCCTGCGGTCATCATGATCATCGAATCGTTCAAATCGTCGTTTGGCAATTGAAGGAAGGAGGAATCTATATGGACAGTACCATGATTATCCGGATTGTCTGCGGCGTGCTTTTTGTCGCCGTCTTGATCGTTTTGATTCAGCGGCGCCGCACACGGGTCAAGTAGCACGGATTGCGCGGGAAGACCGGGCGGCGCAGTGGAATTGCGCGAACTCCGCCGGCCGGCTCCGCAGCCCTGCTGCATGGGGACCTCGCCGTTTTGGCGCTGGGCGTCGCCCGCGTCCTAGTCCGATTGGGAACATATGAAGCAGGCAGTTGAGAGAAAGGGGAATTGTTATGAACAGTGTCACGATTATTCAGGTTGTCGCTGGCGTGCTCTTTGTCGTCGTCTTGATCATCCTGATTCAGCGCCGCCGCACACGGGTCAAGTAGCGCGGTTTCACAGATGAGCTAGTGGCATCGTGCAACTGGACGAACTCCGCTGGCCAACTCGATATTCCTGCTGGCCGGGCGCCTCGCCACTGAGACGATGAGAGTCTATGTGTCCTGTTGCGGCGGCGAGAGAGGAGGCGTGTGCCCTTGCACGGTACTCCGTGCAGGCTCTACTCCGCGCCAGGCCAAGCAGTTCATGTTCGCGACCCGGCGATTGCAGAGAAAGGACCTTGAATTGCGGAGAAAGGATCTTGAAGGGGCTCGCCTGGATACGCGCGGCAGAAGAGGTAAAGTCTTCATTTTGCGTCCATCAGCGCCACCGGCCCGATCATTTTTTTAGCGAATCCGACGCTGCACCTCCCAGGCCCCGCGCTGGCGGCGCCTGGGGGATGTATACGCCACGCTTCACTGCGGGAAACCGCCCGTAAACGTCCGTGTACACCGGCCGGGGACAGCACGCCGTAAACAGCCCAAATTGAGGCTGTTTGGGCCTCCGGCGATTTGGCTGGACAATTGCTAGCTCTAGGATAACAACTCCCCTAAATCCTAGGGGAAGGAGCATGGGTATGCACTCGTTCGCCTGGTGGTCAACGCTCATCGCACTCGCCGTGGCGACCTTGACGGATCTGCGCAGCCGTAGCATCCCCAAACTGGCTGGTGCTCCCTTTCCTTCTGGCGGGAATCGTCGTTTCCGGTTGGATCCATGGGTGGCGAGGTTGAGTTAGCAATGGTGACTACGGAACAACGCCCGGTTGCCGGGTACTCGCCGAGGGCGGGAGGTTACATGGAAGCACAACAGAAACTTTGCGCGTACAACCAAACTCGCGAGTGCTTTCTCGGCTTGGAGGTCGCTGCCGCGGATGTCCCGTATGCGAACCTCAAGGAGCTGATTGCAGGGCTCGCGCTCCAGTCCGGCGAGGGCCTCTGGATATCGCCGTTCAGAGGAATCCCCGATTCGGGCGTGTTTGCCCCGCTCGATCTGGTCTATCTGGACGAGGAATGCCGAGTCATCGACCTGGTCGAGTCTTTCCCGACATTTCGTGTCACCCCTTTGAGTCCGCAGGCGGCAAGCGTCCTGGCGCTGCCAACTCACTCGATCTATTCGTCGCAGACCCAACAGGGCGATCAACTGATGCTGTGCGCGGCCGAGGAGATGGAGCGCCGCCTGGAGGGGTTATCCAGCGCCGGCATTGCCGGCGCCGTGCAAGGCGCCGTTCTCTTGCGGGAGAAGCCGCTTTGGAGCGGCGGTCCTGGCCTGCTGCAATTGAACGGCCACCCCAATCACCCCAATACTGATGATGAACAAGATGATCAACAGGAAAGCCCACAAACCGAGCAGACACATGAGATGGGCCTGCTCGAACCGGGGACGGAGGAATTCAAGCCGCCGAAGAGTTGGTTGAATCGCTGGTGGTCGCCGGATCCGAGAAAGGCGCCGGAGATGAGGAAGGCGCCACGGGCGCAGACGCCCGGCCTGGCTGCTTATTACTGGACCGGCGCCGCTCCGGATGCGCGCAACATCAAGGACATCAGTTCGACCGGATTGTACGTGGTGACCGAGGAACGTTGGTACCCCGGCACCCTGATCCTGATGACCCTGCAAAAGACGAACGGCGGGGATAAAAGCACTGAACATGCGATCTCTGTGCATTCAAGGGCCGTCCGGTGGGGCAAGGATGGCGTGGGCCTACAGTTTGTCCTGAAGAATTCCGAGCCTCCAGACCCATCGAAGGGCTCCCAGGTAGACGCGGCGAGTAAAAAGGAACTCGAAAAATTCCTGAAGCAGCTCCGGAAGGGCAAAGGCTAGGCGCTCCTTCGGATGCCTTGCAAGTTCGCATGTTTTTTGCTATAATCGGCATTTGTTGAGCCGGGTTTTTACGGTCAACAGAGCCGGAAGGGAGAGCGATGAAAAACCCAAACGGCCTGCGCGGTCAAGCCATGGTGATCATGCGCGGTTTGAAGCGCGCCGCGGTGTCAAAGAGTGAACATGCAGAGGCCCGGTTCCCGGGCGGCCGGCTTCGCGCCCTGCGTCATTCCGGCGAAGAGGGACAATCGGCGGTTGAGTTCGCCTTGATGTTGCCGATGATGATGGTGATCATCACGGGCATATTGATCTTCGGTATCTACGAGATGCAAATACTGGCCCTGGTCGAAGGCGTGTCCAACGCCGGGCGGGTTCTTGCGGTCAGCGGGGGGCAGGTTTTGGATCCGTGCGCCACGGGAGTAACGGCGGTCACAGGTGCCGCGGCGGTGCTTAATTCGGCGAACCTCACGTACATTTTTACCTTCAACCCAGTCGCTGGCAATCTTCCCGCCAACAACCATTCGTACCCTCAAGCGTCGTGCCTCAGCTCCAATATCACCTCCCCGCCGTCAAGTTATATGATGACGGGTGGAACCGTCACGGTGCAGGCAACCTTTAATGCTTGTAGTCTCCAGTTCTACGGCAACAACCTTGCACCTGGCGGCTGTTCAATTACTCAGTCAATCACGGAGGTAGTCCAATGAAGCACAGCAGCGAGTCTTTTCTGCGCCGTGCACTCAAGTGCCAGAGCGGGCAGGCGTACATATCCCTGATTCTCATTATTCCCTTGATTTTAGGCGTGGGCGGATTGTCAGTGGACGTCGGCCACGCCTACGCATGCTATCGCCAACTGCAGGCTTCCACCGATGCGGCTGCGCTGGCCGCAGGCCTGGGCCTGCCCAGTGGTGCCACAGTAGCGGAAAGCGATGCGACAGCGTTGAGCTCTGTATCCGGAAACGACAACGCCTTTGCCAGCTTGAATACCCCCTCCGCCTATACCGGCGCGCACTTATCATTCCAGCCGTATTGCGTGTCGACCGTGCCGGGCGTGCCGCCGTGTGGCGGCTCCCTTACCTACAATGCCATCCGGGTGACGCAGTCCGTCACCGTGCCCACGTACTTCATCCGTGCTCTAGAAGTCATCGGCATCCAATCTGCCCAGTCCATCACGCTCAACGCCCAGGCAACCGCGGTCGTGACCGGTGGGGCGAGAGAACCAGACAGCGTCGCGATCATCTTCGACACAACCAGTTCGATGACGAGCACCGACGGCGGCGCCAACTGCACCGGCTCAAAGGAGCAATGTTCACTGGCAGGCGCTCAGATTATGATGTCCGAATTCTCGCCCTGCACATGGGGCGAGACCAACTGCGGCGCGGCTACCAACGGACTCGTCACCAACTCATTCGATGAGATCAGCTTCTTTACGTTTCCCGCGCAGAGTCCTGGCACTCAGGCGACCAAAGACTATGTCTGCCCCTCGGGGGTCCCCACTGAAATTGCATACCCCGATTCGACGACTTATACATCTTCGCCTCTCACCGCGCCTCTGACTTCGACTAAGCTGGCTTATCTGGTGAGCCGCTATCAGGTTGTGCCCCTATCCAGCGATTACCGCGTCAGCGACGGCACCATCGCGCCGAGCCCGTTGAACCTCAGTTCCAACATCGTGAAGGCGGTCGGGGGGAACAGCTATTGGGGGGGGACCACCAATAGTTGTAACGGCATGCAGGCCAATGGCGGCGAGGGAACCTACTATGCGGGAGCAATCTATACGGCGAATCAGTATCTCATGGCCAATACGAGGGCGAACACCAATAACATCATCATCCTCTTCAGCGATGGCGATGCGGAGGGGTCAGGCACCGGGAATATCTCCACTTTTAGTGGCGGAACGCTGAATACGTCGTCGCCCTACAATTACCCTTCGGCCAAGGCCGAGTGCAATCAGGCGGTCGCAACGGCCGCGGCAGCCAAGGCCAACGGCACGGAAATCTTCGTGGTGGGCTACGGCGTGGCATCCGGAGGATGCGGCGACACCGGGGAAAGCTCAGGAACCACCGCATGCTCCACGCTGAAGGCGATTGCCTCCCCCGACACGAAGACGCCGCATTTCTATGAGGACTCGTCGAGTACACCCTGCGCCGGTGCTACAACGGTCTTAATGAACGGAAAGACCAACACCATTTCCGGAATCTTCTCACAGATCGTTAACTATTTATCGAAACCGAAGTTGGTTCTCAACGGCGCAGCATAGCCGTCCGCAGGAGAATCAAGTTCCGCTACCCGGCGAGTCCGTCCATTGGACTCGCCGGGAGTTTTTTATTCGTCCTCTTCCGGAACAATCAGCAGCACTTCCACCTTGACATTTTGCCCATTCTGCGTGGCGGGCCTGAATTGCCACTGTGCGAGCGCGTCCAGGACGAACTTCGCCTGCGGGAAGTCGGGCGGGAAGACGATGGCCAGCGCCTCGAAGCGGCCGGCCTGATTCAGAAACCCGTGAACCATGAGGGCATCGGCGTTCCATTCGCCGGGAGCAAGATTGGGGCGCACGATGTTATACGGCCAGGGCGCATCCAGGCGAGCGATGTTGCCCGCCTCCGCCGCATCGGCGGAACGCGGGACAGAGTACTGGAGAATCCAGCTCTTGGCCAGGCCGAGGTGCAGATAAACGGTGTAGGCCAGCCTGCCGCTCCATAGCCCGGCCGTCTCAGGATACTTGTCTTCCAGCGAGACGCCCACCACAACCGACCCGAACTGGCCGTCTTTCGCCAGCGTAATATGGGAGGTCGAAGGCCGGTTACCGGAGCCGGAACCGGAGCCGGAGCCTGCTTCAGCCTTCTGGGCAGGCCCGGTTTTCGCTCCACCTCCGGCCCGATCGCCAGTGCTCCCTCCGGATGCCGGCTGGTCTTTCGAATCGCCCGCAGCCTGTCCCGCTCCCGTTCCGCCGGCCTTGCTGGCCGGATTGCCGTTCCCCGGCCGCGAAGAGTCCTTACCCTGTCCCTGCGCCAGCGCCCCTGGCGAATTTGCGGCAGCCGTCGCGTTTGCGGGCGGTAGAAAGACGGTTCCCGCGGTCATATGAAGATCGGAGAGCGACACAACGGCGGTGGGAGTTGACTGCGCGGACGACACCGAGGTGGTTTCCGGAATCTTCTGCGGCAAATCAGGCCCGTGAACCACCATTGGCGAGGTTGTGCTGGGGAGGATCGGCAGTTTCTGCGCGGTCAGGCCGGTGGCTGATATGCGAACGTCAGCCAGGTTGACTTCCTGATTGGGTGCCTCAAACTTGGGCAGCACTGAGGCGGCCATGGGTGTTTCCGGTGGGGGCGGAACGATCGCTTTGGGCGGCGTCTTCTCCGGCTGCCAAAGCACGACGGTCGGGACCGGGGTTTTCAGGAGGAGTTTCACGTTGGGCTGCACCTTCGGCTGCACCAGCGTCTGGAGTCCCTCCGGCGCTTGCGCAGTCTGCCGCAGAACCGCTAATGGGCTCCCGCCGGGTAAAGGCTTGTGCGCGACGTTCCGGGGGCCAGGAGACTTAATAGCGCTGGCGGTAGCCCGCCGCATCTCCTCGTCCGGGGCGTTCAGGTCCAGATGCCGCAGTTCATATCGCGCGGTGAGAACCCGGTTGTTCAACACCGGGGGGCTCAGTATCCCGAGAACTACCACAATCAGGGCAATATGCGCCAGAATCGAGACCGCAAAGGAAGATGACCGCCGGCTCAGATCCGGTCGCTCGGAAAAGAGCGTTATCGTGCGGGAAGACCTCATGACCGGATGAACTCCCTCCCTCGCGCCGGATGGTCCTTCTTTACTTTACAGGGTTGGTCACATTTTATACACTCTGAGGTGAGCCGGACAGTGAAAGATGCCATGTCCCCCTTTGGTAATCATTTGTGCTGTCTTTCGGGATCGGTTGCGGCAGGGATGCCCCATGACTTTCTTGATGCCCCAACTTCATACCACTGCCGTTTCGACTGAATTTAGTTGGCATCAGGGGAAAAGAGTGTACACTGATCACACGCTTGAACTTGTCTGACTTTCTGTCACCGCCATCCCCAGGGTTTGGCGCGAAATCGAAACTCGTTTCCTTGGGCACAGCAATTGACCCAAGGGACAGCAAGGCGGAGCTGGCGGGGTAGCCGGCTCACACAGGTTTCCAAATGAACCGAAGACTACTGACGATCCTTCTCCTCGCTTTCGTGATTGCCGGCGTATGCGCCTTTCTGGTCTATCGCATGGTAGGCATCCGCTTGTCGGCGGCACAACCGTCAGCAACCATACACGTGGTTGCCGCAAACGCGGACATCAAACTCGGAGCCGTTCTGAACGCCGGCAACCTGACGACTATCGAGATCGCGGGGGCGCTTCCCAAAGGCGCTATTCTCGAGAAAGACAAGATCAATGCCATTGGCCGGGGCGTCCTCTCGGACCTCTATCAGGGCGAGCCCATTCTGGAGAGCCGCCTGGCCGCCCCCGGCTCCGGCGGCGGGTTGGCAGCTACCATTCCCGAGGGCATGAGAGCGGCCGCTATCAGGGTCGATGATGTGGTGGGCGTGGCGGGGTTTGTCACTCCCGGAATGCGCGTGGACGTTCTTATCGCGGGGCTCCCTCCCGGCAATGCTTCCAACAACGCCCAGATCGCCGATCAAGGCACTCTGGTGAAGACGCTGCTTCAGAACATCCAGGTCTTGTCGGCCGGCCAGGATATTCAAAAGGATGCTGAAGGCAAGCCGCATCCGGTCCAGGTAGTCAACCTGTTGGTGACCCCGGAACAGGCCGAGACCCTGAGCCTGGCCAGCAATCAGACAAGGATCCAACTGGTGCTGCGGAACCCGTTGGATACAAAGATTGGCGTGGTTCCAGTCACGGCCATGGCCAACCTCTTTACGGATCAGGCTCCCGCCCCGGTAAAAGCGCGGCCTGCCGCAAAGGCCGTTTTCAAAGCCGCACCACCTCCGGCCTTTACCATCGAGGTAATCAACGGGTCGAAACGGAGCGAGAAACAATTTAGTACTCCCGAGGGACAGAAGTGAGAGCAAAGGCTGGAAAACCCATCGCATGTATTGGCGCATTGTTTTTTGTCCTGTGCGCCGAGCCGGGCCTGCAGGCTCAGAGTTCACCATCTCTTTCCCAACCCGCCGGGGCCTCGATTCAAGACTCCGCGAATGAACTCTCCGTCGCTGTGGGCAAGACCGTATTGGTCGACACTGCGCGGCCGATAGCGCGGGTCGCCCTCGGCCTGGCGGAAGTGGCCGATGCCGAACCGACCAGCCCAACCGAGATCATGGTGACTGGCAAAACCCCTGGGGAAACCAGTCTGATTATCTGGGATACCCGCGGCGGCCGGCAGTTCTTCAACGTGACGGTGCGCGCCAGCTCGGCTGTATCGAACGACAACCTGGACGCGATCCGCCGCGAGATCAGAACGGAGCTTCCCGGCGAACCCGTGAAGGTCAGCACCGAGAACGGCATCATCTTCCTGCGCGGCACGGTCAAGAACCTCAACAGCTCCGATCGCGCGGTCAAGATTGCCTCCACTGGCGGTAAGGTCGTCAACCTGCTCAACGTCAATGTGCCACCCCCAGACCCGCAGATTCTCCTCAAGGTGCGTTTTGCCAGTGTCGACCTCAGCAAGGAGCAACAGCTCGGCATCAATTTTTACAGTTCCGGCTTTGGAAACACGATTGCCGGAATTTCAACCGGACAGTTCTCTCCGCCATCGCCGACCCTCACAACACCCTCCACGGTGAATCAAACTAGTAATCTGAACCTCTTTGCTTTCTTGCCCGGCCTGAATCTGGGCGCAACCCTCGAGGCCCTGCAACAAAAAGGCATCACCGAGGTTCTGGCTGAGCCCAACATCCTGGCGTCGAACGGCAAACAGGCCAGCTTTCTGGCCGGCGGAGAATATCCCTTTCCAATGGTTCAGGGCGGCTCGGGCGGTGCGGGAGCGTCGGTTACGATCATGTTCAAGGAATATGGAGTTCGCCTGAACTTCATCGCCACCGTAACTCCCCGCGGAACGATCCGCCTCCAAGTGGCCCCGGAAGTCAGTTCGCTAGACTTTACCCAGGGAATTGAGATCTCGGGATTTGATGTCCCCTCCATTAACACCCGGAGAATGAAGACCGAGGTCGAATTGGCTGACGGTCAAAGCTTTGGGATCGGTGGACTGTTGGACAACCGCGACACCGAAACCTTCATGAAGATCCCGTTCCTGGGAGACATTCCAATTCTGGGCAAGCTTTTCCAGTCGATGCAAAAGACCAAGACAAAGACGGAACTCATCGTGATTGTGACGCCGGAGATTGTGGCTCCCATTGAGGCCGGGGCGCCCTTGCCTGAGCTGAAGTATCCCGGGAAGTTCCTGCCGCCCAACTCCGGCATACCCATGAATACTCCGGACGCCAAGACGGCTGCTAACACGCTACCCCCAGTACCGCCAACCATGCCCGTGGAGAAATTGATTGACAGTATGAAGCCGGAGCAGCCGCTGATGGTCGAAGGAGGCAGCGCGACTTTTGGTGGCGGCGGCTCGACGAGCGGCACTGCCGCACCTGCTTCCACGCCCGTGCCTTACTGAGGTTCCCGGCTGCCCATCCAGGCAGCCGGAGCCCTTGCAGAAGGACGGTTCTCCCATTCTGGCCCTGGCTTGAAGGGCGCGGCGAATCGCGCCCATCAGGGGTATGAAAGTTGAAGCGCAGTCCGCGCAGGGTGCGGCTACAGACAGGCGAAAGGTTCTGAGTCAACCGGATGAATCCGCCACGCTGGAACTTTTGGGGGCTGCGAGGCTGGCTTATTCAACGCCGCCGGGGAGTCCCCGATAACCGCCTGCATGTCTCAAACCTAACTCGCCACACTATACTTGCCACCTGCATGGAAGTCGCCGACAGTGGTCCGAAGCGCAACAAGGGGCTGCTGGGCCGCAAAGGGCTCGGCCCCGGAGAGGGTCTGTGGATAGTCCCCTGTGAAGCCGTTCACACTTTCTGCATGCAATTCCCCATCGACCTTGTCTATCTGGACCGCAACAACCGAATCAAGAAACTGAGGAGCGACGTGCCTCCGTGGCGGCTGTCGGCCTGTTTCTCCGCGCACTCGGTGCTCGAGCTTGCCTCAGGCACGATTCGCAACACGCAGACACAACCGGGAGACGCGCTCGAATTCTCGTCTGCACCTTCGACGAGTGACGACTTCGGCGGCTCTTCCGCTCCCGCTTGATGGGTTGCGGATAGCCCCCTATTCAGGGCAGCGTCATAAGTTCAGTTCACCTGTGCATGGGCAGATCTACAGCAGCTTCACTTCTGAAGCATACAAACGCCAGGCTATAGCTGGGTCGTGGGTCAGCTCAAAGAAAGGCTGGGTAGCCGTGACCTCTTCAGCTCCTCTCGTTTACACTAGGAACACATGATCTGCAAAGGGCACATAAGCGAGACGAGACCGGGCCAGTCCATGCGGCCTAACGTCTTGTCGGGCCTGCGCAGTTGCTTGTTGGGCCTGTTCAGCTTTCCTGCCATGCTTATAACCGGGCTACTCGTCTCGCCGTTCCTCGCCTCGCTCGATCGGCGGCAGGGCGACGCAGTTCTTCAAGATCCGGATATTTGGTGGCACCTGCGCAATGCCGAAGTCCTGCTTTCGACGCATCGCTTCATCCGCGAGGATATTTACTCTTTCACGACCCACGGCCAGCCATGGATCGACCACGAATGGTTAGCCGAAATCCCTTATTACATTGGTTTCCGGCTGTTGGGAGAGCGCGGCGTATTCCTGGTGATGCTCGCTGCGGTCGAGTTGGTGATTGCCGGAATACTCTTGCTTTGCTATCGCCGCACGGGAGACCCGAAGGCTGCTGTCCTGGCCACTTTGATTGCAGTGTTCTTTGCATCCATCAGCTTCGGTCCTCGAACCCTTCTCTTTGGTTGGCTCTGCTTCATTGCCGAAATGCTCCTCCTCGAAGCCTTCCGCAAGGGCCGCGACCACATCTGGTGGCTAGCGCCGCTCTTTGCCTTTTGGATCAATCTGCACGGCTCGTGGATGATCGGCCTCGCGTTCTTTCTACTCTTCGTCGCATCTGGCCTAATGCAAGGCTCATGGGGCAGCATTGAGGCTGTTCGCTGGACGCCGCTTCAATTGCGCAAACTGTTCGTAGTGGGAGCGGCAAGTCTGGCGATGCTCTTTGCCAATCCTTACGGCTGGCGGCTGGTCACATATCCATTCGACATGATCTTCCGGCAGCGACAGATGGTCTTCCTCACCGAGGAGTGGCACAGCATCAACTTCCAAGGTTTCTACGGCACGCTGCTATTTATCGTGCTTGCCTTGATGCTAGTGCTCACGCTGGTGCGACGGCGCCGGTGGCCGCTGCATGATCTGCTTTTCGCGTTGCTCGCCATCTATGCCGCGCTCACGCACGTGCGATTTCTGTTTCTGACTGGCATCGTCGTGTGCCCCATTCTCTCAGAGGAACTGGCCGGCGCGCTCTTCGCACCCTACGACCGCGAGCGCGACAAGCCCTTGCTGAATGCCGCGCTCATGGCAGTTTTTTGCGTCTTCGCCGTCCGCCACATACCTACCTCAGCCACGTTGCGAGCTGCTGCAGTGCAATGCTTTCCTTCAGCAGCATTGTCCGAGCTGAACCGTTGCTGTAAGCAAGGACATCTGTTCAACCTATTCGAATGGGGCGGCTACCTGATTTGGAACGCGCACGATACTCCCGTTTTCCTTGACAGCCGTGCAGACATCTTCGAGTACCACGGTATACTTGCCGATTACGTAAAGGCCACCACGATGAACGACTCGCTCGCGATTTTCGATCGCTACCGGATTGACAGCGTGCTGGAACCACCGACTTCCGCGATTGTTTATCTGCTGAAACACACGCCCGGCTGGCGGGTGCAATACGAAGACGCGACAGCGGCCCTACTGGTCCGCACCATGCCCTAGACTCGGCCGGAGAGTGCATGCCTAGATTTGTGACTTTGCCCTTGGAGATGGCCCATATAAATCATTGCCCTCAAAGCTGACCATCCACTGGCTCACCGGCAAAGGCGCATGCAAACAGATACCGTAAAAGCCACGCGGGCGCAGTCCAAAGAGTCCAAAGATAGGCGGCTGAGGGTACCCAGATGTTGCAGATAAGTGCGATCTCGATCAGTGCGCACATAAACGCAAGAGCCGCCAAAGGCATAGATCGGCCCACACGCCGGCAAAACAGCATACAGGATCGGCCCGGCAACTAATTCGGCAACATAAGCCAGCACCACCGACCCGCGAAGATTCCTGTATCGAGTCACCAGGAACCAGCAGATCATCATGGGAACCATCAACTGATAGACCACGACGAGCGGAAGCCGGCAGACACCTTGCAATGGACGCGCGATCGAGGCAGCCGAGACGCCTAGCGACTCATCCATCTGGAAGAGAACGTAATCGTATTTCCAGGGAAGCCGACTACCTTCTCTTGACATGACGACAGTCAAAAGAAAACCGAAAAAGAGGTTCAACGTGAGAACGAATACGAGCATGGGACGAGTCTTGTCTCTTTCGTCCCTGAGCATCCAGATCACAGACAACAGGAAGGCCGACAGCCCGATGATGGCGGGGTTTAACAGTAGCGCAAGCAGGTGCATTTCCGAGTCCAGCCGATCGTCCGTAAGGTATCGTTTACCGGCGGAAGTGTCAGTGTAACGCAGCGGACAACCGATATGTACCACCGCATTCGAGCATCAGGAAAGGTGAGAAACGCTCTTCGCATCAGTTTTGTTGCGCCGAAGGCGGGGCGCGCTATCTATGGGAGTTAACAGTCTTCTACAGCGGTTCCGCAATCTCCGCGGCTCCGCTACAAGCTCCCTTCACTCGCATGCCCTTGTTTCCGGTTGCGTAGAGGTACCAGGCAAGCCAAGCGGGTACGGTCCACAAGTAGAACACGGAGGTCATCGGAATCTCTGCGAACACCTCGATCATTGCGACTCCGGCAATGAATCCGAACGGCAGAAGCGAGCGCCCGGAGTCGTCGGCCCGATAGATTCCAGCCAGAACGGCCGGAAGCAGCATAGCTTCATCGGTGAGCAGGGCATAAGGCGCGCACAGCACCGAGACGAGGAGCAGCAACAAGCCTTGATCCATCCAGCTCCAGCGGCTGCGCCGCGTCCAGAAGTACCAGAGCGCCCAGCCGCAGCCGGCGGCTTGGGGAAGGAATTGCAGCCAAACGGCATCCCTATGCACGAGCAGACGGAAGAATTCGCTCAGTGTGGGCACAATCTCATCCATAATTCCCGACGTACTCATCATCTGCGAGTATTGTGACCAGGCATGGCGATCGAAGCAGAACACAAGCGTGCAACTGGCGAGCAGCGCAACGGAGAATCCAGCAAGGATGCGGTACGCCTTCTGGACTATAACCCATAGGAGCAGCACGATGGCGAACGGCAGGAACAGGTGCGGCTTCACGGCGCAGAGCAGCAGAGCTGCACCGGCAAGGAAGGGCCGCGACTTGTGGAAGTAAAGAAAAAGTACTACGCCGAGAAGCAGAAAGATGCCAAGCTGCCCGGCCATCAGGCACTCCATGAGGGGCGCGAAGCAGTAACCGAGCAGGTGTAGCCTGTTGTCCGGGCGCCCATGCATGGTCCAAAGCATCCGGATCGATGCCACGAGACTGGCAAGGAGAGCTATCAACCAGAGGATGAGTCCAGTATTCGGGCTGACGAAGCCGAGTGGCAATGTCAGGAAGAGGGCCAGCGGCGGGTTGCGCATGATGAGGCGATAGCTCAGATCGTATCCGGCCACACGCTCCAACGACTGTACGGCCGCGCCATCGTAGGGATCTGCGCCGTGAACGAGCTGCTGTCCGGCAGCCCAATAGGAGATGAAATCCCGCTGCCCGGCGTTGTTATTGTTGACGATGAGGACAAGAATTCCGATCCCTGCGGCTGCCAGGCCAAGAGCGGCAACGATGCGCCAAGGACTTGTTTTCATTGGCCGGCTCCGATCCTGGCGCCGAGGGCGCTCCAGGCTTCCTGTGGCTGAAGCAGGACCAAAGGCGACAGATCCATTCTGGCGAGGAAGTGTTTCACTGCTAACACTGTAGACGAAAGCGGGGCGATGATTCAACGCTGTCGTGGATCCGGCGGCGCCCATCGGCTGGCAGATTGCCATAGGAGCCGCTAGTCTGCAATCACTGCGTGCCGCGAATTCCCTCCGCTTGTGTTCCCTTGATTCCGGTTGCGCAGAGATACCACGCAAGCCATGCGGGCGTCGTCCAAAGATAGAGGGTTGAGGATATGTTAATGCCGCCGATGAGTTCGACCTCGATCAGGACACTGGCAAAGGCGAGAACTACCAACAAGGTCTTGGAGCGGGTAAGATATGCGCCTTGTAACAGGGCCGGTACCGCCAGACCATCATCGTAAACCCAGGAATATGGCGCCGTGACGAGCGAAACGACCATCAGCAGGCTGCCGTTTTTCATCCAGTCCCACGCGTGGCGGCGGGGCCAGAAATAGCCCAGCGCCCAGGCGCAGCCCAAGGCGGCCGGTATGTATTGGAGCCACATCGTCTGCGGGCTCAGCCAAAGGCGAAGCCTGACGCTCAGGCACGGGACAAGTTCCTTCTCGATTCCGGGGGCGCGCATCATCTGTGTGTACTGGATCCACGCCGTCGGGTCAAGCCAATATACGACCGCGCAGCTCGCCGCCATGGCCACCGCTGCGCCGGCCAGGAGCTTATAGCTCCCGGAGACGAGCACCCACGCCAGCAGCACGACGCCGAAAGCCAGAAACAGGTGAGGCTTCAGCGCGCAGAGCCATAGGGACATTCCGGCCAGAAATGGGCGCGTGCGATGCAGGCGCAGAAACAGGACGAACCCCAGCAGCGCGAAGAGAGAAGTCTGCCCCATCATCATGCAGATCAGGGCCGGTGCGAACGAAAGCCCGAGCCAGTGAAGGCGATTCATGGGGCGGCCATGCATGAGCCAGAGCATGCGGACCGAGACCGCCAGGCACGCGAGCAGGACCAGCGACCACAGAAGCGCTCCAAGCCGTACTCCAACGAGCCCGAGCGGAAGCGCAAGTGGCAGACCCCAGGGCGGGTTCCTCATGAAGAAGCCACCGTCCCGAACGGGAAGCCCCGCGGAGCGCTCGATTCGCATCATGGCGTCCCCGTCATAGGGATTGGCGTGGTGGACGAGCTGCTGGCCGGTGGCCCAAAAGACGACGAAATCGCGCCCGCCTGCAATGTTGCCCGCCAGCGGCACAACGCAGAGGAACAGGGTGGTGAGCGCGAGCGCCAACCCACTCACGACTGCAATCGAGAGTTCTGCGATGTTGGGGGCTGCCTTCGCCGCGGGAATATCCGTCCTGCTCGCCATAAACGACATTCTATCCTGCCGCGGGACCGGGTTCCCTCGCGGGTTCAACTTCTTCCGGGGGGCGAGGGCGGTCATGGAGGCTGGCCTTGCCTTCAGGACGATTTGGCTCTGCCTCTCTGCGATCAGGAGGATCGCCAGTGGACTCCAAGCCATCGTTCGAATGACCACGGGGACGGAAAACCCTGCTTCAAAGCCGCTGCTTTCCCCTGCCGCCTGTACGACCTGCGCCGCTCCGCTCCCGATCCGATACCAGCCCGCCACATTCCTGGTAATACACTTTTAGATCCTTGGCAATATACTTTCAGGTCATGTATACGAGGCCGGTCTGTCCGGCTCACCCTGTATACAGGAGTTTACACTCCGACAAGCCGCTCCACGATCTCTATATCCGTAAGT
>PMYL01000050.1 GCA_003170825.1 Acidobacteriaceae bacterium
CCGGCGTCGGCAAGACGGCCATCGTCGAAGGCCTCGCCCAGCGCATCTCCGATGGCGAAGTCCCCAGCTTCCTCGCCGACAAGCGCATCCTCGGCCTCGATCTCTCCCTCATCGTCGCCGGCACCAAGTACCGCGGCCAGTTCGAGGAGCGCCTCAAAACCATCATGAAAGAGCTGATGGAGAGCCAGAACTCCATCGTCTTCATCGACGAGTTGCACACCCTGGTCGGCGCGGGCTCCGCCGAGGGCTCCCTCGACGCCGCCAACATCCTCAAGCCGGCGCTCTCCCGCGGAGAAATCCAGTGCATCGGCGCCACTACCCCCGCCGAGTACCGTAAATCCATTGAGAAGGATCGCTCCCTCGAGCGCCGCTTCCAGGCCGTCAAAGTGCCCCCGCCCAACGAGGCCGACGCCATCAAGATCATCCACGGCATCAAGGACCGCTACGAAAAATTCCACGCCGTCAGCTACACCGACGAGGCGGTCGAGTTCTCCGTCTCGCATTCCAGCCGCTACATCCCCGACCGCTTCCTCCCCGACAAGGCCATCGACCTCATCGACGAGGCCGGCGCCCGCGTCAAGCTGCGCCAGACCTCGCTGCCCGAGGAGATCACTGAAGTCCAGAAGCGTATCAAGTTCATCGTGCACCGCATGGACTCGGCCATCGCCAACCACGAATTCGAGAAGGCGCGCTTCTACTCCGACGAGGAGCGCAAGGAGCGCGAAACCCTGCGCGGCCTGAGGGACAAGTACCACCTCGACGACTCAGCCGCCGGCATCGTCAGTCGCGAGGACATCGAGGACGTCGTCAGCCGCTGGACCGGCGTTCCCGTCAACAGCATCAAGGAAGAAGAGACGCAAAAGCTCCTCCGCGTGGAAGAAGAGCTGCACAAGCGCGTCATCTCCCAGGACAAGGCCATCGGCGCGCTGGCTCGCGCCATCCGCCGTTCCCGCGCCGGCCTCAAGTCGCCCCACCGCCCCATCGGCAGCTTTCTCTTCCTCGGCCCCACCGGCGTCGGCAAAACCGAGATGGCACGCACCCTGGCCAACTTCCTCTTCGGCTCCGACAAGGCCCTCATCCGCTTCGATATGTCGGAGTTCATGGAGAAACATTCCGTCTCCAAGCTCATCGGTTCGCCTCCGGGCTACGTGGGCTACGAGGAGGGCGGCCAGCTCACCGAACGCGTCAAGCGCTCGCCATATTCCGTCGTCCTGCTCGACGAAATCGAGAAGGCCCACCCCGATGTCTTCAACATCCTGCTCCAGGTCTTTGAGGACGGGCAGTTGACTGACGGCCTCGGCAACACCATCGACTTCAAGAACGTCATCGTCATCATGACCTCCAACATCGGCGCCCGGCATCTGATGAAGAAGCAGGGGCTCGGCTTCGCGAGCGACCGCGAAGACCTGGTCAGCGAGAAGATCGAGGAGCTGGTCAAGCAGGAGGTCAAGAAGACCTTCAACCCCGAATTTCTCAACCGCCTCGACGAGGTCATCCTCTTCCAGTCTCTCAACGACGCCGACCTCATCCAGATCGTCGAACTGCTGGTCCAGCAGCTCAACACCAATCTGGCCCAGAAGTCCATCACCATCTCCGTCACCGAGGAAGCCAAGCGGTGGATCCTCGACAAGACCCTTGTCGACCGCAGCTACGGCGCGCGCCCCCTGCGCCGCGCCCTGCAGCGCTACGTCGAGGACCCCTTGTCCGAAGCCCTGATCGCCGGAATAATCTCTGAGCGCCCAGCCTTCCTCGAGGTCTATCTCGACGTCAATCAGCTCTTCTATCGCCCCGTAAGCGCCGACGAAAGCGTGACCGACGAAAAAGCCGCCGGCGTTCTCCTCTTCAGCAACTGAGGCCCATTTTCAACCCAGATACAACAAAGCCCCCGGCCAACCCCCGGGGGCCTTTGTTTGTGCTGGGTGTAAATCAGATTTGTCATCCAAGCAGAGGTCGCAACGGCGACCGAAGTCGAAAGCCTGCCCTGAGCGAAGTCGAAGGGGGCCTGCATTTGCTTTTGGCCGCTTTGACAGGTACGGTCCGGTACGCCGGGGTTTCAACCCCGGCATAAAACCACCCACTCTAAAATTAAAAGATAGTGTACGCGGCGCAAGCCGCGCTCATATCCCCACGACTGGCCTCACGTCTTACGCTTTGCATTTCTATGGGAGGGAGCGATGAGTCGCTCCCTCCCATAGTCAATAGCCGGTTCGATCGCTACTGAACTGAGATGCCGTTCACCTCCGCGTTGTCCGTCACCGTGGTGAACACAATCACGATCTGGCCGGAGCCATTGGCGGTCGCCGTGAACGTCTTGTCGATAGCCTTGAACTCGCCGCCAGCCGCGGCAAAGACATCGAAGTTGGCCAGCACCTGTGTGCCGTTGATGCTGACGTTGAAGACGCGTTTTCCGGCCGCTGTCCAATAGAACTCGTCGAAGTACAACACGACCGTATGGTTGGATCCAGCCGTGTAGCCGGGAATTGTGTAGGTGAAGTTGCCGAACCGCTGGGATTGGTAAACGGCTTCGGGCGCAGGGTTGGTCACGCCGGTGGTGGTGATGGTCGTCGCGGTGCTTGACTCAGTTCCGCCGGCGAAATCTTCATCGGCGGCGAAGGGGCTTACGGCGAGCCCGCCGGAGTTAATCGCAATCGATGTCGGTGGGGGGCCACCCGACGCAAATGCGAACCAGTTGATGTTCCAGCCGGCTTTATCCTGGTTAATGGTCAACGTCTGGGTCCCTGCCGGGAGTGTGACGGTGGCCGTTACGTTTACCCATGCCTGGTAACCGCCGGTCGCCGGTACATTGACCGAGCCGCTCAGATTGGTTCCCGACGAGTTCGATAGATGGAACGCATCGGTGACTGCAGCGGGAGCGGCTACGCGGAAGGTGACCGTGTAGGATCCGGCCGTGGCCACGTTGACGGTGTATTTGAACCACTGTCCGGCAGCCGTCCATCCGAGGTTGTAGCCCCCGCCCGTGTCGGTGGTCACTTCCAAGTCGACGCCATCGGAGCGGTAGCCGTTACCCGTTCCATTGACCGCAGTAACGTTATAGGCAACCCCTTGGCCGCCGGTGTCATAATTCTCTGCCTGCACCGTGCCGGGAATGGCTGCGGGAGTGCCGCCGTATGGACCCTCGCCGCTGGCTGCCTGCGTGGTGGCTTGAGCCTGCGCCGAGGCCGCCGATGTGCCGTCCGCGTCGACCGCTTCAACCTTGTAGTAGTGGGTGGTCGAAGCCGCGAGGCCGGTGTTGGTATAACTGACGCTCGTCACGCCGCTTGCGATCAGGTTGCCTGTGCCGGGAGTGAATCCGCTGGTGGTGCTGCCGTAAACGCTGTAGGAGCTGATGGTGCAATTAGCCGGAGGGGTAACTGCCGTCCAGTTCAAGCCGATGGCGCTTGAGGAGACCGCTGCCGCCACTAGCCCGGTTGGCGCCGAAGGAACCGTGGTGCAACTGACGCCGCCTTGCGTGGTTGCCGTCGCGGTGTTGGAAGCAGGCGATGTGCCGCCCGAGTCCACCGCCTCAACGGTGTAGGAGTATTGGGTTGAGGCCGCCAATCCTGTGTTGGAGTAAGTTGTTCCGGTAATTCCCGTGGCGATCGACGTTCCGCCGCGAAGCACCGTATAGGTGACTCCAGAGGTGGTCGAGGCCGTCCAGCTCAGGTTGATCTGGCTGGATGAAACTGCCGTTGCGGTCAGGTTCGTGGGCGCTGCGGGCGGCGTGCCCGATGAGGCCGTGTACCAGCGAACGTAGTCCACCAACATCGGCTGCGCCGGACTGGCCAGGCCGCTGGTCGATCCACCCAGCGTGCCGCCGACCGCCACATTAAAGATCACGAACATGCTTTGATTGAATGGCCAGGTATCTCCCGAGGGAAGGCTGCTGGGGGTAATAGTCAAGAACGGTGATGATGGGTTATCCACATAGGTCTGCAGCGAGTTCGCCTTCCAAATTAACCCGTATTGATGGAAGGCAGTGTTCCCCGCTTGTCCGCTGGGGAAAGTAAAACGTCCTCCTACTCCGCTCCCTCCAGTATCTGTCGTGTGAGCCGTAGAAATGTCCCCTGTGGTGCCTTCGCCGTTATCCACTTGCGGGGACCAGTCCTCCATGATGTCCTCTTCGCCGCAACCGGGCCAGGGAACGGTGGTGATGTCGCTGCCCAGGGTCCACCATGCGGCCCAGAGACCTTGGGTTGTCGTATTGGGGAGCTCGATGCTGGCTACGAGTATGCCGTAGGTAAAGTTTTCCTTCCCCTCCGTATTCATGCGGCCCGATAGCCACGCGCCATTTTCATTGATCGGCCGGATCACCAGGTGACCGCTGCCGTCGATGTAGATCGGGGAGGTGGAAGCGCTGAACGTTGTGGGACACTGGGACGGATTGCCCGCGTATCCCGCAGGCCCGCAGTAAACTTCCGCCTCGCCGTTGCCCCAGCCGCCTCCTCCGAGGTCAAACTTCCACGTCGTGGTGTTTGGAGAACCCGCAGCGCCGTTGAATTCGTCGCACCATGTCGGAACGTATGTCGTTGACCCGACCGTAATGTTGGAAACGCCGGTGCAACCGCCAGATGGTTGCGCATAGGCTACAACTGGCAACGAAGTTAAAGCGAAAATCAGCGGCGCCACAAACAGCGCGGCCACGAAGATTTGTCTCAATTTGCTTGAATAACGTTTCACGTAGATCCTCTCAGGGGGGAAATAGACTCGCATTTCTGAGCCGGACCCAAACTCTATCCATCGTTTGAACGGCGCGAAACGTTACATTTGTTACCCTGGGGTTTCAGGCGTTGGGAATCGGCCGCTGGTGCATCCGAATGTTGGACTTAACTGGAACGTTAACGCCAGCCATGTAACCGTTGGAGTTACTCGATTTGTGCGGAATCGACTCGTTTTCGGACAGTACTCTCAAAAAAACGCGCATGTTAACGCAAGCCGGGCGCCGGAGGTCTGTGAGGATCGCACCCCCAAGGCGGCAGGCCTAAATGCCGCCCTGCAATGGCGCGATTTCGGCCTTATTGATCCGGCCCGATTGGGTTGTGACGGAGAAGGGCGGCTACAAAGGCAACCGCAGGTCTTCGACTTCGTTTGTTGCGCGGACATGAGGATTCCGGCTGTGACGCCCGACAAGGTTCGACCAGATGTGGAATGGAAACTGGTCCAGCGCAGGCTGGTGAACGCCAAAAGATCCCCACCCGCGCAAAAATAGGCGAATTTGGGAACGTCGGATAGAGTGAAGAACGGCGCGCCACTGGACGAGGCCCTGGTGGACTCTGCACCCGGTGGCTGGCCAAACGGCATCTCCGGCGCGATCGCCGGTTTGGTGGGTTGCGCCTTGGTGAGCGGGTCTTACGCTTTGCATGTTAATGGGAGGGAACGACTCGTCGTTCCCTCCCATAGTCAATAGCCGGCTCAATCGCTACTGAACTTCAATACCGTTCACCTCCGCGTTGTCCGTCACCGTGGTGAACGTAATCACGATCAGGCCGGCGGCACAAAGTGCCGCCGGCCTGAATGGGTTGGGTTCGTCTTACCGGATTTCTAGACCCGCGACCGAAGGTTGGTTATCCGCACCGTCGGTGAAGGCGACCACGATTTGGCCGCTGCTGTTGGCCGAGGTCGTGAACGTCTTGACCACAGCGATGTATTCTCCTCCGGCTGCGGCATATTGGTCAAAGTTGGTGAGTACACGGGTGCCGTTGATGGCCACATTGAACTCACGACTCCCCGCCGCGGTGAAATAGGTCTCGGCGAAGTGAATCAGGACGGTGTGCTGGCTGCCGGCAACCATGCCCGGTATCGTGTAAGTGAAGACACCGTCCCGCTGGGTCTGATAGACCGCCATGGGCGCAGCATTGGCGCCGGCCGCGGTCGTACTAATGGCGTGCGTGGTAGTAGTTGCAGCTCCGCCGCCGCTGTAGTCTTCGTCCGCGTGAAAGGAAGCGTCGCCGCCGCCCGAGTTGCTGACCGCCGGACCGTTGAAGTTGATGGCGATGAAGTCCCCGCCGGAACCGCTTGCCAGCGTGGTGGCTTGGGCTTGCGCCGAGGCCGCTGACGTGCCGTACGAGTCAAGCGCTTCCACTTTGTAGTAGTAGGTCGTCGAAGCCGTGAGGCCGCTGTTGGAATAGCTGGGGCTGGTCACGCCGCTGGCGATCAGGTTGCCCGTGCCCGGCGTGAATCCGCTGGTGGTGCTGCGGTAGACGTTGTAGGAGCTGACGGTGCAATTGGCCGGGGGAGCAGGCTCCGACCAGGTTAAATTGATGACGCTGGAGGATTGGGCCGTTGCCGCCAGACTGGTTGGCGCCGAGGGATCCGCGCTGCAATTTCCCGTGGATGGCGTGTACCAGCGAACGTAGTCCACCGTCATCGGCTGCGCCGGACTGGCCAGGCCGCTGGTCGATCCACCGAGGGTGCCACCGACCGCCACATTAAAGATCGCGAACATGCTTTGATTGAATGGCCAGGTATCTCCCGAGGGAAGGCTGCTGGGGGTAATAGTCAAGAACGGTGATGATGGGTTATCCACATAGGTCTGCAGCGAGTTCGCCTTCCAAATTAACCCGTAGGTATGGAAGGCGGTGTTCCCCGCTTGTCCGCTGGGGAAAGTAAAACGTCCTCCTACTCCGCCCCCTCCAGTCTTGGTCGTGTGAGCCGTTGAAATGTCCCCTGTGGTACCTTCGCCATTATCAACTTGCGGGGACCAGTCCTCCATGATGTCCTCTTCGCCGCAACCGGGCCACGGAACGGTGGTGATGTCGCTGCCCAGGGTCCACCATGCGGCCCAGAGACCTTGGGTTGTCGTATTGGGGAGCTCGATACTGGCCACGAGTATGCCGTAGGTAAAGTTTTCCTTCCCCTCCGTATTCATGCGGCCTGACAGCCACGCGCCATTTTCATTGATCGGCCGGATCACCAGATGCCCGCTGCCGTCGATGTAGATCGGGGCGGTGGAAGCGCTGAACGTTGTGGGACACTGGGACGGATTGCCCGCGTATCCCGCAGGCCCGCAGTAAACTTCCGCCTCGCCGTTGCCCCAGCCGCCTCCTCCGAGGTCAAACTTCCACGTCGTGGTGTTTGGAGAACCCGCGGCGCCGTTGAATTCGTCGCACCATGTCGGAACGTATGTCGTTGACCCGACCGTAATGTTGGAAACGCCGGTACAACCGCCAGATGGTGCCGCATAGGCAACAACTGGCAACGAAGTTAAAGCGAAGATCAGCGGCGCCACAAACAGCGCGGCCACAAAGATTTGTCTCAATTTGCTTGAACTGCCTCTCATGCACATCCTCTTTTTTAGGGGGAACAAATAGACTCACTCTTCCGAGCCGGATCAAATCTATCCGCTGTTTGGGCTGCGCGCAACGTTACATTTGTTACCTCGGGGTTTCAGGCGTTGGGAATCGGCCGCTCCTGCATCCGAATGCGGCATAAAGCGGAGCGTTAATGCCGGCCATGTAACCGTTAGAGCATTTTCATTTCACATATGGACCTTGCATCGGCGTGCAAGGTGGCTTTTACTTCCATCCCACGGACGAAGCCTGTTCGTGGGGACCCCGTTAAGGAAAAAGCCGCCCGGCTGCATGGTTTCTGTAAGGAGCAGAAGTGAAAATGCTGTAGGCGGGCTCGATTTGTGCGGAATGGACTCGTTTTCGGACAGCACTCTCAAAAAACGCGCACGGTAGCGCAAGGCGGGTCGCCGGAGGTTTGTGAAGATCGTACCCTCAGGCCGGCGGCACTTTGTGCCGCCGGCCTGAGTTGGTTGGGTTCGTCTTAGCGGATCTCAAGACCCGCGACTGAAGGTTGGTTGACTGCGCCGGTGGTGAAGGCGACCACGATTTGGCCGCTGCTGTTGGCCGTGGCCGTGAACGACTTGACCACAGCGATGTATTCTCCTCCGGCTGCGGCATATTGGTCAAAGTTGGTGAGCACACGGGTGCCGTTGATGGCCACGTTGAACTCACGTTTCGCCGCCGCTGTGAAGTATATCTCGGCGAAGTGAATCAGGACTGTGTGCTGGCTGTTGGCTACCAAGCCCGGAATCGTGTAGGTGAAGGTTCCGTCACGCTGGGTCTGATACACCGCCATGGGCGCCGCGTTGGCGCCGGCCGCGGTGGTGCTAATTGCGTGCGTGGTCGGGGTGGCTTTCCCGCCGCCGGTGAAGTCCACATCGGCAACAAAGGGAGCGTCGCCGCCGCCCGAGTTGCTGACTGCAGGACCTTCAAAGTTGATGGCGATGAAGTCCCCGCTGGCTGCCTGCGTGGTGGCTTGCGCTTGCGCCGAGGCAGGCGATGAGCCGAACGAGTCAAGCGCTTCGACCTTGTAGTAGTAGGTCGTCGAAGCCGCGAGGCCGCTGTTGGTGTAGCTGAGGCTGGTCACGCCGCTGGCGATCAGGTTGCCCGATCCCGGCGTGAATCCGCTGGTGGTGCTGCTGTAAACGTTGTAGCCGCTGATGGTGCAGTTAGTCGGTGGAGTCACCGCCGACCAGTTCAAGCCGATGGCGCTGGAGGACGTGGCCGCCGCCGTCAGCCCGGTTGGCGCTGCGGGAGTCGCGGAGCAACTGGTGCCGGCTTGCGTGGTGGCGCTGGCCTGCGCCGAGGCCGGCGATGAGCCGTACGAGTCAAGCGCTTCAATCACGTAGTAGTAGGTGGTCGAAGCCGCGAGGCCGGTGTTGTTGTAGCTCGTGCCGGTCACGCCACTGGCAATCAGGTTGCCCGAGCCCGGCGTGAAGCCGCTGGTGGTGCTGCGGTAGACGTTGTAGCCGCTGATGGTGCAGTTGGCCGGGGGGGTATCCGCCGTCCAGGTCAGACCGATGGCGCTGGAGGAAGAGGCCGTCGCCGTCAACCCGGTTGGCGCCGCGGGATCCGCGGAGCAACTGGCGGCGGTGCTCCGGACTTCAATTCCCATGACTACGGGTTGGTTTACGGCGCCGTTGGTGAACGCGATCACGATCTGGCCGCTGCTATTAGCGGTGGCCGTGAACGTCTCGACCAGAGCCGCGTTTTTCCCGACATGGGCATAAATGTCAAAGTTGGTGAGCACGGCGGTGCCGTTGATGGCCACATTGAACTCACGGCCCCCCGCTGCGCTGAAATAGCTCTCGGCGAAGTGCAGCAGAACGGTGTACGAACTGCCGGCCGTCAGGCCCGGAATGGTGTAGGTGATGGTTCCGTTCCGCCCGTTCTGATATACCCCCATGGGCGCCGCATTGGCGCCGGGTTGGGTCAGATTGATAGTGGACGAATTTTTGGCGTTAAGCGCTCCGCCAACGAAGTCTTCGTCCGCGACAAAGGAGTAGTCGCCGCCGTTCGCGTTGCTTTGCGCCGGACCGCCGGCAGCGATGGCCACGATTTCAGGGCTGGTGACTCCCGGCGCCAGCGTGGTGGCGGTTGCCTGGTTCGAGCCCGCTGAGTTGCCGAACGCGTCCACCGCTTCAACCACGTAGTAGTAGGTGGTCAAATCGGTGAGGCCGGTGACGGTGTATTCGTTGCTGGTCACGGTGGCGAGCAGGTTGCTCGACGACGGCGTGAATCCGCTGGTGGTGCTGCCGTAGACGTTGTAGCCAGTGATGGTGCAGTTGGCTGGAGGCAGGGTATCCGCCGTCCATACCAAGCCGATGACGCTGGAGGAGGAGGCCGCTGCCGCCAGCGCGGTTGGCACCGCGGGAAGCAAGCTGCAAGTGACTGGCCCGTTTGGCACGTACCAGCGAACGTAGTCCACCAGCATCGGCTGCGCCGGACTGGCCAGGTTGGTGTCCGATCCACCGAGGGTACCGCCGACCGCCACATTAAAGATCACGAACATGCTTTGATTGAATGGCCAGGTATCTCCCGCGGGAAGGCTGCTGGGGGTAATAGTCAGGAACGGTGCTGTTGGGTCATCCACATAGGTCTGCAACGAGTTCGCCGCCCAATTTAACCCGTATTGATGGAAGGCAGTGTTCCCCGCTTCTCCGCTGGGGAACGTATAGCGTCCTCCTACTCCGCTCCCTCCAGTCTTGGTGGTGTGAGCCGTTGAAATGTCCCCGGTGGTGCCTTCGCCGTTATCAACCTGCGGGGACCAGTCCTCCATGATGTCCTCTTCGCCGCAACCGGGCCAGGGAACGGTGGTGATGTCGCTGCCCAGAGTCCACCATGCGGCCCAGAGACCTTGGGTTGTCGTATCAGGGAGCTGGATACTGGCCACGAGTATGCCGTAGGTGAAGTTTTCCTTCCCCTCCGTATTCATGCGGCCTGACAGCCACGCGCCATTTTCATTGATCGGCCGGATCACCAGATGCCCGCTGCCGTCGATGTAGATCGGGGCGGTGGAAGCGCTGAACGTTGTGGGACACTGGGACGGATTGCCCGCGTATCCCGCAGGCCCGCAGTAAACTTCCGCCTCGCCGTTGCCCCAGCCGCCTCCTCCGAGGTCAAACTTCCACGTCGTGGTGTTTGGGGAACCTGCGGCGCCGTTGAATTCGTCGCACCATGTCGGAACGTATGTCGTTGACCCGATCACAATGTTGGCAACGCCGGTGCAACCGCCAGATGGTTGCGCATAGGCAACGGCTGGCCACGAAGTTAAAGCGAAGATCAGCGGCGCCAGGAAAAGCGCGGCCATGAAGATTCGTTTCAGTCTGCTTGAATAACGTTTCACGTAGATCCTCTCTGGGGGGGGAATAGACTCGCACTTCTGAGCCGGACCCAAACTCTATCCATCGTTTGAACGGCGCGAAACGTTACATTTGTTACCTTGGGGTTTCAGGCGTTGGAATCGGCCGCTTGTGCATCCGAATGTTGGACTTAACTGGAACGTTAACACCGGCCATGTAACCGTTGGAGTTGCTCGATTTGTGCGGAATGGACTCGTTTTCGGACAGCACTCTCAAAAAAAACGCGCACGTTAACGCAAGGCGGGCGCCGGAGGTCAGTGAGGATCGCATCCTCAGGGCGGCAGGCCGAAATGCCGCCCTGCAATGACGCGATTCCGGCCATATCGATCGGATACCACGGCGAAACCCACCCTAGCCGCGAAGAATCCCTACGGCGTCTCGTCTTCCACCTCGACCGCGTCCACAGTGGCGTAGTTCACGTCCGGCACCAGCGAGATAAGCAACTTGCCCTGCGCGTTGGGGTGAAGTCCGTGAAAGGTCTTCTTCACAGCGTGGCCGCTTCCGGCTTCCCTGGCAAGGTCTAAATTGCGGAACAGCGCTACCCCGTTGCACAGCACATCGAAGACCCGGCTGCCCGGCCCGCCGGTGTTGGAAAACGGAGTGCCCCAATAATCTTCGGCAAAATAGAGAGTCAGCGCATAGGTTCCCTGGTCCACTGGCACGGCATAGCTGAAATTCCCATAGCGCTCTCCCTCATACAGGCCCGGATCCTCGGCGCCGGCAATGGTTACTTTGGTGGTTGCGAGTTGCCCTCCAAGGACATATGAATCGGGGGACCACAGATTCCCGGATTTATCCACGACAAAGTTGTTCTGCGCAACCATTCGAATCGGGCGGAGCCGGCGCGGAAGGCCGGGAATGATTTCAATCGCATTGATCATCGGCATTCCCAGCGTTGCCGTGAAGTCGAGCCGAAGATGGCCGTCCGGCCCAGGGTGAACATCCTTGAACACCCGAACATCCGCCGTATTCGCTCCAGCGTCTGAAACAATGTCGAACAGCGCCAGGAGGGGTTTTCCATTCAATAGAACATTGAAGACCCGGCTGTTTTCCCCGCCTCCCAGTGTGCTGGACCAACCGTATGTAGTCTCGGCAAAATACAGGTGCAATTCATACGTTCCAGGATCGAGGGGAATATTGTAGGAAAACGTTCCCTGTCTCAGGCTCAGGAAGAGTTGAGGTTCCCGCGTGCGCGCAATCGGCTGATCGTTAAGCTCGACTGCATGGCCTTCCGAAAAATAACGGTCTCCGCTCCATTCCTTGCCTTCCCGGTCCTTGAACATGGTCTTGGGATAGCCGCAACGAATGCGCACCTCCGGGCCGGAAAGCAAGACGGCTGGTTGCGGCGATGCGCCGGAAAAGATATGAGCCGGGCGGGCCTGATGCGTATAACCGAGCCAGAAGAGGATCGCCATCATCAGGCAAACGATCGCCGCCAGCCCATACCGGACAAGGTGCATTCTCGTTGTCTGGGCCGGATCTCCGGCCATTGCCGCAAAGGCCGGTTCCCCGGGTTCAGGCGCGGGCTCTTCTTCCGGCAGCACATGTTCGACATGCCGCCTGTCGATAAACCCCGGCAGATAATGTCCAGTGACGACTATGATCTGGATGGTCTGGCTGCTGCCCTCATTGTCGTAAAACTCGCGCAGCTTTTTCCTCAGGCGATAGAACTCCACCCGTACGATGGAATCGGCAGCCGGGTCGAATGTATGGGGCTGGTGGAAAATATCGACGGCAATAGAATATTCCTTGATGCTTTCCGCATCTCCCTCAAAGTATTTTCGACAGATGTATTCGAGCAGGCTGGCGAGCCGCGGATGCTTCCTGAACGTCGGCGAGGCCAGCACGGCGCTCAATGCCAGGCGCTCCTGGGCCAGGCGCTCCTGAGCCAAGCGCTCGGGCTGAGAAATTGTTCCCTTCGTTGCCATAGGCCGCATTTTTCTCTGCGTGCCTTAGGGGATAGAACGCACGCACGCCCGCTTCAAAACGCATTATAGACCGTAGGGCATACACTATGACATTTCCCGAGTTGGTGTAGAGGAGGCCACAACCGCCAAGTGGATTTTTCCTTTCCGGGGTCCCAGCGACTTGGGCGGCCGCCCTTTGGGCGCGGCGAGCGATTTTTGCTCGCTGGGGTGGAAGTAAAATCCACCTTTCACTGCTCTTGGCGACTCCACGTGAACTCGGGAAATGCTCTGAAAGCTCCCGGTTACACACAAATCCGCTGCTTCAAGCTTTCCGGTTGCCCACAAACCGGTGACCTTTAAGCCGCCATTTTCTGAGATTCAACTGACGCCTGACCCCTGATCTCTGTGCAGACTGAGCAGAATTCCAGTCAGTCTGCACAGAATCTGAGCCCCATCCACCCGTTCAAGCCCCCAATTCCCGCCTTCATCGTCCGATACCTCTTCCTCCCAATGCTTCAACTCCACAATCTCCATGGCCCTGGGCCTCGCCGGGCTTGTCGCTGTTCCCGTGCCCCATGGGGCGAGATCCCCGAAATCGCCTATGGAGGCGCAGCGCCTGTCTTAGACTATCTTCGTATGCGTCTGTTTGTTGGGATTCCCCTGGCGGCTGCGGTCATCGGCGAGCTTGCGGCGGTCTCGGCGCGCCTTAAATCCAATCAGGACGGGCTGCGCTGGGCCACGCCCGAATCGTGGCACGTCACCCTGCAATTCCTGGGCAATACCGGCCCTGAACAATACGCGTGCCTGGTGGCGCGGCTGCGCGAAGTGCGTTCGCCGCCCGTTCCCGTGCGGCTTGAGGCGCTGGGCTTCTTCGATCGCGCCGGAATCTTCTTTGCCGGCGTCGGACTCACCCCCGAGCTGCTCTCCCTCGAACAGCGTGTCACGGCCGCGACAGGCCTTTGCGGCTTCGTGCCCGAGACGCGTCCCTTCCATCCGCACATCACGCTCGCGCGCGGCAAGGGCGAAGGCCGCGGCCAGGGACTCAGCGAACTGAGAACCCGGATTCAACGCCAGCCAACCTTCACCCGGTTTGTCGCCGGAGAATTCCTTCTCTACGAAAGCCATCTCTCGCCCGCCGGCTCCCGCTACGAGATTCGCGAGCGATTCCCCCTCGGCCGTCAGGGCTCCCAGGCCGGCTCTACCGCACGCTGACCTTCTGTTCCCTGTTCCCTGATCTCTGACCCCTGACCACTGTAGCTGTATCAATCGAAAACGACCGTCTTGTTGCCGTAGCAGAGAATCCGCCGGTCCAGGTGCCAGCGCACCGCGCGGGAGAGAACGATGCGCTCCAGATCCCGCCCCCGGGCCACCAGATCCTCCACCTGATCGCGGTGCGAGATGCGCGCCACGTCCTGCTCGATGATCGGTCCATCGTCAAGCAAATCAGTCACATAGTGGCTGGTGGCCCCGATCAGCTTCACCCCCCGCGCGTGCGCCGCGTGGTACGGTTTGGCTCCCGTAAACGCCGGCAAAAACGAGTGGTGCACGTTGATGATGGCCGCCGGATAGCGGGCAACGAAGGCCGGCGAAAGAACCTGCATATAGCGCGCCAGCACCACCAGATCAACTCCACAGGACGAAAGCAGTTCCAGTTGCCGCGCCTCCGCCTCGCCGCGCCTGTCCGCCGTAGCCTCAACATATTCAAACGGAATCCCGTAAAACCCCGCAAGTTTCTCCACATCCCTATGATTCGAAAGGATTAAAGGAATCTCGCACATCAGCTCGCCGGTTCGCCACCGGTGCAGCAAATCCGCCATGCAGTGCAGGTACTGCGAGCAGAACAGCGCCACCCTTGGCAGCCGTCCGCTGGAGCTTAGCTGCCACCTCATGCCCAGCTCCGCGGCCAGCGGCGCAAAGGCTGTCTTAAAACCTTCCAGATCAAAGCCTTCCAGTCCGGATGCCTGGCCGGGTATTGGGCCGGCTTGCGGAGTTGCCGAACTCGCCGCAGGGCCGTCCAGCGCCCACTCGACGCGCATGAAGAAGAGGCCCAGGTCGTGGTCCTGGTGCTGGTCGGCGTGGAGAATGTTGGCGCCTCGCTCGTAAAGCAGCGAGGAGACGCGGGCCACCAGTCCCTTGCGGTCCGGGCAATCGATAAGAAGTACAGCCGAATCTTTCATGCTGCGTTCAGCTTAAATCACCCCCCGCCTGCGGTGGGGGGCCTTGCCGTCCAGGCAGGCGGCCTTCGGCGTGGAGAACGAACGGTCTCGGTTTCCCACCCTTCGCTAGAAAAAAGCGAAGGATGGGGCACGGGGCTTTTGGGGGCTTCCGGCCCGGTTCCTCTCTGGCCGTAACTCGACGCGGCGATTCGGGCGGATGAGGATGAACGGGACGGGCGCTTCTTGGAGGAGTCTTTAACAAAGGCGGCAAGTTGGCCCCCGCCCCGCCACTGCGGGCAGGTGCGCGGGGATAGCAAGTTAGCAAGTTGGCGGATTCTTGCGACGATCTGGATGGGGCGCGAAAAGACGCCGGGGCATATGCCGCCCCGGTCCGCCGCGGTCCGCCGCGGCGGATGCAACGCAATGAATTTTTTTGCCGACTCCTCTGCGCAGGCTGGGAGGGAAGATTTACGCCCGCGCCTTTTATCTCCACCCCAGCGCACAAAGTTCGTGCGCCGGGGACCCCGGGTCTCCACCCCAGCGCACAAAGTTCGTGCGCCGGGGACCCCGGTCTGGCGCGGGAGGAGCCGAAGGCGTCCGCCTGGACGGCCAGTCCCCGCAGGTGCTCAGGCGGCGGTATTCCCGCGGATCTCGAAGGGTGCGTTCAACTGCTGGCGGAGGCTGCCGGCCAGATCGGCCACCACGCGGAGCTTGTCGGCGATGGGAGAGGCTGCTTCGCTGCCGGAGAGGGCCAACTGCGAGTGCAGAAGCAGGCCGGCGACCGTCGTTTTCAGCTCGCTTTCGATCATTGCCGCCGCCGCCCGGCGGGCCAGCGCCTGCTCCCGCTCGCGGCGGTGCAGGGCGGCGCGAATCTCCCTCGTCAGCCGGGCCGCTCCGGAGAGCGCGAAGTTGATCTGCAGGGGAATGGCCAGCCCGGCGCGGTCCCATATCGCCTCGGCGGCGGACGGATCGCACTCGGCCATGGTCTCATCCACCACCACGGCGGCAAATTCCCGGCGGCGCAGCGCCCCCAGCGCGGCCTTGCGTCCCTCCGCCACTTCAACCTCCATGCCCAGTTGCGCGCCCACCACGGCGGCGCAATTACGGGCGCCTTCGATTCCGGTCACAATCAGAATGTTCATCGCGAACTCCTCGTTGTTAGCTTCTAGCCTCTAGCTTTTAGCTTCCGGCTCCCGGCTCGTTCGTGCTCAGACCGAGACCTCGGCGCTTCACCCCGGCAAATTGAAGCTAGGAGCTAGAAGCTAGAAGCTGTTTTTGGTTACTCTTCCCGAAGCGGGTCGGCGATGCCGTATTCCTTCAGCTTGCGGTAGAGCGTCGTCTTGCCGATGCCCAGCAATTTCGCGGCTTGCAGCTTGTCGCCGTTGAGAGCGCGAATGGCTCCCAGGATGGCCTGGCGCTCGAGATCGGCCAGCGTCTTTACATCCGGCGCGCCGCCCTCGCCGTCCGGCTCGCCGGCGGCCGCGGCAGAGCGCCGGGCCTCCAGGCCTTGTTGCTGCAATTGCGTGGGCAGGTCGCCCAGGTGCAGCACAGGGCCCGAAGAGAGCGCGCAGGCCCGCTCCACGGAGTTTTCAAGCTCGCGCACGTTGCCCGGCCAGTCGTGCCGCATCATGGCGCGCAGGGCCTCGTCGCTGAGCGTGAATTTGGTGCCGTGCTCGCGGCTGATGCGGTCCAGGAAGTGCGCCGCCAGCAGCGGGATATCCTCGCGCCGGTCGCGCAGCGAAGGCAGCCGCAGATTGACCACGTTGAGCCGGTAGAAGAGATCCTTGCGGAAGGAGCCCTTCTCCACCATCACCGCCAGGTCGCGGTTGGTGGCGGCCACGATGCGCGCCTTGATGGGGATGCGGTGGGTGGCCCCGACCGGCCGCACCTCTTTTTCCTGAAGCGCCCGCAGCAGCTTGGCCTGCAGGTCGAGGGAAAGCTCGCCGATCTCGTCCAGAAAGACCGTGCCTCCCTCGGCCGAGACCAGCAGCCCGTCCTTGGAGCGGTTGGCTCCGGTGAAAGCGCCCTTGACGTAGCCGAACAGTTCGCTTTCGATCAGCGTAGGCACCAGCGAGCCGCAGTCCACCGGCAGGAAGGGCTTCTGAGAATTTGGCCCGTAGGCGTGGATGGTCCTGGCCACCAGTTCCTTGCCCGTGCCGCTCTCGCCCAGGATCAGCACCGGGTGCGAGCTTTGGGCGACTTTTGAAAGAATGCGGTAGAGCTTCTCCATCTCCCCGGAGCGGCCGATCATGGCGCCCAGGCCCTGCGAGAGCCGCAGCCGCTCCCGTAGCTGGCGGGTCGCGGTGTCGGTCAGGTGGCTCGCGGCCGCGCGGTCCAGCACCGTCGAAAGCTCGTCCATGGCGAAGGGTTTGGTCAGGTAGTCTGAGGCTCCGCAGCGCATCGCCTCCACGGCCGCGTTCACCGAGCCCGAGGCGGTCATGGCGATCACCGAGGTTTCGGGGTAGAGCAGCTTGACCTCGGAGACCAATTCCAGGCCCTGGTTGCTTCCCGGAGGCAGGTTGACCAGCAGGATGTCGGCCGCGCGGCCGCGCAGTTGGCTCCGCGCCTGGCCCAGGTCGCCGGTGCTTTCCACCGCATAGCCCAGGCTGGCGGCGATCTCGGCGCAGGCCGAGCGAACCGCCGCGTCCGCGTCCACTACCAGCAGGTGCAGCCGCACCGCCGGCTCCGCAAGTTGAGGGATAAACTCCATGGCCCTGGTGTTGAGAACTGTCTCGAGCATTGTATTCGCCTCACGCGTACTTGGGTGAATTCGGTTTGCGGTTGCCGGTCTTTTGCCGTTTCCGGACCTCTGGTCTCAGTGCCGTCCCTACGCCTGCAGTGCCGGATTCAGCGGGTCCGGACGGGCAACTCGATCTCCAAGCGCGCTCCGGGAGCGGCGCGGCTGGCGGCGTGAATCCGGCCGCCCGCTGCCTCCACGATCGAGCGGGTGATCGAGAGGCCCAGCCCGCGATGTGCCCCCGCCCAGCCTCCGTTGGCTGAGGACCCGTTCGACCGCGTGGTGTAGCCGGCCGCGAAGATCTGATCCAGCGCCTTCCGGGGGATGCCCTGCCCGGTGTCTTCCACCGCCAACACCAACCAGGGCGCGGCTTCCGCTTGGGCATGAAACTCGTGCAGGCCCAGCGCGATTCGCCCTCCCGCGGGCATGGCTTCCGCGGAGTTCTTGACCAGGTTGACCAGCACCCTGGTCAGATCCTCTCCCGTCAGCCTTACCGGCAGCGCGCCACCCTCGATGTCCACGGTCAGGGCAACCGAAGGCCCGGCCAGCGCGGCCAGCAGATTCCGGTTGGCCGCGAGCTCTCCGGCCAGGTTATCGATCGGCATGGCCGGCATCAGGTCCCAGCTCCCGGAACGTTCAGGCCGGGCCCGCTCAAGCCGGTCTCCGCCAGTGGATTCCCCAGGCAATCTTCCCAGGCTGCGCGGGGTTTCATGGGAAGAACCGGCTCCCGGAGCCTCGCGGATGTCGAGAGCCACCAGCTTTTCCACCAGCCGGCGGCTGGCCGCGGCCACCAGCCTCAACTCGCTTCCATAGTGAAGAAACGGGGTCGCCAGCACCCCCGGCTCTTCCAGGAGATCGCAGTAAAGCCCCAGCGCCGTGACCATGTTTCTGGCGTCATGCGCCACCTCCGCCAGGGTCTCGCCCCGGTTGTGCAGAGTGGCCAGCGTTTCCACCACCGCTTCCACCCGCTTGCGCTCCGCTCCGCCCAATCCTGCCGGCTGTTCCATCTGCTGCATGGCTTGCTCCCTTTCCTGTCTGCGCTTAGCGGCTTCCCCTATTCCCTATTCCCTGTTCCCTGATCCCGCTTCCCGTTCCTGCCCTGGCAACGGGTTTTGTCCTCTTCTAATACACGTAGCGTGCCAAACTAGGACACTTTCGCTAAGTTCCTGATAAGGAACGGGATTGCTGTCCAATTCCTGGACACTCCCGCAGGGCCGCTGCGAGAGATTATGTCCCAAAATGGAACTCCCTCGCCGGAAAGAGTCCGCCTAATCTATTTAGTTTCAATCGGTTAGGAAGATTTTCCTGTTCCGGGCCGCGAATGAGCCGATTTCCCGTCTTGAAACTGGCCCTTCCCGGTCCTTTCCGGCACCGGGACCCGGCTCCCGTACAATCGCCCTATGCACGCGCCCGGCCCATTCTTCCGTCCCGGCGGCAGGACCCCCGTCCAGCTCCGCCCCCTCTCTCTCACTCCCGGTTTTGTCCAGACCGCCGAAGGCTCGGTGCTGGTCTCGCTGGGCAACACCCGCGTCCTGACCAACGCCACCATCGAACAGGGAGTGCCGGGCTGGCTGCGCAACGCGGGCCGGGGCTGGGTGACGGCGGAGTACTCGATGCTTCCCCGCTCGACCGTCACCCGGACTCCTAGAGAAAGTGAGCGGGGCAAGATCGGAGGCCGGACCCACGAGATTCAGCGGCTGATCGGCCGGAGCTTACGCTCTGTTGTGGACATGCAGGCGTTGGGCGAACGAACCGTGATTCTGGACTGCGACGTGATCCAGGCCGACGGCGGCACGCGGACTGCTGCGATTACTGGCGCGGCGGTGGCCCTTGCGCTGGCGCTGAACGCGCTGGTCGCAGCCGGAACGCTCAAAGCATCGCCACTCAGGCAACTGGTGGCCGCGACGTCAGTCGGCATCGTCGGCGGTACCGCGCTGCTCGATCTCTGCTACGAGGAGGACTCGGCGGCCGAGGTGGACATGAACGTGGTGATGACCGCCGACGGCGGCCTGATCGAAACCCAGGCTACGGCGGAGAAGGGCAGCTTCTCCCGCAGCCAGCTCAACGGGTTAATCGATCTGGCCGAGGTGGGCCTGAAGGAAGTATTTGCCGCGCAGCGGGCGGTGCTGGGGCTGTAGGGCATCCTCGATAAAGAGACAGGAACCCTTCTATCTACCAACTCCGGTCATTGGTGCCTTTGCTCCCGAAGTTGGACTCTCAATCAGCGCGATTTCCGCAGCCGTCAAATCGTACAGATCATATACCAGCCGGTCAATCTCCGCGTCTGTTGCGTCAATCTGGCGCTGCATAATGGCCTTCTGAGTAGACGACTTTGCGGTCGTATGGTGCTTGCGTAAGGCCAGCATCGAGTCAACTAATGTTACGATACGGTCGTGCAATGCTTTCTCCACGCCGACCGAAGAATCAATACGGCGGATTGGGAGTTGTTCCAAAAAAGTCTTGGAGATATTAACGGTAAGCTGAGAACGATTCGTATAACTAAGGATGTAATACCAGTTAAGAAGCCGCGAGTTTAAGAGTCCCAAGATGTACTTAAGAGAGTACTGATTCTTCGTCGAGTCTCTGAGTATGGTATTGGTGGAATTAAAAGTATAGAACTGTTGGTCGTCATACCCAACCACGAGTGCGCGCTCCCCCCCAGCAATTCTCTGGGTTACCAACTTCTCTTGCGCTAAGAAGATTTCCTCATCCCGTGCGCGGTACAGTTTCTTTCGGTCATACAGAATAAACCGATCTCTAAACGTGACGAGGTACCTGTCTATATCTTTCCCTTCTATCAAAGGCTTATAAGTGCTAGAGAGCTTACGATCGCTAATATAGCTACTCTTGCCTGGACCAGTTGCGATTCCGCCCGCATGAATCGTGCAGATCTGCCCGAGCCTTACACTTTTAGTGGTCATTTTCTCAGTCACTGCATCTGAAGATGCACTACCGTAAAGACTGAATGCGAAACTCGTATTGTCGAGAAAACTTGCCTGTGAAATTCTAACTGTGGTTTTAGGGGAGGCGGCTTTAACTCCCTGCGCCACGTTAACGAAATGGGTTGAAAGCGCCTCTCCTTTTTCAAGAACCAGGATGACCGTCGAGGCCGTCACGCGCTCGAATACTCCACTGCCAAGGTCGGCAATCATCCTCACTGTTGTTGAATCAAGAATATGTTTGCGAATCACATCGTAAACAGTTGCGCGAAGCAGAGTGTTAGGGACTATGTAACCGAATTGGCCACGTTCCTTCAAAAGCCTGGTCGATTTCAAAATAAAGATAGCGAAGAGATTTATTTTCCCAGATTGTTTTGCCCTTCCAGTCTGAGAACCCACTAATCCTTTCAAATACACATCATCAAGGTATTTTTTCATAGTCGCGGCAAAATCGCCTTCTCGTGTGAAGACCCATGGAGGATTGCCAATGACACAATCGAAGCCCCCGGCCTTCATCGCGTCCGGGAAGCGTTGCTTCCAGTCGAACGGGTTGACGTGCTTCATCTCTTCGCTATCTACAATCAGCTTACCCATGAAGTAGTCCGGGCCGATGAGGGAATTACCGCACTTGATGTTGTCTGCCAAGTTGGGGAGGGCGCGGTCGCCGAAGGCAAGCTGGCTCAATGAAAGGCTTTGGTCGGTCTCGCCCTCGAGCACCTTGAGCAGTAGAGAGAGTTTGGTCACTTCAACGGCTTGGGGGTCAATGTCCACACCGAAGAGATGCGTCGTCAAGATTCGCTTTCTTTCCTCAATAGTCAGTCGCCAATAGCCGCTGCGGGGGTCCTTATACACGGCCTTCTTGTAGTTTTCCGGTTTGTGCTCGTTGTACCAACTCAAACAGTGGTCTAGGAAGCACTGGTATGCGCCCAACAGGAACGATCCGCTTCCACAAGCCATGTCGAGGACGCGAAAAGGTGCCTTGTTTTGGGAACTGGCGAGTTGTGCTGGACTTCGCCTTTCAATCTGCGGAGCGACAGTTTGCCGGACGATGTAGTCAACGATGGAGGCCGGGGTGTAGTAGACGCCTCTGGCTTTGCGTACTTCGGGTTTCTCCTCAATCTTGGCCTGATGTCCAGCCGTGAGCCGAATCACTTTGCCCAAGAACCGCTCGTAAACGGTTCCAAGGATTTCGACCGGCATGACGCCAAAGTGATAAGGCGAGCCGTGAGCGAAATAGAGGCTTTGCAGAATTGGCTTGAAAACCCTGTCGTCCACCACCAGCTTTGGAGTGATCCGGTCAGGCTCCTCGGATACGCTGCCTTCGTTCTGGAAATGGAACAGCCCGGAGTTGTACTTCTGGTCTGCCCGTCGGCACAGATCGCGCATGAAGCGGGAATAAATGTCGGCCCGTTCGCACAGCTTCAGAAGTTGCTCGTAAGGCTCCAACCCCCGGTCTTCCGCCATGCGAAGGAATACCACACGGTCAATCGTCAGTTGAACGGCGGCGTTCAGGTCATCCAAAGACAGGCCCTTGTTGCGGAGGGCCATGTTTCCGGCCAGCGCGAGCCGCCAGCCCTCCATTTCCTTCAAAAACTCCACGTCTACTTCGGACGTGCCGCGCTTTCGCTTGGACGCAGCGTATTGGTCAAATGCCCCGGACCATACGGCTTCGCGCGAAAACACGTCCCATAACTCGCGCCAACGATCGGGGTATTCCTCGAAGTGGAAGTGCTGAATACGCGCACGGCTAGCCTTCTCGCTCGGGTGTGGCCGCAGGGTGCAATCGTAAACGCCAAGTTCCTCAAAGTCGGTGAGAATGGACAACGCGAGTTTGGCGCTCCATCCGTACCGGCGAAGCTGGAAGGCGGGGGCAGGGTCCGCGCCGATGTTTACTCCGCACTTCTTGGCCTCAGCGTAAAACTTCGGCAGGGAGCCTACGCGAAAGGTGTAATCCGGAGCTTTCTGTTGCCCTTCAACATCCAGACTGTCTTCGGGAACGACCTCCCTATACTGGGGCGCAGTCATTGCCTTATTGCCGACATCCCAGCCTAGGGCTTCAAAGAATGGGTCTATGAGCGATTGGCGGACGTGGGCTTCCTTGACGCCGGGTGCGAGAAACGCTTGGCGATTCGTAGTGAAATATCGGCAGAGCTTTGTGACTTCGTCTTTGCCTTGGTCGAACGTCTTTGCCGGAAGTGTGCCCATGTGACGATGATTCTACTCGGTGTAGCCAACATTAGGGCACCATCCAGAAGGGGTGTGTATACGTTCCGTTAAGGCCCGCAGTTCAGGAATACCGGCATTGGTTCTCACCGCAGCACCGCCGCCAGCAGCAGCGTCGTCCCCAGCCCGGCCACCGACAGCACCGTCTCCAGCACCGTCCATGTGGAGAGGGTTTCCTTCAGGTCCAGCTTGAAGAAGGACTGGATCAGCCAGAAGCCGGGATCGTTTACGTGCGAAAGGATGACCGAGCCGGTGCCGGTGGCCAGCACCAGCAGCTCGGGCCGCACGCCAATATGCCCGGCCATGGGCGCCAGCATTGCCGAGGCCACGGCCATGGCCACAGTGGACGAGCCCATGGAGATGCGCACCACGGCGGCCAGCAGCCAGGCCAGCACCAGCGGCGGCATGTGCGCGCCCAGCGCCAGGCTGACCGTGGCCTGCGCGGCTCCCGAATCGCGCAGAATGCCGCTCAGTCCCCCGGCCGCGGCCAGGATCACCAGCACGTTGGCGATGGGTTCAAAGGATTCCGCGGTCAACTTCCGCAACAGCTCCCGGCCGTGATGCTGGCCGGTCTGGATGCGCCCGCCCAGCGTGACCAGAGCTACCAGCACGGCGATCAGCAGCGCGATATCCGGGCTGCCCACAAAGTGCAGAATCCGGTTCGGGACGCTTCCCGGCGCGGACAGCGCGTCGGCCCAACTGCCCAGGAAGATCAGCGCCACGGGCAGCAGAATGGCCGCCGCGGCCCGCGCAGGGCCAGCCGGAGCGGGAATCCGTTCCGCCTTCGCTTCCACAGGCCCGGCCGCTTCGTCCGCACCGCGTTCAATCCGGGCTTCCATCTCGCGATCTTCTGCGAGCGTCGGCGCGAACAGGGTCAAGCCCGCATCGGCGGGCTCCGCCGCGCGCTTTGCCCCTCGCCTCTCCCAGCGGCGGATCAGGAACCATCCCAGCCCCGGCCCGGCCAGCGCGGCGGCGGGCAATCCGGCGGTCAGGCCCCACAAGATGGTGCGGCCCAGGTCGGCGTGATACTGCGCGGCCGCCAGCATCGCGGCCGGATGCGGCGGAAGCATGCCATGCACCATCGAGAGCCCAGCCAGCACCGGCAGACCCACCAGAATCGGCGGACGCCCGTTGCGCCGCGCGGCCTCGGCCACAATCGGCATCAGCAGCACCAGCCCCACCTCAAAGAAGACCGGCATGCCTACCAGGATGCCCACTCCCAGCAGCGCCCAGGGGAGGCCGATTTTGCCGCAGCGTTCCACCAAAACCCTGCCTAGAGCGGCTGCCCCACCGCAGGTGGCCAGCAGGCGCCCCAGCACCGCGCCCAGTCCCAAAATAATGGCGATATGCCCCATCAGGTTGCCAACGCCTGCGGTGAACGACAGCGGAACCTGCGTCAAAGGCATGCCCGAAGCCACGCCCAGCCCCACCGCGGCCACGCACAAGGCCAGCGCCGGATGCAGCCGCGCCCAGGCGATCAGAATCAGCAGCAGCAGCACCGTCCCGGCGGCGCAGGCCACCAGGAACCAACTGTCGTAAGGCGTAGCGGAGGCAAGGCTCACCGGCAGATTATTCCACAGCCTGCCCTATCCACGCCCATTTCGGGCCAACCCCGCGCCTCTCCCGCGCGCGCCTGTGCTCCCCCGCACACACTTCCCTTGCGCGCCTCTGCTACCATAAGCACGATTGCAGTTCCCGCCGCCCGTCCTGCCGATTTCCCGCCCCTCAAGGGCCCAGCGCACAGGCGGCCGGACCCAACCCAACCCCGCCGGTTGATCCGGCGCACAGGAGAATCCTCTATGCCTCTAGTCTCCATGCGGCAGCTCCTCGACGAGGCCGCCAAGGGCGGTTACGGCGTCGGCGCATTCAACGTCAACGATATGGAACAGATTCAGGCCATCATGGCGGCGGCCAAGGAAACCAATTCGCCGGTCGTCATCCAGGCCAGCCGCGGCGCCCGCGCCTTCGCCCAGGACCGCTTCCTCTTTCACCTCATCCTGGCGGCCAGCGAGCTCTATCCCGAGATTCCCATCGCCATGCACCAGGACCACGGCAACAGCTTCGAGACCTGTAAGAGCGCCATCGAGCTGGGCTATACCAGCGTGATGATGGACGGCTCGCTCAAGGAAGACGGCAAGACCCCGGCCAGCTTTGAAGAGAACGTCGCAGTCACCAAGAAGGTGGTTGATTTCGCGCACCCGCGCGGCGTCACCGTCGAAGGCGAGATCGGCGTGCTGGGCGGCGTTGAAGACGGCCACGGCGCCGGCGGCACGGGCCTGGAGCACATCACCGACCCCGACCAGGCGGTCGAGTTCGCAGAGCGCACCGGCGTAGACGCGCTGGCCATCGCCATCGGCACCAGCCACGGCGCCTACAAGTTCACCAAGAAGCCCGACGGCTCGGTCCTCAAGATGGACGTTCTGATCGCCATTCACAAGCGCCTGCCCAACACCCACCTGGTCATGCACGGCAGCTCTTCGGTGCCCAAGGACCTGCAGGACATCATCAACCAGTACGGCGGCAAGCTCAAGGAGACCTGGGGCGTCCCGGTCGAGGAGATTCAGCTCGGCATCCGCAACGGCGTGCGCAAGATCAACGTGGACACCGACAATCGCCTGGCCATGACCGGCGCCATCCGCAAGGTCCTCTGGACCCAGCCGGAGAAGTTCGATCCCCGCGACTACATGAAGCCCGCCCGCGAGGCCATGCAGAAGGTGGTTTCAACGCGCATGACCCAGTTCGGCCAGGCCGGACACGCCGGAGACTACAAGCCCGTCACGATTGCCGAGATCGCCAAAGGCTACGCCGACGGCACCCTCGTCACCAAGCCGCTCGTCGCCGCCAGGTAACTACGGCGTCAAGCGCGAAACAAGCCGGCCAGACCCGGCATCAAGCATGAAGAAAAGGGCCACTCCGCAACCGCGGAATGGCCCTTTTCTCCTTAGGTTTGTCATCCTGAGCGCAGTCAAAATGTGGATGTCATTCTGAGCGACCCTGAGCGCAGCGATGGGGAGTCGAAGAACCTGCTTTTGCTTTTCGGCGCTTTGAACGGGCACGGCCCTTTAGGCGGGGCTTCACAGGCTGCGGAAAAACTCGATCCGGAGGGAGGCCGGGGTTTCAACCCCGGCAAAAACCACCCACCCCAATTTGAAAGATCGTGTACGCGGCGCAAACCGCGTTCAAATTCGCGCCTTCAAAGGACGCTCATCCTGCCGTAGCGCCCTCGGCCTGGGCGGCGGCTCGTTCGTGATTTAGGGCGAGGAGCCGTGCCAATATCTCTTCTTTTGAAAGGTTCGACGGCCAGCCGTAAGCGGCAAACACGGCTTCGTCTAGTGTGCGATGGGCATTCGCAAGCCACTCGGGACGCAGGTTGTAAAGGTTGGTCAGCGTGCGTGTCTTCAACTCCCTCGGCGAAATCCCCGGCGGGTTCAGCCACGCATCCCGCAAACGCACAAGTTCCCGCGCCGCATCGGCGATGGCTTTGACGCGTGCGTCGTTCTCTTCGGTAGGTTCGCTGTCAGGAGGCCACGGAAATGGGAAAGTCGAGAAAATCGTATCTGAGTTATAACTCGGACGATCCTCGAAAGTGGAGCCCATTCGCAGTGACCAATCCGTGTGAATTGCGGATTGAAGGACGCCAAGAAAGTAGTCGTCTCTTCTCGCGAAGACGTGAAGACGATGGTCGGGAATAACATCCGTTGCCATCCAGGTAAAAAGCCTATATTTTGCAATCTCAGAGGTGACGATGCAACGGTCAAGCGACGAGATTGCTTTTCGCAAGGCCGGTCGTGTCCGACCAAAGAGCCACCATTCCTTCTTCATTAGAGCATCATCGTTTAGTTCGCGGCGCGGTTTGACCTTTTGTAGAACATATTGGAATGGAAGCTCATAGAGCGCAGCCTCTGCCTCAGTAAGACCGGTGAAGTCTATGACCCATCCGTCGCTGGGCCGTCGGAGAATGTCACGGCCGATCAGACGGCGCTTCACAACGACAGAATTGCTTTTCCCGTTTGGATTTAGCGGCGCTGTCAACATTTTTCGCGCTACCTCGGCGCTTATGTTAAACAGTCCGCCCTTCATCATGCCAAGAAAGCAAAGTCTCGCATTTTCTGGCAAGGGCGAGGCATCGACAAAGGAATCACCAGCCGTGAGGTCAGCGTGAATCTTGCCAACAGGATGACCGTTGAGCACGTGTTCATTATCACTGCCATCGTCGAATCCGACCATCGACACCCTGACTGCTGCGCCATCCAAAAGCCATGGCCGATCGCTCCAGGCCATGAAGATATTTGCCGAAGCGACCACTCGATCAAGAACGGAACGATTTGCACCCTGTCTGATCGAGTTTGTCGCAAGCAAGCCCACCCTTTTGACTCTCCGCTCATCTATATAGCGTTGCGCCTTTTCATACCAGTAACAGACTAGATCGGCACCACCTGGAACCCTTCCGTCATAAAGAAACCGCAAATCCTCTACATAATGTGGGTGTCCAGGAGCATTAAGTTCCCGCTTCATCTTCTTATCGCCCAAAAACGGCGGATTCCCAACAATGAAGTCCGCTTTCGGCCACTCAGGCTCGTAAGGCTTGCCTTCATCGTCATAGCGCAGAATCGCATCCCCATGCTCGATATTCGTGAGCTTTTCAAGAATCGGCTCGCGGTCTTCGCGGATGGCGTGCTCGTGCTTCCATTGCAGAAACCCGATCCACACGACAATGGAGGCCAGTTCGTGCGCGTAGAACTCGGTTTCAATGCCGAACAACTGCCTTGGAGAGACAATCTTTGAGACAACCAGCGAGATGCCCTGCTCGGAAGCAAAGCGCGTTGCCTCCAGCCACAGGTCCAACATGCGTCTGAGTGCGAGATAGAGAAAGTTGCCGGAACCGCAGGCCGGATCGAGAACCCGGATAGAAGTTAGCTCCTCGATCCACGCGCCCAACAGCTTTTCTGACGGCAAATCGACGCGCAGGCGCGCTTAGCGGCTGTTGCGCGCGGCCTCTTCGGCGTGCTCCACCTCTAACGCCTCCAGAACCCGTTGCTTCACGCTCTCCCAGCGCTGCCTGAGTGGGCGAACAAGCACCGGCTCAATCAGCAACAGAATGTCCTCTTCGCTGGTGTAGTGCGCGCCGATCAGGGAACGGCGCGCCGGGTCCAGCGAACGCTCGAACAATGTGCCGAAGATGGCTGGAGCAATGTGCGACCAGTCGTAATTCTTCGAGACCTCGTACAGGATGCCCAGATCGGCCTCGTCAAGCAGGATGATCGATGCTGAATCGAAGAGTCCGCCATTGAAGTATTTGATGGAGTGCTCGCCGAAGATGCCATCCCTCTCGCTCATGGCTTCAAACAGCAGCTTCAGCTTGCGCAGAAACTTCCGGGGCAGAAAACGGTCGTCGCTTAGGATGAGTTTGCGGAAGAGATGATCGGGTAAAAGTCCAATCGAGTCGGCGAAGAGGCAGAAGAGCAACCGCATCAGGAAGTGCGCGATCTCAGCGCGGCTGGCCCCCAGGCTGCGCTCTTCCAGTTCCAGACGCTCGGCCAGCTTGCTGAAGAGCTTGGCCGCTTCCTGCGTGACATACGCGTCGGTATGCTCGGGCCGCAGAACGTTGTAGTCGCCGAAGAGAGCGCGCAGAACCTCAAGGGGAGGAAGCGGGCAGGTCGCGGTCACCTGATTGCGATTTAGGTCGTCCAGGTTGAAGGCATACACGCGCTTCGAGGTGGCCGTGAAGTTGGTATGTACCTCGAATCGCTCGAAGTCGCACACCACCAGCAGCGGAGGATTCCCCAGGTCTTCGCGGTAATCGTTGAGTTGCTCGTAGGCTTTTTGAAGGTTCTTGTGCTTGACCTTGTATTCCCACGCGAAGTGGCCGCGGAGCCAGACATCGGCAAAGCCGGTGCCGCCGCGGGTCTTGTTTACGTGCTTTTCAAAGGCATAGCGTTCTCCCGTGGGATCGCTTTCCGTCGGGTTCTTCTCACCGAGCACTTCGCACAGGTCGCGAAAGTGCGACTGCGCGGTGGCGCGCTCGGACTGCGAGTTGATCTTCCAACGCTTGACGAAATCTGCGATTGTTAGCGGCATGGGTGCATGGGTAGTTTACGCCGATGGCAGGGCGACAGACAGCGGGAAACCAAAAGATACTGTTGACCGTGTAAGTCCACTTGGGCCTCCGGCAACCGCCCCGCCGCCCCGCTGACCCCTGTTCCCTACTCCCTACTCCCTAATCCCTAGTCCCTGCCTCCATCACCCTCCCCAACGCCCGGTCGTCCGCCAAATCCTCCAGCGTCTTCCCATTGCGCGGCACGACCGCATAAATCAGCTTGCAGCCCATAGCCTGCGCCACCCGGTCCAGCCCATTCACCGAGATCGTTCCCCGCCTCTCGCTCTGCTCTAGCCGGAAGAGCACCGAGGGGCTCACGCCAATTTCCTTCAACATCTCCGCCGCTGGAACTCCCAGCGCGTGACGAACCGCCCGCAGCAAACCCTGGGTAGGGTTCTTCTCCCTGCCCGCCCACCGGTAATACTTGAGTTCCTTGTCCAGTCGCCTCCGCGCCAACTCCCGCTCTCTGCCACGCATCGTCCCATCCTCCTCGAAGGGCGCACCTCCGCTCCAAAGAGCGCTTGCCCTGCTTAAAACGTAGGATAAAGGGGCGAAATTATACGCAAAAACGCCCAATTTCGGGCTTATTTTGGCTATTTTTCGCAGTTTTGGTAGGCATCCAATTGGACTTTCGCTGCTTTTCAGACGACACGCAAGGCCAATTTCTTGCAAATTGGCTCCCGATTTCTCTGTTTGCAGCCGTGGAGCGCGACAGGTCGTCTTCTTTATCTATGCCTGCAGGACTTCAGACGCCATCGCCTTGCAGAGCGACATATTCACTGCCGCCGCCGACTTGCTAACTCGCAGACCTGCTGACTCGCTGACCCCTGATTTTTCACACCGCTGGCGCAATCGAGGGTTTGCGCACCGGACCGGCTGACAACTGACCACTGACAACTGACAACTGCTCCTGGTCCTTGTACTGGAGTTGGTAGAGCTTCCAGTAGAGACCGCGATGGGCCAATAGCTCTTGATGGTTGCCCATCTCGCGCAACTGCCCCTTGTGCAGCACCAGAATCGTCTCGGCGCGTTGCACGGTGGAGAGCCGGTGGGCGATCAGCACGCTGGTGCGCCCTTCGACCATCCTCTCCAGCGCCCCGCGGATGCGCAGTTCGGTGTCGGTGTCCACGCTCGACGTAGCCTCGTCCAGGATCAAAATGCGCGGATTGTAAGCCAGGGCGCGGGCAAAGTTGATGAGCTGTTTCTGCCCCGTCGAGAGCGAGTTCCCGCGCTCGCGGACCGGCTCGTCGAAGCCGCCCGGCAGGCTCTCAATGAAGTCCAGCACATTCACGTCGTGCGCCGCCTGGCGCAGTCTTTCGCCTGTAATCTCCTCATTCCAAAGGTGAATGTTCTCTGCCAGGGTGCTGGTGAAGAGGAATGGATCCTGCAGGACGACGGCGAAGTGCTGCCGAAGCGCGGTCAGGTCTTGCTCGCGCAGGTCCACGCCGTCGAGCAGGATATGGCCGGCGGTCACGTCGTAAAAGCGCATCATCAGGCTGGTGAGCGTGGTCTTGCCGGCGCCGGTGTGGCCTACGATGGCTACCGTCTGGCCGGGTTCGACGGTGAAGGATACGTCCTTTAGAATCCATTCGATACCGTCGATCGCGGCCAGCCCGGCGCCTGCGGAATCATTCCCGGTTGCCCGGTCCACAGCCGCCTGCTGCTCCGCGCTCAGCTTCTGATACGTAAACCAGACGTGGCGGAATTCAATTCTGTTGGACCCGTCGCCCTTTACCGGATGCGCCGGGTTGACGATCTCCGGGGCCGTATCCAACAGCTTAAAGATGCGCTCACAGGCCGCCATCGCGGCCTGCAGGATGTTGTATTTGTCGCTCAGGTCCTGGATCGGCCGCCAGAAGCGTAACGAGTACAGAATGAACATGTTAAGTACGCCGATGGTCACCGTGCCCGAGAGCACGCCGAAGCCGCCCCACCAGATGACCAGCGCAATGGCGACGGCGGAGAGCAGATCGACCGCAGGGTAATAGAGGGCGTAGGCGAAAATGGTGTCTTTGAAGGCGATCATGTGCAGGCGGTTGACGGCCTCGAAGTCGTCATAGGCGCGCTGCTCGCGGTTGAAGAGCTGCACCACGCTCATCCCGCTTACATATTCCTGGATAAAGCTGTTGATGCGGGCGATGGCGGCGCGGACGCGGCGGAAGCTCTCCCGCACGTGATTGCGGAAGATGCGCGTGACGATGAGGATGAGCGGCAGCACGGAGAAGGCGATCAGCGCCAGCCACCAGTTGATGGCGAGCATGACGGCGGCCATGATGACGAGGTTGAGAAAGTCGTCCACAATAGCCAGCACGCCGGCGGTAAACATCTCGTTGATGGCGTCCACGTCGGAGGTGAGGCGTGTGACCAGGCGGCCCACGGCGTGTTTGTCGAAGAAGCCGATGTGCATGCGCTGCATGTGGCGGAAGATGTCGCGGCGGAGATCGAACATGATCTTCTGGCCGGTCCACTGCATGAGGTAAGTCTGAATGAATTGAAAGAGATAGGCGGAGAGCAAGGCGCCGAGCCAGATGGCGGCCAACTGGGTGATTCCCTGGTAGGGATCGGCCGGGAGGCGGCGGGTAAGCCAGTTGGTGGCGGGGCCGGGCCTGCCGGTGAGGTAGCGGTCGATGGCGACTTTGACCAGGTAGGGGCCGGTGACGTCGCTGATGGATTTGAGGCTGACGGCGACGGCGGAGACGGTGGCCTGCCACCAATAAGGGCGCAGGTAATGGGCGAGACGGCGGACCAGGCGGGAGTCGTAGACTTTGCCGACCGGGTCCTCATCCCGTTTCCTGGGATCGGGCTTGTCCGGCTTGTCCTGTTTGTCGGGCTTGTTCCGCTCTTCGTCGGCCATGCGTTGGGTGGGGTTCGGCTTCCTTCTTTATTGTACGGGCAAGCGTCAGGGGTCAGTTGGAGCTTGAAAATGACGCCCTGCAAGTCAACAAATTTGTTGACCTGCAAGGCCCCAAACAGCCTGATTGACTACAAATTTGCAAGAAAGTCCCTTCACAGATGGTCATAAAACCGTGAAAGCCCGTCTGGAAGTCTCCAAAAAAGGGTAAAAGTACTCAAAATTAGTCGTTTTTGGCCCCTTTTTGCCCCCATTTTGCGGCCAATATGTACATATTTTGTGTACAGATTGCCGTTCTTTGGCGGGCTTCGGTCTTTGCCGCGCCGGTGCTGAGAACGTACTCCTTCATGCGCTGAGCTTTCTCCGCTCGCGGGACTTCTGCTCAAGCCGTGCCCGCGCCGCTTCCGGCTGGACGTGCTCTCCACGGTCCAGCGACGCCAGCCTTGCCCCGAGCTCCAGGTTGAAGGCGGCAAGCTGCGCGCTCCGCGCCCGGTCGTGTTCTTCGAGCAGGCGCAGGGCCTCGCGAACGACCTCGCTGGCCGAGTTGTAGCGGCCGGATTCGACTTTCCCGGCGACGAATTTATCCAGTTCGGGGGTCAGCGAAACATTCATGGAGAAATCTCCTGCTTTCGATGCTGGACCGAATAACAGGGTTTGTCAATCTTTGGCATTCGCGCTGGCGAAATCCCGGGTCTCAAAAGCAACTTCCTTTAAGTTGTTTGGAATCATCCACCGGTCAGAGCCAGTTTGCTGCTCAAAATCGAGACTTGGGGCACACGGCCTTGAGGCGAGAAGTGCAGCTCAGATTTAGTCTCGCAATGGCGGAAGACAGCAAAGGCGAAACTTGTCCCCAGATCCGCAAATGCAAGGATCGTCACCGCCAATCCCACGCCCCTTCGTTAGACCCAATAACAGTGATCGCGATTTGGCGCGCCAAAACCTCGTGGAGTCGTCCAATTGAAGCGAATTTGCCCAAACGGCTGGGACTGAAGAGATCGAGATTCTGTCCGTCAATAGGGAGGATAGTTGATCTTGCGCCTTCTGCAAAATCTGCGGTGGAATGTTCCTAGCTAGCCCCGCATTAACGGAGGCCGGAAACTCGCTCATCGCGTTTGTAAGTAATTGGTCGCGCACTTCTCTGCGAAATGCCTCACCCTCGCTCGTGCCTCGAAAGCGCAAGATCCCCTGGAGAATCAATGGCTGAGCAACAAGCGCAGCGCCCAGGTCGGTATTGAACTTTCCGGAGAGAACGTAACTTGCGTATTGATCGGCCGATTCCGAGGCAGACTGCACACCAAATGCGGCACTTGTTAGCCGTACGCCCCCAAATGGAATTTTGGCCGCCTGTATTCCCAGCCGATCGCAAACTGCGCCAGTTTGAACGAGGTGCGCCATGCGCAAACATGGAAACCTCAGCCAAATCGGAATCTGGCTGGGCAGTATGGCCTCACCAATACCCAGCAGGCGCGCAACCTCAGGCATCATGAAGGACGCACGCACTAAGTCTGCCAACTCTAACCTCAATCCGTCGTCGAACAGGATGACCTTCGCTTCGAGCTCCGAAAAAAGCTTCTCGACTTCTGCCTCCATGCCCGGGGCAGGCTTGAGCTGGCGTCGAATGTGCGTTCCGACCGACTCTGGGCCGCCTGTTGGGGCAGTGAGAGTGACTAGCCCGACATCGCCCATCAGCTCACCTTTTCCGGATACTATTGCTGGCTCCTGTTGCAAGTGAACAAATTGAATGACATCAGCCTGTGTCAGTTGCCAAAATGAATCGCCCAGTAACGTTCGAATTCTGTGCAATGCCGAAAGAGGAAGGTATATGACGTCAAAGCATATAAGCCCAACTATGAGATCGTGGGCAGCAGTTGATTGGTTAAAAGGTAATTCGTCGTTCGTAAAGCCGAGACCCACGGTCATCTCGGCGTTTAGACCATCTTTGCGCGCAAGTTGGGCTGTTTGGGAGGTGGTCCATGTCCCCGCGGGCATAAAGTCGGAGATGAAGTAAGCAGTCTTAGCAACGGGAGTTGGGGCGCCCACTCCTGACTGCCGCGCCTTGACGTGGAAATCGACTCTCGTGGAAGTTTCGGCTTTTCTCGCTGCGGCCTGTTTAATGATTTCGAGAATAGTCAACGCTGACCTGTGATCCGCGAAGCGCTTGAGCGAGTAGCTTATTCGATGCAGATTTGGGGTGGGGTTGAAGTCTGAGCTAACAACAAAATGTGGACCTGCTCCAAAGAGACTCATGTCCCTCGCATTATCGGAGAGGAGGTCAACAACGTATTGATCGCTGACGCCGTAACCGAGGAATACTACGGTTGCAACGTTGAAAATCTGCCTCAGGGTGCTTATGAAGCCGGTCTCGGTTTTGAGCTTCTCGTAGTCGTCGTGTGTGAAAACCGTACTCTCGATCGCACTTCGTGAGCCATGCAACTTTGCGATAAACGAATTTCCGGCTTGCAACTGCTCCAGGCATCCGGTGATATCAGATTGCTGAAAAACTCCGGCTCCGGGGAACCGCTGCTCTAGGGCTTCGTCAATGTTGGTTGTCAGAACCCGCAGCGGCGCAATCGCTCCGAGAGCATCGGTGAATCGCCTGTAAAGGGGCGTATCGGGCAGGGGCAAAAAAGCATTACTCAGAGCATGGTAGTAGCGTTGTCTATCACGATCTCGGCACCCTTGAAAAAATGTGGGAAAGGCATTTGCCGCGATCAGCTCGAGAGCTGCCGCGTTGTCGAACCCATCGACATATCTGAAAAACTCACGTCGAAGTTGACTTGCAAATTCCTTCCACAGTGGATATCCACGCCATTTGCTCGTTCCCGCACCAGCCCAAAGAACCAGCGGTTTATTCGAATCTTGAATTGAGCGCCTGAGCTCGCGCATGGCGATAAACGTTCCTGAATCGTTAGCGTTGAGCATAGCCCTCCTGGGACGAGATGCGGCACCTTCCTTAGGCTGTAAGTATAAGCCAGCAGAAATCCGAGCAGCCGATAACGAGCATGAGCGTCTCACAAGTCGGGGCGGTTGGTGCAACTGGGCTATGGGTTGACGAGATTTGAGCGCGGCTTGCGCCGCGTACACGATCTTTCAAATTGGGATGGGTGGGTTTATGCGGGGGTTGAAACCCCCGCCTCCCTCCGGATCGCGTTTATCCGCAACTTGTGAAACCACGGCGTACCGGACCGTACCGTTCAAAGCGGCGAGAAGCAACCGCAGGTCCTTCGACTACGGTCGCCGCGGCGACCTGCGCTCAGGATGACAGCTTTTGTGGGGGTGGGGGCGGAGTTTGGTTCGTTTGGGTTGAAGGCAGCGAGTTGGCCCCCGCTGGCGCGGGGATAGCGAGTTAGCAAGTTGGCGGCGATTGGCGATGAGGAGGGCTTTGGCGCGGATTCTGCCGCGTACACGATCTTTCAATTTGGGGTGGGTGGGGTTGTGCCGGGGTTGAAACCCGGGCCCGACCGCTTCGGGCCTTTTCAGGTGGCTGACTGAGGGCGTGGGTTTCCCACCCTTTCGGCAAGAAAAGCAAAAAGCAGGTCCTTCGACTCCGCTCCGCTGCGCTCAGGATGACAGAAAGGATGGGGCACGGAGGTTTTTTGAATGGGCGGGATTTGTGCCGGGGCTAAAGCCCGCGTTGATTATGCGGCATTTACGGCACGACTAAGAGCTTATCCGTAAATTGTAGCGCCGGTCTCCAGACCGGCTGTACTGGCGGCTTCCAAGCCGCCAGAGACAGCGGATGCAGGTCTAAAGACCTGCACGACAGCCGCTCTGGAGAGCGGCGCTACAAAAGCCGCAATTTACGGATAGGCTCTAAAGTCGTGCCCTGATACAAAGCCAGAGTTTTTCAACAAGTTCCTAGAGATCCCTGGATTGGTACCAGTGTCTCTTTCGTCCAATGAGCAGGCCGGAGTCGATGAGTACGGCCAGGGAGCCAAAGATCATGCAGAGGTCGGTGCGGGCCTCGTGGAGAAAGCTGAGCCAGCCGTAATGGGGGAGCTTGTCGAGCGGAAAGGGTCCCAGGGGACGGCCCAGCAGGATGGGCGCCTTGGTAGTGACGAGCGCGGTGACAATGACCAGCAATAGCAGCAGCGCGGCATCTCCGGCATAGAGATTCAGGAGAATTGCAGTGCCGCCGGCGATCTCGATGCCGCCCACCAGCGGCGCCAGCAGTTGAGGAAAGGGCAGGCCGAGCCCGGCAAAGCGTCCCGCGCCCAGTTCATCGGGGTGCATGAACTTGAGGATGCCTTCCGTCAGGAATACCAAACCCACAATCACCCGAATCAGGATCATGGGAAGATTTCGGCGCATGATTGCCTCCCGGCGCTCAAATCTCTCTCGGAAAGCCTGTCCAGGTAATGGAAAGAGGCTGGAGTTCGAGCCGGATATGCAGCAAGCATACCTCAGGCGCCGCGGTTCTAAAAGACGCCGGCCATATAGGCCTCGGCGGGATGGCGCTTTTCTCCATGTATGCCGCACTCGGCCAGCACGGCCGGCGACAACGTAATCACCGGGCAGTGGGCATGGGCCAGCACCTTATAGACCACGCCGTGGCGGGTGATGGCGGCAAAGGCCGATGCGCCCTGCGCGCCGAGCACGATCAGATCGGCCTGCTGGGCCCTGCACTGGTAGAGCAGCTCCTCGGTCGGATCGCCGGGCACGACGATGATCTGCACGGCAATCTTGTCGTGCAGCTCAGGCGGAACCATCGAGAGCAGTTCGGTCTCGATCTCCTCGATGGAACAGCCGGCGAGGACCTCGGCGCGCTCCTGGGGCCGGATGACATGCTGCAGGATCAGGCGCGCGTTGTGCTGGGCAGCCAGTTCCGCGGCAAAGCCGGCCACCACATAGCTAGCCTCATGCAGGCTTACGGCGCACAGGATGGCGCGGGTGGCAAAGTTGCGGTAGCTGCCGTCAACCACGTCGGGACCGACGATGCAAACCGGAACCTTGGCGGTGCGCAGGACGGCCTCGGCCACCGAGCCCACCAGCAGCTTGCCGATGGGGCCGGGAGAGTGAGTGCCCATGACGACGCGGTCGATCTCGCGCTCGCGCAGGAAGGCGAGGATCTGGTCGGCGGGCAATCCGGGTCTAACCACGATTTCGCATCGGACGCCGGCCTGGCGCACGCGCTGGGCCAGAGGCTCAAGACTCTTCATTTCGGCGCGTGCGGCGGCGGCATAGTCGTAGTAGCGGATACCCGAGGTCTCCGATGCGCTCACCACCAGCGTGTCATAGGCGTGAAAGAGGATGAGATCGGCGCCGAACTCGGCGGCTTGCGCAAGAGCGAAGGCGAAGGCCTTCTCATTGGCGGGAATCTCGGAGGCGAAAAGGATGGTGGAGGGCTTGCTCCAACCTGGCTTGATAACGGCTGCCATGGGAATCTCCTGGAGGCGCGGCAGATGATTAGCAGACTTGCCATCGGCTTAACCTGCCTGATGGCACAACGCGGCGTGAAATGAATCACGACGGGGACACATAAACTCTAGCTTCCGGCGTTCGGAAAACCATGTGTCAGCTAATAAAGGCGCAGGTTCCAGGACAATCGATCAGTAGAAATGGAATTTTGCGCCCTTTTCGGGAATTTGTCCAGCGGGAGAGGGCCGGGCAGCCGATTGAGCGAGATGAAGTGATCTGAATCACAGCCTGCGCAGCGCCGAGGCTGCTCTTCTGGAGCGGAATCGTGGCCCTCAAGAGCGATTTTCCAATTCACGGGGCTCTGCTGAAAGCTTCCAACATGGTTTCCTCCCACGGGGAAATTATCCTATCGGCAGTGTCTTGGTTTTCTTTAATAATTGGATAATTGCTCGATCCCCGGCGCGGGACCCCTCTCAGGACCCGCCAGCCGCGATTCCGCTGGAGGCCTGATGCAACCGATGCACACCATCCCCGCCCGAGGCGGCTTGAACTTCGACGAAACGCCCTTTCTGGCCATCTGGGAGGTCACACAGTCCTGCGACCTGGCCTGCAAGCACTGCCGCGCCGCCGCCCAGCCCATCGCCCACCCCGACGAGCTGACCAACGCCGAGGGCAAGGCGCTGATCGACCAGATCGCCGCCATGGGCGTGCCCATCTTCGTCTTTACCGGCGGCGACCCGATGAAGCGCAAGGACGTATTCGAGCTGATCCGCTACGCCGCGGACAAAGGCGTGCAGGTTGCGCTCACCCCCAGCGCCACGCCGCTGCTGACGCGGGAGGCAATCTTCAAGCTCAAGGAGGCCGGGTTGGTGCGGCTGGGCATCTCGCTGGACGGCTCGACCCCCGAGATTCACGATGCGTTCCGGGGCCTTCCCGGCGCGTGGGCGCGGACCATCCAGGCCATCGAGTGGGCCAACGAAGCGGGCATTCCCATCCAGGTGCACTCCACCATCAGCCGCCACAACGCACACGATCTGGACAACTTATGCGCTTTGTTTGAAAAGCTGGCCATCGTCATGTGGAACGTGTTCTTCCTGGTTCCGGTGGGGCGCGGGCAGCTCGCCGACCTGCTCAGCGGCGAGGAGTTCGAGCAGGTCTTCGGCAAGATCTACGAGCTGAGCCACCGGGTGAACTTCCAGATCAAGACCACGGAGGCCATGCACTACCGGCGCTATCTGCTACAGCACAATCTGGAAGAACGGCGCATGGGGCATGGGCGTCCACACAGTGCGGCTGCGGCCGGCCACGCCTACGAGCCCGGCGCGCCCACCGCCGATGCGCAGACCCGCACCGCAAGTTGGGCCACGCGCCGCGTCAACGACGGCAAGGGCTTCCTCTTCGTCTCCCACGTGGGCAACGTGTATCCGAGCGGTTTCCTGCCCATCCACGCCGGCAACATCCGCGATACCCCGCTCAGCGAGATCTACCGCAACGCGCCCATCTTCAAATCCCTCCGCGACACCAGCAAGCTGGAAGGCAAGTGCGGCGCCTGCGAGTACAAGGAGATCTGCGGGGGTTCGCGGGCGCGCGCTTACGCCGTCACCGGCGACCCGCTGGCGGAGGAGCCCTGCTGCATCTATCAGCCGAATAACTGGGACCCGCAACTGGAGAACGAGGCCGCGGCCTTCGCGAAAAGCTAAAGGCCGCTGTATATTCGCTCTCTATCAGGGGGCTGAAGCCCCCTGCTCCCTCCGTTTACCCAGTCCTTTGCGGAGTTCAATGGATGGACCTCAGCTAGACAGAATGAACCATATAGGTCATACTAACCATATTGGTCGTTATGGTTGGAGGACGCAATGGTTACCGAGGTCAACGCAGTCAATTTTCGCCAAAACCTGGGAGAGATGCTCAACCAGGTGCAATATCGCAACGACAGTATCGTGGTGAACAAGGATGGCAAGCCCGTTGCCGCTCTGGTTGACGCCGGTCTTTTTGCGCGCATCCGCACGATGCGGGATCGTTTTGACCAATTAAGCAGCCGGGTTGCCGAGGCTTATGCGGATGTGCCCGCCGATGTGGGCATGGCGGAGATTGATGCGGCCACCACGCGCGAACGGCGTCCCTGATGGCCGGCTTGCGCGTTGTCCTGGACACCAACGTCCTGGTATCGGCGCTGGCTTATCCCGGCAGGATTCCCGGACGTATCTTAAGCGCCTGGCGCGAGGGCGGACTGAATCTGGTCCTGTCGCGCTACATTCTCGACGAGATGGTTCGAGTCCTGCCGCGGCTGCCGCGAATAACCCTTACTCCCGCTGAAATCCGCGATCTCGCCGACAGCTTCCTCTTCATGGCGGAGATCGTCGAACCCAGCTCCGAACCGGAGGCAACCTTGCGCGACCAAGCCGATCAACTGGTCCTGGGAATCCTGCGCGCGGCACAAGCCGACTACCTTGTCACCGGGGATAAGGATTTGCTCGCGCTCGCCCAGCGATACCCCATCCTCACTCCGGCCATCTTCTGGGAACGCCATGGGCGTTAGGGCCTGTTGCCCGATTTCCACCCTTCGCAAAGGACACGAAGGATGGGGCACCCGGCCTGTCCCGCCTACGGATTTTTGCGTATTATATGGCCGGGTCCCCCCCCCACCCGGTTTCTGTGAGTAAATTCCTTGTTTTCATTGATTTGAGAGAGAGGTTGCGCTGTAAATTCTTCATTATGCTGGAGTTATTTGCAGAATCCTGATTCCAAATGAGTTACGGCGCGCCTTCGGCATCATTCTCTGCAAAGAGAGGCCGCTTGCGGGTTTTTGGTTGAAAACTCGGGCGCAGTACTTCTCATGAATTCGCAGTTTCGTCCTCACTCTTTCGATTGTGCGCCGGAAGAAGGATATTTTCTGCAAGCACCTGCGGTGCGGCAGCCGCCTTCGGCAAAGAATCCTTCCCAGGTCCGAAAACCAGAGCCCATAGCACCCGGCTGATACACGTCTTTGCTTCGAATTAAGGGTTGGCGGAGTGAGTTGAGGTTCTGGTGGCCCGTTAATGGACGCTAGCCGACTTCACAGGACTTATCGCATAGACGCTGAGACTCAGTGCCAGGTTAAGACTCATTTCGGAGATCAATGCGTTTGCCCGGCTTTAGAAAGCGATTCGCAAAATCCTTCATCTGCTCATCCTCTTCCCATAGAAATTTGAGTGATACGGCAACATCAATGATTCGGTTGCTGTCCTTATGCCATCCAAAACCAAACCATTCGTTGCATTTCTCTGAATATTTCTTCAACAGAGCGAAAGGCATAGCTTGTTCAAATACTGCTTCGTCCGTCTTCTCGCCTACGGCGGTGATGAACGAAAAACCTCGAGAGTGCTCTGACGATCCCATCGAAAACGAATGGCCTGAGCGATCGCGCCGGGTCGAGTCTTTAGTCGTTTCAATCATCTCCAGAATTTTTTTACGGCTCGGACCGCTCATGTCCAAAAGCGCGAGTGCCGCATCGGTTCTGTGCAGGTTCGACAGTCCCTCGATTCCCGCAATCAATTCAGAAAACCTCTCTGGGACAGGAGCAGCCGGAGGCTTCACATCTTCATGCGCATCATGCTTCCTATACACGTACTCGTCGATCTCATCGGAGAACCCATTCAGATACAAGTCCGTGATGTTAGAGAATTCTTCAGTACTGAAATACATCCCTTGTGAGATATAGAACCCCAGCAGATCCATTTCGTCGGCATCAATCCCGAAGGGGGTCCTTTCTAACGCGAGACGCCGCTCAACGTAATGCAGAAATGCCGCAGGAGAGTTTAGCACTTCTGTGATGATGTCCAAATCGCCGAGGGAGGTTGAGAATGGATACTCTTTTTCGGGGAACAATCCCAACGCTTCTTCGATGTTCTCAAACCGCGTTGCGAAGATCAGGAAGGGCATTAGCGTTATGTTTATGAGGTAAATATCCGTAATCGCACTCCCATCAATTTGCAATTGCACCGGTCCTACCTTGAGGGTAGGCCTGTCTGTAGAGCGGATGTATTTTCGTGCCCTTATTGCTTGATCGAATGCGGAACGAATTGCAGCCTGAATGTCTATCCGCAGGCGCGAGAAATCCATACCGATTCGGGCTTCTCTCGTCAGTCCTTTGGCTTTGCACTGAAATATCAGAATCTTCCCATCATGCAGCACTGCTACATCCGAGAACTCGTTACCGTCTGGGTAGTCTGGATTCATCAGGATCATATGTTTCGGGAAAATCCTGCTCATGTATTCCCGAACCTTGCGCTCGACGAGCTTTCCTCTTGCTTTTTCGAAGCGAGGACAATATGAGCGGTCGTTCATCAGATCGAAGAAGAACGTATGGAACAAAACAGAAGGGACCATCGGATTCGTGAAAAGCCAATAGAAACCTTCCCGCTCAATGAACGGCCTCTCATCCATGGTGTTGTAGTCCCATGGTGCTTTTAATGGGTCTGAAAACGTGTCCGTGAACTTGGGATTTCGATAGCCGAACGATTGACTCATTCGCTTCAGGAAGGCCCTGCAAACGCCTATCGGCAGTCCTGACAATTGAGAGAGCTGTTCTGCCGTGAATCGCAGTAGTGCCGCACCGTTCCCATAATGAAGATGAATTGCAATCCTTGTTTCCAATTCCTTTCGGGTCAGCCCGGCTGCTTTCGCTTCCTCCCAATGTGTGTCGGATTCGGCCGGCGCGTTTGCACGGGCATTATTTGCTGATTCATTGAATCGCAGGTTCAACTCATCCGTGACGGCCCGAAAGATTCGAACAGCCTCCTGAATTGTGAATCCAAGGTTGGCACGGAACCAATCGTCATGCTCCCCGTACAACTCCAGCGCATATTCGAAGAATTGATGCGGGTATGCATCACCGCGAACCCAAAGCGAATATGTTTTCGCGCTTTGTAGAACTCGCTCGGAGGAAGTCCACTGCGGAGCGTCAGGCGGTCTGTTAACGGAGTCGTAAAGAAACGAATTGAAATATTGCAAGATGAGGCTTTCGAACTCTTCGATGTGAGCGCCATCAAAGATCTCGTAGGGCCCAGAACGAGTTGGGATCGTGGCAAGGTAGCCAGCCGTAAATTCTATCCACCGAGCCCAACGGCGCATATCTGTCGCCTCGCCTTGAAAGCCTTCTTGACTGAACAGGAAGGTCATCGTCAATTGGCACAGGAGTTCAATCGGGTCGAATTTCTGCACATAGGTTTCAAATTCTTCGAATGCCGCTTCGGGCGGCACCAATCGTGGAGCTGGCGTAGTCCCCTCGATCATCATTGTCTCCATTGTGGACCATATCTGCGCGACTGTTCACTATAACGCCGCCCATATAGGTCCTCACAAACGCCGTTGCAGCCGGTGGGTCTTAATTTGCCGCTAGAGAAAGCCAGGGCGCAGCCCGAAGGCTGCGCCCTTGCTGTTTGAGCCGGTGAGTGCCGCTCTAGCTGGTGGTGTGCGCGGGCCCGGTCTGTTTCTCCTCGAGAGCCGCTTGCGCGGCGGCCAGCCTTGCCGTCAGCAGACGGAAGGGCGAGCAGGAGACGTAGTTGAGGCCGATCCTGTGGCAGAACTTGACGGACTCGGGATCGCCGCCATGCTCGCCGCAGATGCCGACCTTGAGCGTGGGCCGTGTCTTGCGTCCCTTCTCCGTGGCCATCTTCACCAGCAAGCCGACGCCTGCCTGGTCGAGGGTGGCGAAGGGGTCCTGCTTGAAGATGCCCGCCTTCATGTAGGCCGGCAGGAACTGGTTGATGTCGTCGCGGCTGATGCCGTAGGTAGTCTGGGTGAGGTCGTTGGTTCCGAAGCTGAAGAACTCGGCCTCTTCGGCGATCTGGTCGGCGGTGAGGGCCGCGCGCGGCAGCTCGATCATGGTGCCCACCATGTAATCGACGGTCACGCCCTTCTCCTTGAAGACTTCCTCGGCGACGCGGCGAACGATGGCGGCCTGGTTGCGCGTTTCCTCGATGGTGGCGACGAGCGGAATCATGATCTCGGGATGCGGATCGGCGCCCTTGCTCTTGACGATGCACGCGGCCTCGAGGATGGCGCGGACCTGCATCTCGGTGATCTCGGGGAAGGCGATGCCGAGGCGGCAGCCGCGCAACCCGAGCATGGGATTCTGCTCGTGCAACTCCTCGACCCGCGCCAGTAGCGTGCGCAGTGCCTTGAGCTTGGGCGAGCGGGGCTTGGTGTCTACCAGGTGCTGAATCTCCACCATCAGATCCTCGCGCTTGGGCAGGAACTCGTGCAGCGGCGGATCGATGGTGCGGATGGTGACGGGGAGCGACTCCATGGCCTTGAAGAGGCCGACAAAGTCGGCGCGCTGCATGGGCAGCAGCTTCTTGAGGGCGGCGCGGCGGGCTTTCTCTTCCGAGGCCAGGATCATGGTGCGCATGTGTCCGATGCGGTCCTCGGCAAAGAACATGTGCTCGGTGCGGCAGAGGCCGATGCCTTCGGCGCCAAACATGCGAGCATTTTTGGCGTCGCGGGGGATGTCGGCGTTGGCGCGAATCTTGAGCCGGCGGACCGGATCGACCCAGGCCATGAAGGTCACCAGATCGGGATCGTCGGGCTGGGCGTCCAGGGTCTTCAGCTTGCCGGCGATGACGCGGCCGGTAGTGCCGTCCAGCGAGATCCAGTCGCCCTGCTTGAAGGTGCGGCCCTTGACGCGCAGTTCCTTCCTGGTCTCGTCGACGGTGCAATCGCCCGCGCCGGCCACGCAGCACTTGCCCATGCCGCGGGTGACGACGGCGGCGTGCGAGGTCATGCCGCCGCGCGAGGTCAGGATTCCGGCGGCCACTTCCATGCCCGCGATGTCCTCAGGGGTGGTTTCGCCGCGCACCAGGATGATGACCGGGTAAGCGCCGCTGGCGTGCTGCTTGACGGCTTCCTCGGCGGTGAAGACGATCTGGCCCACAGCCGCGCCGGGCGAGGCAGGCAGGCCGGTGGCCAGCACTTCGATCTTCTCGCCCTTTTCAACCAGGCGGGGAACGAGGAAGTCGTACAACTGATTCGGCTCGACGCGGTGGATGGCCTCTTCCTGCGTAATGAGGCCCTCTTTGACCATGTCGATGGCTACGCGGACGGCGGCCAGGCCGGTGCGCTTGCCGTTGCGGGTCTGCAGCATGTAGAGCTTGCCATCCTGGATGGTGAACTCGAAGTCCTGCATGTCGCGATAGTGCTTTTCCATCTTCCCGGTGATGGTGCGCAGTTGCTCGTAGACCTTGGGCATGGCGCGCTCGAGCTCACTAATGGACAGCGGGGTGCGGACGCCGGAGACCACGTCCTCGCCCTGCGCGTTCATCAGGTACTCGCCGAAGAAGGCGTGCTCGCCGGTGGCGGGATTGCGCGTGAAGCCTACGCCGGTGCCGGAGTTATCGCCCAGGTTGCCGAAGACCATGGCCTGCACGTTGACCGCGGTGCCCAGCCAATCATCAATCCGATTGATGCGGCGATAGGTCTTAGCGCGCTCGTTCATCCAGCTCCTGAAGACGGCGTCGCGGGCCTGCACCAGTTGATCCAGCGGCGCCTGCGGAAAGTCCTTGCCGGTTTCTTTGCGGATCAGCTTCTTGTACTCGGCGATGATCTCTTTCAGCGCCTCGGGCTGGAGCTCGTAGTCGAACTTGACCTTGGCGCGTTTCTTGACGCCGTCGAAGATGTGCTCGAACTTCTTCTTCTGAACATCGAGCACCACGTCGCCGAACATCTGGATCAGGCGGCGATAGGAGTCATAAGCAAAACGGGGATTGTTGCTCAGCTTGGCCAGCGCTTCGACGGCCTTGTCGTTGAGGCCCAGGTTGAGGATGGTGTCCATCATNNCCGGAGCGCACGCTGACCAGCAGGGGATTTTCGCCCGAGCCCAGCTTTTGGCCTTGCAGCTTCTCCAGCCGCTCCAGGGCGGCGTACATCTCGATATTGACTTCGGGCGAGAGCGCGCCGCGCATGTACTCGCGACAGGCCTCGGTCTGGATGGTGAATCCCGGAGGAACCGGCAATCCGGCGTTGGTCATCTCCGCCAGGCCGGCGCCCTTGCCGCCCAGCACATCCTTCATCTTTCCGTTGCCGTCGGCCTTGCCACCGCCGAAGAAATACACATGTTTGGTTGAAGTTGAGTCTGCTTTTCCAGCAGACGCCTGATCCACAGCGCCCTGCGTCATGGGATGAAACCTCCGTATGTAGAATTCCGCGGCATCAATCCACAGGACAGGGTGGCGGGACGGAGGCTCAGCGCTCAAAATAAGTGAGGTTTTCAGGCTGAGCGCGTGCGGGTCATCCAGGCATCGGACAGCGCTGCGCGGGATTGGTTAGCCGTTTATACGAATACCGTCTCAAGTATACAGTTGCCTGTGTTGAAGATCACATGCGGTTCGCTTGGCCTGGGTATCCCGTACCATTCTTGCACGTGGATTATCGCAATTTGAGACGCTGACCGGCGCCAGGGCGCGATTATGAGACGATCCGGCAAAAATCAGGCGGCAGAGCGTTCCAGCCTACGGCCGGAATGTGAAATGTGGACCACATTCCGGGATAGAAGAATGCGGTCCAGCCCGACGAGGACCAGAATTTCCGCAACTCGCGCCGAGGCATTGGAGACGGAGAAGCGGTAGCCCGCTTCGTAAGCGCAGCGGTAGAGCGAGATAAGCGCCGCAATGCCGGCCGCGTCGATGCGCTCGACAGAGTGGAGATCGAGCGTGAGGCTTTGCCGGCGAACGAGCGGCGCCAGGCGATCCAGCAGATCCCGATCGTGGCCCCGTACGAGCTCGGTCAGTTGGGTCATTTCGGTCGATTCATTGGCGACGGGCATTTCTGCGACTGTCGTTTTGCACATTGTGCTGATCATACAAACCTCCTTTGAAAATCCTATTCCCGGCCTGGGGGCCGCGTTCAATTGGCTATGGGCCTACGCTCTCTGGTAACCGCACTCGGACGTCCAAAGCCGCAAGGGAAGGAATATGCTGAAATCACGGGGGATTACGAGCACTCCAGTATTTCCTGTCGCGGGGCCGGGTGTTCATTTTCGATACCGGCGTCCGCAATCGGACATAAATATCCATACGCAGAAAGGAGTGCGTTAAGTTCCGTGACAAATTCCTTTTCGGATTCCGGATCCGGCGAGCCGCGAGGCTCGGCCCCTGGCCGGACTATGAGCAGAGAACAGGTGCGGGCCTGGGCGCGGGAGGCCGGATTTGCCGAGGCCGGGCTGGCCGCGCTTCCCCATGTCCACTCAGAGCGGGACGCGGCGCGCTTCGAGGAGTGGGTGCGGGCGGGCCGCGCAGGAACCATGTGCTACCTGGAGCGGAGAGAATCGGGACCGGGTGGCGAGGACGGGCGGTTGCTGCGGTCGCGGGTGGGGATTCCGTTTCCATGGGCGCGCTCGGCCATCGTCTGCTTTGCCGGCTATGACAGCGCACAGCCGCGTTCGATCGATCCGGCAGCCGAGGGAGCAGGATGGATTGCGCGCTACGCCTGGTCCAGCAAAGTGGATGCAAGCGGAGTGCGGCGGCCCAGCGACTATCACAAGGTGCTGCTGAAGCGGCTCAAGGCGCTCGAAGCGCGAATTCGAGAGGCGCGGCTGCGGGAGCAGTTTGGCGAATTTGAAGCGCGGGGCTACGTGGATACCGGGCCGGTGGTGGAGCGGGCGCTGGCTACGGCGGCGGGACTGGGCTGGACGGGAAAGAATACCTGCCTGATTCATCCCCGGCTGGGGTCGTATGGGTTTCTGGCGGTGCTTCTGACTTCGCTGGAGGTTGAGGCCGATTCACCGGATGGCGGAGCACCGCTGACGGTCCCGGACCGCTGCGGGAGCTGCCGGCGGTGCCTGGACGCGTGCCCCACCGGCGCGCTGATCGCTCCCTATCAGATGGATGCGGCGCGGTGCATCTCCTATCTGACCATTGAGCATCGCGGGGCCATCGTGCCAGAGTTGATGGCGGGCATGGGCCGCCAGGTCTTCGGCTGCGATATCTGCCAGGACGTGTGCCCCTGGAATTCGCCGCGGCGAACGCCGGTGAGCGCGGACCCCGAGTTGGAGGCGCGTGCGGATCTGGTGAATCCGGCGCTGGAGTGGCTGGCTTCGCTCGATGAATCGGAGTTCGAACAGCGCTTCAACGGATCGCCGGTGCGCAGGGCGGGTTTCCTGGGGCTCAAGCGCAATGTGGCCGTTGCGATGGGAAACAGCGGGCAAGGGAGGTTCGTGCCCTGGCTCCATCAGTGGGCTGAGGCCGCGGACGAGGGGCTGCGGAGCGCGGCGCGTTGGGGGCTCGAAAAGCTGAGGGCTTCCCGATAAATGCCGGTCGGGGTTCGTGCTATCCCACCCTTGCGACAGAAAAAAGTCGCAAGGATGGGGCACGGAGCATTTATGCCGCATTTCGCGCCGAGTTCATAGCTGTCGCAAGATGGCCGTCCTCCCGGCAAGCGGCTATCCTTGAGGAAGCACCATTCGGCAGTTGCGCCTTGCGCGCATTTCAGGCGAGAAGAGTTTTTGGCTCCGGAAAGGGAGTAGCAAGTGGCTGACGTCTCAAATTCCGATGCGCGGAACGATGCGCAGATCGAGGTTCCCAGAGCCGCCGATGCGGTGGAACCGGCAACCCGGTCCAAGTGGTACCGCTGGCGCAGGGACGGCACGGCGCTGATCGCCTACCTGCTGGACAGCGAGGTGCATACCTACGCCTTCAGCGTGGCGGCCAATGCGATTCTTTCGTTTATTCCTTTCATCGTGCTGCTCTACACGCTGGCGTGGCCGGTCTTCCACTCGACGATGATGGTCAAAGTAGTGAACGACATGGTGAACTATTTTGTGCCCGCGAACTCGGATTTTGTAGTCCGCAATCTTACTCTTGTAGCCGCGAGCCAGGGCGCGCAATTCTTCTCGCTGATCATGATTGTGGTGGCCTGCACGGGCATCTTTCTTCCGCTGGAGGTGGCGCTGAACCAGGCCTGGGGCGTGACCAAAAGCCGCAATTACCTGCACAATCAAGTCATCGCTTTTGGCCTCGCGATCCTGATGGTGGCGCTGGGCATGGGCAGCATCGTGGTGAACGCGCTGGCGCGCGATGTGCTGACACCTGTACTTGTTCACACCACAAATATCAAGATCATCGATTTTGTTCTGCACGTTACTTATCAGGGGACCAGTTTTCTGTTGCTGGCCGCAACCACGGGCGTGGCCTCGATCGCGTTTTTCTTTTCCATCTACTGGCTGCTCCCTAATCGCAAGGTTCCCTGGCGCCATGTGTTGAACACCTCGATCTATACAGGAGTCATCTGGCTGGTGGCCAAGTATATTTTTGAGCTTCTGCTTCCGCATATGCATCTGTACGATCTCTATGGGGCGTTCCAAGTCTCCGTTGGCCTCTTGTTCTGGGGCTATATCTCGGGGTTGATTTTGTTTGCCGGAGCGCAATTCAGCGTGGCGCGGCTGGGAGATAAGAAGAGCTAGGGAAGTGTTATTTATTGGGGCGCATCGAGTTAACCGTTGCCATCGCGGAATCCCAGGTCTCTCCGCCGCAGCGAACGAGACCTGGGGCACACACATGTTCGTATGAGCGAAAGAGCGAAAATGCAGGTCCCCTTCGGCTGCGCTCAGGACAGGCTTTCGACTACGGTCGCCGCGGCGACCTTCGCTCAGGATGACACATCTTTTTGGGATGCGGATAACTTACGGTAGTTTGAAGGCTTTGACGGCGATGGCATTGGGGGCGCGGCCGGTGGGGAAGATGGTGAAGAGGGACCTGGAGGCGGTGCGGACGACGGAGATATCGGCGGAGCGGGCATCGACGACGAAGAGCAGATGGCCGGCGCTGGAAAAGGCCAGGGCCGAGGGACCGTCGCCGACGTGGATGGAGCCGATGAGCTTGCCGTCGTCGATGGCGTAGACGGTGACCTCCTGGGAGCGGAGATTGCCGACGTAGAGCAGGGAGTTGTCGCTGGATACGAGGCCGCGGACGGGATCGTCGCCGATCATGTGGGCGCCGTCGACGTCGTCGGTGGTGGTGACGACCTCGGAGATGGAGTCGGAGAGGGAGTTGACGGCGAAGAGTTCGCCGCCGTCGGGCTTGAGGGCGAGTTGGACGGGGGCGCGGCCCACGTCCATCAGGGTTTCGAGGCGGTCGGGCTGGGCCGGATTGGTTTTCGAGTGGGCGAGGGCGATGACCATGACCTGGTGGCCGGCGGCGCAGGCTACGAAGGCTTTGGATGAGTCGGGGAGGATGACGGCGTCGGTGGCGCCGGGGCAGCCCTCGAAGACCTGGCGGACAGATTGGGCAGGGGGGCGGGCGGCGGGATCGATGAGGCTGACCGAGTTGCCGCGGCGGTTGGCGACGACCAGGGTCTTGCCGTCCGGGGAGATGCGGACCGCGATGGGCTCTTCGCCGGCGCCGATCTGGGCAATCTCTCGGCGGACGTTGAGGTCGAGGACGGAGATGGTGTTGGAGCCGGAGTTGGCCACGTAAGCCAGCGCGCCGGCGGGATCGAGGTCGATGGAGACCGGCTGGCGGTGGACGGGAATGGTGGCGGCGACGGTGTTGTTCTCGGCGTCGATGACCGAGACCGAACCCTGGGCGCCTTCGGCGCCGGAGTTGACGACGTAAACCTCATTGCGGGTGGGGCTGGCGGTAACGGCGACGGGATTCTGGCCCACGGCCAGCTCGCGGTCCAGGCGGATATTCACCACGTCGAGCACGGTGACGGTGCCGCTGCCGCCGTTGGTGACGTAGGCGTATTCGCGATAGTTGGGCGGGTACTGGGGGAAGTCGTGGGGACGGCAGGCGGTGAGCGTCAGCGCCAGCAGGGTGAATATGGCAAGGCGGGCTGGGCCGACTAGGTTCAGTGGTATCCCAGGTCTCAGAATCGAGACCTGGGGCACCCAAGTATGGGCGTTTCTGAATCGGCGCTGACTTGACGGGTTGGTCATAGGCTCAGCCCGCGGCGATTTCGATGTGGATGCCGCGGGGGAGATGGCGGCCGACGACAGGGGCGATCTGCTCGATCTCGTCCATCATGCGGACAAACTGATCGGGATAGATGGACTGGGGGCCGTCGGAGAGCGCTTTGTCTGGCTGGTGGTGGACTTCGACCAGGACGCCGTCGGCGCCGGTGGCAACCGCGGCGCGGGCCATGGGCAGAACGCTGTCGCGCCTGCCGGTGCCGTGGCTGGGGTCGACCAGTATGGGCAGGTGGCTGAGGCGCTGCACGGCGGGAACGATGCTGAGGTCGAGGGTGTTGCGGGCATGGTCGGCAAAGGTGCGGACACCGCGTTCGCAGAGAATGACCTCGTAGTTGCCCTCGCTCATGATGTACTCGGCGGCCATGAGGAATTCGTCGAGGGTGGCCGAGAGGCCGCGCTTGAGCAGGACTGGTTTGCGAAGTTTGCCGGCGCGCTTGAGGAGGGAAAAGTTCTGCATGTTGCGGGCGCCGATCTGGATGACGTCGGCGTATTCGGCGACCCGGTCGAGGGATTCGTTGTCGATGGCTTCGGTGACGATGCGCAGGCCGTAGCGGAAGCGGATGTCGGCCATGATGCGGAGCGCCTCAACGCCGAGGCCCTGAAAGGCGTAGGGAGATGTGCGGGGCTTGTAGGCGCCGCCGCGAAAAAACTGCGCGCCGGCCGCGGCCACCTGTTCGGCGATGGCGAAGGCCTGATCGCGATTCTCAATGGCACAGGGGCCGGCAATGATGGCCAGGTCGCGGCCGCCGATGGCAGCGTCCGTTCCGGCGAAGCGGATGACGGTGTCTTCTTCCTTGACGTCCCGGCTGGCCAGCTTGTAGGGCTTGGAGACCCGGATGACCTCGGCGACTCCGGAGAGCGCCTCGAGGTTGCCGCGATCGACCTCACCCTGGTTGCCGGTGATGCCGATGGCGGTTCTTTGGGCTCCGGGAAGGGGATGGGCACGGAAACCCAACTGCTCAATGTGCTCGCAGACGGCCTGGATTTCTTCCGGCGTGGCCTGCGCTTTCATGACAACTAACATGACTGGCCCTCAAACCACCAGTCTAATGTCTGGGGCGGCGAAGGGCAATTTCTTTGCGGGTTGCGGGAGACGCATCGGAGGGGGATTACGGCATTACCAGGGATACTGTGTCCTGTTCAATTCCGCACAAGGTCGCCGCTCCCTGGTGGTCGCGTCGACTTGAAGACTGTGGTTTCGGGATACATCATCCCTGGTAATGCTCTAGCGCGGATTGCGGCTGGCGCGGGCTGCATCGCGCTTTTGCGCCCGCCATTTGAGGGCCAGCCAGGCGACATAGCCCAGTTGGATGGCCCAGGTGATGGCGTAGGCGGCAACGGTGAACTGGTGGTCGAGAAGGGCTCTTTGATCCATGGTATTGTCCTCCGGGAGCAGGCTATTGGCGCGGAATCAGTTGGTGTCGTCGAGGGCGGCCTGGGCTTCCTGGGCGGCGAATTTCTGGTGCTGGCGCTCGACGTGGTAGCGCAGGGCGAGGATGAGCACGCCCCAGGCAAGCCAGGCGAGGATGTTCCAGAGGAAGGCGTGGAGCATGGCGGGGTCCTTGATGCCGGAGTCCGGTCCGCCGCCGAAGACGGGGGCGGGATGCTGTGTGCGCCACCAGCGGTTGGACATATAGACAATGGGCACATCGAGTGCGCCGAAGATGCCCAGGACGGCGGCCAGCGTCTGCACTTGCGGGCCGGCGGCAAAGCGGCGGAGGAGCAGGTAGCTGACATAGATGAGCCAGAGGACGAGGGTGGTGGTGAGGCGGGCGTCCCAAGTCCACCAGATGCCCCAGGCGCGGCGGCCCCAGAGCGGGCCGGTGATGAGGCCGACGGTGCAGAAGACGACGCCGACTTCGGCGCCGGCCAGGGCCCAGGCGTCGGAGGCCTGCGCCCAGTTGGGGCGGCTGTGGCGGAAGGCCAGGAAGCAGACGGAGGACGCGAACGAGACGGCGAAGAAGAGAAAGGCGGCAATGAACGAGGGCACGTGGTAGTAGAAGATGCGCTGCACCTCGTGCATGGTCTGTTCTTCGGGGGCGACGTAGATGGCCTGGTAGAAGGCCCAGCCGAGCAGGGCGACGGTGATGGCGACGTAGAGACCGATGGCTGCTTTCTTCATGGGGAATCCAAGTGGGACGCTTTCAGTTTACGACGGCGGGGGCGGAGTTCATCGGGAGGTGGAGAAACTACTCCGCGTGGAAGACTACGTCGAAGAGGAGGAGGCTGGCGGTGGTGAAGATGATGTCGTAGCCGAGGAGGAGCTTGATCCACAGGGTGGGGTCGCCGTCGCCGGTGAGGATGGAGGTGGTGGCTCGCACCATGGCCAGGAGAGCCGGAATGAAGATGGGAAAGAGAATCAGCGAAAGCAGGAGTTCGCGGTTGCGGCTGCGGATGGAGAGCGCGGCGAAGAAGATGCCGTTGCCGACCAGTGCCCATGTGCCGAGGGGGAGAACCAGCGCCAGCAACCAGGCCTGGCCCTCGATGTGAAGGTTATAGAAGATGAGAAAAAAGGGAGCCAGTATCACCTGAACGACGGAGACGAAGAGGAAGTTCGCGATCACCTTGGCGAGGAAGAGTTCCGCGCCGGGGGTGGGGGCCATGCGCTGCGCATCGATGACCTGATGGCGGATTTCGCGGGCCCAGGCCTGGTTGAGGGCGCTGACGGAGGCGAACATGGTGGCTACGCTGAGGACGCCGCCGGCGATCTCGCGGGAAAAGTCCCCGTGCGGATCAAAGGCGATCGAGAAGAGCACGACGACAAGCAGGGAAAAGAAAAGCATGGAGACAAAGGCGTCGAGGGAGCGCAACTCGATGCGGAGGTCTTTGACTAGATGGGTCCACAGGGCGCGGGGCATCAGGCGTGGCCCTCCGGGGTGGCGGGAATCGAATCGGTGGGTTCGTGGTCTCCCACCCTTGCGCCCGACCACCCCGCGGACGAAGACCTGTCCGTGGGGACCCCGGTAAGGCGCAAGGATGGGGCACGGCGGTCTTTGGTTAGGTCGGCGGTTTGGACCTGCACATCGAGAGTTGCCGCGGCGCGGAGATAGTCGTTGGGGCTGAGGATGAGCTGGACGCCGCGCGCGCCCGCCGAGACGCTGATCCGGTCGAAGAGGATGGCGGTCTCATCGACGAAGACGGGGAAGGCTTTTTTTGCGCCGAAGACGGTGACGCCGCCGCGGATGTAGCCGGTGAGGGGCTGGACTTCCTTGAGGGAGACCATCTCGGCCTTGCGCAGGCTGGCGGCGCGAGCGAGTTTTTTGAAGTCCAGCTCGGCGTCGCCGGGGATGACGGCGAAGACGTACTCGCCTGCTCCGCCTGTCGTCAGCAGGGTTTTGAAGACCTGCTCGGGGGGCATGGCGATTTTCCTGGCGACGGTGATGGCGGAGAGGTCGTTGGGATCGACTTCGTACTCACGCAGTTCGAAGGGAATGCCGAGAGTTTCGAGGAAGCGGGCGCCGTTGGTCTTCATAGTGTGGGCCTTCCGGGCTCAAACGAGATCAGCCGGCCGGCGTGGAGCGCGAATACCCAGTCGGCGATGGGGGCGGCCATCTCGCGCTGGTGGGTGGTGAGGACGATGGTGCGGTTGCCCTGGCGGAAGCCTGCCAGCAGTTCGACCATCTGGCGGGCGGATTCGATGTCCATGTTGGAGAACGGCTCGTCGAGCAGGAGCAGCTCGGGGACGGAGAGCAGAACGCGGGCCAGCGAGGTGCGCTGCCTCATGCCTTGCGAATACTGGCCGAGGGGGCGGTTCAGTTCGGGGTCCAGGCCCACCTGGCGCAGGGATTCGGCTGGCGACAGACAGGCGCGGCCGGGGTAAAGGCTGCGGAAGTAGCGCAGGTTCTCCTCGGCGGTCAGTTCGTCGTAGAGCATGGGGGCGTGGCTCATGTAGCCGATGCGGGCGCGGGCGTCATGAGGTTCGAGGCCGCCAAAAACGGTGACCGTGCCGAAGCTGGGCCGCAGCAGTCCGGCCAGAATGCGGAGCAGGGTGGATTTGCCCGCGCCATTTTCGCCGATGAGGACGTAGCAGCGTCCGGGCTCGAGGTCCACCGTGACCTGGCGGAGCGCGGCGAAGGAGCCGAAGAGCTTGGAGACGCCGTCGAGGCGGGCGCAGAGGACGGAGCGGTCAGCCTCGGAGGCGGGAGCGGTCATGCGATCAGTTTGCTGCAGCTGGGGCAGCGGCCGGGTTGGATGCGTGAGAAGCATGGGCCTGGGCGGCAGCGCGAGGGCTGGCAGCGGGCTGCGTCGAAGCGGGCTGCGTTGAGCCGGGCTGGGCCGGGGCGTACTTGCTGGCGCACTTGGCCTGGAGCACGGAGGCGTGGAAGACGCCGTCGCGGCCATAGGAGCCTTCGGCCAGAGCCATGGCATCGTCCTTGAAGGTGTCCGGGGGCGGCTCGGAGCCTTTGTAGGTGACCTTGAGAAGGCGGCCGCTGGCGGCTTTGGGGGAGTGGCTTTCAAATTCGTTGAGCACGAAGTCGACGTGGGGGCCGTTGTGCTCGATGGAGCCGGGTTGGACGAAGCCTTCGACGCGCAACTGGCTATGGTAGGCCTTGTCGCCCATGCCGCCAAGCTCGGCGATGGTGACGTAGTAGCTCTTGTTGGCGCCGTAGCCGGACCAAGCCAGCCAGCCGATGGTGCCGACGATCACGGCAGCCGCAATCCCGATCCGCAAGGTGTTTGGGGAAATCTTCATAGTCAACCTTTAACGATACGAGCCTTGCGGGGCGGGGTCAACCAACGAAAGAGGGAGGGGCGCTTCATCTCCCATTCGGTTGGCTCAGATTTTGCCGCTAGACTGAACCGGTGCGGGCGTTTTGCCATGCCGTCCTGCTGCGGATTGACCTGCAAAACGCACGAAACCGTGCCCATCTGTGTGCGAACGTAGGCCAGTGCATTAAGTTCTGTTTACTTCAACTTGTAGTCGAACGTGGCCACTGGACCAGCCGCACCTGCTGCAGTCACTTCGATCACCTTCAACGTTTGCGAAGAGGGAATGTTGATGGGCGTTGCGTATTTCGTTGAGGCTGTTGTTGGAGTAGTGCCATCGAGCGTGTAGTAGATGTCATCCCCGGGCGCTGCGAGCTTGAGCGTTACAGTTGCAGGTGCTTTTGAGGCATTGGCGGGGGCGGAATCAGGCGTCGGAATCCGCTGGACTACATAGGTATGACTCACGATCGAGCTTTGCTGCTTGTTCGGGGAGACGGCGATAGCCCGGACGATCTTTGTCGTGCCGAGTATCGCGGGCAAGGCGATAGGAGCGGTGTATTTGTCGGTTGAGGAAGCAGTGGGCGTGGTTCCATCGACGTCGGTGTAATAGATCGTGGCGTCCGAGTCGCTGTCACTGATGGACACAGTTGTGCCGGGTGCAACGTTCGTGTCGGTAACAGAGAATGCCGGACTTGCCGTGATCGAGACTTCCGTCACCAGGGAGCCGTCGACGCAGACATCGACCTGGTCGAGCGGGACATCGTCCAGCAGGCCGCGCGTATTGCGCCAGAATCGGCTCTGATTCTTGGACTTGAGTACGAGCGCTTGCGGAATGAAGATGGCGAAATCCTTGGTGTGCAGCTTGTCGACCAGCGCGTTGGATGCGAATGCCTCATCGCTCAGCCTGTTCAATTGGGTCCCCGTGTGGTCGGGTGCAATGCCGACGAAGGCCTGCAGGAAGGCTCCATTGAAGACCGAGACGGCCGAGCCCATTACGTTGGAGAAGGGGGTCAGGCCGCTGACTCCACCCGCCACCGATCCGAGGCCGGTCAGGATATGCAATGTCAGATTGCGGGGGTCCAGGTCCTGACCCTTTTCCGGGATTCCCCGCAGCAGATCGAGACGCCGTGAAGAGGCAAGGTCGGCAGTTTCGTTACCGCCGCTTTGGTCCGTGAATGGGTTCTCCTTTTCCATCACGGTTTTGAGATTGACGGTAATGTCGTGGACAACATATTGGTAGTCTTTACTGAAATCTGTAACGCTGACCTGATAGATGATGTAGCGCTTGCCCAGCCGGTATCCGAATTGATCGGAGGCTTCTTTGGGCGCAAGCAACTCTCGCCTGACTCCAATCAAACCTGGATTGTTGATGGCAGATCCATTGGCTGGTCCGGGATTCGTGAGCAGGCATGTGCTCCGCGTCGTGTAGGCTGAGCTGCCAACCTGTTGGCCCGCGCTGGCCTGCGGAGCCGCAGGGGTTGGCGCAGCCGCAGCGGCCGGCGGGGTCCCCGCCCCCTGGGGTGCGACTGACTCGGCCCTAATCTGCTCAGGTCCACTCGCTGGCGGTGGCGGTGGCGGGGACACTGAGGGTTTCAGACCAAGCACATTTTCGGTATTTAGTACATACAGACTCAACTGATTGGGGGCGGCCTGCAGGGTTTTCAGCTTGCTCAACTCGATCAATTGATCCGCCACGCACTTTTGCTTTTTTGTCAGCGTTTTTAGGTCGTCAGTCGACGGGTTGAAACTGCACGATTCTATGATTTGGTGCTTTTGTGCCGCGGAAACCCCGGCCAATGAATCGTCTATGTCTTTTGCCGCCTTGAGCAAGGGCTCATTCTGCTGCATGCAGACTAAGGAAGTCACAGATAGTTCGGGGTGGGTATCTTGGGCGGCCAGCGATTCGGCTACATGGCACCTCTGCTTGATGGCATTCAGCTCGTTAGCCGCAACCGAGGTGTTCGCTGCGGCATCATTCGCCGGCGGTGTTGGATCGGCAGCCAGGCAAACGCCGGCGGACAGGATGATTGCTAGAAAGAGAAGAGTTTTCATCTTTCGGCCTCTTCGAATTGTCGGGGATTTCTCGTTGGGAGAAATTCCCAACAAAGGGTATTTGGGGATGCCTGGTCAGAGTATCTAAATCTAAATGGGGCGCGATTGCAAGCAAAATCTTTTTATTTATAAAGGAATAACCCCCTCTAAAGGCCGTTTTCCAGGGTGCGGGCGGCGCGGTCGAGAGCCTGCGTGAGAACGCCCAACTGCTGGGCGGCGCGGTTGGAGTCTTTGGCGTCGATGGCCTCATTGACGCCGGGGATGACCACTGCCGCGTAGCCGGTGAACTCGCCGGGAGCATAGATGGTGTGCCGGTACCAGGGGCGATTGGGCAGGCCGGCGTCGGAGATGAGCGCGGTCTCGGTCTGGCGCAGGGCGAGATTGAGTTTGGCGAGGTCGCCGGAGGGAGCGAGTTGGAGGGTATGGGCCTTTTGGGCTGCGGCGGCCAGGCGGGCAGCCGCGGCTTGAGCGGGTGCAAAGTCGAGCGAACCGAGATGTGCATCAGCAGCCTTGCGTTTGGCCGCGGCAATATAGGAGTCGATCTCGCGGGCGTAGGTCGCGTAGTCGTAGGGCAGCACGTCGGCATCGGCCATGCGCAGGGCTTCGAGGCCGAAGACGCGGGCCATCTCCTGGAGATAGACGAATTTTGGGTCGGCGTTCTGGGTGTACCAGGCGAAGTTGTCGAAGACGGAATGATAGACGCCGTAGGGGCCTCCGGAGCCGATGTCGGTGGAGGGCACGCCCACATGCTGCAGGAAGGGCGTGAAGTCGGAACCGGAGCCAAGGTCGCCCACAAGCGCCTCCTGGCCGGACTCGGGCGGAGCGTTGGAGCCGCGGTGCTCGTTGCCACTGGGGCGGGTATTCTTCCACTGGTCATAAACCGTTTGACCGGGGACCGTTGCGCCAAGGGGACTGGGAACCGAGCGGGTGAGTTCGCGGATGAACTGCTTGAGGGAGGGGACGGCGGAGGCGGAGAAATCCGGGCCGGAGACGCCTACGTCCATGTTGAAGTAGGCGACGGCGCGTTCGAGTGTCTTGGCGTGCTGCTCCACCCACTCAGTTGAGCCGATGAGGCCCTCCTCTTCGGCGTCCCAACTGCAAAAGACGATGGTGCGTTTGGGGCGCCAACCCTGCCGGAGCAGCACGCCGATGCCGTGGACCGATTCAAGCATGGCGGCGGTGCCGCTGGAGGGATCGACCGCGCCATAGACCCAGGCGTCGCGGTGATTGCCGGCAACAACCCAGTCGTCGGGGTACTCCGAACCCTTGATCGTGCCGATCACGTCCCAGATGATGCGCCGTTGATAGTCCTGCTGGGAGACCAGGTGGACCTTCACGCCGCCCTGTCCCCCAACCTGTCCGAGGTGATAGCGGAAGGGCAGCGCGCCCTGCCAGCCTTGCGGCACTCCCGGCCCCTTGAGGGCTTGGAGGATGGGCGAGGCATCGTGATAGCTGATGGGGATGGAGATGATGTGGGGCTGGTTGCCGGACTTGTCGGCGGGAATGCGCGCGGAGTCGGGCAGGTCCAGCGTGGAGGCGACGCCGGGGGTCTCGGGGTCGCCGGAATACTTGAAGATATATTGGACCGACCCGCGCTGCACTCCGGTTTCAGGCCGCCAGGGGCCCATGGGATAAGCATCGCCCTTGTAGTAGCCGTCGTCCTGCGGGTCGGAGTAGATGAGCACGCCGGCCGCGCCGCGCTGCTCGGCGATGTAGACCTTGACGCCGCGGAAGTTGGAGCCGTAGCGGACCAGAACGATTTTGCCGTGCAGGTCGATGTGCTGGGCGGCAAGCTGGTCGAAGTCTTCGAGGCGGCCGTAATTGGCGTAGACCGCGTCGCCGGTGACGTCGCCGGACCCCGAGGATCCGTTAAAGGGCATGACCACGCGGGGATCGTCCTGGTAGGGATCGCCTTCGACGTGCTCGCGGGTGGGGCCGGTCATCAGCAGTTTCCCGCTGGGGTCATAGGCCTCAACGCGGACCACCTTGGGCTGGTTCATCAGCACGCGGTAGGGAACGATCTCGGTATCGAGGCCGGCCAAGCGGAACTTCTGCGCGACATATTCGGCGGTCTTGTGGTCTTCCGGCGTGGAGGCCAGGTGGGGCTCTGCGGTGAGGGTCTTGAGGTGCTGGCCGGCCAGTTTGGCATCGGGAACGGCGAGGAATTTCTCCTCGATTTTGGCCTCGGCAGTGAAGTCGCTGTAGCCGAAGACGACGGGCGGAGCGAACTGCGGAGCGGCCTGGGCAGCGGTTTGCGCCGGGAGCGGCCTGGGAATGAAGGCCAGGGGAACGAGCGCCAGAAGAAGCAGAGAGGCAAGCGGCTTGCGCGGAATCATGAGCGGAACCCTCGGGTGAAGCACCACTCTTCACTTTATCGTGCGGGGGAGGCTTGAACTGGTCTACAGAAAAGGTAAACCGCTTGGCTCCCGGCTTCGATCCGGTACTACAATGGGGACGTTCCTTACCGTCGAGCCCGGCTATTCCGGCGATCATGCTCGCGGCGCGGAGAAAGTGAGACAGGCGTGTGAGGACTTGTCCGGTGTGCGGTGCTGCCTATCCGAATCACCATGCAATCTGCGCCAAAACCGAAGATCTCAATTTTGAGACCTGGGGCGCCTGTTTTCAAAATCCTATCCAGAACCAGACCGCATGGCAGTAGTTTTAGGGACCGATTTCGCGCTACAATCTCTCCATGAGCCGCTCCGCCGCAGAAGTTCTCGAAGATGCCCGTCAATTGCCTCCCGGTGAGGTGAACTGGCTCATTGAGAACCTTCTTCAGGACGGGGACGGCGGGACGGAAGAGGAGATCGAGGCCGCCTGGGACGGCGAAATCAAGCGCCGTCTCGACGAGATCGACTCCGGGGCCGTGGAATTGATTCCGGGAGAGCAGGTACGCGCCGAGATGATTGCAAGTCTTTCTCCGCAGGCACGAACCCGGCTGCGCGTTTGAAGCCATTGAAGTACCATCCCACGGCCAGGCGGGAGATCAAGGCCGCTCACGCGTGGTACGTCCGGCAGAGCCTTCAGGCCGCGGACGGATTTTACGAGGAGCTTCTTCCGGCTCTTGACCGTATACAGGAACGGCCAAGGCTATATCCGCCGCACCTTTACGGCACCCAGCGCGCTGTGCTTGACCGGTATCCGTTTTCCATCGTCTATCGGGAGCTTCTGAGCGAGATTCAAATCGTCGCCGTAGCCCACGCCAAGCGCCGTCCCGGTTACTGGGCTGGCCGCCTTTAGGCAAGCGGCGGGCGCCCAGGTTTCGATTTTGAGACCTGGGGCGCCTGTTTTCAAAATCCTATCCAGAACCAGACCGCGTGGCAGTAGTTTTAGGGACCGATTTCGCGCTACAATCTCTCCATGAGCCGCTCCGCCGCAGAAGTTCTCGAAGATGCCCGTCGCCTCCCTCCCGGGGATTTCGATTGGCTTATCGGGGAACTCCTCCAGGCCGGAGACGGCTCCAGCGATGCGGAGATCGACGCATCCTGGAAGGCTGAGGTTGAACGGCGTGTGGCCGAGGCTGAGGCAGGAACCGCCGTGACCTATTCGTGGGAAGAAGTGGAAGCGCCCCTGCGCGCCCGATTGGCCGGATGAAGCGGAAACGCCTCCGCATCGAGTCGCAGGCTCAGGAGGAGATCAACGAAGCGTTTGAATGGTATTTCAAGCGCAGCCCTGAAGCGGCCGACGGATTCTTGACTGAAATCGGGGCATCTTTGGCGCAGATTGTTTCTCATCCGCAACTCTATCCCATCTATACAAAGAACACTCGCCGACGCGTACTGGCGGGGTTTCCCTATTCCGTGATCTTTCAGGAGAAAGCCGACACCATTCTTGTCGTCGCCGTAGCCCACGCCAAGCGCCGCGCCGGTTATTGGCGAGGGAGAGTCTGAATCAGCCGGAAGCTTCCATCTCACGCAGCGACTCGGCGTACGGGGCGCGCAGCACGCCGCGTTCGGTGACGATGGCGGTCACATACTTAGCCGGAGTTACGTCGAAGGCGGGGTTGCAGATGCCTACGCCGTTCGGAGTTAGCTGCTTGCCGCCGTGGTGGGTGACCTCGACGGGGGAACGCTCCTCGATGGGGATGGAGTCGCCGGTTTCGGTGGCCAGGTCGATGGTGGACCAGGGGGCGGCGACGTAGAAGGGGATGCCGTGCTCACGCGCGAGGATGGCGACGTTGTAGGTGCCGATCTTGTTGGCAACGTCGCCGTTGGCCGCGATGCGGTCCGCGCCGACGACCACGGCCTGGATGCGGCCGGCGCGCATGAGGCTGGCGGCCATGTTGTCGCAGATCACGGTCGTTGGAACCCCGTCGGCCATCAGCTCCCATGCGGTGAGGCGCGCGCCTTGCAGGAAGGGGCGGGTCTCGTCGGCGTAGACGTGAATGCGCTTGCCCTGCTCGACGGCCGAGCGGATGACGCCGAGAGCGGTTCCATAGCCGCAGGTGGCCAGCGCGCCGGCGTTGCAGTGGGTTAAAACGCCGCCCTCGTCGGGCAGCAGCGCTGCTCCGAATGCGCCCATGGTCTTGCAGGCGGCGATGTCTTCCTCGTACATCGCGTGGGCTTCGGCCAGGATTCTTTCCTGGATTTGGGCGAGGGTAGCGCCGGAGGCCAGCAGGTTGGCGAAGAGGCGTTTCATGCGGTCGATGGCCCAGAAGAGATTGACGGCGGTGGGGCGAGTGGCGGCGAGGCGGGCGCAGATGGCTTCGAATTCGGGGGCGAACTCCTGCGAGCTGGCGGCCTTGGTGCGGAGCGCGCCCAGGGCGATGCCGTAAGCGGCGGAGACGCCGATGGCGGGAGCGCCGCGGACGACCATGGTTTCGATGACCTCGGCCACTTGTTCATAGGTGGCAGCGAGCACGTAGCTCTCCTCGAGAGGGAGCTTGGTCTGATCGATAAAGCGGACGCCTTCCGGGGTCCAGGCCAGGGTAGGAATCATGCATCTCCAGTGTAAACTGCGGGGGATTGCGGACGAGTGGGCGGGCGCGGCTGAAAACATTTTCAGCGCTTTGCTGGACTCACCTCGGCCCCGTTGCGTAGAGTTGTGTCGGCGCATTGCAGAGCGGTTTTCCAATTCCTGTGTTTCTGCCGGCGGCCCGGTCCGCGTGGGTGACGGTCAAGGACAAAGGCGATTGGAAAGCAGCAAAGATCAGGCTATTTTTTCGAAGGAAGCGGGGGAAGGACTTTCATGGTTACGCGATCCACACCACCGGCGGCTTCAAGCGCGCCCAACTACATTGTTCCGTTCATCACGGTCACCATCCTGTTCGGCATCTTCGGGTTCCTCACCAACCTGAACAGCAATCTGATGCCTCACCTGAAGTCGATCTTCGATCTGTCCTACGGACCGGCCATGCTGGCGACGGCGGCGTGGTTCTTTGCTTATCTGGTCTTCTCGGTTCCCAGCGCCAAGCTGATTGAAGCCGTGGGCTACAAGCGCACCATGGTGATTTCGCTGTTCATTATGGTGGTGGGCGCGCTGTTGTTCCTCCCGGCGGCCAATCTGATCAGCTTTCCGCTGTTTTTGACCGCGATCTTTGTGCTGGCGACGGGCGTTACCGCTCTGCAGACCTCGGCCAATCCCTACGTTTCCATCCTTGGCCCCGAGCACAGCGCCCCCGCGCGGCTGACGCTGGCACAGGCCTTCAACTCCCTGGGCGCGGCCGTGGCTCCCCTGGTGGTGGGCCACTTTATCCTCACCGATCCCAGCAAGGTTGCCAGCAAGGCGAGCATTGCGCACACGGTGCAAGGGCCCTACATCGCCATTGCCGCCGCGCTGCTGGTGCTGGGCTTTGCGGTGATGTTCATGCACCTGCCCGCGATCACCCGGACCCAGTCGTTCCGCCCCGGCAAGGACGGCGACCCGTTGCTGGGCCGCAGCATCTGGAGCTACAGGCACACTGTACTGGGCATGGTGGGCATCTTCTTCTATGTGGGAGTTGAGATCGCCCTGGCCGCGATCGCCATCAGCTACTTCCGGACGCAGGGGATTAGCAGCATCAAGATTGCAACCTCGATAGCCTCGCTCTACTTTGTCTTCATCATGGCCGGCCGCTTCCTGGGCAGCTTTCTGATGACCTGGATCAAGGCGGAAAAGCTGCTGTCCATCCTGGGCTTTCTTGGCGTGGCGCTGCTTTTGGTGTCGATGTTCAGCCATGGCCCGGTCGCCATCTGGAGCCTGGTGCTGTGCGGCGTGGCCAATTCCATCATGTACCCGAATATCTTTGCGCTGGGCATTGCCGAACTGGGGCCGATGACCAGCGAAGGTTCAGGCGTGATCACCATGGGAAACGTGGGCGGGGCGGTGATTCCCCTCCTCTTCGGCGCGTTGGCCGACAAGGTTGGGATTCAGTACGCGTTCATCCTGCCGATCATCGGCTACTTCTACGTTGCCTACTATGGCCTGTCCGGGTACAAGCCCACGCGCGCGGTCAAGGCATAGGCGGGGATTTTCTGCTGGTTTCAGGGCCCTCCGGTTTGCGCCGGAGGGCCTTGGCGTTTCTGGCGAGCCTCCAGGAGTCTGCCAAGGACAGGCTCATTTCCGGCACGTTTCTGGACTTGCCTCCGCAAGCCTGCGTACAGTGGTCTCAATACCTTGACGATTGCAAGGAGCCGTTCGTGCCGAACCTCACCGCCGTCGATTGGCTGATCATGCTGCTCTACTTCGTCTTTGTGCTGGGCATCGGCTATGCCCTCAAGCGGCACATGAAGACGAGCAAGGACTTTCTTCAGGCCGGGCGCGCGCTGCCGGCGTGGATCTGCGGGCTGGCGTTCATCGGCGCCAGCCTGGGTGGGCAAGAGGTAATCGGGATGGGCGCCTCGGGGGCCAAGTACGGCCTGGAGACGGCGCACTTCTACGGCATCGGCGCGATACCGGCGATGGTTTTTGTGGGCCTCTTCATGATGCCGCTCTACTACGGGTCGAAGGCGCGCTCGGTGCCCGAGTTTCTGCGCCTGCGGTTCGACGAGAAGACGCGCGCGCTGAACGCCTGCACGTTTGCGGCGATGACGGTCGTCAGCTCGGGGATATCGATGTACATGATGGCGCGGCTGATGCAGGCGCTGCATGTATTCGACGGGTTTTTCCGCGCGCATGACTGGGCGCCGGAGGGGATATTCACTTTCTCGATTGTGCTTTCGGCGGCGATTGTGCTGGCCTATATCCTGCTGGGTGGGCTTACCAGCGCCATCTACAACCATGTGCTGCAGTTCTTCCTAGTGGTTGCGGGGTTGTTGCCGCTGGTGCTGCTGGGGCTGCGCAATATCGGCGGATGGAGCGGGCTGAAGGCTTCGGTTCCAATCCAATATATGCACGAGTGGAAGGGCGTGGCCCACGCCGGCGCCAACCCCATGGGGATTGAGGGCATCGGCCTGGGGCTGGGGCTGGGCTTCGTGCTCGGAGCCAGCTATTGGTGCACCGACTTCCGGGTGATCCAGACGGCGATGGCATCGAAGAATATGGAATCGGCGCGGCGTGTGCCGCTGATTGCCGCCGTTCCCAGGATGCTGTTTCCGTTCCTGGTGATATTGCCGGGGTTGCTGGCCATTGGGCTGCCCACGCCGCACACCACAACCGTTACCCACGTGGTGGACGGGGCCATCATTCGCGAGACTACCGTGGTTTCGGCTCAGGTTGAGGAGGGACGGGGACTGGTTCCGGCCAAGTCCGACCCGGTGACCGGCAAGCCGATGCTCGACGCCAGCGGCCAGCCGCTGCTGGACTACGACATGGCCACGCCGAACATGCTGCTGCACTTTTTGCCCACCGGCCTGTTGGGGCTGGGGTTGACGGCGCTGCTGGCCACCTTGATGAGCGGCATGGCCGCCAATGCGACGGCTTTCAACACGGTGTTTACGTACGATCTTTACCAGTCGTACATTCACAAAGGCGGGAGCGACCGGCATTATCTGGCGGTGGGACGATGGGCCACGGTGGGCGGCATTCTGCTGTCCATCGGAACGGCGTATGCGGCCATCCACTTCAACAACATCATGGACACGCTGCTGCTGGTCTTCAGCTTTGTGAATGCGCCGCTGTTCGCCACGTTTCTGCTGGGCATGTTCTGGAAGCGGGCCACGGGGCACGGCGCGTTTTCCGGGCTGATTGCGGGCACCGCGACGGCCATGCTGCACCACGGGCTGACGCTGCCGATCGAGGCGCGGCCCGGCATTCACGGGGGATGGATTGCGGTGCTGCACCACTATCCCAGCGATATGGCGCAGAACTTCTGGACGGCGATCTTCGCGTTCAGCGCCAACCTGATTGTGACGGTAGTGGTGAGTTACTGCACCAAGGCCAAACCGGAGGCGGAACTGGTGGGGCTGGTTCATTCCCTGACGCCGAAGCCGGAGCGCGCGCACACCACGTGGTGGAAGCGGCCCGAGGCGCTGGCAGTGGCCGTTCTGCTGGGCGCGGTTGCCCTGAACATTTTCTTGTACTGAGGATTCGACCTGGCTCGCGGGCGGCTGGGCCTGCGAGCGGCTGGGATAGGGGAGAGCGATGAGTCTCGATTTGCGCATTCCGATGGGATTGATGTTCACGCTGGCCGGCATGATCCTCAGCGCGTTCGGGCTGTCCACCAGGGGCAACGTGGCCCTCTATGCCAAGAGCCTGGGCATCGACGCGAATCTGTGGTGGGGGCTGGTGCTGCTGGTCTTCGGGGTGACGATGCTGCTGCTGGGCCAGCGCGGGCAGAGGCGGATTGAGAAGGAACGCCAGTTGCCGCCGGCAAAAGGAGAAGCGCGGCGGGGACACTGAAAGACAGGGAACAGCGAGTCAGCTTGTCAGCAAGTCGGCGTTGTGCAGGTGGCGCGCACAGTATGCTCTTGACAACCTGAGACAGGGTTCGAGCATTTCATCTGATCTCTGCCACTCAAGCGGTTCAATCCGGGAGCCTTATCCTCGCTGAACCGGAGATTGATACGCCCTTCATTTATTTGCCGGTACACTTATAGATAGAGATGAAGCGAAGAACGATTGAACATTACGAGATTCTCCGCCGGCTGGGCGCCGGGGGTAGCGGCGTGGTCTACCTGGCCAACGACACGCTCCTTCAGCGTCCGGTGGTGCTGAAGATTCTGCGCGCGGGGCAGCTTTCGGCCGCGCAGATGCGCTCGACGGTGCTGCGCGAGGCGCGGCTTGCCTCAGCCATCGAGCATCCCAACGTCTGCGCCATCTACGAGGTGGGCGAAAGCGGCGACGAGGGCTACATCGTGATGCAGTATGTGCCCGGCGAAAACCTGGACACGCTGATCGCGAGGGGGCCGGCCAGCCTGCAATTGGTGCTCTCGGTGGGCATACAGATCGCCGACGGCCTGCAGGCCGCGCACACGCTGGGCATCTTCCATCGCGACCTGAAGCCGATGAACGTGATGCTGACCGACGGGGGCCTGGTGAAGATTCTGGACTTCGGCCTGGCGCGGCGGCTGCCGCCCGAGGACGCCAGCTTCGATCCCTCGAAGCCGGCGCTGGCCAAGGATGCGTCCGTGGCGGCCACCTACACGGCGCGCGGCGGGACCATCCGCTACATGGCGCCAGAGCAGTTTGTTACCGGGCAGTCGAGCGTGCAGTCCGACGTGTGGGCGCTGGGCGTGATCCTTTACCAACTGGCCAGCGGCCGGCATCCGTTTGTTCGTCCCGAGACCGAGGACTTCCAGGCCATCCACGCGATCCAGTACGACAGTCCGGAGGATCTGAGCGAAATCGTTCCGGGGATCTCGGCGGAGCTGAAGAGCGTGATCGCTACGTGCCTGGAAAAGATTCCAGGGTCGCGTTACGCCTCGGCCGCCGAGGTGCGCGAGGCGCTGAAGACGATCATGAAGGCGCTGCGGATTGAGACCGGGATTATTCCCGGCGATGCGGCGGCCAACCTGCCCACGACGGGCGCAGAGGCGCAAAAGCGGAATACGGGGTTTCTGTCGATGCTGGCGGAGCGGTTCCGCGAGTCGGCTAGCGACCGTGCGCCGCAAAATTCCCTGGTGGTGCTGCCGTTCACCAATCTGGGCGCAACGGAGGTGGCTCCGCTATATGGGTTTGCGCTGGCCGACGCGATTGCGGCGCGGCTGGCGCGGATTCCGGCCCTGGTTGTCCGGCCGTCGAGCACGCTGATGCCGCTGCCGATTGCGCAGATGGATCCTCTATCGGTTGGGCAAAAGCTGCTGGTCTCGTTTGTGCTGGCGGGCAACTTTCTGCGCTCCGATGAGGGATTCGATCTGAACTGGCAACTGCTGGACGTGGGCTCGCAGAGCGTGCGCTCGGGAGGCGCCATTCGCGTGGCTTCGCTGGATTTGATTGCGGTGCAGACCGAGATTTCGAATGAGGTGTTTGCAGCGCTGCACGGCCTGAGCGCCGGAGACCAGATCGACGCGCCGCGGCCCGGAACCGGATCTGGCTCCAGGGACGCCTCGCTGCCCGGACCGGTCAGCGAAGAGTATCTGCAGGCGCGGGCGCTGCTGAGTTCGTTCATGGTGCGCACCGGCTCGCGCGCGGACCTTGACCGCGCACATGCGCTGTTTACGAACGTGACGGCGGCCGATCCCGAGTTTGCAGCGGGTTGGTGCGGGCTGGGGATCGCCGAGCTGCAATATGTGCGCCACGGCTTTGGCGGGCAGATTCACGTGATGCGCGCGCGGCGCTCGTTTGACGAGGCGTTGAAACTGGACCCGGCTTCGACCGAGGCCAATCTCTATCGCATTTACATGCTTCTGTCGCGCGGCGAGAAGGAGTCGGCGCGGCACGGCATCGCCAACCTGCTGGCTGGAGCCGCCAACGACTGGAATGTGCACATGGTGGCGGGCATGGCGCTGCGCGGCGACGGCATGTACGAGGAAGCGCTCACCGAGTTCAGCCGTTCCCTCAAGCTGAATCCCGCCAATGCGCCGATTCTCTACAACCACCGCGCGCGTGTTTACCACTATCAGAATCAGATCGAACTGGCCGGCGACGAGCTGGAGAAAGGCCTGGCGCTGGAGCCGCGCCACCCGCTGCTGCGGACTTCAGCAGGCTACCAGCAGATGAGGCTGGGCAACCTGAGCGCGGCCATTGCAATTCTGGAAGGCGTGGTCCGCGATGACGATTCGCTGCGTATCGCCGTTCCCACGCTGGCGTTGTGTTACGTGCAGGCGGGCGAGCGGGAGCGGGCCGCGGCGCTGTTGAAGGACGATACCTTGGCTGCTGCCGAAGCGGATAGCGAGATGGCTTACCGGCTGGCTACTTACTTTGCCGTCGAGGGCGACTCCAGCGAAGCGCTGCACTGGTTGCGGCGGGCAATCTACCTGGGCAATGAGAATTATCCCTGGTTCCAGAAGAATCCGGCGTGGAACAACCTGCGCGCCAACGCCGACTTCGAGCGGATTTTGGAGGATTTGAAGAAGGGGTTCCGCAAGAATCAGAAGACCTGGAAGCGGCTGCTGGAACAGGTGCCTCCGGACGGGGAGTGAGGGTTTGTTGACGAGAAGGCGATTTGCGCCAACTGAGACGCCCGGAGCATGCCTCCCGTGTCTGAGTCGCCGACTATCCCGGACCGCCTGAACGGTTCGGCCCTGTTGTTCCTTTTGCAGTTTATTTAAGAATTTGGAAGAGCCTGGAAGGATGGCTGGTAGCGCTACCGGGAATTGAACCCGGGTTTTAAGATTGAGAATCTCACGTCCTAACCCCTAGACGATAGCGCCACACAATTGCGGGGGGCAGCCGTCGCCGGCCACTCACTTACTCTAACAAAAATCCGGTCTGGTGCCAAAGGGCGCCGGCGGCTGAGCCGAGGTCTACGCGCTCCGGTGAATGGCTTCCCCGAGCAGAGCAGAAATGACCTCATCGCCAACCCCATGCCGGCGCAGGCTCTCCTCCAGCGCCTGCATGCCCGGGTTCTCCAGACGGGCCAGATCCTTGCGCAAACCCTGGCCAATGTAGGCGCGCATCAGCGGCTGATAGCCGGAGAAGCCCAGCTTGGGCGCCACTTCCTTGAGGTCGTCGATCACATCCTCGGGAACCCTCATGCTGATCGTGGCCATGGGCCGGTCAGGCCGCAGTCGTTGCTCAATGCGTTCAGAGTTGGTCTTCATAGGCGCTCCGTTCAATCCTGCGACCGCAAGCGGGCACGCACGAAGCTGGCAATCAGCCCGAGAACTCCCGCTCCGAGCAAAATTTTGGCTTCGGTCGGATGACCCTGCATAACGAGGTAGACAAATCCACCCAGCACCAAAATCAACGCCAAGGCCGCGATTCCGAGCGCCATCGCCGCATAGACAAATTCGCGCCGAAGTTCACGGTTCCGGACCTGCAATACAAGTGCGGGAAGTTCTGGATCGACGGCGCCATATCGTTGGAGTTGTTCAGGGCTTGGAACGAGAGAAACTTGCTATTTTGCCATCCAGAGTTTTGGCCTCCCTCTTTAGTCTTGCGCCTATACGGACCAATGCATCCTTGAACTCCGACTTCAGCATTAGCTGCACAGCGGCTATTTGCTGTGCACGGAACGCAGCCATCAGCAAAGCATAGTATTCCGGATGCGTCTCATCAGGTGAACGCCCATCCACAAGCTCCGTCGGCGCTCCCGGACGCCGCAGCTTACCGAAGAGGGCCGCCCCGGTGATTCCGTCAAGAAAGGAATCGGTCATAATGTCGAGGATTCTAGATGCTGCCATCGAACCGTCCTCCCATTCCGCCTGGATGGACCAACAGTTCAGTTTACCACTTTATGAAAAGATCGCGCCGCCGCCCTCAGATCCCCAGCTTGCGCACTTCATCGTTATAGTACTTGCGATACAGAATCTCCCACTCCTGGGAGCCTTCCAGGATGATCTTGCGCTGGTTTGCGATCTTGGTGCGGGCGGCGGTGTCGATTCCGGCCTCCTGGGTCAACAGGGCTGTGAGCGCCTTGCGCGCCTCCTGGCGAATCGTGTTGCGGTCCTCCAGAAAGCCGACCTGGTCGATCTCGGCCAGGGTGTCGGCCACGGTGTGGGCCAGCTTGTTGAGCTTGTCGGGGCTGATCCTCATAGCACCGCCTTGTACTTCTTGGCCAGCTCGGTCTTCACCTTCTTGAACATCTCGGCATATTGCGCGCCGGTCTTCCGCATCTCCTCGGAATACGCGTCCAGAATCACGCGCACCTCCTCGTTGATGCGGTCTTCCAGGGATATCTCCTCGATCAGCCCCCCGGTGACGCGCGCTTCCACCACCTTCAAGTCGCTGGTGGCGATCATCTTGGCGTCGATGAGATGCTTGACCGTGCGGCGGGCCAGATACCCGATGTAATCGCGGGAAAAAATCATGGGCTAAGGCTCAGGATACTGCATCTGCCCACCCGCTGTACACCGGCCGCCGAACCCGCCTCAAAACCTCACATTGAAGCTGAGGCTCGCAGTCCCGCCCGGAGCCGGATAAGCCACGCCGATCCCCTCCTGCCTGCTCACCGGCACAGCCACCGCGCCCGGACCGCTCACGGCCCCGCTCACAACATCGATCTCATAGCTCAGCACCGCGCCGCCCTGTGCCCCGCTTTGAGCATTGTTCGCTGCCCAGGAGAACGGAATCTGCACCGTGCAGTTGGCCCAGTATCCGGTGACCCTGGAGCCGCTCAGCGTGGCCAAGCCGCTCATGACCGGAACCGCCTCAAGTTTAAGGTTTTCGAGCGTCGGCGCGTTGGGCACGGCCTTCGCTTTGCAGAGGATGATCGCGCCGGGAGCCAGAGTCGAGCCCGCGTTCACCGTGAAGGTGACCGAATAGACCCCGCTGAGCGCCACCGGGGCTGCTCCGCCGCGCGTGTCCGCAGCCGGAGCAGCCCCCGCAGCAGCGGATGCCAGGAGCGCTGCCAGCAGAGTCTGGGAGATTCGCGCGCGCTTCATGGGGTCCTCCGCACTCTGTCTATCGGACCCCAGTACACGAAAATGAGGCGGAGAAGCGTCGGAAGCCTTGCGGATAGGTTACGAAAGGGATGTGCCGCCTGACCGGCACTCAACTCCGGTGCGGGCAGGTCTTTGTATTCAGGCACTCTTCGGCCACCCGCAGCCGCTCCACCGGCCGACCGCCCACCAGGTGCTCGGCCACGATCGCCTCCGCATCTTCGGGCCGCACGTTGCCGTACCAAACCGCCTCGGGGTAGACCACCACCGTCGGGCCGTGCTCGCACTGGTCCAGGCAGCCCGACTTGTTGATGCGCACCCTCGTCTCCAGCCCTGCAGCCTTCGACAATTGCTGCAACCGGGTGTGCAGCTCGCTCTTTCCATCGGCGGTGCAGGACGGCCGTGGCGCATCCGCGGGGCGGATGTTGTGGCAGACAAAGACGTGGCGTTCAAACGTGGGCAAGCAGCGATCCTCCTCAATCCAGATGCTTCCAGAGTAAAGCCACGGCCTGCTGTCTTCAGCCCCCGGCCCTGAAGTTTCCACAATCCTCCCGCACCCACCCGCCCGCATCTGCGAAAATGATTACTTGACTATGACCACGGAAAACCTCCTCTCGCTGAAAGACGACATGGTGGCCTTTATCGAGGGCCACGGACTGCACCGCCTCCCCGGTTACGTCACCGAGGACATACCCTCCGTTGTTTGGGAGGGGCAAGGCAACCCCGACGCGTGGAAAGACTTTGTGGAGATGGCCAAACACGCCGGCGCTCCCTTTGTCACCTTCAGCGAGATGTCGCTGGAGCGCGAGGAACTCGACGCGCTGGCCGAGGAAGCCGGGGAGATGAACTTCCCCGATGAAGAAGCCACCGAGCTGGTCGAGGCCCAATGGCTGCGCAAGTACGCCGGCAATCTCGGCTACATCCAGCTTGGCTTCGTCTACCAGGGACTGGTCTTCCTCCACGAAACCACCACTGAATGGTATGAGCGCTACCAGGCCCTGCTTGAAGACGTTGAAAGCTTTCAGGACATCGTCATCGACGGCCACGATCACGACGAAGAGGACGAGTAAGGCGGGTGAACTCAGTGGGCGCCGTAGAGAACGGCCCAGTACCGCAGCCAGCCCTGCTCCGCTCGGCCCCGCGCCAGCGCCCCTTCCAGCGTTGGATCTTCGCCGAGCCGCATCCTGCGGAGGCCGCCGCCCTGGCCAAAGCAGCCCGCCTGCCCCAGGTCCTCGCCGAGTTGCTGCTTGCCCGCGGCATCGCCAACGCCGGCCAGGCCTACGCCTTCCTGAACCCCTCGCCGGCCCACCTCAACGATCCCTTCCTCATGCTGGGCATGACCGCGGCCGTCGAGCGCCTTGAGCGAGCCATCGCCGGCCGCGAGCCGGTTCTCCTTTACGGCGACTACGACGTGGACGGAACCACCGCCGTCGTCCTGCTCAAAACCGCCATCGAAATGCTCGGCGGCATCGCCCGCTTTCACGTCCCGCATCGCCTCCGCGAGGGCTACGGCCTGCAATCGAGTGTCCTCGAAGCAGCCCACGCCGAAGGCGTCCGCCTGGTCATCACCGTGGACACCGGCATGAGAGCCTTTGCCGAGGCCGAGACCGCCCGCCGGCTAGGCCTGGACCTCATCATCACCGACCACCATCTTCTGCAAGCGGGCGACGCCGTCCCCACCGCGCTTGCCATCCTCAACCCCAACCAGCCCGGCTGCCCCTACCCGGAAAAATCCCTCTGCGGCGCGGCCATCGCGCTCAAACTCGCCCAGGCCGTCCTCGAGCGCCGCGACCAGGCCCGCACCCGCGAGAAAACCCTGCCAAGTTTTTTAAAGATGGCCGCCATTGCCACCATCGCCGACGCCGTTCCCCTCCGTGGCGAGAACCGCGTCATCGCCGCCCTCGGCCTTCGCGAACTGCGCTCGCCCCGCGGCGCCGGCCTGCGCGCCCTCTTCGCCGCCGCCGCCCTCGATCCGGCAGCCAAACAGCTCACCGGCTTCGACGTCGCCTTCCGCCTGGCACCGCGCATCAACGCCGCCGGCCGCATGGATGTTGCCTCCGAGGTCATCGAGCTCTTCTCCACCCGCGACCCCGTCCGCGCCGCTGAGCTGGCCGCCAAGCTCGAACGCCTCAACCGCGAGCGCCGCGACACCGAAGCCGCCGCGCTCACCGCCATCGAAATCCGCCTGGCCACCGACGCCGAATTGGCCGCCGACCGTCTGCTCGTCGTCGACGGTGAAGGCTGGCATCGCGGCGTCATCGGAATCCTCGCCTCGCGCGTGGTCGAGCGCACCGCCAAGCCGGCCATCGTCGTCAGCGTTGAAGATGGCGTAGCCCACGGCTCCGGCCGGTCGGTCGACGGCTTCCAGTTGCTCAACGCCATCGAATCCTGCGCCGATCTCTTCACCCGCTTCGGCGGCCACGCCTTCGCCGTGGGTTTTGCCCTGCCCGCCGAAGCCTTGCCCGAACTCAAGCGCCGCCTGCGCCTCTACGCCGAAGAGCATCTGGCTGCCCGCGAACCCGAGCGCCTGCTCCACATTCACGCCGAACTGCCCCTCAACCGCATCACCCCCGTGCTGGCCGGCTGGCTGCACAAGCTCGAGCCCCTCGGCCACGGCAACCCCGAGCCCATCTTCGTAGCCCGAAAGGCGCGTCTGCTCGCCCCTCCCCGCATCATGAAAGACCGCCACATCCGGCTGGAGCTGGCCCAGGAACCAGTCCAATCTTCCGTTCCGTCCTCAGCCCACGAACCGGTCCTCGCAGGCTCCAGCACCGCCATCCACGCCGTCGGCTGGGATCTGGCCGGCCGCGCCGCAGCCCTCGGGCTGACGCAAGGCAGCCTCATCGACCTCGCCTATCGGATCCGCGAAAACGACCACCCCGAATTTGGCGGCCTAGAAGTCGAGATCGCCGGCATCGAACTCGCAGGCGCGTAACGCAAAGAGGCCCACGGCTGACCGTGGGCCTCTGTCGTTAAGGATGGTGCTTCGGCGTTACAGGCCCTTTGGCTTGGACTCCGCCTTGGGCGCAGGGGCAGCATGTGGCGCAGGAGCCGCATGTTGCGCAGGGGCGGCATGTTGTGCAGGTTGCGCAGGAGCAGCGTGTTGTGCAGGCGCGGCATGCTGCGCAGGAGCAGCATGTTGCGCAGGCGCGGCATGTGGCGCAGGTGCAGGCGCAGCGTGTTGCACTGGTGCGGCGTGTTGCACTGGTGCGGCGTGTTGCGCAGGAGCCGCATGTTGCGCAGGTGCAGGAGCGGCGTGTTGCGCAGGTGCAGGAGCGGCGTGTTGCGCAGGTGCAGGTGCGGCGTGTTGCGCAGGTGCAGGTGCGGCATGTTGCGCAGGTGCAGGTGCGGCGTGTTGCGCAGGCGCAGGCGCAGCGTGTTGCGCTGGTGCGGCGTGTTGCGCAGGGGCGGCATGTGGCGCAGGCGCAGGCGCAGCGTGTTGCGCTGGTGCGGCGTGTGCGGCAGGTGCAGCCTTTGGTGCAGGCGCAGGCGCAGCGTGTTGCGCCGGTGCGGCGTGTGCGGCAGGAGCAGCCTTTGGCGCAGGTGCAGCGTGTTGCGCTGGTGCGGCGTGTGCCGCAGGAGCAGCCTTTGGCGCAGGTGCCTTGGGCGCAGCAGCCTTCGGTTCAGCCTTCGGGGCAGCAGCCTTCGGCGCAGTCTTTGCTTCGGCCTTCGGCGCAGTCTTGGCTTCTGTCTTCACCCCCGCCGGCGCAGCGTGCTTTTCCACGGCCAGCGGCTTGGCGGCAACCAGCGTCTTTGGCTTTCCGCCATTGGCCTTGGCAAACGAGGTCTTGTCGGTCTTGGCCGTAACCGCGTGCTGCGTCTGGAACTTGGTCGGAGCCACATGCGACTCGTGTTCGACCGCCTGCTCGGTGGGCGTGGCCGTGTGCTGAATGCCGTGCGGACCGCCGTTGTACGCCACGTGATTGGGGTTGGCCACGATGCCCCTCTCCACAACCGTCCGGTCAATGTAGGTGGTGTGAATGACGGTCTCATTCACATGCATCACCGCGGTGTTGTAAGCAAAGTTCCCGCCCCGCCACTCGCCGCCGGCAAAGCCGACGCCCCCGTAGCCGGAGCCGTAGTTCACGCCGCCGTAGTAGCCAACGTGGTCGCCCCAGTAGCCGTCATGGAACCCATAATGGCCGCCGGACCACCCCCAGTAAGGAGGCGTCCACAGCGCGCCGCCGTAAGGAGCCGGCACCCAGGCGCCCGGCACCCAGTAGTAGTCCCCATCGTCATTCGAATAGGCCCAGTACCCCGGCGTCCACATCAGGTTGGGTTCGGGGCATATGGGTTGTACATAGACCGGCAACTCGGGCGGAGCAAATCCGACGCTGATGACGAATTGTGCGTGCGAAGATGCCGGAATCACCGATACGAGCAGAGCAAGCAAGAGCCAACGCGCAGAGCGAAACAGTCGCATGAAAAGAACCTCCTCGTTCTTTTGTCCCTGCTCCGCTGGTAGAATCGATTCACTCTGGGCACAGCGAGGGCATGGGAATTACCCAGCTATACTAGCCCGAGCCCAATTCCCGGTCTGTTCAAAATTGCACAGGAGGTTTTCGCTGCTTCAATCCTCTCGAGTTGCACAACTGCACAATCAGTAGCGGTAGCTCAGCCCAACGCCCAGCACGTGACGCGCCTGGAGATTCACGGGAACGTAGACGACCGCTGGGTAGGGCGCGGGCAAGTAAGTTAGCTGTGGGATCGATCCAATATTCCCCGCCACCTGGCCGATGCCGATATCGAAGGCGAAGTGCGGATGCTCGCGCTGGGTGAAGCGGACGGCGTAGTCCAGCGTGGTGGGCAGGTCAGCTTTTCCGGCCACCAGCGGAATGCCGTTGGGCGGATTGGGTCCCAGGCCCTTCGATGTGCGCGGCTCCTGTGTAAAGCCCACCGAGGGCACGGCCACGATACCGTGGGTGATGGGCAGCGGAATGCCCAGCCCGCCAAAGAACCGTCCGCCAAAGCGCGTGCTCTGGCCGCCGATGCCGAAGATGGTGGCATTGGTGGCCTTCCAGCCCAGGTTCGCCAGGAAGGGAACCGGCTTCTTGGCCCAGGTCTTGGTCACGGCCACATACACGTCGCCATTGGTGTACGACTTGGCAGCCGGGACGGCCACCGGGGCACACGAACTGGTCTCAAGGCAGTACTGATCGTAGAGTTGGACGGCGATCACGCCCGCCTCGCCGGTGACGAATTTGTCGCCGGTGCGCACCACGCCGCCGACCGCCACGCCCGGCGTCCATGGGCCGAACTGCCCGTCGTTGATAGCCACCACCTTGCCGTGAAAAACGTTCATGCCGGCGGAGTTCCAAAGCTGACTAAAATCCGGCTTGACCGGCACCGCGGTGGCCGACGATGTGGATCCCAACACCGCATTGGCCATCACTGTGGTGCCCGAGCCGCTGTCGCCGAACTGGTGCACGCTGCGCGTGTAGCCGACCTCGCCGCGGCCGTAAAAGGCCTCCGTGATGCTGAAGGTCTCGATATTGCCGATCACCTTGGAGGCGTTGATGAAGTGGAAGCCTACCGCCGGGTGGGAAAATATCTGGCCCTTGTCCATATAGACGACGTAAGCTGTGGGCGTCAGAAACCCCCCGGTTTGGCCTTCCAATGTCAGGTTTTGCGCATTCAGGCGGCTGGCGAACAGCAGAGCGGCCATAACGATGCCGCAGGCGGTCAGTTTGTGGAGAGTGCGAAGATTCACTTTCAACTCCAGTGGAGCGGCCCGCCGCGGCGGCCCTGCCTCCGGTGACGTTCGAGATTTAACCTCTTGTAACACAACCGCGGCAGCCTCGTCTCCCTCTTTTTTCCGATGCCTGTTAGTTCCGGCGCCTGCCGGTTATGGCGCCTGCCGGTTCCGGCGCCTGGTTGTTCGGGTGATAAACTCACCCCATGCCGCGCGGTTTCCTCATCACCCTCGAAGGTCTCGACGGTTCCGGCAAGACCACTCAAATCAAGCGCCTGGCCGCCTGGCTCAAGAAACGCAGCCCTGCCGATCCCCGCCCAGAAGATCCGGGCGCCCGCTTATCGCGTCAGGGGCTGGCCTCTGAGACCTGGGATTCTCGCCGCGGCCTCGTCCTCACCCGGCAGCCCGGCGGAACCGCCACCGGCGACCGCATCCGCGCCCTGCTGCTCGACTCCCGCTCCACCGCCCTGGCCCCCATGGCCGAAATGGCCCTCATGTTCGCCGACCGCGCCCAGGCCATCGCCGAGGTCATCCAGCCCGCCCTCGACCAAGGCAAAATCGTTCTCTGCGACCGCTTCACCGACTCCACTGAAGCCTACCAGGGCGGCGGCCGCGAACTGGGCTCCGAGCCGGTCCTCGAACTCCACCGCCTGCTCTGCGCCAACCTCCAGCCCGATCTCACCCTCCTGCTCCTGCCTTCGCTTGAAGCCTCTCTCGACCGCGCCCGCCGCCGCAATGAGAGCGCAAGCGCGAAAACCGGCCAGGACGAAGGGCGCTTCGAGCTGGAGCAGGACGCCTTCTACAGCCGCGTCTGGCTAAAGTACCGCGAGATCGCCGCCCGCGAACCCCACCGCATCGTCCTCATCGAAGGCGACCTGACCATCGACGAAGTCCACGAAAAAATCGCCGCAGCCGTCTCCGAGCGGCTGCTCACCGCCAGCCGGACCGGCTGAAACCTGGACCACCGGACGGGCGGTGTTCCGGCTTCCGTTCATGCGCAGGCGATTCTCCACCAAGTGGCCGCGGCAATGCCCGGCCCAACTTCCGGCTTTGCCTCCATTGGTATTTGAATACCGCTCAAGAGTGGCGGCATTGGGGCGAATCGGCGCTGGAAAGAGATTCCGGAATAAGTGCTTGACACGCCTGGGGATTCAGCATAACTCATTGATAATGAGTGATCTATACTTCTCTTCTTGCGGATTCTCTGAACCAAGGCAGTTCATCTGAAGCATCTTAACTCTTAGTCCATAAGACCCCTGAGGTTTCCCAAGGATCGATTTCGAGGCTCGCAAACAACTGAAGCTAAACGGTATTGCAGCCACAAAAGGCTCTCCTGCCGCGGCGCCGGCGGCACGCGAGCCATTTAGGGTGTATCCTAAATTCAGTAGCCAAGATATATTTCTCTCGCCTCGAGCTTTCAACGCTTCGTTCCCGACGAGCATGGTTCAAGCAAACAACCGAACGACCGGAGCTGCGATGGGCATCCTCATGATTAGCGGAGTAAAGAACCATCTATCTGACAGCCGGAACAAGACTCTGTATTCGTCCAGGCCAGTGGGCCAAGCTGATAGAGCCAATCCTTTTGAGATCGAGCCGGACGGAACAAGGGCGAGCAGACTTACTTTTGCCGAAGACTTCACGCTGGAACATTCTCTCCCTGGCCTGCGCATCGCTTCGATCGGGATTTCAGACAGTTTTTTGAACCGCGACCGCATCTCAGTTGCCGCAGGTCCGGCGGAAAGCCGGAGGGGGTAGGAATGGGTTGCTTGATCTGCAAAGATATGGAACGAGCTTTTGAGGCCACGCATAGCGAGTATATAGAAGCTCGTTCCTCTGCGTTTTATCGGGTCAGCAGCAGGTTTGCGGCCCTTAAGAATGTCGATATGGAGCGCGCCAAGAACGATCTGGAGGAGCACCGGTTGGTATGCGTCTCCGTTGTCAAGGGGTCTGCACACTTATTGTTACGCAACCTGTCAACGGGCTTGAGACAGGTGGCGGCATAGTTTAGTGCCGATTTTCTTCTGTCGCCGGGGTGGTTGACGGGCCATACGCCAGGAACCTTGGCCCGATGCCTGAGAGACACGCGGGAATCCCAGAGCCTGCCCTGTGCGAAGCCGAAGGGGGTCTCGTCCGCCGCGGCGGAGATACCTGGGATTCTCTGTGCGCCCGTAGGACCTTGCCCTCCACCGCCGCCCGCAAATGCTCTAGACTCGAACCGTGGGCTTTCAGGACTTTCTCGGCAACGCGCAAACCGTAACCCATCTCCGCGAGAGCATTCGCGCCGGGCGTTTTCCCCACTCGCTCATCCTCGCCGGGCCTCGCGGCGCGGGCAAGTACACCTTGGCGCTGATGCTGGCCAAGGCGGTCAACTGCCTTCACCCCACGGAATCCCCAACTGAATCCGGTCCCCTGCCCGACTTTTGCGGCGCCTGCCGCAACTGCACCCGCATCGGCGCTGCGGCCAATCTTGAAGAGCGCGTAGCCGAAGCCATCGCCGCCCGCGAAGACCTCCGCGAGACCGACAAGCGCGAGACCCGCATCCTCATCCAGACCCACCCCGACGTGCTCATCGTCCCCCCCGACCCGCCGCAACTGCTCATCAAGCTGGGCCAGGTCCGCCAGGTCATCCACGTCGCCTACTACCGCCCGCCCGTCGAGTCCAAACGCACCTTCACCATCTTCACTTCCTCGGCTTTCATGAAAGAGGCGGCCAACAGCCTGCTCAAAGTCCTCGAAGAGCCCCCCGAGCACACCTCGCTCATCCTGCTCACTGAAAACCCCCAGGAGCTTCTGCCCACCATCCGCTCCCGCGCCGTCGTTCATCGCCTTGGCGCGCTCCCCGCCTCGGACCTTGAAGCCCTGCTCGCCCAGCGCCGCCCCGAGCTCAAACCGCCCGACCGCGCCCTCGCCGCCCGTCTCGCCGAAGGCGCCGTCGGCCGCGCCCTCACCATCGACCTTGGCGTCTACCTCTTGAGCCGCCAGGACGCCCTCGTCCTGCTCCACACCGCCCTCCGCGAGCCGGACTACTCCGCGCTATTCCATGCCACAGAAAGCTACCGCGCCGGCGCCGACGGCCAGGAAAAAACCATCAACCTCCTCCGCGCCACGGGGAGCCTCCTCGAAGACCTGCTTCTGGTCTTCGCCGGCACGCCGCAGCTTATCCGCAACATCGACCTCGCCCCGGAACTCGACCGCCTCGCCCAAAACCTGAATGTGGACTGGATCGACTCGGCCTCCCGCGCTCTCGTCCAGGTCGAGCAGGGCATGCGCCGCAACCTCCTCCGCTCCCTCTCGCTCGACGCCATGGCCGTCAGCCTCGACAGAAACTGACCCGAATTTCACCCGCAACCGGCCCAGCGTCCGTCCCGCCCCTGCCGCTTCAAAATATAAGAGCAACCTGCACCCGGCCCCCTGCATCTCCTTGGATACAAGTAATCCCAGACATTGCACGTATGCGGGTACTCGATAGGCCTTTCCCGCCATCGCAGCTTTGTATCCGCCGTTTCCTGAGGGAGGGTTGTTTCTCATGATCAGTCACACGATTCTGCCCTCCGTCCGCAACGGGACCGGCCCAAGGCCCGACCGTCCGCAAGCCCGCACCCGTAAAACCTCGCCCGCGCCCATTCCCTTCCGCTTCCCGGCGCACACCCTCGTGGACGAGGCCCCGCGCCGCGATGCCGAACTCTTCTACCTGCAAAAGCAGATCCAGTCGCAGACGCAGATGGTCGTCGTGCTCGAAGACGGCGAACGCATCGAAGGCTGCATCGAGTGGTACGACCGCAACACCCTCAAAGTCCGCGGCCGCACCAAGACCCTCATCTACAAATCCGCAATCAAGTACATGCACAAGCTCGGCGAACCCGGACAATGAGTCATTCTGCAGGGAATTGGGAACAGGGAACAGGCTGGCCGCGGAGGCGGGGAGGTCGCTTCCCCGGTTGTAGACAACGGCGGCAAGTTAGCCCGCTTCGCGGGGTTAGCGAGTTAGCAAGTTAGCGGGTTTCGTGGGGTGCGGGCTGTTGTTCCCTATTCCCTGCCTTTAGCAGCCGGTCGCGAATCGCCGCGCCAATCCCCTCTTCCAGCGGCAAAGGGCAAAGAATCACCGTGCATCCCTGCGCATCCAGCGCCCGCAGCCCAGCGTAAAGCTCCCGCGCCATCTCCTCCGGCGCAGCCCACCGCCCCCACGCAAACACCGCCGCTGCCCCATCAGGCGCGGCAACCTCCCTGGGCAACATCACCCCCACCCGCTCACCAACCGAACCCAGCGCCGCCTCACCCAGCCGCGCCCCCAGCTCTTTCAGCTCGCCCTCCACCAGCACCAGCCGTGCCCTGGGCGCATAATGCCGCAGCCCCACTCCCGGCGAAGGCAGCGCGGCCCTTGGGGTTTCCGCCAACTCCCCGCTTCGAAAGACCTCCACCGCCCCGGCCACCGCTTGAATCTGCTCCGCCGTCACCGCTCCCGGCCGGTAGATCATCATCGGGTTTGTGTTCGGGTCGAGCACCGTGGACTCGACGCCGTGCTCCGTCGGCCCCGCATCCAGCACAGCGTCGATCCGCCCGTCCAGGTCGTGGAGGACATGCGCGGCGGTGGTGGGGCTGATGTGCCCAAAGAGATTCGCGCTCGGCGCAGCCACCGGAACCCCCGCCCGCCGGATCAGCTCCAGCGCCACCGGATGCGCCGGCATCCGCACCCCCACCAGCGGCCGTCCCGCCGTCACCGCATCCGGCACCGCCCCAGTCCGCCTCAGCAGCAGCGTCAGCGGTCCCGGCCAGAACGCCTCCATCAGCCGCCGTGCCGCCTCGGGAACCTCGCGCACCAACTCGTCCAGCATGGCCTTTCCGCCATCCGGCCCAGCCACATGCACAATCACCGGGTCCCACGCCGGCCTTTGCTTGGCCGCAAAAATCCGCCCCACCGCCGTCGCGTCCAGCGCATTTGCCCCCAGCCCGTAGACGGTCTCGGTAGGCAGCGCCACCAGTCCCCCGCCGCGCAGAATCCCCGCCACCCGCTCCAGCGCCTCCTCGGCCTCGGCAGTTTCCAGATGCGCCGGGTCCACAACCAATCGCAGTGTCTTCACCTCTTCATTGTCGCCTTTTGCGGTAGTGCCCCGCCACCGACCACCACGCGATATACGCGATATAGTTGATGTGAGATAAGACGGCCATTGAATTGCGAGACTGCCCGGCTGCACCGTAGTCGAACCCTGCGTCCAGGCCCACTGAGCCGCTCATCTGAGGTAGATCATATGAGTCCGTTGAAGGCCAGCCGCTTCTGGCGAATCATAGGGAAGTTTTTCGTCGGGGTTTTACTCTGTTTCAGCGTTCTACTTCTTGTGGATTATGTGATATGGATACCTCACCAAGTGAAAAGAGCCATCGGAGATTTGAAGGATCCGAATCCCGATGTTCGGAGGTACGCCGCGCAAGCTTTGGGTTGGAGCAAATCCTCCCATGCGATAGAGCCTTTGATCCTAACCCTGCAAGACGACGATGATGATGTCTTGAGGTACGCAGCCCAATCGTTAGCAAAGATCGGCGCGCCGGCGATCGATCCACTTATTCAAGCTTTGAAGAGCGAAAATGCACGTGTTCGATGGGGGGCGGCCGATGCCTTGGGCCAAATCGGATCCCCTCGTGTGGTCGAGCCACTGATTGCAACCCTCAAGGACACAGATTATGTTGTCCGGGAAAGCGCAGCCTGGGCGTTGGCTCAAGTCAAGGATCCGCACACCGTCGAGCGCATGATTGCAGCCCTGAATGATCCGGATGCTAACTTTCGAAGCGGCGCGGCAATGACGTTGGGGGAAATCAAAGATCCCCGTGCGATTGAACCTCTGATCGCAGCTCTGAAGGATACTTTCGTTCTGAGATCTGCTACCGATGCGTTGGGCAAATTCGGTGCGCCTGCTGTGAGTCCCTTGATAGCTGCATTGAAGGATGCGGATTTTTCGGTGAGATTTTCGGCTTCCGATGCGTTGGGCAAAATTGGAGCGCCTGCTGTCGAGCCCCTGATTGCGACACTTGATGACGCGAATCCTGATGTCCGCAAATCAGCAATCACGGCCTTGGGCGCGACCAAAGACCCACGAGCGGTTGAACCCCTGATCGCGCTACTTAAGGACAAGCGCACTGACATCCGGCAGAGTGCTGCTGGGGCGTTGGGCGAGACTAAAGACCCACGCGCGGTTGAGCCGTTGATTGCAGCCATGACGGACAAGAGTTATGAGATTGTCGCCGATGAGGAGGAGGAAGATTGGCCGGGAGAAGCCGCCACGGCGCTGGGAGAGATCAAAGACCGGCGAGCGGTCGAGTCACTGATCGCTGCTCTGAAGGATAGGGAATCGGGAATCGTATGCGCCGCGGCTGATGCGTTAGGCAAGATCGGTGACACCCGTGCAATTAATCCTCTTATCACGTTATCGAGGAACATAGACTCCAATCTCCGAAGTTGTGTAATTGATCCATTAGGTGCGTTCAATGATTCTCGAACAATTGAGTCTCTGATTGGCAATCTGAAGGACAAGGAAGCTGGTATCCGAGGAAGATCGGCCATGGCGTTGGACAAATTCAAAGATCCACGCATAGTTGAACCTCTGATCCCGCTTCTGCAAGACAAAGAGGGTTTTATCCGAGGAATTGCGGCCGAGATTTTAGGCAAAAGCAACGATACCCACGCCGTTAACGCTCTGCTAGCAGCATTCAAGGAGCACAACACGGATGTGATCAGCGGTGCTTACGACCTCTTCATACAAAGGGGCGAACCGGGATCAGAGGATGAGTTGATCCAGACGCTCAATAGGCACAGCGATGGGGTGTTGGCACAGCATATGCTGAATAGCAGAAACGCAAAGTTGGAAGATGCGGCACGCATATGGGCTAAAAATCACGGCGATCAAATGGAGCCGCATGACAGCGGCCCCTTATGGGGCAGCGCGCGGCAAACACTGCCGCCTGGCGCGAAGAATTAGCCCAGGCGCGCTCAACCAGCCACCTGCCGTATACTCACTGCTGACCATGCCCGTCGAAACCGAAATCAAATTCCGAGTGGACGACCTGTCCGGCCTCACCCGCCGCCTTGAAGCCGCAGGGTTCACTCTGCAAACCCCCCGCAGCTTCGAGTCGAACGTCCTCTACGACACTCCCGACCGCCGGATGCGCGCCCGCACTGAGATTCTCCGCATCCGCACCTACGCAGGCCGCTGCCTCCTGACCCACAAGCGTCTTCCCGACATTGGCCCCGGCGAAGACACCCACAAGCACCGCATCGAAACCGAAACCGAGGTCTCCGACGGCGATGCCCTCGCCCAGGTCTTTCTCTCCCTCGGCCTGGTCGCTGCCTTCCGCTACGAAAAATGGCGCAGCGAGTGGACATACGGGGAGGGCCACTGCGTCCTCGACGAAACCCCCATCGGCAACTACGCCGAACTCGAAGGCTCCGCCGAATGGATCGACCGCGCCGCCGCCCGCCTGGGCGTCGATCCGGCCCGGTACATCACCCTCAGCTACGGACGGCTCTTCGACCTCTGGCGCGGCGAGCACCACTCCACCGCCCAGGACCTCACCTTCGCCGCCGTCGCCCAAGCCGGTCTGCCAAAGTAGCCGCCGCTCTATCCCATCCACCCGCCGCCCGCAATGCCCTTGGTAATCGGATCCTGAAAATGTGCTGACGAAAGTCTCCCTTGCCGCCGATAACCCTAATGAGCAGGTTTTTTTGAGTTCCAGTAGAGCCAATCCGTGGAGCCAATCGGGAGGGCCGATGAACAGGGATCGCTTGGGAATGCGTCCCCGCGCGCGCCGCCGCACAGGGATGAGGCTATTGCAGGCGGCCGCGCTGGCGCTGGCGGTGGCCATGGCCATGCCTGCCAGGGCGGCGGACGAACGCGCCGTCAAGTCGCGCGTGGCGCCTGTTTACCCGGAGATCGCCAAGCGCATGAAAATCACCGGCGTCGTCGAGATCGAGGCAACGGTGAATCCCGACGGCAAGGTGACCGATGTCAAAACGCTCAGCGGCAACCATATGCTGTCGATCGCCGCGGAGGATGCCGTGCGCAAATGGAGATTTGTCCCCGCTTCCGGCCAATCAACGGTCAATGTGAGCATCAGCTTCGCCCTCGCACAGTAGCAAGCCACTACGGTGGCCGCTGAAGGGGGCCGGAAACCGGGGTCCCCAGGAAGTGGCGGGTGCCAGGTACCCCGTGGGTGGGGCGGCTTCCTGGGGTGGTGGCACAGGCCTTCGCCGCTGGGGTGGACCCTGGCGCCAACCTGCCCTCCGTTGCAAGGGCCGAATCTGAAGGATCACTGCCGTAAGTGCTTATCTCTTGAGAAAGAGCTCTGCCCATTCGGCGGTCTCAGGATAAACTAAGCACTGTTGCAGGCAAGTGGGAGTCGCATTCGCTTTATGCCGGGGTTTCCCGAGGTTCCCGGCGCCAATGGCGCCGGTGTCTTGTCCATCGCGCTGATCGGCCCGGACCAAGAGCGCCGCAAAGCGGTAGCCGGCGCTCTTGCCGGATGCCAGGGGGTGCTGATTCGGGAGTTTTCTTCCTACCCTGCCGGCCTCGTCGATCTGACCCAGATGATGGAGCAGCATTACGACGTCATCATGGTCGATCTGGACAGTGAACCGAAACGTGCCCTCCAGGTAGTGGAGAGCATCTGCAACGATGGCTCCCGAATCGTGATGGCCTTTTCGGCGCAAGCCGATCGGGAACTGGTGGTTCGGTGCATGCATGCGGGCGCCCGCGAGTTTCTCGCTCTGCCCCTCGCCGCCGCCGACATGGCCGATGCTCTGGCTCGCGTCACGGTCCGCAGGCCGGGGGCTGGCCCCGCCAACAGTACAGCCGGCAAGTTATTCGTCTTTCTCGGCGCCAAAGGCGGCTGTGGAGTCACCACCGTCGCCTCCAATTTCGCGGTATCGTTGGCCCAGGAATCCGGCCGGAAAACCCTGTTGATCGACCTCGGCCTCCCGCTCGGAGACGTGGCGATCCACCTCGGGATCGTCGCTGACCACTCCACAGACAACGCCTTTCGCGATTCCAGCCGGCTGGATGCGAGTTTTCTCTCTTCGCTGCTGGTCACGCATAGCTCGGGATTGTCCGTCCTCGCGGCTCCAGGAGACTTCCCCCAGACCGAGGCCTCCGTTGAAACCGTCGATAAATTGCTGGCCGTCGCCCGCCAGAACTTCGATTACGTGGTGGTCGATGCCGGATCGAGACTCGACTTGAAGGATTCGGCGCTCTTTGATGCTTCCGCCGCCTTTTATCTGATCGTCCAGGTCGGCGTTTCCGAACTGCGAAACGCAAATCGCATGATCTCACGGTTCTTCGCCGCCCGTGACTGCGAACTCCAGATCGTCCTCAACCGGTATGCGCCTCGCGCTCTGCCGTTCGATGAACAGCATATTGCCAGGGCGCTCACCAGGCCGGCCCAGTGGAGGATTCCGAACGATGTTTCCATTGCCCGGCACACCCGGAACACGGACACTCCGCTCGCCCTGAATGACTCGCCCCTTTCGATCGCGATCCGGCAGATGGCCCGTGAAGCCTGCGGCTTGCCCGAAAAGCTTGAGAAGAAAAAAGGCTTCAGCCTCTTCGGAAGAGCGCTCTGACCTTTTCTAACCGGCGCTCATAGCATTACCAGGGAAGATGTATCCCAAAACCGCAGCCCTCAAGTCCGGGGTCCCCACGGACAGGTCTTCGTCCGTGAGGCGAAGCGAGCGGAAACCCTGCACGGAATTGAACAGGACACCATATTCCTGGTAATGCCGTAGCTACTTCTCCGCCCCGTGGCACTTCTTGTACTTCTTCCCGCTGCCGCAGGGGCAGGGGTCGTTGCGGCCCACTTTTTCGCCCGTCCGGCGCTGCGCGGGCTGGCTTGCGTCCCCGCCTCCCGACCGGCTGGCCGCCTCCAGTTCCCGCACCTTCTTGCGGTGGAACTCCTTCTCCAGCGCGTCGATGGTCGTCGAGGGCTGCCGCGTGGAAATCGAGATCTCTCTCGGCGCGGCGTCCAGCGTCAGCGGCTGCGCGGCGCTCGCTACCGGCGGCGCCTTGGGAACCGCCCGCCGCACCTCCGGCGCCGCATTCACCGGCTGCCCATCCGGCCCCAGAATCTGCATCCGGAAGAGGAACCGGACCGTGTCCTCCTGGAACTTGAGCATCATGGCCTCGAACATATCGTAGGATTCCCGCTTGTACTCCACCAGCGGATCCTTCTGCGCATATCCCCGCAGCCCAATCCCTTCCTTCAGGTGATCCATCGAGAGCAGGTGATCCTTCCACAGTCCATCGATCACGCTCAGCATCACCATCCGCTCGTGATAACGCATGGTCGGCGCGCTCAGGATCTTCTCCTTGGCATCGTAGTCCTGCTTCAGCTTGTCGAAGATCGCCTCGCCCAGCTCGTGACGTCCGAAATCCATCGGCTTGATTCCGGTGGCGCCGATATTCAGCGAAGCGTACGCCAGCCCGAAATGGTCGATAAGTTTCTCTTCCAGCCCCTTCACGTTCCATTGATCCGGATGCAGCTTCTCGCCCGCAAACTCGTCCAGCAGCCCGCTCAGAATCCCGCCGACGTAATCCTCCAGAATCAGTTCCTTCTGGTCCGCTTCTTCCAGCAGTTGCCGCCGCAGCCCGTAAACGGCCTCGCGCTGCTTGTTCATCACGTCGTCGTACTCCAGCACGTGTTTGCGCGACTCGAAGTTCTGCGCCTCCACCGCCTTCTGCGCCCCCTCGATGCGGTTGGAAATCATCTTCGACTCGATCGGCACGCCCTCTTCCATCCCCAGCCGCTCCAGCAGCTTGCTCACCCACTGCTTGGCGAAGATCCGCATCAAATCGTCTTCCAGCGACAGATAAAATCTCGACTCGCCCGGATCGCCCTGCCGCCCCGCGCGCCCCCTAAGCTGGTTGTCGATGCGCCGCGACTCGTGCCTTTCCGTGCCCAGAATGAACAGCCCGCCGGCCTCGATCACCTGCTCGTGATCCGTTTGCGCCGCCTCCGCATGTCCCTTGAACGCCTCCGCCCACTCCGCATCGCCGACCTCAAACTCCTGCCCCTGGTAGTAGAAGCGCAAAAATCCCGCCGGCGCCATCGGGTTGATCGCTCCCTCGTTGGCGCTGATCGCCCGCGCCTTGCTCTTCTTCACCAACTCCTGCCGGGCCATGAAGTCCGGGTTGCCGCCCAGCAGAATATCCGTTCCGCGCCCGGCCATGTTGGTCGAGATGGTCACCATCCCCAGCCGGCCCGCCTGCGCCACAATCTCCGCCTCGCGCTCGTGGAACTTCGCGTTCAGCACCACGTGCTTCACGCCCTCGCGCTGCAAGATCCCCGACAGCCGCTCGCTCTTCTCGATCGACGTTGTGCCCACCAGCACCGGCTGCTTCTTCTCATGCAGCAGCGCGATATCGTCGGCCGCCGCCTTGTACTTTTCCTTCTCCGTCCGGAACACCACATCCGGATTCTCAAGCCGCCGCATCAGCATGTTGGTCGGAATCACCACGATCTCCAGCTTGTAGATCTTCTCGAACTCCGCCGCCTCGGTCTCCGCCGTGCCCGTCATGCCGCTCAGCTTTTTGTACAGCCTGAAGTAGTTCTGGAACGTGATCGTCGCCAGCGTCTGGTCTTCCTTGCGGATATTCACGCCCTCTTTGGCTTCGATCGACTGGTGCAGCCCATCGCTCCACCGTCGCCCCGGCATCAGCCGCCCGGTGAAGGTGTCCACGATGATCACCTCGCCGTCCTTCACCACGTACTCCACGTCCCGCTTGTAGAGCGCGTGCGCCTTGATCGCCGTCTCCACGTAGTGCTTCAGTTCCCAGTTTTCCGCGTCCGCAATGTTGCCGATCCCCAGCACCTTCTCGATCGTCACCCACCCCTCGTCGGTTACGCCGATCGTCCGCTGCTTTTCGTCCACAATGTAGTCGCCGGTCAGCCGCTTGGTTTCGCCCTCTTCGATCTCCTCGCCCTTTTCCAGTTGCGGAATGATTTTCACCACCCGCGCATATTTATCGGTAGTCTGGTCCGTCGGCCCGGAAATAATCAGCGGCGTCCGCGCCTCGTCGATCAGGATCGAGTCCACCTCGTCCACGATCGCGTAGTAGTGCCCCCGCTGCACGCAATCTTTTAATTCAAACTTCATATTGTCGCGCAGGTAGTCGAAGCCGAACTCGTTATTCGTTCCGTAAGTAATGTCGGAGGCGTAGGCGGCCCGCCGCTCCGCATCGTCCAGGTCGTGGACGATCACCCCCACCGTCAGCCCCAGGAACTCGTAGATCTTGCCCATCCACTCCGCGTCGCGCTTGGCCAGGTAGTCGTTCACCGTCACCACGTGAACCCCGTGCCCCGCCAGAGCATTCAGGTAGCAGGCCAGCGTCGCCACCAGCGTCTTGCCCTCGCCGGTCTTCATCTCGCTGATCTTGCCCTGGTGCAGCACCATGCCGCCGATCAACTGCACGTCGAAGTGCCGCATCTGCACCGCGCGCCATCCCGCCTCGCGCACCACCGCAAACGCCTCGGGGAGAATCTCGTCCAGAGCCTCCCGCTCGGCCGCAGCCTGCTCAACCGCCCTCTTCTCGGCAGCCTCCCGCGCCTCAGCCTCCTTCCCCTTCGCCCTCAACTCCTCGGGGCTCTCAAACCCCTTCAGCCGCTCTTGAACCCGCTCCGCAATCCGAGCCCGGAACTCGACCGTCTTGGCCCGCAACTCCTCATCCGAGAGCTGCTTCGTGGCAGGCTCCAGATCGTTGATCTTGGCCACCAACGGCCAGAGCCGCTTGAGGATGCGCTCGTTCGCAGTACCAAAAATTTTCGTAAGAACTTTATCGAAAAACACAGATGTCTCCGTCTACCAGTGTAAATGCCGAGGGTGTGAACGGTTGTGACAACGCCCGTTCATGGAGAGAGCAAAATCCGGGCGCCCCTCGATAAGGGCGATCTGTGGATAGCCAACGTTCTGCCGCCTCGTCCAGCTCGTCCAGGCGCCGATTCAACTCCGCCAGCAGCTTAAGCAAATCCTCGCGCCGCCGAGCCGTCCAGCCTTCCAAGGGCAGTTTTGCAAAATCAGCCCTCGGTGGTTCATCAGGTGGTTTTTAGACAGGTTCTTAGGGGCAATGGCCCTGCAAATCGACCCAAAGGCACAATATTACGGAAAATGCCGTGCCGTGGCCCGTTTCAACGGCGACCCGGCCTGAGAGCACTTGCGATTCGGCTCGAATCTGTTAGCCTTGTCCCTGTCGAAACCGAGCGTCATGTCCGCGTCTCTTGTAAGCGCGGACCGTAATCAGGCCAGGTCAGCCTCCTCCCAATCGTCCTGACCAAAGCCGAAATCGTTATTCTGCGCGGAACAGGCGATGGCCCGCCCGCTCAAGAAACGCAGGAACTGGAGAAACGCTGGAAGTGGAGACTACTCTCGAATCCTCTGCTCCGGATTCGCCCCCAAGCCGGCGCAAACGGCTGCCCAAATGGGCCGTCGGCTACCTGGAGCCTTTTCTGGAGCCACCCAACCCGGATTCGCCCGAGGAACTGCGTTGGCGAATGCCCCCCTGGGCGGGCGTTTGCGAAGCAGTCCTCTTTCTTGCTTTCATGGTCTTCTTTCTTGCCTATGGGCTCACTCCATACTTCGGCGGCGACGGAATGGGGCTGGTGGGCGCCGACGAACCCCGCTACGCCCAGATCGCCCATGAAATGCTGGTCCGGTTCGACGCAGCGCACACCCTGAAAGGCCAGCTCAGCGCCTGCGTAACCCCCTATCTCTACGGCCATCCCTGGCTGGAAAAGCCGGCCCTCTACTACTGGCGGGCCATGTTCCTCTTTCAGGATTTCGGCGTCCACGACTGGAGCGCCCGCCTGCCCTCCACCACCTTCGCCTTCGTCATGATCGGCCTCATCTACCTCCACATGCGGCGCTTCCGCCCCGGCGGCCATCTGGATGCAGCGCTGATCACCGTCGCTTGCGCCGGCATCATCGGCTTCTCCCGCGGCGCATCCACGGACATGCAGATGGCGGCGCCCCTGGCCATCGGGCTGCTCGGCTGGTATGCCTGGTACGAGACCGATTCCAAGTTCTGGCTCTACGACATCTACTTCTTCACCGGCCTGGCCACCCTCGCCAAAGGCCCCGTAGCGCCCTTTCTGGCCATCATCATCATCGCCGCTTTTGCCTTCCTGCGCCGCGAGTGGTCCATCCTGCGCCGCTCCCTCTGGTGGCCGGGCGTGGCGCTCTACTTCGCCATGGTCCTGCCCTGGTTCATTGCCGTCCAGCATCAGAACCCCACCTTCTTCCGCGAGTTCTTCCTCGAACACAACCTCGAGCGCTTCACCACCGACCGCTACCAGCATGTGGAGCCCTTCTGGTACTACCTGGTGGTCGTCGTCCTGGCCATGATGCCGTGGACCGTCATCGCCATACGGGCGCTCGCTGACGGCATTCACACCTCGGTGTGCGAGTGGCAACTGCGCCACTCCAGCAATTGCAAGCCCTGCGCCAACCGCCCCGGCGACGCCTTCCCTGAGTTCCTGGTCCTCTGGGCGCTCATTCCCATCGTCTTTTTCTCCTTCTCGCAGTCCAAGCTGCCGGGCTACATCCTCCTCTCCATTCCTCCCCTCGCCATCCTCACCGGAGACTATCTCTTCCGCTGCCGGCGGCCGGGCCTCAACCGCTGGGTGCTGTTGGGCCATGCCGTGCTTTGCGGCGTAATGACCACGTTCGTGCTGCTTCTGCCCTGGTTTGTGACTCATGGCGCCAAGATGCCCCCCACCCACGCGCTCGCAGCCGCGCTGCTGGCCGCCTTCGGAGCCTCGCTGCTGATTCTCATCGTGGTCAAGGGCTTCGGCGTGGCACGCCTCCGGGTCGTTACCTGCGGCGTGCTGGTGGTGCTGGTTCTCTTTCTTTATGGCGTGGGCCCGTTCTTCGGCATCCCCGAGGCCGGGGCCACCAAGCGCGTGATTCACCTGCTGGACCACGCTTACTCCGCGCGCCCGCTGGCCGATCGGCTCGCCTCTCTGGTTCCCGCCGACGAGACCGTCGCGGTCTTTCGCGTCCGCCGCGACATGGAGTATGGGCTCTCGTTCTATCGCAATCGCGAGGTCATCAATTACGAGGACAGCGGCGTACCCGATGGGCAGCACCTGCTGGTGGTGCGGGTTGCCGGCCGCAACGGCGCGGACCTCCACACTGCGGCCGCCCTCGATGAGTACCTGGAAGGCCGCCACTATGAACAGCTCTTCACCTGGCCCGAGCAAGGACTCGTAGTCTATCTTGTCGGCAGCCGGTAAACTGATAAATCAAATCTCAAGTTGCACTTGAACGCAACTCATGGCAAAGTGATCGGAAGGCGAAATTCGGCCAGCCGGTCCGCTCAAGCCTGATAATCCGGACCTGAATCGTTTTTCGGCCGCAGCCGGCCGGCATACCACAGGAAGATCATGGCATCCACTGCTTCCATCGAGATCCTCGACCTGCGGCACTTCGCGGCGCCGGTGCTCCGCCCTGTGCTTGATGCCGAGGACGAGCTGTGGAAGCAGCGCCTGCACTGGGACTATCGAACCTCGTCCAAGCTGCTCATGCAGTATCTCGACAGCCACATGCTGCCCGGCTATGTGGCCCTGGAAGCAGGCCAGGTCACAGGCTATGTCTTCTGCGTCTACGAGGAGACCAAGGCCGTCATCGGCGACGTCTTCGCTCTGCCCAGCGCCCCGGCCGGCTCTCTTGACCCTTCGCGTTCCGCGCCAGCCTCAGCCCGCCAAACCCCGGTCCCGGCCCATGAAATAGAGGAGACCCTGCTCAAGCACCTCTTTGAGACGCTTCTGAACTCGCCGCAACTCGACCGCATCGAATCACAACTGCTGCTGCACCCTTCCGGCGCCCACGCCGAGATTTTCCGCCAGGCCGGTTTTCAGATCTTTCGCCGCCTCTTCATGGTCCAGCCTCTGCAAGGTCTCTGGAACCCGCCCCGCGTGGACCTGCCCGGCGGCCTCGAGTTGCGCCCCTGGCGCGACGAAGACCTGTCCCCCGCAGGCCGCCTCATCTCAGAGGCCTATCGCGATCATCCTGACAGCGTGATCAACGATCAGTACCGCTCCGTCCACGGCTCCCAGCGCTTCCTTCACAACATCGTCCGCTACGCCGGCTGCGGCGTCTTTTCCGCGCAGGTCTCGCACGTCGTGGTCGAGCGCCGCAGCCGGGAACTGGTGGCTCTGATCCTGGGCTCGCGCGTCAGCCCGGTCAGCGGCCACATCACCCAGGTCTGCGTCCATCCCCAATACCGCCGCCGCGGCCTGGCGCGCATGCTGCTTTCCGTGGTTGCCTTCCACTTCATGCGCCTGGGCGCCACCGAGATCTCCCTCACCGTCACCGAATCCAACTCCCACGCCATCGAACTCTACTTGGCCGAGGGCTACACCCGGGCGCACAGCTTCGACGCCGCCGTCTGGCAGCGGGAAAGCATTGCTTAAACAAAATCGGAAAATTGCGGAAGAGAGAATTACCGCGCGATCAGGAACATCACCCAGCTCAGCACGATCGCCGAGCCCACAAACAGCACAAAGCAGTAGATCCCGTAGCGAATCATCCGCCGCGGCGTCTCGCGCTGCGTGATGCCGAAAACGACGGACGCGAACAGGGCAAACAGCACAACCGCCGCAAAGTGGGAGGGCCGGAACACTAGGCTTTCCTCCCGGTGCGAAGATTATGCGCGTCCACGGCGGCAATCACGTTCAAGAGGCCGGCCACCACAATAAACCGCGTGCCATAGTCGGCCGTCGTCACCATCACCTGGTCCGCGCCCAGCCCCAGCACCCGGCTGACGATGTAAAGCAGCCCATTGCCCAGGTCGCCGGCCAGTCCCAGGAGGTCCAGCATGTCGCGCGCGCCGCCGTAGAGCTTGCCCTGCATGGCCAGGCCCAGCCCGAACATGCCCAAAATCGACGCCGCCAGCAGCGCCCCGCGGCCCCACTTGCGCAGCAGAAAATGCCCCGCTCCGGGCACCAGCCAGCCCGCGATCAGGGGAAGATAGACAAACCCATGCTTTGAATCTTTTTGAGCGCCGGCGCTCTTGTTCGGTTCTGTGGCCATTCCTTTTTGACTATACCGCACCGGAGCCGGGAGCCCGGTCAGGCAACAAGTCGTCTTCCAACCGGAATCACCCCAGCGTTCGCATGCATTCCCTGATCCCTGACCCCTGATCCCTGTTTTTCAGATCCGCACCAACTCCTGCTGAATCTTTCCCGTGACCCAGGCCTTGCCGGGGGCGGTGAGCATGTCCACCTCGCTGCGGATGCCGAACTCGGGCAGGTAGATGCCGGGCTCGACAGAGAAGCAGGTGTTGGGCAGAATGAGGCGCTCGTCGTGGGTCTCAAGATTGTCAAGGTGCGCGCCGGAGCCGTGCAGCTCCTGGGCGATGTTGTGGCCGGTGCGATGGGTGAAGAACTCGCCGAAACCGGCCGCGCGGATCACCGCCCGCGCCGCATCGTCTGCCTCGAAGCCGCGAATCGGCCGGCCTGTAGCAAAGGCCTGTTCCACGGCGGCGATGGCCGCGTCGCGGGCGTTGCGCACCGTTTCAAATACCAGTTGTTCCTTCTCCGCCGGCTCGCGCCCCACCACCCCGGTCCAGGTGATGTCGTAGAAGATGCTGCCCGGCTTTTCCAGCCGTCCCCAGATGTCAATAAGGATGAAATCGCCTTCGTTGATGGGCGCGGTGCGCTCGGCGGTTGGCTCATAGTGCGAGTCGGAACTGTTCGCGTTGGCGCTCACGTTGGGACCGTTTTCCCATACCAGTCCTTCGTTGCGCATGGCCGAACTCAGCCATTGCACCATCTCGAACTCGGTCAGCGCACCGGCCTTGCCCGCAGCCGGGCGAAGAGTGCGGGCGATCTTCTGCCAGCCCTCGGCCAGAACCGTGTCGATGGCCTTCTGCGCGGCGGCGTGGCTGGCCACCTGCTCCTCGTTCAGAACCGCTTCAAACTGGCTCACCAGGTCGGCCGAACTCACGATCTGCTTGCCCAGCCCGCGCAAAAACTCCACCGACCCGGCATCCACCATGGAGACGTACATGATGGCGTTGTTGGGGGAGTACTGCATGGCCAGCAGGCGCGCGCCGTAGAGCATCGCCTTCAACCCCGCCGCCAGCTCCTGCCAACTGGAGTAGAGCCCCTTGCCGCCGGGCAGCGAATCCAGCCGCCCCTGCTCGATGCGATGCACCAGCTTGCGCGGCTCGCCCTCGGCGGGCACAAAGTAGTACCAGCGGCGCGTGACGTGCGCCTTCTCGTCCAGCTCCAGGATGCGCCCGGCGATGGGGTCGCGGTGATGGTGGTCGTAGAACAGCCAGCCGTCAAAGCCGGCCTCGCGGACCGCCGCCTGAATCGCTTCGAGATTCATACCAGCCATGATACGCGCTGCAGAGTTGGCGCGGAAATGCCGTTCTTAGAGCGCCGCCAGCGTCTGCTGGTTTATCCTTCCATCGATGCGCAAAACCCTGTCGGTAGCCATGATTGCGATGAACGAGGAGGCGAACCTGCCCCGCACCCTGGAGAGCGTTCGCTGGGCCGACGAGATCGTCGTCGTCGACTCGGGGTCGAGGGACCGCACGCTGGAAATCGCCCAATCCTTCGGCGCCAGAACCTCTTTTCACGCCTTCGGCGGCCACGGCGAGCAGAAAAACGTCGCCCTCGGCCTCTGCACTTCGGACTGGATTCTGCTGCTCGACGCCGACGAAGTCCTCACCCCCGGCCTCCAGGACGAGATCCGCCAACTGCTGGCCTGCGAGGACGGGCACGAACCCAAATACGGCGCCTACTGGATTCCCCGCCTGAACCTTTACTTCGGCCGCTGGATGCGCCACGGCGGCTTCTATCCCGACCGCAAGCTGAGGCTCTTCCGCCGCGGGGCGGCTCGGCTCAGCGAGGGCGTCGGCCCGCACAGCACACCCCAGTTCGAGGGCCCCCGCGGCACGCTCAGGCACGACATGCTCCACTACGCCTATCCCACCTTGAGCATCTATCTCGAGCACATGAACCGCTACAGCTCCGAGATCGCCCTGTTGCTCGTGAAGTCCGGCCGCAACAGCAAATCTTTACCCGCATTCCTCTGGAACGCCGTCCTGAATCCCGCCGCGACCTTCGTTTACAACTATGTTTTCCGGCTCGGCTTTCTGGATGGCCGCGAGGGCCTGCTCCTGCACCTCAACCACTCCGTTTACATCCACTGGAAGTTCATCAAGGCCTGGCGGGCCGCGCAGGGCAAAGAGTAAATCCGGACTTACCGTGGCGAGTAAGTCCGGACGAACCGTGGCCATCGAGGCGGGTGTGCCGTTCCCCGTGCCTCAAGCAGGAGATGGTGAGCCGGCGGGCAGCACTCGCCGGCTCAACGGGCGAGGGTCAGACGCAAGACCGGCCTGATGATGTGGAGAGGTCGACGGGCAAGGACGAAGACCTTCGCGGCCGCCTCATTGTGCATTACCGCGGTGTCGAGCACGCACGATTCCAGCAAATCCTTCACGGTAACGCCCTCCGCCCTGCAAATCTCAAGCGCGCGGTCCGCCACCTGGCGTTCGAGATCGTTCGCAAAAAACAGATCCTTTGGAATGCCGCCCCGGATTGTCGTCGGCTCGGTGAACAGCGACTCCTTCGGTTGCACCCGCCAACTATCCGCGTAGGGGTGGTAGAGATCGTAGAACGATACCGGCTCCTTCAGCACCGCCCCGTATGCCGTCGCAAGCACCTGCGCGTTGCCCCTTGGATCGCCCAGCAGACCGCGCGTCTCGTTTGCCGGCGCACGCCCCAGGCCCACTGTCACATTGATCCACTCGGGTTGCAACTCGGCGGTCACACGGTTGCCGTTGCTGGCCGAAACCGTGTACGTATCGCCATGCCGTGTGATCTGCACGCCGGTGGAGAGATTGATGGTCTTGCCATCGGCCAGAGCGGCAGGGACGCCGTCGATCACAAGGCGTATCGGCTCAATGTAGATGGCCACGCGCGAACTGCCCATCCGCGTGGCAACCGCCTTGTTGACTGCCGTGTTCGGGTACTGCGGCGGCCCAGTCCTCTGCCTGGTTTGCACCTCAAAATCCGGCCCATTCTGCATCAGCACAAAGTCGCCTGTCGCCTGGAAGTCGTAATACAATCCGTCGAACGTAGTCAGATGAGTGTCGCCAATGCTGGTTGCGTCCGCGCAGGAGGCCGGAGCGCCGGCAGGAGGGGGATTGACCTCGGTAAAGACCAGCGCCGGCATCGAACCCATTACTGCCGATGGCGCAACGTTGTTCAGGGTCATGTTGTTTGATTCGCCGGTGAAGCTTGTTTCATCGCAGGTGGGTCCAGCAGTGGTACCGCTGAGCTCGCCGATGCGCACCGTAAGCGACGAAGGGCTGTTGAAGACCGCCTGATCTCCGCCACCATCGCCAAAGACGTTGAACTCGGCTTCCCTCCAAGTACTGCCCAGGTCGGGGAAATAGTTGTTGCCTGGCGCCGTAACGGGCATACCACCCGAGACCGTAACCGCCAGTGAATCCGTTGTGCCTGGGCCAGTAGCCGCATAGGCGGTGACTTTGAAATCACCGATATTCGCAATCGGCTCAGAGATCGACGGTACGCCATGCACGGCGTTTACCACGCAATACGTCTGACCGTAGAGGGCTTGTTCACACCATCCGGTGGAGTTGACGGATCCGTTCACGCAGCCTGTTCCATGGGGCGCCGGACAGGTCGCACCGGGCGGTCCCCACTGCTCCAGCCAGTACTGGATGAACCCGGTTCCGGTTGAGGAGTAGACGAACTGCTCCCAACCCGAGCATCCGTTCGGTGGCGTAGTGCCGTTGGGTGAGCCGCTGCATGCGCTGGTACCGTAGAAGGGCTTGGAGTTCAACTGCAGAGAGTAGGCATTTGTGTCTATACTGCCGACGCAGGACGGGCTAGTGGGACAGACAATACCCGTGGTCGTGATCGTGCACGGTACTGCGCACTCGTTCATGATGTTGGAAGTGGAGTCAAACGAGCCTTCCGTCTCGGTGATGGTGCCGGATGCTGTGATGGCTGAGAAATCATACTGACCTTGGCCTACCAGCAGGGCTCGCGACCCACTCCTGGGAGGATACAATTTGTTCGGCGGCGTTACGCAGGGAATCTCGCTCCACTCTTTGTCCGGATAGTTGGCGGTAAAGCACTTGTCGTTCGCGGGGCGCCGAGTCTTCAGAATCGTCTTGCGCCAGTTCTCCAGTTCCACGGCGGTCGGCTTCCGCGTTTCGGCCGCCTGCGCCTTAGGCTGCTCCTTGACGTCTTGCGCCGCCGCCTTGCGCGTCCCTATCGAAAAAACGCTCAACACCAGGACCGCAAGGATCGCGTAAAACTTCACTCTGTTCGACCGCTTCGAATTCGAAGGCGCCGGGTTAGCGTACGTGCCCTTCAGGCTCGTAGCGATCAAAGGGCAGGGGGATTCCTGCAGGAACTCTTGCTCATCGTGAACAAACTCGGTCCGCGTATCTGTGGGGGACATTGTGAGACCTCCTTTAGGTTGAGACGATCGGTGGGAAGCCGGTCAACTTGATAGACAAATCCGTTCCGTTTTTCAAACGGCTTAATTCATATACCGTAATTGCTCGCCATATTCATTTTTTATAGGAATCTCCTTATGAATACCGCTGTTTCATCCATCAGCAGGGCAACTTGTCCGGCTCCACTATGGAAATCCGGGCTCAAAACCCTCGCCGCCCATGCCCATGCACGAAAACAAACAGCCGCAACAACAAGAGCAGCACGGCAAACGCCACTATGCCGGCCAGAAACAACCGCTGCAAGCCCGACTTTGGTTTGGGAGTCATTCGTATGCGCAGGATGCGAAGGCCCTCCGGCTTGCGCCGAAGGGCCTTCAATGTGCAACCATCCAGCCTACGCCGTCACAGTCCGCGTAGGTTTGGATCCCCACAGCCCGTACCAGGCGATGAAGAGGTAGCAAATGACCGGAAGAATGAACGAGTGCTGAATTCCTACATGGTCGGCCAGCTTGCCCAAAAGATAGGGAATCACCGCCCCGCCCACAACCGCGGTCATGATCAGCCCGGATCCCTTGCTGGTCATCGGTCCCAACCCGGCAATGCCCAGCGTAAAGATGTTGGGGAACATGATGGAGTTGAAGAACCCGCACAGCACCAGGGTCCAGATGGCGACCCATCCGGATGTGAACATCGACACCGCGATCAGCGCGGCGGCGGCAAAGCCGAAGATGCCCAGCAGCTTGCCGGACTTGACCTTGGTCAGAATCCAGGACCCGAGCAAGCGCCCAATCAGCGCGCCGAACCAGTAAAGCGAGACCAGGAAGGATGCGGTCTTGGCGGTGCTCATCCCCTGGCTCTTGAAGTAGTCGACCGCAATCGACGCCAGACCCACTTCCACGCCCACATAGAAGAAGATGCCCAGGGCGCCCAGCACCGTGTGTTTGTAGCTCCAGATGCTGAGGCCCAACACCCCATCGCCTTCTTTGCCGGGGCGGAAGGACTGGGTCCGGGTAACCGCAGGCAGGTGGGAAAACGCCACCGCAAGCCCCAGAATCAGCAGCCCGGCGGCGATGAAGATATAGGGCAGCCGCACCGTGTCGGCAATGGCGGCCTTGGTCAGCTTGGTGGAATCGGTGAGGATATACGCGCCGGCAACCAGCGGGGCGATGGTGCCACCGATGGAGTTGAAGGCCTGCGCCAGCGTCAGCCGGACGGGCGCGCTATGCTCGGGTCCCAGGATGGACACATACGGGTTCGCCGAGGTCTGCAAGGCGGTAACGCCCGCTCCCACCACAAAAACCGCGGTCAGGAAGAGCGGAAAACTGACCAGCTTGGCCGCGGGAACGAACAACAGGCAGCCAATCACCTGGATAAACAGCGAAACCACCATCGTCCGCTTGTATCCAATAAGCTCAATCAGTTTGGAAGTCGGCGCGGAGAAGACCAGGTAGGCCAGGAAAAACGCCGACTCGGCCAGCATCGCCCACGCGTAGGGCAGATCGAAGATCGACCGCAGGTGGGGCACCAGCGCCATGTTCAGGTTAGTGATGAACCCGAAGATGAAGAACAGCGCGGTGACCGTGATAAACGGCAAAAGGTACCCAGGCGACGTCAGAGCCGCCGATTGTTTTTGTTGCGTTGCCATAGAAGGTTTTTCCCCGCTTCCTCAAAAAATTCTCGCCCGGTTCGGGCGTTTTCCTGCGTCCTGGCCCAAAGACCGTTCCCAGGACGGCCGCCGGTATACCCTGGTTGGTTTACCCTGGCCCCGGAATCCCGGCTTTTTTGCTGCACACAACACTATACGAAAAACCCCGCGCTGGGGAAGTGACTGCCAAAACGGGTAGTGGTGCAGTTTGAAAATCAGGCTCTCAGCAACATCCGCAGGCATGACCTTGCCAAGCCGATCTGCCCTCCTTCAGAAGGATGGGAACAGCCACCAAAGCGGCAACCGAATCGAACCATGCGACATGGAATGCTGCATTGATAGCGAGGCCAGCCAGCGCGATGAGCGCAAGATACGCGCAAGTAGCGGATTGCACTGCATCGGCGGCCAAGGCTGCATTCTTACTGCGACGAGCCTCACGGCGCTTGAGGAAGGCTAGAACAGGCATTGCGATCAGCGCCGCGATGGTGATTGCTATGCCCGCGTAACTCGTTGCAGGCCGCAACCGCAGAGCCAATGACGCAACAGCAATCGCTGCAACCACGAAGGCGAGCACAAAAAGCAGAGCTCCGGCTATTCGGCTTGCCCTCCGTTCCGAGATAGACATGCTCGGAATCCACTGCAAGAGCACAACAGTAGCGGACAGGAGCTCTACCAGGCTGTCGGAGCCAAAGGCCAACATCGCAGGGCTGTGAGCCGTTACAGCCGCATATGCAGAGACGCCGAATTCCACAAGCATCCATGCCAGCGTGACACCCTGTATCCAAAGCACTGAAGCGCGCGGCTTCGGAGCGCCAGCGATGGCAGGCTTCGACGGCTGAAAACCGATCTGTACGAGTTCCGGCATCTTGTTCCATTCATGATGTCAGGCTCTCAGAAGAGGCGCAAGGGCGCGGGCCGGCTCCAGGGCCAACTCTGGAGCTTCAAACTGCACCACTACCCCAAAACGGTTGAGCAGAAGGCCTCCGCCGGAACCCCGCATCTCCGCGCCCGCATTCTCACCCCGCGCCAATTCCCTTCCCGCATCCCACCGGGCCAGGGGCTGCCGGATCGGGCAAAAATGCCGTATCCTCAGAAGAACGTCAGGAGAGACACGTGGCAATTGCAACATTGAGCCCCGCCAAGCTGAAGAAGGTCCTGGCAGCACTCGAGGGCAACTGGCAAGCCGAGATGGAGGGCCACCTGACCTACCTGGCCCTGGCCGAACGGGACACCGACCCGGTCCGCGCCCAGGTGCTGCGCCATCTGGCCGGCGCCGAGTGGGAGCACGCCGCTCTCTGGTCCGGCCGCATCGAGGAACTGGGTCAACCCGCGCCCGTTTGGACCGGCCGCCCACACGGCGAGGCCGACACGCTGGCCAGCCGCGCCGGCGGCATCCGCATGGCCCTCCGCCGGCTGGAGATCGAAGAGAGCCGCGCAATCGCCAGCTACGGCGAGCAACTGAAGTCCCTCGGCGACGAGGACTCCATCGCCATCCTCGAACATGTCATTGAAGACGAAAAGGACCACTACCGGGAGCTGGGATCGCTGCTGCGCGGCCACTACACCGCTCCCGCCGGCACTCACAGGATCGACGCCCAGGCCGTTCTCGAAGAGATGCTGGCCAAGCGCTCTCAGGGCCGCAAGCAGCCGGGGGCCTGGATCGGCGACGCCATCTACGGCGTTAACGACGGCCTGGGCGCCATCTTCGGCATCGTCTCCGGCGTCTCCGGCGCCACCGCCGGCGACAGCAAATACGTGCTCCTTGCCGGCCTCTCCGGCCTCATCGCCTCTGCCCTCAGCATGGGTTCAGGCGCGTATCTGGCCGCCAAGAGCGAGCGCGAAATCTACCACGCCGAGATCATCCGCGAGCGCGAAGCCATCCAGATGAACGGCCCCGAGGCCCGCGAACTTCTCTCCCTCTACTACCAGGTCAAGGGCCTGCCCGAGGACGACGCCCATAACATGGTCAACCACATCGCCAGCGATCCCGAGCAGTTGCTCCGCGCCCTGGCCGGCGAGCGCCTCGGCTCCTCTGAGGAAGCGCTCTCCAACCCCCTGGTCTCGGCCAGCTCCGGCGCGCTTTCCACCGCCGTCGGCGCCGCCATCCCCATCATCCCCTTCTTCTTTTTGAGCGGCATCGAGGCCGTCATCGCCGCCGCCGTCATCTCCCTGGCCGCCCACTTCGCCGTCGGCGCCGCCAAGTCCCTCATCACCGTCCGCTCCTGGTGGTCCTCCGGCCTGGAGATGACGGTCGTCGGCGCGCTCGAGGGCGCGGTGACTTACGGCATCGGCGTTTTGCTGGGCAAGGGGGGGATGTAAGGGCATGTGCGGCGAGACCCTGTTCCCACAGTGAGCGGGCCGTTGTGCCGCCGGTGGCGCCAAGATAGGGGCGGCTTCTAGGAGCTAGAAGCTAGAAGCTCTTTCGCCGCCCGCCGTCCCAGGCGGATGCAGTCGGGAATGCCGATGCCGTCGTAGGCGTTGCCGGCCAGCCGAAGTCCCGGCAGGGCAGCGACCCGCGCCGCAATCCGCTCCATCCGCTCCTGGTGGCCCACCGCGTACTGCGCCATGGCCCGCCGCCAGCGCGAAACCCGCGCATGTTCCGGCTCAACTCCGATGCCCACCACATCCTCGCCCAGAATCTCCCCCAGCTCCCGCCGCACGGTGGCCACCAGCGCCGCGTCCGTCTCGGTCAGCAGCGCCTCGTTCTTCATCCCGCCCAGAAAGGCCCGCAGCACCGCTTTTCCCGGCGGCGTGCGCCCCAGAAACTTGCGATGGACAAACGTGCAGGCCAGCATGGCGCGGCCTTCCACGGCCGGAACCAGGAAGCCGAATCCATCCGGCAGCCGGCCCAGTTTGGCCTCGTCGTAGATCAAATTGACGGTGATCGAAGAGGAGTAGGGAATCGCGCCCAGCTCCTCGCCCAACTCCGCGTCCACCGGCCCCAGCAGCGTCCCCGCGGCCCAGGCGGGCGAGGCCACAATCACCGCGTCGTACATCTCCGCGTTCCCGCCGGCTTCGCACCCCACGGACGAATCCGCCGCGGCGGACGTGGGGGCCCCGGCTTCCACCCTCCAGCCGCCATCCACCTTCGCCAGCCCGCTCACCGGCGTGGCCAGCCGCACGCTGGCCGGATCAAGCCGCGCGGCAAGTGTGTCGATCAACTGCTGCATCCCGCCCCGCAGCGACGTGAAGATCGACCGCGCCCCAGACCCTGCCCGTGAGTTGCCGCCGGCCTGCCCGTGGCCATTGCCGTTCGCCGCCCCATTCTTCTTTGCGGCAGCCTTGGCCCTGGCCCGCATCTGCCGGTGCGCCGCCAACATGCCGCGGGTGAGCGAACCGTACTCGCTCTCCATCTCCACCAGCCGCGGCAGCACCGTCCGCGCGCTCAGTTGCGCCGCGTCCCCGCCAAAGATGCCGCTCAGCAGCGGATCGGCCAGCCTCTCGACGACCTCGCGGCCAAAGTGGCGCTCAACGAGCGCGGCCACCGACTCGTCGTGGCCGCTGGGGCGTGGGGGATGCAGCAGCTCCAGCCCCATCCGCAATTTAGTAGTCAGGCTGAACAGCCGTGTCAGCGCCGTCGGAATCAGCTTCGTCGGCACCAGGAACATCAGCCCGTCCGGAAGCGCCACCAGCCGGTTTTTCACCACGATATAGGTCTTCCGCGCCGCGTCGTTCGAGGGGATCAGTTCGCCCGCGAGTCCCAGCTCGCGGCACAACTCCGTCGCCGCCGGCTTCTCGCTCAAAAACGAATCCGGTCCCCGCTCCAGCACCGTGCCGCCCACGATTTCCGAAGCCAAGCAGCCGCCCAGCCGCTCCCGCGCCTCAAAGAGCGTGTACTCGATAGAAGCGCCCGCCGCGCGCGCCTGCTCCAGCTCATAGGCAGCCGCCAGCCCCGCTATCCCTCCGCCAATGATTGCCGTCCGCATCCCTTACATCATTCCACATTGAGCCGGGCGCGCCAGACGGCTTGTCGTGGGCAAAAGGGCGGTGTAGCATTTATCCAGGCGGAAGGGGCTTGCTTCGATGAGCGAGATCATCTTTGAGGTGCGCGAGGACGAGGCGGACGGCGGCTACACGGCTGCCGCCCAGGGGTACGGCATCCATACCCAAAGGGAGACTCTGGAAGAGTTGTGCGCGATGGTCAAGGACGCCGTCCACTACTACTTCGACGAAACGATGCAGTCGCCGAAGATCATCCGTCTCCATTTCGTTCGGGACGAAGTCCTGGTCTGATGAGACATGGTCTGGTTTCGAACTGGCATGTTGAGGACTGAGGTTTCTCAGGCTCCAAAAGCGGGACCTAGGGCACCAAGATTTCTAGCTTTGGAGCCTTTATGGGATCTGGGCCACCCGCCGACGATCTTAAGCACACTGGCAAACAGTCTGATATGTGAGTGGAGAAGGCGGTATGCTAAACAAATCGACACGGTCAAATACACTGCCAGCTCAAACAGGAATTCAGAGGTATTTCCTTCAGCTCTCTACGAAGCCCTGGTGCCATACATTTCTTCTTTGGGGTATGTTGCTGACTATTACAACCTCCACTGAGGGGCAAACGCACGCATACATTGTCCGCACTATAAGCGGGGGCCAACTTATCTACGAGGTATACGATTCTGGCGGCACACATACAATCGACGTCTCAGATATGACAATTTGGGACGGAATTAAAGGGAACACTGATGTTTATAATTCCTTCTACTACTCGGGCGCATTTCGCGAAATACTCCTACGCAATGGGTATGCAAAACTGAATTTTACTAATAAGGCAACGGCAGATGAAATTGCAGCACAGGAAGAGGCGCGCTCTGCGAATAAAGGGATTTGGGCACCTTCAACGCCGCCCCCACCCCCACC